>JBKBQT010000012.1:0-84843 GCA_046292445.1 Gemmobacter sp.
GTGGCTGATCGAGAAGAACGGCTACCTCAGCCCAGACGCCCGCCGCCGCCAGCACGAGCTTGCGACCATGCCCATGGCCGCGTAACCCAACCGAGTGTCCAAGGAACCGGGTCCGGTACACCGATACCTGCGGTCAGCGCCATCGCGAGTGCACCCCAGAACGTTACGCGCAGGGTTGCGCGCCAGACCGGCGCGCCTCCGGCAGACGCACCAACAGCCCCCAGCAAGGCAAGAAACAGCAGCGAGGCGATGGTGACCGTCCAGACCAACAGATCGGCGGGCGAGAACAGGACCATCGTCAGCGGCATTGCGGCGCCAATGGCAAAGGTGAGCGCCGATGTCAGCGCCGCTTGAACCGGCCGCGCCGTCGTCACTTCGGAAATACCCAGCTCATCGCGCAGGTGCGCGCCGAGCGCGTCGTGTAGCATCATCTGGGCTGAAACCTGCCGGGCAAGCTCCGGCTCGACCCCACGCGCAACGTATATCTGGGTCAGTTCGTCAAGTTCCGCTTCGGGCTGACCAGCCAGTTCCGAGCGCTCTCTTTCCAGGTCGGCGGTCTCGGTATCGGATTGGGAACTGACCGAGACATACGCGCCTGCCGCCATCGACATGGCGCCCGCGACCAGCCCGGCGATCCCCGCAACCAGCACTTCCGACGTTGCGGCAGACGCCGCCGCGACCCCGACGATCAGGCTCGCCGTGGATACGATTCCGTCGTTGGCGCCCAGCACGGCTGCCCGCAACCACCCGATACGCGAAACAAGATGGACTTCGGGGTGAAGGGTTACCGTGCGCATCGCTGCAACCTTCGGTCAGAATATGACGGGCTCATGCCTCTATTCCTTTGCGATTCCGGAGCGGATCGCTCCCCGATTGAATTGCTTGAGGGGTCATGTCGCCAGGCACACGGCCGCCCATTCGCAGAGCGCCCTTTCCAACTGCAGCGTCACGTGGCCGATGCCGAAGTCATGCTCCAACTTGTCCGTGACCTGTTCGATGAAAGCGTCGGCGTCGGCGCCCTGCCAGACCACATGCGCCGCCAGAGCCGTGCGCGTTGTCGACAGGGCCCAGATGTGCAGATCGTGGACATTGCTGACGCATGGCAGGTCGCCGATCCAGTCGGCCACCGCTTGCCGATCAATGCCCTCCGGCACTCCGTCCAGCCCCAGTCGGAGCGATGCGCGCATCAGGCCCCACGCCGTCCAGATTGTGCGCAGCATCCGCCAAAAGCGCGAGCGAGCCTGTCAGGAACCCGAACGTTGCCTCGACGATCACATAGGCCGTGTTCAGCCCCACCGCCCAGCGGAACGCCGGGCCAAGGTCGGTTGGTGGGGTATGCGTGTGATCGTGGGCCAATGTCAGCCTTTCCGCCGGATCGTGCCGGAAAGCTCCGTCGCACCCGCCAATGTTTTGAAGATCGTGCCATATTTCTGAAGGTTGCGGTGCAGCAGGTCGAGCCGCGCATCGGATTCGTCGGTGTCCACGACGATGTCGTAGGTGATGCGGACCATCTTTGGCGGGCTGGATGAAGGCGCATGACGAGCGGTGGAAGAACATCTGCTGGCATGTCGGCCTCTGCCACGCCGCCGCGCATCAGCACTGGCGCTATGGCCTGTCGCTGATCGCCCTGACCCTCAACAAGCAGCCCTTCATCCGGAAACTGCCGATCATCGAGATCATCAAGCTTGCGCGCAGCCAGTAGGAAAGTCTCGTGTAGAGGGTTTTCGCGCATGCAAAAACGCCTCTCCCGGGCTAGAAAGTGGATATGCTCGGGAGAGGCGCGCGCGGCGGGGCCGTCCGCAGGACGACCGGGATTGAACCACACTGTTATAACAAATATCATAACGTCGTGCGGTTCAGGAGGTCGGCGATGACCCAACTCAAAGTGACGACGGTCGGCAACTCGGTCGGTGTGGTCCTGCCAAAGGACCTGCTGGCAAAACTCCGTGTCTCGAAGGGCGATACGATCTATGCGGTCGAGACGCCCAACGGTGTGGAGCTCACGCCCTACGATCCGGACTTCGCGGCCCAGATCGACATGGCCGAGGCGCTGATGCGCGAAGATCGTGATGTTCTGAAGAAACTGGCGGAATGACCGAGCCGGTCTGGATCCGCGAGGATGTCGCGCGCGCGATCCATCGCCGGCAGATCGCAGAGCATGGCGGCCTCGACGGCATACGGGATGCCGGGCTGCTGACCTCGGCGCTCGATCGGCCCAGAACGCAATTTGCCAATGGCAATCCGGCGCCCGACCTTGCCGCGCTCGCCGCAGCTTATGCCTGGGGCGTTGCGCGAAACCATCCGTTCGCCGACGGTAACAAGCGCACTGCGCTGGTGCTGATGCGGCTGTTTCTCCGGCTCAATGGAGCCGATCTGGCGGCCAGCGGACCAGACAAGTACGAGACCATCCTGCGGCTCGCGGCTGGCGCCCTGACCGAGGCAGCCTTGGCGGATTGGGTCCGGAAGCACCTGACCACCTGAGCCAAGCGCACAGCGTTCCGGTTCCTTCCGGGCCGAAATCCTATGCTGGCGGGCGAAGCGCGGGACATCGCCAGCGACAGGGCCGGATTTTTGGGGAGCCACCCGGAAGCCAACGCCGCACGAACCCGCCTGAAACACCGCAAATTCAAACCCTTGAAGCCGGACACCCCAGGTGGCCGCTGGACCCCGCGCGGAGTCCAGTCTGGACCCCGGAGTCCGGAAGCGAGGGGTATCCACCCTGATCTGAGGGATGACCCGATGATGACGCTGAACTTTGCCCCGGATTGACCGGACGTGCTGCATCTTGATCGCATCGGCGCCACCGCGCACGTCGTCGCGGGATCAACCCGAACCTCAAGTGAAGCGTCGCGGTTCCGGTTTTCGCAGTCGCGACACTGTCGAGATTGCGGCTCTGTCGAGAGTGATCGACACAGTGCGCGACCCGAACTGGGGTCCGGTCACCCTCGAAGGTCCGGATCACGCATCCGCGGTTCAGGTCGTGGCCGCCCTGGCGCGGCCAGCCTTCGGCTGAACCACTGCACCACGCCGCGGTTGTCGATGACGCCGGCCCAGGTGCAGGTGAATGTCAGGGTTCCCTGAAACATCTCCTGCACGCCCCGGAACATCGCCTTCAGCGTCTCGGGCCCGCGATACTGGCCGCCCATCACGCGGCCTGGAAAGGTCAGCACGATGTCAGGGTGGTAATATTCGGCCATGCGGTCGAAGTTGCTGGCCGAGAAGGCGTCGAAACAGGCAGTCAGATAGGCGGGTGTCAGGTCTTTGATGGCGTCTCCTCCCTTGCGCCGTGGTCAGCCCTTGGGTTCGGTGCCCGGCGTCCAGCCGTCGGCATAGAACTTCTCGAACACCTCCTGCGGCACCACCATGTCGGTGTGCGGATCGCCCGCGATGTCGAAGATCGCCATCACCCGCGCCTCGCGGTCCGCGAGGTTCATGAAGGTGCGGTGCACGCCGGCGGGCACCGAGATCAGGTCGAGCGCCCCGATCTCGGCCGACTCCGATCCGTCCTCGCCGGCATCGTCGCCCCAGAAAAAGCGGAAGGGCGCGTCGATGGGCATGAAGATCTCGTTGTAGGGATGGGCGTGCACGACCGGCTTCATCCCCGGCGGCATGGTCAGCAGGGCGAGGTGGAAGTTGTGCGGCGCGGTGATCGGGGCCGGGCCTGCCATGGCGCCGGTCGAGATCATGTAGCGCACCTCGCGCTTGTGGCCCGCCGACTTCAGATCGGGAAAGGCCGCGGCATCGGGGGCGTGGTCGGCAAAGCGGGCGGTGCGGGTCAGCATCTCGGCCCGGGTGATGGCCAGGCTCTTGCCCGGCTTGCGGCGGTGATCGGGGTTGGACATGGCGTTCTCCTTCGCTGGGCGTCAGCTTGGGGTCGGGGCGCGCCGGACGGTCGCGGCACCGCGCGGCTGTCTTGCATCGTGAGACCGGGGTTGCCCCCTCAGCCGGATCGGGCGGCCGCGAGGTCCAGCGCCACGTCCTCGATCATGTCCTCCTGCCCGCCGACCATGCGGCGGAGGCCCAGTTCCACGAGGATCTTGCGCACGTCGAGGCCGGGATGACGATCTACCGCCGCATCGGCATGGCGCAGGAAGCTGGAATAGACCCCGGCGAAGCCCAGGCTCAGCGTCTCGCGGTCCACCCGCACGGGACGGTCCTGCAAGGGGCGCACCAGATCCTCGGCCGCGTCCATCAGCGCATAGAGATCGGCCCCAAGCGCAAGCCCGTCGCGCAGGGCGGCCGCGGCAAAGACCTCGATCGGCGTGTTGCCCGCGCCCGCCCCCATCCCGGCCAGCGAGGCATCGACGCGCTGCGCGCCTTCCTCGACCGCGGCCAGCGCATTGGCGACCCCGAGGCCAAGGTTGTGATGCGCATGGATCCCGATCTGCGTCTCGGGGTCCAGCACCGCGCGGAAGGCCGCGATCCGGGCACGCACGCCCTTGGGCGTCAGCGCCCCGGCGGAATCGGTGACATAGACGCAATGGGCGCCATAACTTTCCATCAGCAGCGCCTGCCGGGCGAGCACCTCGGGTTCGGCCATATGCGCCATCATCAGGAACCTGGCCACGTCCATGCCGTTCGCGCGCGCCCAGGCGATGTGTTGGGCGGCCACGTCGGCCTCGGTGCAGTGGGTGGCAATGCGCACCGAGGTCACGCCCAGGTCGCGCGCCGCCTTCAGGTCGTGCAGCGTGCCGATTCCGGGCAGCAGCAGCGTCGTCAGCCGGGCGTGACGCACCACCTCGGCCGCTGCCGCGATCCAGTCGGCATCGTCGTGGCGGCCAAAGCCGTAGGTGGCCGAACTGCCCGCCAGCCCGTCGCCATGCGCCACCTCGATGGCATCGACCCCGGCGGCATCCAGTGCCGCGGCGATGGCACGGACCTGATCCGTGCCATAGCTGTGGCGGATCGCGTGCATCCCGTCGCGCAGCGTCACGTCCTGAAGGTAGATGCGGCTCATCCCCAGCGCCATCAGCCAGCCCTGCGCGCCGCCCAGCCGGAACACCCGGGCGAGCGCCAAAAGCACCGCCGCCTTGGCCGCGATCACCGCCAGCGTCAGCGCCAGCACCTGCGCGAATTCCGACGCCAGAAGGCCAAAGTCGATGCTGGCCCCGACGGTGATGAAGAACAGGCCCAGAAGCAGCCCGCGAAACGGGTCGATGTTGCTTTCCAGCTCGTGCCGGTATTCGCTGTTGGCCAGCACCACGCCGGCCAGGAAGGTGCCGAGCGCGGGCGACAGGCCCACAAGCGTCATCAGAAGCGCGATGCCGATGACGAACAGAAGGGCCGTAGCCACGAACACCTCGCGCAGCCGGGCCGCGGCGATGAAGCGGAACACCGGCCGGGTCAGGAAGGCCCCGCCCGCCACGACCGCACCGATGGCCGCCAGCGTGACCAGCGCCGCCGCCCAGCCCGGCAGCCCCGCCACCAGCGACAGGCCCGCGCCGTGGCCCTCCGCGCCATGATGCCCTGCGCCTGCCACCGCCAAGAGCGGCATCAGCGCGAGGATCGGGATCACCGCGATGTCCTGAAACAGCAGCACGGCAAAGCTCGCCTGCCCGCCGTCGCCTTTGTGCAGGCCCTTTTCCGCCAGCGTTTGCAGCACGATGGCGGTCGAGGACATGGCCAGGATCAGCCCCACCGCCAGCGCCATGCGCCAGTCGAGCCCCAGCGCCACCCCGCCCGCCGCGATCAGCACCGCCGTCAGCCCCACCTGCGCCCCGCCGAGGCCCAGAAGCCGCGCGCGCATTTGCCAGAGCATCCTGGGCTGCAACTCCAGCCCGACCAGAAACAGCATCATCACCACGCCGAATTCGGCGAAATGCTGGATCGAGACCACATCGACGCGCAGAAGCCCCAGCACCGGCGCCAGCGCGATGCCCGCGATCAGATAGCCCAGCACCGAGCCGAGGCCTGCGCGCGTCGCCAGCGGCACGGCGATGACACCCGCGATCAGGAACAGGAAGGCCAGCAGCAGGATATCGGACATGGGGTCAGCCTTCGGTGATCGGCAGGGTGTCGTGGGTCAGGATCGGGCGGGCAAAGGCCGCGTCCCCCATCCGCCCCGCAGCCCAGGCGGCCTGCAACCGGGCAAAGCCCGCGGCATGGGCGGCAGGGTCGGCGCGCAGCGCGCCGTGCAGCAGGTAAGGCGCGGCAAAGCGCATCCCCGACAGCCGCGCGGTCTGCTCGAACGGGGTCAGAAAGGTGCGGATGTCGTGATGGTTGTGCCCGCCGGGCGTATAGGCCCCGGACGACCCGCCGGTCGTGACGGCCAGATGCAGCACCTTGCCGTGCAGCCGGTCGCCGCCCGCGCCATAGGCAAAGCCATGCTCGAAGGTCAGGTCGATCCATTCCTTCAGAAGTGCGGGGCAGGAATACCAGAACAGCGGGAATTGCAGCACGATGACGTCATGCGCCACCAGCCGCGCCTGTTCGGCCGCGATGTCGATGTCATAGCGAGGGGATTGCGCATAAAGATCGGCGCGGGTGATCCCCGCCACTCCTCGCGCCGCCGCCCACATCGCGGCATTGACGCGCGAGGCGCCAAGGCCGGGATGCGCCATCAGATGCAGGACAGCGGCCATGGAGGTCACTTCAGCGGCACGTTCAGCGTGGCATCGCCCGGCACGATGGCGATGACCACGGTCGCCCCCGGCGCGCCGCCTTCGCGCGCGGCCACCCAGAACGGCGCGCCCGCCGGGATCACCAGGATCTCGCCCGCGCCATAGGGGCGCTCGGCCGCGCGGTCGATGGTGGTGCCTTCGCCAAAGGCGATCTCGCCCGCCTCGACAAAGGCAATGCGGATGCGGCCGTCATCGACGGTGTAGGGCTCCTGCTCGTCGCCGTCCTGGAACACGATCCGCGCCACCAGCGGCCAGCCGTTGCCGTCAAGCGCCAGAAAGGCCACCTGGCCCTGCCCGTCGTGCAGGGCATGGGTGTCGAGCGCCGCCAGATCGACGCTGCGCACGCGCGGCGCATCCGCCAGCGCAGGGGCGGCCAGCAGCATCAGGGGGGGGGAGGGATTTCCACATGGGTGTTGTCCTTCAGTTGGCAGCTTGCAGCACGCCAAGCGCGTGATCGGCGATGGCGCGGTGCACCTGCGGGCCGGCAGAGACAGCCCAGAAGCTGAAATGGGCGTTGGGGTCGCGCCCCTCGGGCACCGGGCGGACGGGCGCGAGGGGGTTGGCGAAGTCGATGATGTCATAGGGCAGGTAGGCCTCGTCGAACTCGGTGATGCCCAGTTCGCCCGCGCGGGCGAAGGCCGAGGCGAAGGCGGCAGCGCCGTCGAGCACGATTACCTGCACGCCGCCCTGTGAAAGCGCGGCCGCCCATGCACGGATGCCCGCGTTCATCTCCTCGGTGGCGGCCGTGGCGCGGGCGGCCTTGTCGGTGCCGGCATAAAGCGCGGTCGCACCCATGTCGGGCATGGTGCCCACCAGGATATGCCGCGCCCCCGCGCCGATCAGGCGTTCCGCGGCGGCGCGCAGGTTCGCGGCGGGCGGCTCGGCGGCGATGTCGGGCAGGCCATACTCCAGCCAGTTGCCGATGTCGTGCCCGCCAGCCCAGAGGATATGGAGCGCTCCAGGGTCAGCCGGACCCGCGGCCAGCGCCGCCTCGACCTGCCCGCGCAGGCCGGGCAGCGGCACATCGGGGCCGAGGCCGAGGGCGGCGCGCAGCGGTTCGTTGATGTTCCACCAGCCGGTGATGGCGCCCCCCATGGCGTGGTTGTCCGCCGCCGCCAGCGGCACGCTCGACAGGGTGAAAAGGTGTTCCACCCAGGTCGGCCCGCCGGTCCAGCGCCCTGCGGCAAAGGGCGGGCTGGGCGGATAGCGGTAGCCGGTCAGCGGGCCCCAGCGGCCCTGATCGGACAGGCCGTCGCCAAAGACGACAAGGCGGGAATAGGGCAGCATCGGGTCGGCCTTTGCCTGAGGCACCAGCGCAAGCGCCAGCGCGGTGGAGAGGAGGATACGGCGGGAGATCATGGGCGGGCCTTTCGGATGGGGGCGGGCCGACACCCGCCCCCGGGGCCGTCAGCGGCCCAGAGTCTGCACCACAAGCTCCGCCGCCGCGCCGCCCGAAAACTGCTGCTGGCCGGTGATCAGGTTGCCGTCGCGCACGGCAAAGGGCTTGAACATCGAATTGACCACGAAATTGGTGCCTTCGATCTTCTTCGCCTCTTCCTCGATCCAGAACGGCTGGATCTTCTGGCCCACCCAGGCGTCGGCAAAGGCTTCTTCGGAGTTGGCGAAGCCCGTCCAGGTCTTGCCCTTGACCAAGAGATCGCCGTTCGAGAGCCGGGTTTTCAACAGGATGCAGGTGCCGTGGCAGACGATCGACACGATCTTGCCCGCCTCGTAAGCCTTGGCGACAAAGGCGTGCAGCGCCGCATCGTCGATCATCGTCACCATGGGCGACTGGCCGCCGGCAAGGAAGATCGCGTCATAGGCGGTGGGGTCCACCTCCGCGATGGATTTGGTGCCCTTGAGCAGCGCCGCGTGTTTTTCGGATTTCTTGAAGCCGAGCGAGATCAGGTCATGCGCCGAATAGCCCGACGCATCCTCGAGGTCGGAGAAGCCATCGGCGACGAGATCGCCACCCTTGGCGCTGATGATCTCGACCTCGTAGCCGGCCTCGGTGAAGGTCCAGTAGGGGTGGGTCAGTTCGGCCCACCAGAAGCCGACCGGCCAGCCCGTGGTCGGCGAGGTGCCGGGGTTGGCGGCGATCATCAGGACTTTCTTCTTGGTATGCACGTCGATGGAGGCAGACATTTGGACATCCTTTCAGAGGGTTTTGGAGGAGGGGTAGATGAAGCGCGCGATCAGCGGCGTGAGGCGCGGCATGATGGCGTAGGTCATCAGCGACACCTGGATGGTCACGGTGACCAGCACGCGAAGGGCCAGCGGCCAGCCGGTCATCAGCGGGCCGAGAGTGAGGTTGAGGATCAGCACCAGCACGAACACCACCGCGATCAGCACCAGCGCCATGCGGTGGGGCGAGGGCTGCGGCACCTTGGTGCCCGGCGGCGGGTCGAACCAGAATTCGAGGCCCGTCATCCGCTGCCATACGGCATCGGCGGCAAAGAGGTCGGCGGCCTCGGCCAGCATCGCTTGCCGGAAGCCTGACCGCTCGAATACGTCAAGATGCTCCAGACTGTCGAAACGGAACACGCTGCGGTATTCGCCGCCGGGGGAAGCGGGGCGGTGGAACTCGGCACCCAGATACCCCTCAAAATTCTCCGCCGCCCCGCGTGTCAGGCGTTCCAGCCAGACCTCGTAATCCTTCTCGCGCCCCGGTTTCACCTTGCGGCGCACGACGATCGTGACCGGATCACTCATGGTGCACCTCCGGCAGGGCATACCAGTCGGGCTTCGACTGCGCCCAGAGGTTGCGCATCAGATGCCGCCCCGAAGGCCCGTCGATCAGCCCGGCCGAGACCAGCCAGCGGCCCGGTTGCTCCTTGACCACCCGCGCGCCGCAGGTGCCGCAAAAGGCGCGGCGGCTGGCAGGCGAGGACCCGTACCAGACCAGCGCCGCCGCGCCTTCGACCCCGATGGCATCGCGGGGGGCGGCGACGAAGGCGTTGAAATTGCCGTGCATCTTCTGGCAGTCGCCGCAGTGGCAGGCCATCACGCCCGACGCCTGCTCAGGAAGCGTCAGCCGCACGGCGCCGCAATGGCAGGCCGCCCGCGCCGCAGCCCCGGTGACCAGCGTCACCGATCCGGTGGCGGGCAGCTGCGGCGCCAGCGCGCGCATCACCCGCCAGTAGCCCCAGAACTTGGCGTCGAAAGCGGCGCGCAGGGCCTCCTCGGTCACCTCGGCAAAGGGGCCCCAGGCCACGGCATCCGAGGCCGAAAGCACCAGATGGTCAACCGCGCCGATGCCTTGGGCGAGAGCCGCGACCGACGCCGGATCGGTGAAGTCGAGCACGACGCCCGCCGCCCCCTCGGGCCGCGCATCAACGCTGGCGGCGCTGCGCCCGGTGACGGTGACGCGCGCCCCTGCGGCCAGCGCGGCCGTGGCGGTCGCCCGCCCGATGCCCCTGGTGCCACCGACGATCAGGATGTGGGTATTGGCAAGGGTCATCGCTCAGCCCGCCACCGCCGCGAAGGCCCAACTGCGGCCCTTGCCGCGGAACAGGGCCTGATTGATCCAGACCATGCCGAAGGGCTCCAGCAGGCGGGATTTGGTGATGTCGCCCGCGTCCAGCGGCTCGAACCCGAGGTCGGTCAGCAGGGCCGCGACCTGCGCCTTGGCCGCGTCGCTGTCGCCCGCCATGAACATCACCGGCCGATGCGGCAGGTGGGCGTTCTGCGCCATGATCTCGGCGCCGACCTGGTTGAGCGTCTTGACCACCTGCGCGCCCGACAGCCAGCCCGCCACCGTCTCGCCGCCGCTGGTGGTGTGCCCGACGGTCAGCCCCATGCCGGTGGCGGTGCGCCCCAGCGGGTTCATGCAGTCGATCACCACCTTGCCCGAAAGGTCGCCCAGCGCCTTGACCGCGCCTTCGGCCACGCCCCAGGGCAGCGCGAGGATCAACAGATCGGCGCCCGCCGCGGCCGCCGTCGGCAGGGCCACAGTCGCGCCGATCTGGGCCGCAAGCGCCTTCACCTCGGCCTCGTCCGGGTTGCGCGCGCCCAGGGTCACGGCATGGCCCTTGCCCGTCAGCCCCCGGGCGATGGCGCCGCCGACATTGCCGGTGCCGATGATCGCGATCCGCATATGTATTTTCCCTTGCTTCATTCGATGAAACAGAGATATGCGAAAAAAGAAAGAAATGGTAACGAATAAGCATCATGTCTGACTTAAGCATATCCGAACTCAGGCGGCTGGACCTGACGCTGTTGCTGGTGTTCCTTGGCCTTCTGCGCCACCGCAAGGCGCTGGACGTGGCGGCTGACCTGGGCCTCACGCAATCCGCCATCAGCCAGTCGCTGAAGCGCCTGCGCGACATCTTCGGGGATGAGCTGTTCCTGCGCCGCCCGCACGGGATGGAACCCACCGCGACCGCACTTGCACTGGAGGCGCCGGTGGCGGCGGCGGTCGAAGCCCTGCGCGGCGCGCTGGGGGCAGCGCGTGCCTTCGACCCGGGCACAGCGAGGGGGCTGGTGCGGATCGCGGCACTGGATGCCGAACAGGCGGTGCTGATCCCGCCGCTGGCCGCCCGCCTTCGCGCCAGCGCCCCGGGGCTGACGCTGACGGTGCTGCCGGTCGGGCGGGCAGCCGCGATGGAGGCACTGGCCGAAGGCCGTGCCGATCTGGCCCTGGGTTATGTCTGGGAGACGCCCGAGGCGATCTGCAGCGAACGCCTTTACGACGAAGGCTTTCTGGTCGCCGCCCGTCCCGAGATGCTGCCGGACGCGCCGGTGCTCGACCTCGACACCTATTGCGCCGCTGACCACGTCCTGATCTCGCCCGGCGGCGATCTGCGCGGCGTGGTGGACGACCAGTTGGCCGCCATGGGCCGCGCGCGCCGTGTGGTGCTGGGCCTTCCGGCCTTCCTGCCCGCGCTGGCCGCCGTCGCCGCCTCGCGCGCGATGGTGACGCTGCCCGCCCGCGTGGCGCAGGCCTTCGCCCCCGGCTTCGGCCTTGTCACCGCCACCCCCCCGCTCGAGGTGCGCCGCTTCCCCGTCTCGGCCTTCTGGCACCGCCGCAACGAAGCCGATCCGCAGACGATCTGGATGAGACAGCAGTTGCTGGGGCTCTGACGGCGAGTTGCTGCTGCGGCAGTTGACCAGCAGGGAAATATTGCGTTGAAAAGTTGGGATTTTTTGCAGAGGAGGTTCGACGGCAGTCCCGTTGCCTCCGCCACTTTTCGGCGTTAAAGCTATGATTAATATGAAGAATTGTTTTCCTATGCCTCCAAGATATCCCCCACCTTGACGCGGACTGCCCCGGAATACGCGGGAAGGCGCTTCATCTCTCGCCCCCTGTTGCTTCGGCCAGGATTGCTGCAGCCGTTGCTTCGTCGCCGCGAAGAACCGCGCATGTGAACCGCTCGGCAGGTGACGTGCGCGCATCGTCCGCAAAGTCGCCGGTGTCCTGCGCCGCCGATTTCAGCGCCGCGAGCCGGTCGAGGAAGGCGATAGCTTCAGGGTGTATCGCTTCCGCGCCGCGTCGGCCTTCGAGCCGGGCCAGTCGACCGCGAAGCCCCTTCACGGTCGGCCCCGCGCCACGTCGCGCGCATCCATGCCGGCGCGCAGATCGGCGTCGGATAAGGCGGGCCATCTGTGCTGTCGAGGCGGTCGATGCGCCCGACCAGTGCGATGAACTCGGCGGTGAGCGTGGCCCCCATCCCCGGCACCCCGAGGATGAGGGCCGCGTCAGGGTGGGCGGTCAGCCGCTCCCGGATCGCCTGGTCGGTGGCCTTGAGCCGGTCGCGGGCGGCGCGCGCCTCGCGGGCAATGTCGGCGATGATCTCTGCTCGCAGGCGCGCGCCGGGAATGGTGACGCTCTGCGCCTTCGCGTCTCGGACAGCCTCCTCGGCCAGTGCATCGCGGCCGCGCAGGCCGGCCGCCGCCTTGGTCAGCCTGCGGACGATGCGCTTCGCTCCGGCGGCGCGGATGTCTTCGGGCGCGGCATAGTGGCTGAGAAACACGAGGCCGGTGCGGGTCGTGGGGTCAATACGCCGCTCCAGCGCCGGGAAGGGGCCGCAGAGCAGGTCGCGCAGGCGCCCGACGCGTCGGGTCTGCTCGGTGACGAGCTCGCGGCGACGGCCGACCAGGAGACGGATCTCGGCGTCAAGCGGGTCGGGCGGGGCCACCGCGCGAAGATCGCGTCGGGTGCGCGCAAGTTCGGCGATGACAGCCGCGTCCTTCGGATCGGACTTGCGCTCGCCACCCCGGATAACCTGGCGTGCGCGGTTCACCGCGAGACCCGGCGTGTGGACCAGCGGTTGCCCGGCCTCCGTGAACATCGCGCAGAGCAGGCTAGCCGCGCCTCCGACCATGGCCCCAGGCGAGGCCACGGCGCATCACATCGGCCTGTCGGTGCAGCGGGTGAAATCCATCGCCATCCTGACCGTGGCGCTGGCCACCGGGGCGGCGGTGGCGGTGGCGGGCGGGATCGGGTTCATCGGCATCGTGGTGCCGCATCTGCTGCGGCTGGCTACGGGGCCGGATCACCGGTATCTGCTGGTCAATGCCGGGCTGCTGGGCGCGAGCCTGCTGTCGCTGGCCGATCTGATCGCGCGCAGCATCATCGCGCCTGCCGAATTGCCCATCGGCATCGTGACGGCTGTGCTGCGTGCCCCGGTCTTCCTGTGGATTCTGCTGCGCCGCCGCGGGCTGGTGGATCTGTGACATGCTGACGATCCGCAACCTTTCGGTCTCGCTGTCGGGCACGCCCGTTCTGGCGGGCATCACCGCCGAGGCCGCACCGGGCCAGGTCACGGCCATCATCGGGCCGAACGGATCGGGCAAGACCACGCTTTTGCGCGCGGTGTCGGGCGATCTGCCCTATCGCGGGCATATCGGGCTGAACGGGCAGGATTGCGCGGCCTTGCGCCCCTGGGAACTGGCCGCCCAGCGCGCGGTGCTGCCGCAGGCCGCCACGCTGGCCTTTCCCTTCACCGTGGCCGAGGTGGTGCGCCTGGGCCTGACCAACGGCCAGCATGCCGCGCGCACCGATCTGATCGCCCGCGCGCTGGACGAGGTGGACCTGCCCGGCTTTGGAGGCAGACTCTATCAGGAACTGTCAGGCGGGCAACAGGCGCGGGTGCAACTCGCGCGGGTGCGGGTGCAGGTCTGGACCCCGGTCGAGGCCGGATCGCCGCGCTGGCTGGTGCTGGACGAACCGGTGGCGAGCCTGGATATCGCGCATCAGATCGCGGTGATGCGCATCCTGCGGCGCTTTGCCGATGGCGGCGGCGGCGTGGTGCTGGTGCTGCACGACCTGAACCTTGCCGCGATGGTGGCCGATAGGGTCTGGCTGATGCAGGACGGGCGCATCCTGCATGCGGGGCCTGCGGCGGAGGTGATCGGCGGGCCGGCACTGGCGCAGGCTTACGGCTGCGCCTTGGAGGCGAACCGGATGCCGCCGCCGGGTGCAACATTCGTGCTGCCGCAGGTCCTTTGGCGCGACACCGTGTCCGCCTGACCGCCCTGGGTCAGACCGCGACCATGTGGTTGTCCCAGGCCAGCGGGTGGCGGGCCAGCGGGTCGGCCCCGTCCTGCCCGTAGCGCAGCAAGGCGCCCGTTCCGTGGCACAGCATCGCCCGCAACCGGACGCGAACGGGCCTGACGCGGACAGACCGCCGTCGCCGGCTCGGACGGCCGGCATCGCCGCACAGACGGCCGCCCGCGCCGGCGACGGCACGCGAGACCGGAGGGGCGGGCGCGCACCGTAGCGGGCGCTCAGCGGCGCGACAACGGCAGATCGAGCGCGAGACCGGGGAAGGCGAGGATCAGAGCCAGCGCCAGGAGCTGGATCGCGACAAAGGGAATGACCCCGCGATAGATCGTGGCGATGGGCACGTCGGGGGCGATGCCGCGCAGGTAGAACAACGCATAGCCGAAGGGCGGCGTGAGGAACGAGGTCTGCAGATTCACCGCAAGCGCGATGGCGAACCAGATCAGCACATGCTCGCGCGGCATCCCGAAGTCGAGCGCGATCAAAATCGGCGCTACGATGGGCACCACCACCAGCGTAATCTCGACCCATTCGAGGAAGAACCCCAGCACGAAGATCAGCGCCATGATCTTCAAGAGCACGAGCATCGGCCCGAATCCGGTGCCCAGAAACAGGTCGGCCAGCATCGCGTCGCCGCCGAGCCGCCGGAACACGACGGCGAAGATCGAGGCGCCGATCATCACGAACACGATCATCGCGGTCGTGGTCGTGGTGTCGGCGAGCGCGGTGCGCAGGGCGCCGAGGGACAGCCGCTGCGACACCAGCGCCAGAAGAAGCGCCCCTGCCGCGCCGATGGCCGCGGATTCGGTTGGCGTGGCGATGCCGGCGATGATGGTGCCAAGCACCGACAGTATGAGGAGAAGCGGCACCGCGAGGTCGCGCACCAGCGCCCAGAGGGTCTGGAGAAGCGGGAGGGACGCAGACCGCCGGGCGGGCGGCATCCGGTGTGGTTGAAAGACCGCGACGAGCGTGAGGTAGGCGAAGTAAAGCCCACCCAGCACTAGGCCCGGCACGATCGCCCCCATGAAGAGGTCGCCCACCGATATCTGCAACTGGTCGCCGAGGATGATCAGCATCACCGACGGAGGGATGAGGATCCCGAGGGTGCCAGACGCCGCGATCAGGCCCGCCGACAGGCGCATGTCATAGCCGCTCTCGCGCATCGCCGGCAGCGCCATCATGCCCATGAGCACGACCGAGGCGCCGATGATCCCGGTCGAGGCCGCCATGATGACGCCGATCAGGGCCACCGCGAAGGCATAGCCGCCCGGCAGGCCGCCGAACACCGCTGCAAGCGTCTGCAGCAGTCGCTCGGCGATCCCCGAGCGTTCGAGCATCAGCCCCATGAACACGAAGAGCGGAATCGCCACGAGCAGCCAGTTGGCAAGGATCCCCGAGAAGATCCGCCCCACCCCGAGCGACAGGAACAGGATCGGGATGTCCGAGAGGAACGCGAAGAGGATGCCGATGCCAGCCAGCACGAAGGCGACGGGATAGCCCGAAAAGATCCCGGCCATCAGGCCGAGCAGCATGAGCGCGGGCCAGGGGACGTCGGTCATGCGCGCGCCCGGATCACGACAACGAGGCGCGCAAGGCCCCGCAGCGTGCCCGCAAGCGTCAGCAGCGCGAACGCCAACGGCAGCATCCCCTTGATGAACCAGCGATCGGTCATGCCCCCTTGCGCCGAGGCCTCGCCCGTGCTCCACGCGACGCCCGTGTAGGACCAGCCGTAATACGCGATGATCGCGCAAAAGGGGACGAGGAACAGCAGGTCGCCCGCGGCCAAAAGCGCCGTACGCAGGCGCGGCGGCAGGCTTTGCGCGACTGTCTCGACGGCCACGTGGCGGTCGGTGCGATACGCCAGCACGCCGCCGAACAGCACCAGAAGCGCGAACACATGCCACTGAAAGTCGATAAGCGTGTTGACCGTGATCGCGCGGCCGAACAGGAACACCCGCCCGTCCCAGGCGAGAAGCGTGTTCTGCCCGAGCTTGGCCGCCGTCACG
The DNA here is from genome assembly GCA_046292445.1 of Gemmobacter sp. GTDB lineage: Bacteria > Pseudomonadota > Alphaproteobacteria > Rhodobacterales > Rhodobacteraceae > CALIZF01. The sequence goes on from JBKBQT010000012.1 coordinate 16,131, forward strand.
GCAGCAAGCACCGACAAGATCAAGGGCAGGATGAGCCAGCTTGCCCACCGGGCAGGCCAGCAGAGGACATCGAGAATCTTGTCGATCATGCCGTCGGTCCGGGCTTGGGCGCTAGCCCCGGCGGGCCTGCGCAAGGCTGTGAGGCGATCCGGCGGCCCCGCGCGGGCGGGACCGCCTTCCGGCTGGTGACAGCGGCCGGTCAGGCCACCGCCCGCGCCGTCACTCGCGCGGGAGCGCCTGGAGCCGCGACCATTCGCCCACACTCTCCATGTAGGCGGTAAGCGATGCCAGTGCCTCGGCGAAGATCGGGTCGTTCTGGGCCTCTTCGGCCAGAACCTCGCCCGCGGCCTCGCGCAGCGCGGCCAGCACCTCTTCGGGGAAGCGCCGGATCTCCACCCCCGCCTCGCGGATCGCGGCGATGGCGGCGGCCTGGGCGTTCACCTGGTCCTTCAGGTTCCAAGTGATATGCGCGAGGCAGGCCTCTCGCATGATCTTCTGGTTGGCCTCGCCGAGGCTGTCCCACACGCCCCTGTTGATGATGATGCTGTCCCAGCTCGACGGCTGATGCCAGCCGGGGAAGTAGTAGTATTTGGCGATCCGCTGGAGGCCAAGGCCGAGGTCGAGCTGCGGCGCGGAGAATTCGGCGGCGTCGATCCGCCCCGTCTCGAGGCTCACGAAAATCTCGCCCGCCGGAACCATCTGCGTGTTGGCGCCTAGGCGGGCCATCGTCTTGCCGCCGAGGCCGGCGATCCGCATGTTCAGCCCGCGCAGGTCGGCCGGGGTGTTGATCTCCTTGTTGAACCAGCCGCCCGCCTCGGGCACGACGAGGTGGCATGGCAGCACGACGACGCCGTGCGGGTCATAGGCCTTCTGGATGATCTCGAGGCCGCCGCCGTTGAACATCCAGGCGAGCGACACTTCCGGCTCCGGCCCGAACGGCATCGAGCCGACAAGGTTGGCCACCGGGATCTGGTTGGCCCAATAGCCGATCCAGTCGAAGCCCATCGGCAGCGCTCCCGAGGATACCGCGCCGAACACTTCGAACGGCGGCACGAAATCCCCGGCGCCGTGAACATTGATGGTGATCCGCCCGCCGGTCATCATGCTCACGCGCTCGGCCCAGAGCTTGGGGCTCGGCCCGATCGAGGGCACGTTGAGCCCGAAGACGCTCTGCAGGTCGAAGGTCTGCGCTTGGGCGGGGGCTTGTGCCCCGGCAAGGATCCCGGCAGCCGCGACGGCCGCCCAGAGGCGTTGTTTCATCGTGTCCTCCCTGTCTCGCCCGGCCTCGGTCGCCGGGCGCTCCCCTGTCCGCCGCGGCAACTTCGACCTTGGCATGTCAACGATGTTAGTTATAATCAAATCTGTTTGCAACAATCAAATCTGCACGGCAGGGCGGGCATGGATGGAATTGCGGGACGGGTAGCGGTCGTGACCGGCGCGGCCCAGGGAAACGGGCGGGCGATCGCGATGGGGCTGGCAGCGGCGGGGGCGCGCGTGGCGGTCGGCGACGTGAACGCGGACGGCGCAGAGAATGTTGCGGCCGCCATCAGGGCGGCCGGCGGGACAGCGATGGCGGCGCGTCTCGACGTGACCGAGGCGACGGCAGCGGCGGCCTTTGCGGCCGATGTCGGGGCGCGTCTGGGGCCGGTGGACATCCTGGTCAACAACGCCGGGATCATCCGGCGCGCGACTGTCGACGCGCCGGGTTTCCTCGAGGACTGGACGGCGGTGTTGGCGGTCAACGCGACCGGCACGGCGGTGGTCACGCGGGCGTTCCTGGCGCAACTGCGGGCAACGCGCGGGCGTGTCGTCAACCTCGCCTCGATCATGTCGGCCGCGACGGGGCCGGGCCTTTCGGCCTATGCCGCGTCCAAGGGGGCGGTGCTGCAACTGACGCGCGCGCTTGCGCACGAACTTGCCGCGGACGGGATCCGGGTCAATGCCATCGCGCCCGGCGTGATGGACACGCCGATGACCGAAGAGACGCGCGCCGACCCCGACGCGCTAGGCCGTTTCATGGCGCATACGCCGATGCGGCGGACGGGGCGGCCAGAGGAACTGGTCGGGCCGGTATTGTTCCTCGCCTCGACGATGTCGAGCTACGTCACCGGCGTGCTTCTGCCTGTCGATGGCGGATACCTCACGGCATGACGAGGGCGGGGATGCGCGAGATCGAGACGGATGTACTGGTTGTCGGTTCGGGTGCGGGGGGCCTCGCGACGGCGGTGGCGGCGGCGCATCGACGGCTCAATGTCATCGTCGCCGAGAAGGAGCCGGTGTTCGGCGGCACCACGGCACGGTCCGGCGGCTGGATGTGGATCCCGATGAGCGGCCCCGCGGTGCGGGCGGGGGTCGAGGACAGCCGCGATGCCGCGCGCACCTACCTCATGCACGAAACGGGTCCGCATTTCGACGCCGAGCGGGTCGACGCCTTTCTGGACGCGGGTCCGCATGCGGTGGCGTTCTTCGAGAGCGAAACGGCGCTGGAATTCGACCTCGGCCCGACCTTCGCAGACTATCACCCCGACGCGCCGGGGGGGGTGGACGGCGGGCGCTCGATCGTCGCGAGGCCCTTTGACGGCCGTGCGCTTGGCCCCGAGATCCGCCGACTGCGCCCGCCGCTGTCCGAGATCACCGTGCTCGGCATGATGATCGGTTCAGGCAAGGAACTTCTGCATTTCTTCAACGTCACCCGCTCGCCCGTCTCGGCCTTCTACGTGGGCAGGCTCTTTCTCAGGTTCCTGCTCGACATGGCGCTTCACGGCCGGCCGATGCGGTTGACGAACGGTAACGCGCTCGTGGGCCGGCTGGCGAAGTCGGCCTTCGACAAGGGGGTGGAACTCTGGACCGACGCACCCGTGCGCCGGCTGATCCGCGACGACTCGGGCCGGGTGACGGGGGCCATCGTTCATGCCCGCGACGGGGAGGTACGGGTGATCGCGCGGCGCGGCGTTGTGCTGGCGGCGGGAGGATTCCCGCAAGATGCGGTGCGGCGGCGGGACCTGTTGCCGCACGCGCCCTCGGGGCACGAGCACGTCAGCCCCGCCCCGCCCGGCAACACCGGCGACGGCCTGCGGCTCGGCGAAGGCGCTGGGGCGGCGATGGACACGACGTTGCCCAATGCCGCCGCCCTCGTCCCCATCTCGCGGCCGCGGCGGCGCGACGGGACGCTTGGCACTTTCCCACATTTCGTGGACCGCTCGAAACCCGGGATCATCGCCGTCACACGCTCGGGCCGGCGCTTCGTCAACGAGGCGCAGAGTTATCACGACTTCTGCCAGGCGATGATCGCGCGCTGCCGCGAGGAAGGTGGGCCGGATTCCGAGATCGCCGCCTGGTTCGTCGCCGACCACCGGGCCTTCCGCAAATACGGCCTCGGCTTTGCCAAGCCCGCACCGGTGCCCTATGGCCATCTCATCCGCGACGGCTACCTGATCCGTGGGCGGACGGTCGCCGATCTCGCCCGCCGGATCGGCGCGGACCCGGCGGCGCTCGAGGCGACCGTGGCCGCGTTCAACCGCAATGCCGCCCGCGGCGAGGATCCCGAGTTCGGCAAGGGATCGACAAGCTACAACCGCAGCCTCGGCGACCCCGACCACCGGCCGAACCCCTGCGTGGCGCCGCTCGCCACCGCGCCGTTCTACGCGGTGCGGCTTTACGTCGGCGATCTCGGCACCTTCGCGGGCCTGCGCAGCAACGGGAACGCGCAGGTGCTGGACGAGGCGGGCCGGGCGATCCCCGGGCTCTACGCTGCAGGCAACGACGCGGCGAGCATCATGGGCGGCAACTACCCGGGCGGGGGCATCACGCTCGGCCCGGCGCTTACCTTCGGCTGGATCGCGGCGCGGCACATGGCGGGCGGCAATGACTGAGGTCGCGGGCCGCGGGCGGACGCTGGCGGGGATCGGCCTCGGGCTGATCGCAGTGACGGGCTGGGCCTACTACAATGTCGGCACCGAACTGGCGCGCGCCGAAGGGTTCCGGCCGGCCGATCTTGCGGCGCTGCGCTTCGGAGTCGGGGCGCTGGTCCTGTTGCCGTGGTTCGTGCTGGCGGGGGGATGGCGGCTGCCACAGCGGCGGCTGATGCTCTTCGCGCTGATCGTCGGGCCGCCCTTCGCGCTTCTGTTTAACACCGGGTTTCAACTCGCCCCGCTGTCGCATGCGGTGGTGATCGGGCCGGGGATGTCGGTCCTGGTCGCGCTGGCGCTCGTCCGGTTTGTCGACGGGCAGCGGATGCCGCCCCTGCGGCTCGCCGGCCTCGCACTCCTCATGGCAGGGTTGGTGGCGATCGGCGCCGACCGGGCCGATACCGCCAAGGCGAGCGGGCTGCCGGCGGTTCTGGGCGATCTGTGCTTCGTGACCACCGGATCGCTCTGGGGTCTGTTCTCATGGCTGCTCGCGCGCTGGCGCCTGCCGCCGGTGCAGGCGGCAGCGGGGCTGGCGCTCTATTCGGCGGCGGTGTTCCTGCCCGCATGGTTCGTGGTCTGGGGCGTCCCGGAGCTTCCCGCGGCGGCCTGGGCGCATCAGGCGGTGGCGCAGGGCCTGATCGGCGGCAGCGGCGCGCCGGTGGCCTTTGCGGCAGCGCTGGCGATCCTCGGTGCCGGGCGCGGCTCTGTGTTCAATGCGCTGGTGCCGCCGGCGGCGGTGCTGATGGCGATGCCGGTTGCGGGAATCCTGCCCAATCCGCTGCAATGGGCCGGCGTCGCGCTTGCCTCGGCCGGGCTCGTGCTGTCGATGCCGGTAGGCGGGATGCGGCGGAGCGGCAGCGGGGGTTAGGCGCGATGGCGGGGGATACGGGCAAGCCGCAGCGGGGCGTGCAATCGCTCGAAACAGGGGGCGCGATCCTGCGCGCAATGGCGCAGGCGGGCGAGCCGTTGAAGCTGCGCGACCTCGCCGAGGCGGTGGGCATCGCACCCTCGCAGCTTCACCCCTATCTCGTAAGCCTGCGGGCGATCCGCCTGGTCGAGCAGACCGACCGCGGGCTCTACGCGCTCGGCCCGTTCGCGCTCGAGCTTGGCCTCGTCCGGCTGCGCGGGCAGGATGTCTGGCGCGAAACGATGCGGCGGCTGCCCGACCTTGCCGAGGCGGTGCAGCTCATGGTCGCGGTCTCGGTCTGGGGGTTGCACGGGCCGGTGATCGTGCAGGTCCACGAAAGCCCCGCGCGCATTCACGCCAACGTCCGTGTGGGCGGCCTGTTCACCGTCACGGGCACGGCGACGGGGCGTCTTTTCGCGGCCTTCATGGCGCGCGAGCAGGTGGCGCCGCTGGTGGCGCTGGAACTGCCGGGCGAGGATGCCCGGACGGCCTACTGGACCGAGGTCAAGGCAGTGCGGGCCGCCGGATATGCGCTGACCTTCGACCGGCCCATCCCGGGCGTCTCGGCGGTGGCGGCGCCGGTGTTCGACTTCACGGGTGCCATGCAGCTAGCCGTCACGGTGATCGGGCCGTCAGCGCTGATCGACCTCACACCCGACGGCGCCGCGATCCGGGCGGCCGGCGGCTTTGCCGCACAGCTCTCGGCCGATCTCGGCTTCGGCACGGGATTGTTGCACGGGGTCTTGGCACAGAGCTGATCCGGCGGGGGCATCGCGCCGCGCGGCCGGTGCGTCCGCGCCCTTTGCGCTGCCGACGACTTCACGCGGGAATGTCCGGCGATGCCGGCCGACACCCGGGACCGCGCCGACGCCGGCAACGTTTGAGTTGCCCCCCCGAGGATCGCACAATGACGGAAAGCCATGATCTGATGTCTGCTGATCCCCAGTATGAGAATATTAGAACATGTCGAAACGCAGGAAACATGACGCAGCGTTCAATGCGCATGTTGCGTTGGAGGCGCTGAAGGGCGAGCGCACGGTGTCGGAATTGGCGGCCGCCTATGAGGTTCATCCGACGATGATCCATCAGTGGAAGAAAGCCCTGCTTGAGGGTGCCGCTGGCATCTTTGAGCGCGGGGGCAAGGCGGCTGAGGCGGCAGAGATTGCCGAGGATACTGTCCGTGATCTGCATGCCAAGATTGGAGAGCTGGATGTCGCAAACGATTTCTTGTCCAGAAAGCTCAAGCCATGGACCGGGAGAGCTATGTGTCCCATCCCGGATGATCACATAAACCCTCGCCGGACCGCCCTGTTCATGGCAAGATCGATCCTCCGGGGATATCGCGACGGGGGGCTGGCATGCTGGTCTGTCTTCACAAGCAGGCGACGCTGAGCCATTGACCGCCGTTGGTCCGAGGGCAATGGCGAAGGCCGAAGATCCGGGCGGCGATCCGGGTGAGCAGCGAGCCTGCCTGGATGGTGGCCGAGCGCTGCGGGATCAGCGAGCAGACGGTGTGAAAGTGGCGCAAGCGCGACAGCGTCCTGCATCGGAGCCACACGCCGCATCGGTTGCAGACCACCCTCACGCCTGCGCAGGAGGCAGTTGCGGTGGTTCTGCGCCGGGCGCTGCTGCTGCCGCTGGACGACCTTCTCGCGGTGGTGCGCGAGTTCCTGAACCCCAACGCCTCGCGCTCCGGGCTGGACCGCTGCCTGCGCCGCCACGGCGTCGGCAACTTGCGCGACCTCAAGCCCAGGACACCGCGGCCCTCGCAGGGTGTCTTCAAGGCTTACGAGCCCGGCAACCTGCATATCGACGTGAAATACCTGCCGAAGATGGCCGATGAGGATCGACGCCGCTATCTCTTCGTGGCCGTCGACCGCGCGACCCGCTGGGTCTTCATGCGCATCTATCCGGCGAAGACCGCAGCGAACGCCCGCCGGTTTCTGCGCGATCTGGAGCGCGCCGCGCCGATGAAGATCAGCAGGGTGCTGACGGATAACGGAAAAGAGTTCACAGATCGGCTGCTCGGCCTGCGCCGCCGCGCCGCCACCGGCAACCACGACTTCGACCGCCTCTGTGCGGAGATCGGCATCGAGCACCGCCTGACCCCGCCCATGCGCCCGCAGACCAAAGGGCTGGTCGAGCGCTTCAACGGCCGGATCGAAGACGTGCTGCAGAGCCACCATTTCCACAGCGGCGAAGACCTGGTGCAGACCATCCTGCGCTGCGTCAGGCTCTACAACGGTCAGCTGCCGCAATCCGTCCTGAAGGGCCGAACGCCCATCGACCCGCTCAAGGACTGACAGCGCCAGAGGCCAGAGCTGTTCAAGAAGCGACCGCATAATCACGCGGGATGGGACACCTGGGCAACCTGACGCCTGCCGATGTCTACTTCGGGCGGGGCGATCGGATCCTGAAACAGCGAGAGGAAATCAAGCGAAAAACCATGCTCACCCAGCGCTTGCGCCACCAAACTGAAAACCCGTAATCTCAATCAAGGATGGGCCAGAGCCTCCAATCCGAAAAACGCACAAGCGTCCCAAATCAACTGACGACGTGCATGACCGAAACCGCCTTTCGCCCGTCCGGCCGCGATCCCGGCCGGATAACGGCTGATCCTGCGCGCCCGGCGGGCCGCGCAGGATCAGTCCCGGCACCGTCCGGCCTCAGTTCAGCAGACGCTCGCGGTCGATCCGGCCATCGCGGTTCAGCCGCACCTCGACGCGCTCGCCATAGGGGTTGACGGCCTCGGCCTCGACATGGCGCGCGCCATAGCCGACCCAGCCGATGTCCCGGTAGCCTGCCGCATCGAGCCGGGCGATCACGCTGTCGCGGTCGAGCCCGGGCAGGGGCAGGCGCCGCTCCACCCGGTCGAGCCGCCCGCGCCGGTCGTATTTGATCTCGAGGTCGCTGCCCCCGGCATCGCGGCCGCGCAGCACGATCTCGCCGCGCGGGCGCTGTTCGGCGCGCGTCACCGCCGCGAGCCGCTCGGCGCCTTCGAGCGCGGACAGCGACATCGGCAACGCCCGGTCGATCACCGGGCGCGGCAGGGCGGCACCGTCGGTTTCGACGCGCTTGACCGTGCCGTCCCATGCGCTGACCACCCGGACCTCGCCAGCTCCCAGCCGGCCCGACCAGTGCAGATCGCCCGACCGCGCGCGGTGGCGCAGCGCAAGGTCGGTCACGCCCGGCAGGCGCGGTGCGGCCGTATCGGCAGCACCTGCCGGATCGAGCGGGGCGCGCCGATCCTCGGCCCGCTCGCGGCCGCGCGGCCCGCGATCCTCGGCCCGGTCGCTGCCGTGGCGGCTCTCCATCCGCTCGCGCCCGGGGCGATCCTCGATGCGATCCTCGCTCTGCGGCCCGCGCGGGCCGGCTTCGGTCGCGATCCGCTCGGCGGTCAGGATGCGGCCCTCCAGCGTCCCGTCGGCAATGATGCGGGTGCCTTCGGCAGGGGCCTGCGCGCCCTCGGGCAGGCGGATCAGCCAGCGGGTGCCGCGATCCTCGATCGTCACATGGGTGCCGAAGCTTTCGGTCACGCGGCCGCGCAGTTCCTCGGCCAGCAGCGGGGCGGCCAGCGCCATCAGCGCCGCGCCGGCAAGCAGGGTCTGTTTTGCAGCAAACATCGCAAGGTCCTTTCTGTCTGTCCTGTCGATGGGCGCACCCTGACCGATTCGCCATCAACGGCGCTGCAACCGCGCTGTTGCGGTTTCATTGCGGTTCGTGCCGCGATACCGTCGCGCCATGATACGCGCGGCCCTGCCCCTTTGCATCCTCCTGGCCTCGGCCATCGCCGCCGGGGCCGCGCCGCTTGCCCCGGCCGAGGCGCTGGCCTGTGCCGCCGCGCGGTTTCGCGGCGAGGCACTGGCGCTGCGCAGCCTTGGCGATGCGACCGAAATCCGCTGGCTGACCCCCGCAGGCAATGTGCTGCGCATCTGGCTCGCAGGACCGGGCTGCCGGTTTCTCGAAGTCGAGGGCGTGGGCCAGACCGAGGCGCGGATCCTGCCCGGGGCGCAGGAATGAAGATCCTTCTGGTCGAGGATGACGCGGCCCTGGCCGCCGCGCTGGCCGAAGGGCTGGCCGAGGCGGGTTTCCTGGTCGAGATCGCCCGCGACGGGGCAAGGGGCGAATATCTCGGCGCGACCGAAACCTATGCGGCGGCCGTGCTCGACCTCGGGCTGCCGGGGATGGCGGGGATCGCGGTGCTGACGCGCTGGCGGGCAGCGGGCATCGGCATGCCGGTGCTGATCCTGACCGGGCGCGACGGCTGGGCCGACAAGGTGGCGGGGTTCCGCGCCGGGGCCGACGACTATGTGCTCAAACCCGTGCGGATCGAGGAGGTGGCGCTGCGCCTCTCGACCCTGATCCGCCGCGCCTCGGGCCATGCTGCCGCGCGGATCACGGCCGGGGCGCTCGCGCTCGATACCGCCACCGGCATCGTCACGCTCGACGGGCTGCCGGTGAAACTGACCGCCTTCGAGGCGCGTCTGCTGCGCCATCTGATCCTCAACAAGGGCCGGATCGTCAGCCGCACGGACCTGTCCGAACACATGTACGACCGCGACGCGGACCGCGATTTCCGCTCGATCGAGGTGATCGTCGGGCGGATCCGCAAGAAGATCGGCGAGGGCCGGATCGAGACCCTGCGCGGCGAGGGCTATCGCCTGCGGCCGGAGGATCCGCCGGCATGAGCCGGTCCGGCCCGCCCTCGCTGGCCGCGCGGCTGATGCTGGCTGCGGCGGGGCTGACGGTGATGGCGCTGGCGGCGGCCTGGGTGGCGCTGTCGGCGCTGCTGGCCGATTTCGTGGACCGAAGGCTTGCGGCCGAGCTCGAGGCCGCGCTGCGCGGGGTCATGGCCGCCGCCGCCTGGGACGACGAGGGCCGGCTCACGGTCGATCCGCCGCCGCCCGATCCGCGCTACGAACAGCCCGGGTCCGGCTGGGGCTGGGCTGTGGCCGAGGGCGGGGCGGTGCTGGCGGCGGCCCCGTCGCTGCTGGGGGCGCCGATTGCGGCGCCGGGGGCGATCCTGCGCGCCCGCGATTTCACCGCCCCGGGCGAGGCGCGGATGCTGACCGTGACCGTGTCCCTGCCAGCGGCCGAACGCGCGGCGGCGCTGGACCGGATCCGCCGGCCGCTTCTGGCCTCGCTGGTGGTTCTGGGGCTGGCGCTGGCGGCCGCGCAGCTTCTGGCGATCCGGCTGGGTCTGGGCGCCGTCCGGCGCTTTGCCGCCGATCTCGACCGGCTGCGCCTCGGCAGGCTCGACCGGCTGCCCGAGCCGGGGGTCCGCGAACTCGTCCCGCTGGCGCGGGCGCTCAACGCGCTGCTGACGGCCAATGCCGACACGGTGGCGCGCGCGCGCACCCATGTCGGCAACCTTGCCCATGCGCTGAAGGGGCCGCTGGCCACGCTGACCCTGCGGGCGCGGGGAAGGGATGCGGCGCTTCTGGCGCAGATGGACCGGATGATCCGCTGGCACCTGCGCCGCGCCGCCGCCGCCGGGCCGATGGCCGGGATTGCCCGCGCCGCCCAGGTCGGGCCGCTTCTGGCGGACCTTGCGCTGGTCTTTGCCCCGCAGGCCGAGCGGCGCGGCTTGACCCTCGACCTCGACCCCGGCCGGCTGCCCGCCTTCGCCGGCGAGGCGCAGGATCTGGCCGAAATGCTGGGAAATCTGATCGAGAACGCGCTGGCCCATGCCGGCAGCACCGTGCGCCTGACCGCGCCGGACGCCGGGCCGGGCCGGCTGGTGCTGGCCATCGAGGATGACGGGCCGGGCATTCCGCCCGCCGAACGCGACCGGCTCATGGCCCGCGGGGCGCGGCTGGACGAGGGGGGCGACGGGTCGGGCCTCGGCCTTGCCATCGTGGCCGATCTGGCCGGGCTTTACGGCGGCACGCTCAGCCTCGGCGCGGCCCCCGCGGGCGGGTTGTCGGCCCGCCTCGACCTGCCGGCGGCCCGTTGAGGATCCGTTTGGCCGCGCGCAGCCAGATCGCATGCACTGTCTGCGGAGGGTGTCGTGACGATTCGGTTTCAAGTCTTGCTGGCCCTTGTCATCGCCCTGGGCGGGGCCGCCGCATGGGTCATGCCCGGCCTTCTGCGCGGCGTCTCCGGGGATGTCCCGCGCGCGGCCGCCCGCGCGCCGGCGACGGTGCAGGTGGTCGCCGAGCCGGTGGCGGCGCAGCCGCGGGTGGAACGGCACGTCGCCCTCGGCCGGCTGCACAGCGCCGATCTCGCCCCGATTGTTGCCCGGATCGGCGGGCGCGTCCTCGAGGTTCAGGTCGCGCCGGGGTCCCGTGTGGCCGCCGGCGATCCGATCCTGCACCTGAACGATGCCGACGAGCGCGCAGCGCTGGCCCGCGCCGAGGCCGAGGAAGCGGAGGCCCGCGATATCCTGACCCGGACCGAGGCGCTGGCCGCGACCGGAACCGCCTCGCGGGCGCAACTGGCGGCGGCACGGGCGGCCGCGGCGCGGGCTGCACTGGACCGCGAGGCGGCCGGGGCCGCGCTGGCCGCCCGCACGCTGCGCGCGCCGATTGCGGGCCGGATCGGGTTGATCGCGGTGCGCCCCGGTGCGGTGATCGCCGCCGGCACCGTTATCGCCGAGATCCGCGACGAGACCGGGCTGACCGTCAGTTTCGATCTGTCCGAGCGCGCGGCGGCGGCGGTTGCGCCCGGCGATCGGGTGGCGGTGCGCGCGGTCATGGTCGACACGCCGCCGCATCCGGCGCGGGTCACCGCGCTCGAGGGCCGGATCGACCCCGCCACCGGCATGATGGCGGCCGAGGCCCGCATCGAGGGCGACGGTGCGGGCCTCAGCCCCGGTCAGCGGGTGACGGTCGAGCTGCGGCGCGAACATGCGCCGCTGCCGGCGGTCGATCCGCTGGCCGTGGGCTGGGGGCGGTCGGGGCCCTTCGTGTGGGTGCTGCGCGAGGGGCGGGCGCAGCCCATCCCGGTCGCGATCGTGGCGCGCCAGGGCGACCGGCTGCTGGTACAGGGCGATCTGGCGCCCGGCGATCTGGTCGCGGTCGAGGGCACGCAGCGCCTGCGGCCGGGCGCCCCGGTAGTGACGCTCGACGCCCCGCCCGCGCCGGAACCCGCGCCGGTCCAACTGGTCCGTCGTGGGCTGCTGCCATGACCGCGCCCGGTTCTGCGCCCGCGCTGCCGCTCTCGCTGCGCCGCCCGGTGCTGACGGGGGTTCTGAACCTGCTGATCGTCGTCGCCGGCCTTGCGGCGCTGGCGGGGCTGGAGTTGCGCGAACTGCCGCAGGTCGAACGCGGTGTGGTCACGGTCACGACGCCCTGGGATGGCGCCGCGGCCGAACTGATCGACCGCGAGATCACCGCCCGCATCGAGGGGGCGGCGGCGCGGGTGGCGGGGGTGGCGGCGATCTCGTCGGCCTCGCGCGCGGGTCGCAGCCGGGTGGTGGCGGAACTCGCCGAAGGGGTGGACCCCGACCAGGCTGCTGCCGACCTGCGCGAGGCGGTGGCCCGCGTTGCCCCGCGCCTGCCCGACGGTGCCGAGGCGCCGCGCGTGGTCAAGGCCGATGACGATGCGCGCCCCGCGATCCTGCTGGCGCTGACCTCGGACACCCGGCCCGCGACGGCCCTCACCCGTCTGGTGGCCGAGCGGATCGAAGACCGGCTGATCGCCCTGCCCGGGGTGGCCGATGTCGCGATCCGCGGCCGGCGCGATGCGGTGCTGCGCATCGAGGCCGATCTGGAGCGGATGGCGGCACTGGGCCTCGTGCCGGACGACCTGCGCGGGGCGCTGCGGCGGGCGCAGATCGACCTGCCGGTGGGCCGCTTCGACGGTGCGCGCCAGGCGATCCCGGTCACGCTGGGCGCCCCGGCGCCCGACCCCGATGCGCTGGCCGCGCTGCCGGTGGCGCCGGGGATCACGCTCGGCGATCTGGCGGTCATCGTCGAGGGCCCCGGCCCGGGCGAAAGCCTCTTGCGCGTCGATGGCGAGGCCGGCATCGGCATCGGCATCCTGCGCCAGCCGGGGGGGAACGTGCTGGCGATGTCGGCGGCAGTGGCGGCGGCGGTGGCCGAGATGTCCGCCGACCTGCCCGGCGATGTGACCCTGCGCGTGGTCGAGGACGAGGCCGAGTTCGTGGCCGGCGCGGTGCGCGAGGTGGTGCTGGCGCTGGTGATGGCCACGGGCATCGTGCTGGCAGTGATCCTCGCGTTCCTTCGCCAGCCGCGGATGGCGCTGATCCCGGCGGTCAGCCTGCCGGTGGCGCTGGCGGGCACGCTGGCGGTGCTTTGGGCGCTGGGGTTCTCGATCAACGTGCTGACGCTGATGGCGCTGGTGCTCGCGGCGGGGCTGGTGGTGGACGATTCCATCGTCGTGCTGGAAAACATTGCCCGGCTGCGCGCCCGGGGGATGCCGGCGGCGCGCGCGGCGGCCGAGGGCACGGCCGAGGTCCGATTTGCCGCCATCGCCACCACCGCCGTGCTGATCGCGGTGATCCTGCCGCTGGTGTTCCTGCCGGGCCTGATCGGGGGGCTGTTCCGCGAATTCGCGGTCACGCTGGCGGCGGCGACGGCGATTTCCACCTATGTCGCGCTGACGCTGGTGCCGATGATGGCCGCGCGGCTCTTGCCCGACGCCCCCGCCGCCCCCGCGGCCGATGCGCGGGGCTGGCGCGCCCGGATGGCCGCAGCACTCGTGGCCGCGCCGCTGCCGGTGCTGGCCGGGGCGGGGGTGCTGGTGCTGGGCGGCTGGGTCGCTCTGGGCGGGCTGCCGCGCGAGCTGGTCCCGGCCGAGGATCGCGGCAGTTTCGAGCTGCGCGTGGACCTGCCGACGCAGGCCGCGCTCGAGGTGACCGAGGCGCGCATGGCGTCCCTCGAGGCGGCGCTCGCCCCGCTGGCGGCCTCGGGCGAGGTGGCCAACCTCTTCGTCGAGGCGGGCGGCGGCGGGCGCACGGACCAGGGCAAGATCACCCTGCGCCTCGCCCCGTGGGAGGCCCGCCGCCCGCAGGCCGAGATCGTGGCCGAGGCCGCCCGGCTGATCGACACCCTGCCCGGGCTCGATGCGGCGGTGCGCCTGCCCTCGGGCCTGCGCATTCGCGGCGCAGGCGAGGGGCTGCGCCTCGCACTGCTGGGCGCCGACTACGACCGCCTGGCCGACCGGGCGCAGGCGCTGGCCGCCGCGCTGGCCGACGACCCCGCCTTTGCCGCGGCCCGCACCCGCCTTGCCGCGGGCCAGCCGGAACTGGCGCTGACGCTCGACCGCGACCGGCTGCTGCACAGCGGCGTCGCCCCCGAGGCGGCCGGCGAGATGCTGCGCGCCGCCGCCGCGGGGCTGACGCTGGGCAGCCTGGCCACCGGCGACGGCAGCCTCGATCTCGTGCTGACCGCCCGCCGCCCGGTCGCCGATTTGCCGGGGCTGGCGGGCATCCTGGTGCCGGGGACCGGGGGCGCTGCCGTCGCTCTGGCCGATCTCGTGCATGTGGCCGAGCGCGCAGCCCCGGCGGAACTGGCGCGCGAGGGCCAGCGCCGCGCCGTCGAGCTGCGCGCCACCCCGGCCGCGGGCCTGGGCCTGGCCGAAGGGCTGGCGGCGGCGCGTGCCCTCGCTGCCGGGATCATCGACCCCGACATGCGCCTCATTCCGCTGGCCGAGGCCGCGACCCAGGGCGACGCCGACCAGAGCTTTGCGCTGGCGATCGGGGTTTCGGCGCTGCTGACGTTCCTCGCGCTGTCCGCCCAGTTCGAGAGCCCGCGCGCGGCGCTCGCGGTCATGGCCAGCGTGCCGCCGGCGCTGGCCGCCGGGGTCTATGCGCTGGGCTGGACCGGGGTCAGCCTGAACCTCTACGCCCAGATCGGGCTCCTGCTGCTCCTTGGTCTGGCGGCCAAGACCGCCGTGCTGATCGTCGAGTTTGCCGAGAGCGCGCGCCGCGCAGGCGCCAGCCCGCGCGCCGCCATGGCCCGGGCCTGGGCGCTGCGCCTCAGGCCGGTGGCGATGACGCTGGCCGCGACCGTGCTGGGCGCGCTGCCCCTGATGCTGGCCAGCGGCCCGGGCGCCGAGGCCCGCGCGGCGCTGGGCACGGTGATCGCGGCGGGCCTCGGGCTCGCCACGGCGACGATCCTGATCGTCACGCCCGCGGCCTGGCTCGTGCTGTCGGCCCGGCAGCGGGGCGGTGGCGGCGCGGCGTGACACCCTCGGGGACGTGGCGCGCGCCGCCGGTCGAGACACCGCCGATCGCTGCAACTCGCCGCCGCGCCCGGAGCGTCGCGCGCGGGTCCGGTCCCTGTGCGCCATGCTGCCGGCGCCCGGCCGCACTCGCTATCGCAGCAGCGAGGGCAGCGACAGCGTGATCGCCGGCACATAGGTCACGAAGCCCAGCACCACGATCTTGACCCCCAGCATCGGCCAGAGCGCGCCCGCCACCGTCTCGACCGGCAGGCGCGAGGCCTGATCCGGTCGGCAGTTGCTGGCACGGGGGACGAGGGGGGGGAGCAGGCCGGCCTCGATCCGCCGGGCGATCTGGCGCGCCACTGCGTCCGAGAGCCGGCACGGCCGGGCGAGCGGGGCGAAGCCCGATCCCTCGGCGGTTCCGGCACGATCCGTCATGCGGTTCCCGTTGCTGCGGCCTCGGGTCAGCATCTAACCGGAGATCAGGCATCTGATATCATCGGACTCGCCGTGTGCCGCCGCCCGCTCTGCCTGACGACCGCCTGCTGACCGCGCTGTCTGCCATCCTCCGGCCGCGCCAGCAGGCGCAGCCTGCGGAACGCTGGTCGGTGACCGAATCCACGACGGCCTCCGAGGCCAGACGCCAGCGCCGCGTCGCGGCGGCGAGGCCCGTGGCGCCGACCCGCGCGCGGCGACCCGCCGCGGCGTCAGGTGAACTGGACCGAAACCGTCCCGAGCGGCCCGAAATCCGCAAGGATCGTATCGCCGCGCGCCGCCCAGACCGGCCGCGTGAACGATCCCGACAGCAGCATGTGGCCGGGTTCGAGCACCGTGCCGAAGGGGGCAAGCTTGTTGGCAAGCCAGGCCACCGCCAGCGCCGGATGGCCGAGCACGCCGGCCGCGATGCCGGTTTCCTCGATATCGGCGTTGCGGTGGAAGATCGCGCCGACCCAGCGCAGGTCCACGTCGTCCGGGCGCACCGGGCGCCCGCCGAGGATCAGCCCCGCCGCCGCCCCGTTGTCGGCCACGGTATCGAAGATGCGCCGCAGTTCGGTCACGCGGGCGTCGATGATCTCGATCGAGGGGACGACATATTCGGTCGCCCGCAGCACGTCGAGCAGGCCGACCCCCGGCCCCTTCAGGGGCGATTTCAGAACGAAGGTCAGTTCCGGCTCGACCCGCGGCACGCAGTAGTTGGCGAACGGCACCTTGGCGCCGTTCTCGAGCAGCAGATCATCGAATATGTAACCGTAATCCGGCTCGTCGATCTTCGATGCCGCCTGCATCGCCTTGGAGGTCAGGCCGATCTTGTGCCCGATGATCCGCGCGCCCGCGGCCACGCGCCGCTCGGCCACCATCGAGGAGATGGCATAGCTGTCGGCGATCTCGATATGCGGATAGACCTCGGAGGGCCGGCGGCCCTGCACCTTGCTGGCATGCGACGCCTCGAGCGATGCGACGGCGGCGAGGCGTTCTTCGTGGCTGAGCATTCGGGGTCTCCGGTTCGGGGCGGGGGATCAGTCGGTCTCGCAATGGGCGACGGCCTTGATCATGACCGCCTGGTGGGGATGCGGCAGCGCTCGGGCCGGCACCACCGTGACCGGCGGCATCGCACCCTCGAAGCTGCGCGCGAGCGCCTGCCGGAAACGGCCGAGATCGCCCATGTCGGTCAGGAACGCCTCGATGCTGACGATATCGGCCGGCCGAAGCGCCAGCGAGGCGAGGATGTCGGCGACGTTCAGCATCGTCTCACGCGTCTGCTCATACGTGTCGAGATAGACGCTGCCGTCGGGATAGACCGTCGCCCCGGCAAAGCTGTCGTCGGGGCGGCGCGCGCTCGTCCCCGAGACGAAGACGAGCGGGCCGGCCCGCTTGAGATGCGGAAAGCTGCCGCGGGGGCGGGCCTTGCCGGGGATTGTGTAGGATTTGACGAAGACCCGGCGGGTGATCGCCTGCACCGTCTGGCGCAGCGCGGCGATCGCCGCGCGCTCGGCCTGCGCATCGATGCGCGAGGCCGGGGCGGCGATGGTCAGCGCGCCGATGATCTCGCCCTCGGCCGAGGTCATCGGCACGCTGATCTCGATCATCCCCGGCTCGGTCTCCTCGCGGCTCGCCGCAATGCCGGTTTCCCGGATCTCGCGGATCTGCTGGCGCAGATCCTCGACACTGCGCACGGATCGGGGGGTGAGCGGTGCCATCGAGAGGACCGACAGGCTTTCCTCGCAGACCGTGATGGGAAGCGATGAAAGGTAAAGCTTGCCGACCGAGGTGAAATGGAACGCCGGCCCGAAATCGCTCCGCTCGCGGCAGACGAGCGCGCGGCGCGGCTCGTGCCAGGCGACCTTGCGCATCTCGGCATGGGTGAAGAGCGTCAGGCTCACCGTCTCGCCCAGCGATTCCGCCAGCGCCTCGATCAGCACCCGTGCCCGTTCGGTCAGGATCCGGTCTCGCCCCGCGCTCTGGCCCAGTTCGGAAATCAGGATCCCGAGGTGGTAGAGGTTGCCGGGCGACCGCGCAACCGCCCCGATCTCTTCCAGCGTCAGCAGGAAGCGGTGCGCGGTGGACAGCGTCGTGCCGGTGTCGCGGGCGATCTCCTGCACGCTGAGCGGCCGGGATGCGCGGCCGAGCAGGCGCAGCATGTCGAAGGCCTTGATGACCGAATTGTTCTTCGGCGTCGGCATGGGCCCGCGCCTGCTCAGCCCGGCTCGGTGCCGGGCGCCGCCTTGCGGGCGATCTGTTCGGCCAGAAAGCCCGAAACGGCCTCGCTGCCCGGCCCCTTGAGCCCCAGTTCGGCCAGGAGCGAATCCACTACCGGCGCCTGCGTGCGGTAGCGCAGGGCGCTGTCCACGAGCTGCTCGGGCAGGCTGCCGCTGCCCGTCGCCACCGGCTCGCCGCCGCCGAGGCCCTGCCGCCCGAGCACGCCATCGACCTGCACGATGCGGATATCGTTGATGTTCTCCATCGGCCGGGCGCTTTCGCGGATGATGTCCTTGAGGTGGTCGATCACCGACATCCGCAGCTTGAGCGCCATGAGTTCTGCCGACATGGTGTTCTCTGCCTCGGTCATCGCGCGCACGCCGGCCGCATCGGTCTCGTGGCGCAGCCCCTCGGCTTCGAGCCGCGCCTTTTCTGCCAGCGCCTCCGCCGCGGCCAGGGCAGTGAGGCGGGCCGATTTCGACTGCGTCTCGATCGCGCTGGCCTTGGCGATATCCTCGGCCTCGCGGAACCGCGCCTCGGCCTGAACCAGCATCGCCACCGTCTCGCGCTCGGCCTCGGCGCGCGCCTTGATGAGGGCGACGATCTTGGCGCGCTCCTCGCGCTCCTTCTCGCGCACGAGTTCCAGCTCGGCCTGCGCCTTGACGAGCGCGACGCGCGCCGCCTCGGCCTCGGCGAGGGCGGCGATCTGGCCCTTCTGGCTTTCGGCAACCGCGATGTCGCGGCGATGTTCGCCCTCGGTCAGGGTCTGGCTCTGGGCGATGCTGCGCAGGTCGATGGCGAGGGTGGCGTCGATGTTGGCGGCCGATACGGCCTCCTTCTTCTTCGCCTTCGCGATCTCCACCGCCTCGTCGGCGCGCGTCCGGGCGGTTTCGAGCGCCTTGCGCGTCTCGACCCGCAGCGTCTCGATCTCGGTCTCGGTGCGGATCACGGCCGCGTCGGCCTCGGCCTTCTTGGCCGTCTCGCCCAGCGCGATCTCGGCCGACTGCTCGGCCTGGCGCAGGGCGATCAGCCGTTCCCGCTCCAGCCGGGCGAGGCGGATGTCCTTGTCGGCCTCGGCGCGGGCGTCGTCCACGATGCGGCGTTTCCTCTGTTCCTCGGTTTCGACGGCCGATTGCGCCGCGATCTCGCGCAGCGCGGTCGCCTCGCCCGATGCGGCCCGGGCAAGCTGGATGTCGCGGTCGGCGGCGATGCGGGCCTCTTCGGCCTCGCGGCTCTTCTCGGCCTCGACGCGGCGGCGTTCGGCGTTGGATGCGGCCTCTTCCAGCGCGATCTGCTTGGCATTCCCGATCCGGCGGGTCTGCAGCGCAAGCTCGGTCTCGTAGGCCGCGATCTCGCCGTCCTGCCGCGTGATCTGGGTCTGCCGTTCGATCTCGCGCTTGACCGCCAGCTTCTCGACCTCGCGCTGCTGCTCGGCCCGCACGGTCGCAAGGCTGACGGCCAGTTCGGCCGCCACGCGCGCCTCTTCGGCCTCGCGGCGCTTGGCGGCCTCTTCGGCCGAGATGAGCGCGGCCTGTTCGGCCCGGCGGATCGCCACGTCCTGCTGCTGGCGCAGGCGGGCGTATTCCTCCTCGCGCGCAAGCTCCAGCCGGCGTGTCTCGCTTTCCAGCTTCTTCTTCTGGATCGAGATTTCGCTGTCCTGCTCGATCGCGTTCCGCTTGAGCCGGCGTTCCTCGATATCGGCGGTCAGGCGCGTGAGGCCCTCGGCGTCGAAGGCGTTCGAGGGGTCGAAGAATTCGCGCTTGGTCTGGTCGAGCGCGGTGAGCGAGGCGCTTTCGAGTTCGAGCCCCGTCTGTTCGATCTCGGGCCGGACGAGTTCCTTGACGCGGCGGATGTATTCGCCGCGCTGTTCGTGCAGTTCCTCCATGCTCATTTCGGCGGCGATGGTGCGAAGGGCATCAACGAACCGGCCTTCGAGCAATTCGCGCATCGCCTCGGGCCGGGCAGTCTTGGCGCCCAGCGACTGCGCGGCCAGCGCGATCGCTGCCGTGTTGCCGCCGACGCGGACATAGAATTCGGCCGTCACATCGACGCGCAGCCGGTCGCGGGTGATGACCGACCGGGCATCGGCACGGCTGATCTCGAGCCGGTTGGTGCCCATGTTCACCCGGATGATGTCGTGAAGGACGGGCACGACGAAGGCGCCGCCGTTCTGCACCACCTTCTGCCCGCCCATGCCGGTGCGCACGAAGGCGACTTCCTTGGTGGCGCGCCGGTAGAGCCACGCGAAGATCACCCAGGCGATGACGATCGCGATGGCAAGGACGACGATCGACAGGATCGTCGCTGCGAGGAAGCCCATTCGACCAGCCCTCCGATGATCTTGCGCCGCATGCCCTGTGCGGCACGGCGCCCGCGTGATGCGGAGCTTGGCACAAGCGGAATCAAATCTCAATTATTGGTTTACTTTCTCAATATCCAAGGTAGGCTCTTCCCATCAGCCGGGAGGATGCCTGGTGACCGTCGTCTTGGACAGCCAGCCGAAACCGAAATTCCGCTATGCCCCCGCCGTGCGGATGGGGCCGTTCGTCAAGACGGCCGGCATGGTCGGCCTCGATCCGCGGACCGGCACGCTCGTGCACGGCGGTGTCGCCGCGGAGTGCCGGCAGGTGCTGGGCAATCTTGGCGCGCTGATGCGCGACAACGGCCTGCGGCGCGAGGATCTGATGTCGGCGACGCTCTATCTGACCGCTTTTCACCGCTTCGATGCCGTCAACGCGGCTTGGGACGCATTCCTTGCCGGCGCAGGCAGCCTGCCTGCGCGCACCGCCGTGGGCGTGTCGCAACTGCCGCTCGGCGCGCAGATCGAGGCCGAGTTCCTGTTCTATCATCCGGTCGCGGGCGGTGCGGCATGACGCATCTTCCAGCCCGCGCGGATCTCGAGGCGCTGCCGGATGGCGCGCCGGCGGCCGGCCCCCTCTACAGCCGTGCCGGGCCGTTCGTCTTCGTCTCGGGCGTGGCGGCAGGGGAGGGGGCGGATATCCGCGCCCAGACGGCCGCCACCATCGAGGCGCTGCGCGACATCCTGCGGCGGGCGGGCGGCGATCTGGAAAACCTCGTCGAGGTAACGACCTATCTGGTCAGCATGGGCGATTTCGCCGGCTACAACGATGTCTACAGCCGCTATTTCTCGCCCGAGGGCCCCGCCCGCACGACCGTCGCGGTCGAGCGCCTGCCGCGCCCGTCGCAGCTGATCGAGCTGCGCGGGACCGCCTATATCGCCACCAACGGGTCCGACCGATGACCGTTCGCCAAGGGGTATGAAAGGGGTTTGACATGGCCAAAGGGGAAATCGTCGCCGGCTTCATCGCGCCGCATCCGCCGCATCTCGTCTATGGCGAGAACCCGCCCCAGAACGAGCCGCGCAGCAAGGGCGGGTGGGAACAGCTTCGCTGGGCCTACGAGAAGGTCCGCGAGAGCATCGAGCGGCTCAAGCCCGATGTGCTGCTGGTCCATTCGCCGCACTGGAACACCCAGCTTGGCCACCATTTCCTCGGCGTGCCGCGGCTTCAGGGCAAGTCGGTCGATCCGATCTTTCCCAATCTCTTCCGCTACACCTACGACCTGACGGTGGACGTCGAGCTTGCGCAGCTCGCGTCGAAATACGCGCGCGAGCTTGGCCTTGTGTCGAAACTGATGAGCAACCCGAAGTTCCGGGTGGATTATGGCACCATCACCTCGCTGCACCTTGCGCGGCCGCAATGGGATATCCCGGTGGTCGGCCTGTCGGCCAACAACTCGCCCTATTACCTCACCACCGAGGAAGGGTTCGAGGAGATGGACCGCCTCGGCAAGGCGACCCGCCGCGCCATCATCGAAAGCGGGCGGCGCGCGGTCCTGCTGTGTTCGGCCACGATGAGCCACCGGCATTTCCAGACCGAACCCGACACGCCCGAGGACATGAGCCAGGAACATCCCTATTCGATGGAGATGTACCAATGGGACATGCGCCTCATCAAGATGATGCGCGAGGGGCGGATGAGCGAGGTGCACAAGCTCCTGCCCGAATTCGTCGAGATTGCCTTTGCCGAATTCAAGGCGGGATCCTTCACCTGGATGTTCTCGACCATGGGCTATCCGGAGCTTCCGGGCGAGCTTCTGGGGTTCGGCAATGTCATCGGCACCGGCAATGCGGTCTTCGAATGGGATCTGACGAAACACGGCCTTGCCACGCCGGCGGACCAGTGGCGGGGCAGGGTGGCGGGCACGCAGCGCCCCGAGCCGGCGATGGCCGGCGGTTCCTGGGACAGGGCGCCGGCCTTCGGTGCCGCGCCCGGCATCTTCACCGGCGAGGGGCCCGCGATCGGCGCGCGCCCGCTCAATCGCTGACGGGGATGCGCCGCGCATGACCGTTGTCGCCGCCTATCTCGTGCCCGCCAACCCGCTGCCGCATTTCCGGCCGGACAACCCGCCCTGGGCCGGGCTTGCCGCCGCCTGTCGCGCGATGGGGCGGTCGCTGTCGGCGGCGCGGCCCGATACGATCCTGCTCTACTCGACGCAGTGGATGGCGGTGCTCGACCAGCTCTGGCAGATGCGGCGGTCCTTCGACGATGTGCATGTGGACCAGAACTGGTACGACTACGGCGATCTCGAATACCGCCTGACCTGCGACACCGAACTCGCCGCAGCCTGCATCGAGGGGTCGCGCGAAATCGGCATTTCGTCCAAGGGGGTGGATTACGACAAGTTCCCGATCGACACCGGCACCATCGTCGCCAATGCCTTCCTGAACCCGGGCGGGCGCATTCCGCTGACAATCGGATCGAACAACCTCTACCACAGCTTTGACGAGACGGTGGCGCTGGCCGAGATGGCGGTGGACAAGGCCCGCCGGCTCGGGCGCCGCGTGGCGGTGGTGGGCGTCGGCGGGCTGTCGGGCTCGATCTTCCGGCACGAGATCGACATCAGCACCGACGGCATCGCCAGCGCCGAGGATGACGCATGGAACCGCAAGATGCTCGCCCGCATCCAGGCGGGCGGCAGCGCGGCCGAGCTCGGCGCCTTCGCGCAGGACTATGCGAAGGAGGCCAAGGCCGACATGGGGTTCAAGCATTTCGCCTGGATCCTCGGCGCCCTCGGGCGGCGGATCGGGGGTGCGCAGATCCATGCCTATGGCGCCACCTACGGCTCGGGCGCCGCGGCGATCGAATTCCGGGTTTGACAACGACAAACGGCTGACAGGGAGACGGACAATGCGATTGAGGGGACTGGGACTGACCGTGGCGGTGCTGGCACTGACCGCCGGGGCCGCTGCCGCACAGGAATGCGTCGTCAAGGTCGGGCGCGTGGTGCCGATGACCGGACCGCTGGTGGACATGGGCCGCGAGACGCCCTGGGTTGACGACCACAAGATCGCCCAGCTCGAGGGCGGCATGCTCGCGGTCGGCGACCAGATGTGCAAGATCGAGTATCGCATCTACGATTCGCGCGGGACGGCCGCCGGATCGGCCGAGGCGGCGCAGGCGGCGATCCTGAATGACCAGGTCGATGTGCTCATGGCCCAGGGCACGCCAGACACGACCAATGCGCCCTCGGACCTCTGCGAGCGGTACGGCATCCCCTGCATCACCTCGAACACGCCGATCGAGGCCTGGCTCTTCGGGCCCGACGGCAAGCCCAAGGACTATAAAAGCACGTTCCACTTCTTCTTTGGCGTGCCCGATCTCGTGACCAACCATATCGGGATGATCAAGTCGCTGCCAGGCGGGTTCAACGGCAACATCGGGTTCCTCTACCCCAACGATCCCGACGGCGTCGTGTTCGCCTCGATCTTCACCCCCGCCTTCGAGGCGAACGGGTGGAAGAATGTCGATCCGGGGCGCTTCGAGCAGGGCCTGCCCGATTTTTCGGCCATCATCAACCAGTTCAAGCGCAACCGCGTCGAGGTGGTGACGGGCGTTCTCGCCCCGCCGGACCTGCAGAGCTACCTGCAGCAGGCCGCGCAGCTCGGCTTCAAGCCCAAGATGTACATCATCGACAAGGGCACGGGTTACCCCGAGCCGATGCGCGCCCTCGGCGATTTCGGGATCGACATCCTGAGCGTCAACTTCTGGTCCCCGGCCTTCCCCGGCGAATCGAAGTTCGGCGGCTATACCGGGCAGGGGCTGGTCGATGCCTATCAGTCGCAGAACCCCGGCAAGCTCTACTCGCCGCCGCTGGCCTGGACGGACGCGAGCTATGACGTGCTCTTCGATGCCCTGCAGCGGGCCGGCAGCAAGGATCGCGCGGCGCTGATCGCGGCGCTGGCCGAGACCGACCTGATGACCGTCACCGGGCGCGTGAAGTTCAACGATCAGAACTACTCGGTCGCGCCGCTCGGCGGCGCGCAGTGGCAGCGCAATGCGGCGGGCGATCTGGTGAAGGAAAACGTCTTCAACGAGGTCTATCCCGAGGTGGCCAAGACCGCCGAGATGCGTCTGTTCCAGCAATAGTCACCGTCAACGGCGCCGGGCCGCGATCGGTCCGGCGCCCCCGTCCGGCAGTCGTCCAGCATGCTCTTTCGCGATTTCAAGACCCAGAAGGCGCTGGACGAGGCCTATGACGTCGAGGGCTCGGTCCCCGATTTCATGGTCTATGCCCGTCAGTATACCGCGGCCAGCGAGGCCGCCCGGCGTGACCTGCGCCATGCGGCCGGCGTGCGCTACGGCGAGACGCTGGCCGAATATGCCGACATCTTTCCGGCGGCGAACCCCGGGGCGCCGGTGCTGATCTTTGTCCACGGCGGCTATTGGCGGATCCTGTCGGCGCGCGAATTCTCGTTCGTCGCCAGCGGTTTCGTGCCCTCCGGCGTGACGGTCGTCGTGGCCAACTACGACCTCTGCCCCGCCGTCACCATCCCCGAGATCGCGCGCCAGATGCGCGCGCTCACCGCCTGGTGCGTGCGCAACATCGCGCGGTTCAACGGCGATGCGGAAAACATCACCGTCTGCGGCCATTCGGCGGGCGGGCACCTTGCCGCGATGTGCGCCCTGACCGACTGGGCCGGGCGCTATGGCCTGCCGGCGCGCACCGTGCGGGCCATCGTGCCGATCAGCGGGCTCTTCGACCTCGAGCCGATCGCGCTCACCTTCCTGCAGCCCGACCTGCGCATCACCCCCCGCGACATCGCCGAGGCGAGCCCGCAGCGCCTTATGGCGCGGTCGCCTGCGCGGATGCTCATCACCTGGGGCAGCGACGAATCGCGCGAATTCTACCGCCATTCCGAGGAATTCCGCGCCGGCTGGGAGGCGAAGGGAAACCGCGCCGCGTTGTTCCCGCAACTGGGGCGCAACCATTTCACCGCCATCACCGACCTGGGCGATGCGGACGCGCCGCTGACCCGCGCGATCCTCGACGTGATGGACCACCGCCCGCGCATCGCACCCCCGCGCGGCGGGATCGACCGGCGGCTCTTTCCCAGCGGGGCGCGGGGATGACTGCATTGCTCGAGGCCCGCGGGCTCAACAAGGCCTTCGGCGCCGTCCGCATCGCCGAGGACATCAGCTTTGACGTCCCCGAGGGCGAGGTGGTCGGCATCATCGGGCCGAACGGCGCGGGCAAGACGACGCTGTTTGGCCTGCTGGCGGGGACCGTCCCGCTCGATTCCGGGCAGATCCTCTTTGCCGGGCGCGATGTGACGCCGCTGCCGACGCACCGGCGCGCACGGATGGGGATCGTGCGGACCTACCAGATCCCGCGACCCTTCACCCATATGACAGTGCGGGAAAACCTTGCCGTCGCCGCGGTCTTTGCCGGCCAGCTCGAAGAGGCGGAAAGCGGCGAATGGGTGGACGAGGTGCTGGCCTTCACCGGCCTTGTGCGCGAGCGCGACATGCTGGCGGGCAAGCTGCCGCTTCTGGGGCGCAAGCGGCACGAGCTTGCCCGCGCGCTCGCCACCCGCCCCAGCCTCCTCTTGATCGACGAGGTAGCGGCGGGCCTGACCGACGCCGAGGTGGACGACTTCATCGACCTCGTCGCGCGGATCAAGGGCGCCGGGATCACCGTCGTCTGGATCGAGCATGTGATGAAGACGATGCTGCGCGCGACCGACCGCCTGCTGGCGCTGGCCGGCGGGCGGATCATCGCGCAGGGCCCGCCGCAGGATGTCATCCGATCGCCCGAGGTGCAGCGTGTCTACCTTGGTGCGTAAGGGCAACCTGTTCTCCAAGCCCGGGCGCGAGGGGCGGTATCCGATCCTGACCGTCGATGGCCTGTCGGCCTGGTATGGCGAGCTGCGGGCGCTCTACGACATCAGCTTTACCGCCAATCCCGGCGAGGTCGTGTCGGTCATCGGCGCCAACGGGGCGGGAAAATCAACGCTTCTGCGCGCCATCACAGGCATGATGAACCAGGGCGCGAAGGCGCGGATCGAGGGGCGGATCGAATGCCAGGGGCGGCGGCTCGACAAGCTTGCGACCGAAAGGATCGTCGACAGCGGCGTGACCATGGTCCCCGAGGGGCGGATGCTGTTCCAGCGGATGACGGTCGCCGAGAACCTTCTGGTCGGCGCGCATCTGCCCCGGGCCCGCGAACGGGCAGCGGCGCGGCTGGACGAGATCTATGCCTTCTTCCCCCGCCTCGCCGAACGCCGCAACCAGCCCGTCAGCCAGATGTCGGGGGGCGAGCAGCAGATGGTCGCCATCGGCCGCGCGCTGATGTCCGAGCCGGCGGTGATCCTTTTCGACGAGCTCTCGCTCGGCCTCGCGCCGATCGTCGTTGATGACATCTATCGGCAGGTCCGCGCGATCAACGCCGGCGGGGTGACCTGCGTGGTGATCGAGCAGGACATGAAGCGCGCGCTGGCCGTGGCCGATCATGTGCTGGTGATGCTCGAGGGGCGCATCGTGCTCGACGGCGCGCCGGACAGGCTGTCGGCGGCCGAGATCACGGATGCCTATTTCGGCACGCGCCACGGCGGGGGAAACTGATGGACCCGGGTTTCGACGAGGCGCTCTACTGGACGCTGATCGACCTTGCCAATGCGTTCCTGACGGGCACGTTCATCGGCGGATATTACGCGATCCTGTCGATCGGTCTTGCGCTGTCCTTCGGGGTGATGCGGCTGGTGAACCTCGCCCATGGCGAGTTCCTGATCGTCGGGGCCTATCTTTCCGCGGTGATCCTCCAGGTGCTGCCGATCCCGACATTCCTCGTGCTGGTGTTCGTGGTGCCGATCATGTTCGGCATCGGTTACGGCTTGCAGCGTTTCCTGCTCAACCGCGTGTCGGTGCAGGCGATGGAGCGGCGGGGGATGTCGGCGAATTTCGGGCTGATGGCGCCGATCCTGGTCACCTTCGGGCTGGGCATCTTCATCTCGCACGGCCTGCTCGCGATCTTTTCGTCCGATTCCATGACGATCCGCAATTCGCTGGCCTTCTCGGCGGTGCGGCTGTCGTCCGATCTGTCGGTGTCGCTGCTGCGGGTGATCTTCTTTGGCGTGGCCATCCTGCTCCTGATCCTCCTGCATCTGTTCCTGCGGCATACGGCGACGGGCCGGGCGATCCGCGCGGCGTCCGACAACCCCACCTATGCCGCCCTGATGGGCATCCGGACCGAGCATGTGTTCGCCGTCGCGCTCGGCCTGTCGCTGGCCATCAGCGGGGTCGCGGGGTTCATGATCGGCATGACGCGGACCTTCCAGCCCTTCGACGGGCCGCAGTTCATCCTGATCGCCTTCGGCGTGGTCATCATCGGGGGGATGAACTCCATCGTCGGCAGCCTGATCGGCGGCGTCCTGCTCGGCATCGTGCAGGTGCTGGCGGGGACGTATTTCGGCCCCTCGGCACAGCTCGTGGGCGGCTACATGCTCGTGCTGGCGGTGCTTGCGTTCTTCCGCGAGGGGCTGTTCGCGCGATGATCGGGCAGGCGCTGGCAGCCGCATCGGATCGCCGCGTCGCGCCCTGGCTGGTCGCGGCGCTGCTGGCGGTGCTGGTGGCCTTCCCGTGGATCGCGGGGGAGGGCGGGCGGTATTACACCGTCCTGCTGATGACGGTGTTCATCTTTGCCACGCTCGGCCATGCCTGGAACCTGCTGGCGGGGTTCTGCGGCCTCTTGTCCTTCGGGCTTCAGGTCTATGTCGGGCTCGCGGGCTTCACGGTGGCGATCCTGAACTACTACGCGGGCGTCAACGTCTGGTGGGCGATGATCCTGAGCATCGTCGTCACCGCCGCCTTCGCGCTGGTGCAGGCCGTGCCGCTGTCGGAACAGCACGGGCGGCGCAACACCTGGATCGGGGTCGGGGTCGCGCTGGTGCTGTGGATGATCTACGAGGCGATCATCCTGTGGAACCCCGGCGCCGACATCTTCGGCGGCAGCTATATCCGGCGGGTCATCATCCTGTTCCTCATCTTCCTCGGGGCGCTGCCGCTCTTGAAGCTGCAGGGCGCCTATTTCGCCGTCGCGACCTGGCTCATCGCCTCTGCCGTCGCCTCGATCTTCAACGAATGGCGGGTGGTCGGTGCCGGCGGGGGCATGAACATCGCCAATGCGACGACGATCAACGGGCGGTATTACGCCGGGCTGATCCTCGTGGTTCTGGCGACCGCCGTGGTGTGGTGGCTGCTGCGCAGCCGCTATGGCCGGGCGCTCACCGCCGTGCGCGACGACGAAGAGGCGGCAACGGCGATCGGCATCGACATCCGCGGCATCAAGACGATGGTGTTCCTGATCTCGGCGCCGATGGCCGGGCTTGCCGCGGCGCTCCACTATATCGACCAGGTGACGATCACGCCGCCCGATGCATTCCACATCCGCTGGTCGGCCTATGCGGTGTTCATCGTGGTGGCCGGCGGGATGGGCACCCTTGTCGGGCCGATCATCGGGGCGGTGCTGTTCATCATCGTGCAGCGGTTCCTCGTCGGCTTCTGGGGCGGGGGCGATCTGACGCTGGGGATCGCGGCGGTGCTGCTGATCCTGCTGCTGCCGCGCGGGATTGCCGGCTGGCTCGACGATCTGCGCGGCGCGGCGGTCGGGCGGTCGGCCGGCATGCCGCGCCTCGGGCTGCTGCCGCCGGTGCGGCCCGGGGCCATCGTTTCGGCCAGCCTGCTGCCGTCCAGCCCCGCGCTGCACCTGCTGCCCGGCACGCCCGACTGGCAGGGCCTGCGCGCGGCGGTGCGGACCGTTGCCGGCCGGATCGCCAAGGCGCGGCCCGACACGCTTGTCCTGCTGACCGCCGCCCGGCCGGCCCGGGCGGCCCTGTCGCCCGGATCGCGGGCGCGCGTGACCGGCCGCTACCGCGACCCCGCCCTTGCCGCCTTCGGCGACATCCCGCTCGACATCCGGCTCGACCAGCCGCTGGCCCGCGCGCTGGCCGCGGCGGGCCTTGCGCCGCGCCGCGCGCCCGATGCCGCGGCGATGGGCGCGGGCGGCGTGGCGGCGGCGCTGGCCGCGATCGATCCCGGGGGGCGGTTCCGCGTGGTCGTTCTCGACCTTGGCGGCCTCGCGCCGCTCGAGGCCGCGGCGGCCGGGCAGGCCGTCGCGCGCGTCGTGCGCGAGACGGGGCGGCGGGTGTCGCTCGTCGGGCTCGGCGGGCTGTCGCGATCGGCCGCCCCGGTCGAGGTCGCGGGCGATCCCGGGCGGCTGGCGGGGGCCGAGGACGATCTGGCCAACCGCACGTTGCTCGGCTGGCTCGAACAGGGCGACCTGCTGGCCCTCGGGCGCGGCCTGCCCGAAGTCGCGACGGCGGCGGGGATCGAGGGCGGCGGGGCCGTGCTTGCCGCGCTCGAGGCTGCGCTGCCCGGACCGGCCGAGGTGCTGGCCTATGGTGCGGTCTTCGGCGCCGGGGCCGCGGTGACGGATCAACAGGCGGAGGGCCGGGCATGAAAGACATCCTGAACTTCATCGACGGCGCCTATGTCGAGGGGGCGGCGGGCCGCTGGTTCGACGATGTGAACCCCTGCACCGGCGCCGTGCATGCCCGCGTGTCCGAGGCCTCGGCCGCCGATGTGGACCGCGCCGTGCGCGCCGCCCGCGCGGCGCTGGCCGGCCCCTGGGGCGCCATGCCGCGCGCCGAGCGCGCCGCGATGATGCGGGCGGTCGCAGCCGGGATCGAGCGGCGGTTCGACGACTTCCTCGCCGCCGAGGTGGCCGACACCGGCAAGCCCCACGGCCTTGCGCGGGCCGTGGACATCCCGCGCGGGGCGGCGAATTTCCGCATCTTCGCCGACATGATCGCGGGTCTGGGCGAACAGGCCTTCCCGATGGACACGCCCGACGGGGCCGGTGCGCTCAATTACACCATGCGCCGGCCCAAGGGCGTGGTCGCGGTCATCAGCCCGTGGAACCTGCCGCTTCTCCTGATGACATGGAAGGTCGCGCCGGCGCTCGCCTGCGGCAATACCGTCGTCGCCAAGCCGTCCGAGGAAACGCCGGCCACCTGCGCCCTTCTGGGCGATGTGATGAACGCGGTCGGCGTGCCGCAGGGGGTGTTCAACGTGGTGCACGGCTTCGGCCCCGGCTCGGCGGGCGAGGCGCTGACCCGGCATCCCGGCGTCGATGCGATCACCTTCACCGGCGAGACGCGGACGGGCGAGGCGATCATGCGGGCGGCGGCCGCCGGCACCCGCGACATCTCGTTCGAGCTTGGCGGCAAGAACGCGGCGCTGGTCTTTGCCGATTGCGATCTCGAGGCGGCGGTGGCGGGCACGGTGCGGTCGGTGTTCACCAACTGCGGGCAGGTGTGCCTGTGCACCGAGCGGGTCTATGTCGAGCGCCCGATCTTCGCGCGCTTCGTCGCGCGTCTGGCCGAGGCGGCATCGGCGCTGCGCCCCGGCGCGCCGGACGATCCGGCCACCGGGATCGGCCCCCTCATTTCCGCAAGCCACCGCGCCAAGGTGCTGGGCTATTTCGACAAGGCCCGGGCGGCGGGGGCGACGGTCGTCGCCGGGGGCCGGGTGCCGGCGGTGCCGGCGGGGCTGGCAGGCGGTTTCTGGGTCGAGCCGACGATCTGGACCGGCCTTGCCGAGGACAGCGCCCCGGTGCGCGAAGAGGTGTTCGGCCCGGTCTGCCACATCGCCCCGTTCGACACCGAGGACGAGGCGCTGCGGCTGGCCAACGACAGCCCCTACGGCCTTGCCGCGGTGATCTGGACGCAGACCCTCGCCCGCGCGCATCGCGTGGCGCCGCGTCTCGACGCGGGGATCGTCTGGGTCAACACCTGGAACCTGCGCGACCTGCGCACCCCGTTCGGCGGCGCGAAACAATCGGGGATCGGCCGCGAGGGCGGCACCTATTCGCTGGATTTCTATACCGAACTCAAGAACATCTGCATCAAGCTCTGACCCCCCGCGCCCGCCACCCGCGCCGGCCGGACCGCCGCCGCGCCCCGCGGGCTTGCCGACCCCGAAAGGACATGTTCGTGAACGCCATCGACCGCCGCCTTGCCGAGATCGGGATCGACCTGCCCGAGGCCGCCCCGCCGATGGCCGCGCTGCTCACGCCGACGCGGCTGGTCGGCAACCGGCTGGTCGTGTCGGCGCAGACCCCCAAGCTCGGCCGGCGCATCGTCTATACCGGCAAGGTGGGGGCCGAGCTTGACCTTGCCACCGGCCAGCTTGCCACGCGGCTCTGCGCGCTCAACGTGATCGCGCATGCCCGCGCTGCGCTCGGGGGCGATCTCGGGCGGATCGCGGCGGTGGTGCAGCTGCGCGGCTACGTGAACGTCGCGCCCGGCTTTCACCAGATCGCCGAAGTCGTGAACGGCGCGTCGCAGGTGATCCTCGACATCTTCGGGCCCGAGGTCGGCGCCCATTGCCGCACCGCCGTCGGCGCGGCCGGCATGCCGTTCGACGTCGCCGCGGAAGTCGAGGCGGAGTTCCTGACCCACACGGGCTGACGGCGTCAGAGCGCCGCCGCGCTTCGCCCGCTGCGCAGGCCCCCCGCCAGCGCGAAGAGCAAGAGCGCCACCACCGTCACCCCCACCAGCATCGCCGCATAGGCCGCCGCGATCCCCACATCGCCGCCCAGCGACTGCTGATAGGCCGCAATGGGCAGCGTGCGCGTCGCCCCGGTGTAGAGCACGATCGAGGCCGAGAGTTCGTTGAGGATCTCGACCCAGGCGATGGCCGCGCCGGCCAGGATCGCGGGCCGCATCAGGGGCACCATCACCCGCGCGAACCCGCGCGCAGGCGGCATGCCGAGGTTCTGCGACGCATCCTCGAGCCCCGGGTCGATCTGGAAAACCGAGGACGATGCGGCGCGCGTCATGTAGGGCAGGCGCCGCACGAGGTAGACGATGCCGATGATCGTCGCGGTGCCGGTCAGGAACAGCGGCGGGCCGTTGAACACCTGCGCATAGCCGATGCCGATCACCGTGCCGGGCACGACATAGGGGATCATCACCAGAAGGTCGATCGCCCGCGCCAGCGGCCCGCTGCGACGGGTGACGAAATAGCCCAAAGCCGTGCCCAGCACCACCGTCACCGCCAGCGCCGAGCCGGCGAAGACAAGGCTGTTGGTCAGCGCATTGCCCATGATCGCCCAGGCGCGGGCATAGTTGTCCAAGGTCAGGACCGGCTGGAACACCACCCCGCGCACCTCGAGCACCGACGAGACGAAGATGACGAACAGCGGCAGGTTGGTCACCGCGACAAAGACCGACACGCCCAGCGTCATCGCCCAGCGCCGCCAGCCCGTCAGCGGCGCGGGCGCGCGGTCGGGGGCGGTGTCGTTTTCCACCTTGCGCCGCGCGGCGAGGAACCGCGCGCCGATCACCAGCGCGAAGGCGATCAGCACGAGGATGACGCAGGTCGTCGCCGCCAGCCCCGTCTCGCGCCCGATCTCCGACAGGTAGAGCGAATAGGCGAGCGTCGCGAGCACCGGGTAGCGATCCCCCTCGCCGAGGATCGCGGGCGTACCGAAATCGGAGATCGCACCGAGGAACACCAGAAGGCCGGCGGTCACGATGGCCGGCATCACCAGCGGCAGGGTGATGCCCCAGGTGACGCGCCAGGGCGGGCGGCCGAGGCTTGCCGCCGCCTCCTCGAGCCCCCGGTCCACCCGCAGGAAGGCGCCCCGCACCACGAGGAACACCAGCGGAAAGAGGCTGAATGCCGAGGCGAGCGCGATGCCGTAGGGCCCGTAGATCGTCGGCAGCGCGATGCCCGCGTCGCGCGCGGCCAGCGTCACGAAGCCCGAGCGGCCGAAAAGGATGATCCAGGCATAGGCCCCGACGAAGGGCGGCGAGAGCATCGACAGAAGGATCGCAACCTCGATCAGCGCCTTGCCCGGAAACGCATAGCGGGCAAAGACGAAGGCCAGCGGCAGCCCGAGCGCCAACGCCAGCAGCGTGGCCAGCGCCCCGGTCACGAGGCTGTTGCTCAGCGCGCGGCGAAAGAAGCCCGAGCCGAAGAAGGTCTGGAAATTCTCGAGCCCGAAGGCGCCGCTGCGCTGGCCGATGAAGGCCTGCTTGACCAGCTCGGCGAGCGGCAGCGCGACGAACACCAGAAGGAACACCAGCGCCGCGCCGGCCAGCAGGTTCCACGGATCGGCGGCCGCGCGCCGCCAGCCAAGGCCGGCCCGCGCAATCACAAGAGCCGCCGTCCGTCGTTGCGGGCGTAAAGGCGCAGGCGGCCCGTCGCCGGGGCAAGCCGGACCGTCTGCCCGTCGCGCGGGCAGTCCGGGCCCGAGGGCAGATCGACGTCGAGCCGCAGCCCGCCGGCCGTCTCGACCCGAAGCCGCGTGCGCGGCCCGAGGAAGGACCGCACCAGAACCCGCGCCGCGATGCCCGGCGCATCGGGCGCCGCCGGGGCCAGATCCTCGGCCCGCAGGCCCGCGCGCACCGGGCCGCGCACCGCTGTCCCCGCCGGCAGCGGCAGCGGCGCCTCGCCCGCGATCACCAGCCGCGGCGGATCGCCCGCCACCTCGGCCTCGATCCAGTTGCACCCGCCGATGAAGTCGGCGACGAAGGCATTGGCGGGGTCGTCGAACACCACCTCGGGCGCGGCGATCTGCTGGATCACGCCGCCCTGCATCACCGCCACCCGATCCGAGATCGACATCGCCTCGTCCTGGTCATGCGTCACATAGAGCGTGGTGATCCCCAGTTCCCGCTGCATCAGCCGGATTTCCTGCCGCATCTCGACCCTGAGCTTGGCGTCGAGGTTCGACAGGGGCTCGTCCATCAGCAGAAGGTCGGGCTCGATCACCAGCGCGCGGGCGATGCCCACCCGCTGCTTCTGCCCGCCCGACAGCGCATCGGGAAAGCGGGCGGCGAGATGGCCGAGCTGCACCCGGTCGAGCGCGCGGGCCACCCGCGCCGCCCGCTCGCCCGCCGCAACGCCCCGTGCGCGCAGGCCATAGGCGACATTCTCGGCCACCGACAGATGCGGAAAAACGGCATAGCTCTGGAACACCATGCCGAAATTGCGCTTGTGCGGCGGGCTTGCGTCGAGCGCGCGCCCCTCGAGCCGGATATGCCCCGCATCCTGCGCGATGAAGCCCGCGATGCAGCGCAGCAGCGTGGTCTTGCCGCAACCCGAGGGGCCGAGGAGCGTGACCAGCTCGCCCCGCCGCACGCGCAGGTCGATGCTGCTGAGCGCCCGGTGATCGG
The DNA here is from genome assembly GCA_046292445.1 of Gemmobacter sp. Taxonomy (GTDB): domain Bacteria; phylum Pseudomonadota; class Alphaproteobacteria; order Rhodobacterales; family Rhodobacteraceae; genus CALIZF01. The sequence goes on from JBKBQT010000012.1 coordinate 50,317, forward strand.
CGAATGTCTTGGACAGGCCCTCGACCACCAGATGGTCCGGGGCGGCGGCAGGCTCTGCCGCCGCCCCTGTCAGCGGCTGTTGCTCGACGGCGTTCAAACCCGCCTCAGCGACGGGCAAGCGCCACGTAGAGATCGCGGTATTTCGGGGTCGAAGCCCGCACCCAGGCCGGCGGCGGGTTGTTCACCGGCAGGTCCGCGGCGGCGGGCACGTTGGCCGGCGGCGGAACATCGTCGCGGATCGGGCGGCGGCCGAACTGGCCGACGATCAGCGATTGCCCCTCGACCGAGGTGATGTAGTCGAGCAGCGCCCTTGCCCCTTCCGGGTTCGGCCCGCCCTTGATGAGCGCCATGGCATCGGCCGACAGCGCGATCCCCTCGCGCGGATAGACCGTGCGCACCGGCGCGCCGCCGTCGATGAAGCGCTGGGCATTGTCCTCGAGCGTCATGCCGATGGCATATTCGCCCCCCGCCGTGCCGCGCGAGACGCCGCCCGAGCTGCCGGTGACGATGAAGTTGGGGAACATCTTCTCGAACAGCGCCCAGCCCGCGTCCTCGTTGCCGGCGGTGTGGACGATCTGCAGCAGCTGGATCAGGGCCGATCCCGACTTGTCTGCACCGGCGAAGGCGATGCGATCCTTCCATTTCGGATCGGCAAGGTCGGCCCAGGCGCCGGGCATCTCGGCCTCGGGAACGAGGTTGGTGTTGACCATCAGCACCGTCGGGACCGTGACCGAGAAGGGCGACCAGATCTCGCTGACCTTGATGTCGGCGCGCACGGCCTCGGTGCCGGCCGGGGCATAGGCCTCGAACAACTGCGGGGCCGCGTCGATCCCCTCGCCGCCGATCGAGATGACGCAGTCGCCGAGCGGGCGCGCCGCTTCGGCCGTCACGCGGGCGACGAGTTCGCCCGAGCCGGCAGCGACGGATTCGATGGTAAAGCCGGTCGCGGCGGTAAAGCCGGGCGCGAGCGCGTTCACGCTGTCGGCAAAGGCGGTATAGACCGAAACGGTCTTGGACTGGGCGCGCAGCAGGCCGGGCGCGGCGAGCGTGGCGGCCGAACCGGCGAGCGCGGCAAGGGCATGGCGGCGCGAAAGCGTCAGGGTCATGGGCGACCTCCTGGAATTGCGTTGTCCTGTGTGCCTAGGCAAATCGGATGACAAAGCGATGACATCTGCGGGCGACAGGCGGCACCCGTCGCGGCGCGGCGGGCCGCAGGCCGGGCGCCAGACCTTCCGGCCGCGCCGCCGTGCCCACCCCTTCCCCCCGCGCCACCGCTGCGCTATGGGGGCGCGTTGTCCACAGGAGGGCCAGATGGGCTATCGTGTCGTCGTCGCGGGGGCTACCGGCAATGTCGGGCGCGAGATGCTGAACATCCTCGCCGAGCGGGAATTCCCGGTCGACGAGATCGTCGCACTCGCGTCGCGCCGCAGCCTCGGAACCGAGGTATCGTTCGGCGACCGCACGCTGGTGACGAAGGACCTCGACGCCTTCGACTTCGCCGGCTGGGACATCGCCCTCTTCGCCATCGGGTCTGAGGCGACGAAGGTCTATGCCCCCCGTGCCGCCGCCGCGGGCTGCGTGGTGATCGACAATTCCAGCCTCTATCGCTACGACGCGCAGGTGCCGCTGGTCGTGCCCGAGGTGAATGCGGCGGCGGTCGATGGCTACAAGGCGCGCAACATCATCGCCAACCCGAACTGCTCGACCGCGCAGATGGTCGTCGCGCTCAAGCCCCTGCATGACCGCGCGCGCATCAAGCGCGTTGTCGTTGCCACCTACCAGTCGGTGTCCGGCGCGGGCAAGGAGGGGATGGACGAGCTCTGGAACCAGACCAAGGCGATCTACAACCCGACCGACGACGTGCCGCCGAAGAAATTCCAGCGCCAGATCGCGTTCAACGTCATCCCCCAGATCGACGTGTTCCTCGACGACGGGTCCACCAAGGAAGAATGGAAGATGGTGGCCGAGACCAAGAAGATCCTCGATCCCGCGATCAAGGTCACGGCGACCTGCGTGCGCGTGCCGGTGTTCGTCGGCCATTCCGAGGCGATCAACATCGAATTCGAGGATTTCCTTGACGAACACGAGGCGCGCGACATCCTGCGCGAGGCGCCGGGGGTCATGGTGATCGACAAGCGCGAGCCCGGCGGCTATGTCACGCCGATCGAATGCGTCGGCGATTACGCGACCTTCGTCAGCCGGATCCGGCAGGACAGCACGATCGACAACGGCATCTCGATGTGGGTCGTGTCGGACAACCTGCGCAAGGGCGCCGCGCTCAACGCCGTGCAGATCGCCGAGGTTCTGGGCAAGCGCTGCCTCAGGAAGGGCTGAGGCCGGCAGGTCAGACGTCCAGCACGTATTCGACGAATTCGTTGCGTTGCAGCCAGCGGAAGTTGTCGTCGGCCACCATCGCCGCCCGTGTCCGTCCCGCCCCGTCGCGCCAGAGCGACAGGCCCTCGAGATTGCCGTGAAGCCCGTCCGGCGTCTGCAGGATGGTGGCCCAGGACGCAAGGTCGGCGCGCCGCGCGCGGCGCAGCCGCGAACCGAAGGCGCCGTGCCGCAGGAACCGGCGTTCGAGCACCCAGAGCGCGCCGTCCGGGCCGAAATCGGCCGCGACAGGCAGAAAACCCGCGCTGCGGGGCAGGGCGCCGACCCGCGCCCACGCCCCGCCGCGGCCCCGCCAGATCGGGAAGGACGGCCCCGGCGCGTCCTCGGGGATGACGTAGAGCGCCCCGGCCCGGTCGATGGCCAGCGACTCGATCCCGGTGTTGTTCCCGAAGGCGGCGAATTCGCGCGGGACGGGCACCGCGGTCGCCGTGGCGCCGGGATAGGGATAGGCGAGAATGACGCCGCCCCGCTGCCCCTCGAAGCCGATGTAGATCGTTCCGTCTGCCCCGACCGCGATCGCCTCGGAATCGGCGCGATAGCCCGGTAGCCGCCGCCCGCCGGTCCCGCGCAGGACATGCGCCTTGGTCGGCGTCACGGCCAGTGCGGTGCCGGCGACATCCCGCGTCACCTGCGCCTCGAACAGCACGCCCCGGTCGGACAGCAGCAGCGCCCGCATCCCGGCCGCGTCCAGATGCAGCGCCGAGAACCCGCCAAAGCGCGGCATGGCCGAAGCCAGCCGCAGCACCGTCATGCGCGGACCTTCCGGCACGCCGGCGCGCACGCCCGCGGCGCCCGCCATTCCCCCCGCGATCAGCGCGAGGACAGAACGGCGGCGCATTGCCTCGGCAGGTCGGCCATCGTGTATTCGCGCGGATGGCGCTGGCGCGGGGCGGGATCCTTGGGTTTCTTGGGGTCGGGTGGCTGCAGATAGTCGGTCACCCACCACATCAGCGTCTCGTCGCAGCCGTTGCCGTTCTTCGACAGTTCCGCCACGCTGGGGGTCTGCGTCTGGCACAGCGGCGCGTCGGCCGGGCATCTGAGGCGGACGTGGAAATGCGTGTCATGCCCGTAGATCGGCCGGATCTTCTGCAGCCATGGGGTATCGGCGCGGCTTGCGGTCCGGCACATCTCGATCTTGACCGCCGCGGCGACAAAGATCCGGTCCACCCGGGGATCGAGCGCGGCGGCCCGCATGATCGCGTGATGCGCCGGCGTCCAGTGGCGCGTGACGCTGCGCTGGTCGGCCGAGCGGACGGCGACCGAGCTGATCTCTTCCCGTTCGCGGCGGCTGAGGTCGAGCCGCGCCGGCGGCAGCATCCAGATATCGGCGTCAAGGCCGATCTGGTGGCTCGCATGCCCGCTGGTCATCGGCCCGCCGCGCGGCTGGCTGATGTCGCCGATGTAGAGCCCCGCCCAGCCGTGCCGCGTCGCCTCGGCCGACAGGGCCTTGAGGAAGGCGATCATTTCGGGGTGGCCCCAGTTGCGGTTGCGGCTGAGCCGCATCGCCTGCCATGTCGGGCCGGTCTCGGGCAATTCGACAAGGCCGGCAGCGCAGCCGCGGGCATAGCTGCCGATCGGATGGGGCGCCTCGGCCGATGCGGTGCGCTTGGCCCCGAAAAGCGCATTGGCCAGCGGCTCGGCCGCGGCCGGCGGGGCAGGGGCGATCAAGGGGGCGGCGATCAGTGCCGCTAGCGCTGCGGCACGGCCAGTGGGTCGGACCATCCTGCTCGTTCTCCGTCCGGTTTTACCCAGAATAGCAGGACAAGGCCGATCAGGAACAGGGCGATAAGCGGCGTGATGCCGAGTTGCTGGCTGCCCGTGACATCGCTCACGATCCCGATCGACAGCGGCGCAACGAAGGACGTCGCCTTGCCCGCCAGCGCATAGAGCCCGAAGGATTCGGTCATCTTCGCCGGATGCGACTGGCGCACCATCATCGACCGGCTCGAGGATTGCAGCGCCCCGCCCGCCGCGCCGATCCCCGCGCCGAGGATGTAGAAGGCGATGTCGGGCAGGCGGCTCGTCGCGGGCACGGCCATGCCGAACACCGCCTCGCGGCTGACGAACACGACCGCGAGCGCGATCCCGGCAAGCGCAAGCACGCAGACCGCGATCACCGGCCGGGGCCCGAAGCGGCTGTCGGCCCGCCCGCCGATCCAGCAGAATACCGCCCCCGTGATCGCGGCGAGGATGCCGAAGATGCCCACCTCGGTCACCGACCAGCCCAGCACACCGGCCGCGTAGATGCCGCCGAAGACATACATGCCGTTGAGCGCATCGCGGTAGAACATCGACGATCCGAGATAGGCGAACAGGCTACGCTGCCGCGGCAGGTCGCGCAGCGTCGCCTTGAGCTCCGGCCAGGCGCCGCGCACCGCCGCGCCGATGCCGACCGCGTTCGGATCGCGCGGCTCGCGCACCCACAGGAAGAAGGGGATCATGAAGACGGCATACCAGATCGCCGTGAACGGCCCGACCGACCGCGTGCCCTCGCGCGCCGCCGCGTCGAGGCCGAAAAGCGGATCGATCCCGATCAGCGTCTTGCCGCTGCCGCCCTCGGCCAGCAGGGTCAGCATCAGGATGAGCGCGAGCACCCCGCCGACATAGCCGAAGGCCCAGCCCGACCCCGATATCCGCCCGATCTCGTCCTTCGCGCCGAGGCCAGGCAGCATCGCGTTGGTGAAGATCGTGGCGAATTCCATGCCGATCAGGCCGATGCCGAACATCAGCATGACGAACCAGACGTTGAAATCGTCCGGCGCCGAATACCAGATGCCCCAAGCGCCGATCACATACATCAGCGAGAAGAGCCAGATGAACGGCATGCGCCCGCCGGCCCTGTCGGCCACCGCACCGAGGAGCGGGGCCGACAGCGCGATGAGGAACCCCGCAGCGCCGATGCCGTAACCCCAGATTGCCTGCGCCGCCGATCCGTCGCCCACGACGCTGACCACATAGGGGCCGAAGATGAAGGTCAGCAGCAGCGTGTTGTAGGGCTGGCTTGCGAAGTCGAAGAAATACCAGCCCCAGATGCGCCGGTTTGCCGAAACCGCCATGATCGCCCCGCTCGCTTGCCTGCCGCCCGTCGATATGACGCGGGGCGCGAAGCGCTGGCAAGCGCAAAGGCCGGGAAGGCGGGAAGGGGGGCCCGCGTCAGGCCATCGCCTGCCGCGCATGGCGGCGGGCGACAGCGGCCGCGGCATGGATATGGGCGGCCATCGCCGCCTCGGCCCAGTCGGGTTCGCGCGCCGCGATGGCCTCTGCGATGTCGTGGTGGTGGCGCGCCTGCCGGATCATGTCGCGGTCGGAATAGAGCCGGTAGGTCCGCAGCACGAGGCCGAGGTTGACCGCGAGCGACAGCATCGCGCCCAGCCGGGGCGAGCGGGCGGCGGTCATCACCAGCCGGTGGAACGCCGCATTGGCCTCGGTGAGGGCGGCAAGGTCGGCCGGGCCGCGGGGCGGGGTGCGGTCGGTCATCGCGGCCGCAAGGCGCCCGAGTTCGGCCGCTTCCTCGGGGCTGGCGAATTCGGCAGCGCGGCGGGCGGCATAGCTTTCGAGCATCAGGCGCGTGGCAAAGACCTGCTGCACCTCGTCCGGGCTCATCACCGCCACGCGCAGGCCCTGCCCGGGCTCGCGCGTGAGGAACCCCTCGATGATGAGCCGCTTGACCGCCTCGCGCACCGGTGTGCGCGAGATGCCGAGCCGCGCGGCCAGCGCGGTTTCCGTCAGCTTGCCCTCGCCCGGCAGCGCCGCCGACAGGATGTCGGACCGCAGCACGGCATAGGCATGCTCGGCCGCCGAGGGGGCGCGGGCGTCATCCTCGCCGCGCACCGTCAGGCCGCGCGGGGCGGGAATCCGCCCGCCTTCATCACCATGCCCGGCACCGGATGGCCGAGCTGCGCCTCGAGCCATTCGGCCGCGGCGATGGCGGCGTCGAGATCCCAGCCGGTGCGGATGCCCGCGCGCTCGAACATGTAGACCAGATCCTCCGTCGCCACATTGCCCGTCGCGCGCGGCGCGAAGGGGCAGCCGCCCGTCCCGCCGAGCGATGCATCGAAGATGCGCACCCCCGCCTCGTATCCCGCCCAGGCATTGGCGATCCCGGTGTTGCGCGTGTTGTGCAGGTGCAGCCGCAGCGGCACCTCGGGGAAGGCAGCGCGCACCGCGCCGACCCGCGCCGCCACATCGAGCGGCGTCGCCACCCCGATGGTGTCGGCCAGCGCCAGCTCGTGCGGGGCATGCGCCATCGCCGCCTCGACCACCTGCATCAGCCGGGCGAGCGGCACCTCGCCCTCGAAGGGGCAGCCGAAGGCGGCGCCGATGGTTATCCCCGCCGCGATCCGGCCCCGGGCCGCGGCCGCGATCCCGCCCCAGACGGCGAGCGATTCCGCCATCCCGACCCCCTGGTTGCGCTGGTTGAACGTCTCCGATGCCACGACGACGAAATTCACCTCGTCCAGCCCCGCCGCCACCGCCCGCGCGAACCCGCGCAGGTTGAGCGCCAGCCCGATGTGCCGCGCCCCGCCGCGGGGGAGCGCGGCAGCCAGCGCATCGGCATCGGCCATCTGCGGAACCCGGGCGGGATTGACGAAACTCGTCACCTCGACCCGCCCCGCCCCTGCCGCGGTCGCGCGGGCGATCAGGTCAAGTTTTGTATCCAGCGGCAGGATTGTCTTTTCATTTTGTATACCGTCGCGGGCCGAAACCTCGACTATCTCGACATCTGGCGCGTTTGTGGACACATTTTCCCCCTGACCCCTTTTCTTCTGCATACAACGTTATATGCTGAGACGCAAGAAAGTGAAGACTCGGGCGGCGCAGGCGACAGGAAGTTGCGCCCAAACGCCTTAATAGGGAGTGACCATGGCCACGACCACCGGAGCCCCGCCCCGCCAGGGACCGCTGACCGACATCCGCGTGATCGAGATGGGGCAGCTTCTCGCCGGCCCCTTCTGCGGCCAGTTGCTCGCCGATTTCGGCGCCGAGGTCATCAAGGTCGAACAGCCCGGCGAGGGCGACCCGATGCGCGAATGGGGCCGGGAAAAGCCCTATGGCAAGTCGCTCTGGTGGCCGGTGGTCGCGCGCAACAAGAAATCCGTCACGCTCAACCTGCGCACCCCCGAGGGCCAGCAGGCGGTGCGCGACCTTGCCGCGCAATCGGACATCCTGATCGAGAACTTCCGCCCCGGCACGCTGGAGCGCTGGAACCTCTCGCCCGAGGCGCTCAAGGCGATCAACCCGCGCCTCATCGTCGTGCGCGTCACCGGGTTCGGCCAGACCGGCCCCTATGCTGCGCGCGCCGGCTATGGCGCCATCGGCGAGGCGATGGGGGGGCTGCGCTATGTCGTCGGCGATCCCTCGACCCAGCCGAGCCGCATGGGCATTTCCATCGGCGACGAGCTTGCCGCGACCTATGCCTGCCTCGGCGCGCTGATGGCGCTGCACCACCGGGACCGCACCGGCGAGGGGCAGGTGATCGACAGCGCGATCTACGAGGCGGTGCTGGCGATGATGGAAAGCATGGTCAGCGAATACCATGTCGCCGGTTATGTGCGCGAGCGGACGGGGCCGATCCTGCCCAATGTCTCGCCCTCGAACGTGTTCGATACCGCCGACGGCAAGCTGCTGCTGATCGCCGCCAATCAGGATACGGTGTTCAAGCGCCTCGCCGCCGCCATGGGCCGCCCCGACCTCGCCGAGGATCCGCGCTATGCGACCCATGCCGCCCGCGGGATGCACCAGGGCGAGCTCGACGCGCTCATCAATGACTGGACGCGGACGATCGCGCTGGGGCCGCTCGAGGCGCTGCTGAACGACCACGGCGTGCCCTGCGGCCTGATCTACACCGCACCCGACATGCTCGCCGATCCGCACTTCCGCGCGCGCGAGGCCATCGTCGAGGTGCCGCATCCGGTTTTCGGCGCGATCAAGATGCAGAACGTGGCGCCGCGTCTGTCGGCGACGCCCGGCGCGGTGCGCCACGCCGGCCCCGATCTGGGCGAGCATACCGAAGAGGTGCTGCGGGGCCTGCTCAACCTCGATGCCGAAAAGCTCGCCGACTGGCGGGCGCGGGGGATCGTCTGAGGATGACCGGGGATGGCGCGCATGACGGGTTCCTGCCGGTGGCCGATGCGGCCGCCCGGCTGGGCCTGTCGCGCCTCAAGCTGCGCGAGGCGATCGCCAAGGGGCTGCTAGCGGCGCGGCGCGACAACGAGGGGCGGCTGCGCGTCGATCTGACCGCGGTGCCGGGCGATCTGCGCGCCGCCATCGCCGCCGTGCCGGGCGATCCGGCCGCGCTGATGGGCGCGCTATTCGACGAGATCGAGGAGCTTTCGGGCGACCTCGCCGATGCCCGCGCGGCCAACGACCGCCTGATCCGCCTCGCCGGCGGGCAGGCCGATGCGCTCGACCGCGCGCTGGCGGCGGTCGAGGCGCGGGCGGGCGAGCGCGATGCCCTCGCCTCGGTTGCCGATCGCGCGCTGGCGGCGGCGGACGAGGCGGCGGAACGGGCCGCCGCGGTGCAGAAGGTGGCCGATGCCGCCTTCGCCGCGCTCGACCGCGCGGCCGGCGCGCTGGAACGCCAGGCCGCGGAAACCGCGCGGCTCAAGGAACAGGCGGCATCGCAGGCCGAGGCCATCGCAGGGCACGAGGGGCGGCTCGACCGGCTCTTCGCGCTCAGCGAACAGGCGCTCGAGGCGGCCGCGAAGGCAAGGGCGGCACCGTCGATCATCGCGCGCATGTTCGGGCGTCGCTGACAGGGGATGCGAAGGGGAAGGGCATGAGCAAGACCGAGGATCTGATCCGCACCTACGAGGCGCGCCTGGCCGAGATCGAGGCGCGACTGGCGCGGGTCGAGGCCGGGGGCACCGCCCCCGCGCCGCGCCGCGCGGCCCGGGCCGGCGGCCTGCGGCTCGGCGTCGATGTGGGCGGCACCTTCACCGACCTGATCCTGCTCGACGCGGCGGCCGGCAAGGTCTGGTCGGCCAAGGTGCCCTCGACGCCCGAGGACAGCTCGATCGGCGTGCTCAACGGCATCGAGAAGATCTGCCGCGAGGCCGGCATCCGCCCCTCGGACATCGCAGAGGTGATGCACGGCACGACGGTGGCCACCAACACCGTGCTCACCGGATCGGGCGCCCGCGTGGGCCTCGTGACGACCAGGGGCTACCGCGACACGCTGCAGATCGCGCGGTCCTATGTGCCCGGCGGGCTCGGCGGCTGGGTGATCTGGAACAAGTCGCTGCCGCTCGCCCGGCTCGAGGACACGATCGAGGCGGACGAACGGATCGACGCGAAGGGCAACGTGCTCGTCCCGCTCGACGAGGCGGCGCTGCGCCGCGATCTGGCCGCCCTGCGCGACCGCGGGATCGAGGCGCTGACGATCAGCCTCTTCAACGGCTATGTCTCGGCCGTGCACGAGGATCGGGTGGCGGCCATCGCGGCCGAGGTGATGCCGGGCATCCCCGTCAGCACCAGCCATGCGACGATGCCCGAGATGTACGAATACGAGCGCACCGAGACGACGGTGGTCAACTCCTACGTCCGCCCGGTGGTGGCCAAATACGTCGCCAACCTCCAGCGCGAACTCAAGGCCAAGATGGGCGAGGTCAACCTGCAGATCCTGCGCTCGGACGGCGGGCTGTCCTCGGCGCAGGGGGCGATGGACCAGCCGGTGAACCTCCTGATGTCCGGCCCCGCGGGCGGCGTCTCCGGCGCGCTCTGGATCGCCAAGAACGCCGGTTTCAAGAACCTGCTGACCTTCGACATGGGCGGCACCTCGACCGATGTCGCGCTGATCGAGAACGGCATCGCCCGCACCCGGCGCGAAACCCGCGTGGCCGATGTCACCGTCCGCGCCCCCTCGATCGACGTGCGCACCGTGGGCGCCGGCGGCGGCTCCATCGCCTATGTGCCCGAACTGACTCGGGCCCTGCGCGTCGGCCCGAAATCGGCCGGCGCCGTGCCCGGCCCGGCGGCCTATGACAAGGGCGGCGATCTGCCGACGGTCACCGATGCCAATGTCGTCCTCGGTTACCTGCCCTCCGACGCGCGGCTCGGCGGCGACATGACGATCCGCCGCGATCTCGCCGCGCGGGCGGTGCAGACCGTCGCCGATGCGCTCGGCAAGTCGCTCGAGGATGCCGCCGAGGGCATCATCGCCATCGTGAACGAGAACATGTGCGGCGCGCTGCGCCTCGTGTCGGTCGAACAGGGCTATGACCCGCGCGACTTCGCGCTGATCGGCTTCGGCGGCGCTGGCCCGCTGCATGCCAACGCCCTCTCGCGCCTCATCAACGCCTGGCCCAGCATCGTGCCCCCCGGCCCCGGCGTGCTCTGCGCCTATGGCGATGCGACGACGCGCCTGCGCAACGAGGCGAGCCAGACCTATGTGACCGCCACCGCCGCCACCTCGGATGCCGAGATCGCCGGCATGCTGCAGGCACTCGCCGCCCGCGCCGCCGAGACGCTCGAGGCCGAGGGCGTGCCGCGCAGCGAACAGGAAACGCTCTACCAGATCGACATCCGCTATCAGGGCCAGGGGATGAAGCTCACCGTGGACATGGCGCCCGACGTCTTTTCCCGCGAGGGCCTCGGGGGCATCGCCCGCCGCTTCGACGCCGAACACGAACAGCTTTTCACCTTCGCCCTCGACGCCCCCCACGAACTCGTCGCCCTGCGCGCGGTCGTCCAGGGACAGGAAAAACCCTTCATCGGGCGCGACTACGGCCAGGGCGGCCCCGATGCCGCCCAGGCTGCCGTCCACGACACCCGCCTCTACGCCGGCGGGCAGTGGCATGCGGCCAAGATCTACGACCGCGCCAGGCTGAAATCCGGCAACCGGATCCATGGCCCCGCGATCGTCACCGAAATGGACGCGACCGCCCTCATCCTGCCCGGCCATGTCGGCATCGTCGACAAGGTCGGCAATATCCTGATCTGGCCCGAAACCCACGAAAAGGCGCGCTAGGATGGCATGCAGACCGCCCCGCCCCGCTTCATCGTTCCCGAAATACTCCGGGGGTCCGGGGGCTGGCCCCCGGTCCCGCACCATCCGCAAATCCCACCGCCGGGAGGCCCGCTGACATGCCCGCCACCATCGTCCAGTCGAACCCCAAGCCCTTCACCCGCGTCACGGTCGATCCGATCACCCTCGACATCGTGGAGAACGCCCTGCGCAACGCCCGGGCCGAGATGGATGCGGTCCTCTTCCGCACCGCCATGTCGCCGGGGATCCGCGAACAGCACGATGCCTTTCCGATGATCGCCAACCACGAAGGCAAGATGGTCGTGGGGCAGTTCGGGTCCTTCCTCTACGGCTTCATGCAGGGCTACAGGGGCACGATCGAGGATGGCGACATCTTCATCACCAACGATCCCTATTCCTGCGACGGCGCGGTCAGCCATCTGAACGACTGGCTGATGATGATGCCGATCTTCCACGACGGGCGCCTCGTGTCCTGGGCCGCGATGTTCGGGCACATGACGGATGTCGGCGGCAAGGTGCCCGGCTCGCTCCCGACGGACGCCAAGATGATCTATGAAGAGGGGCTGATCGTGCCCCCGACCAAGATCTACCGCGGCGGCAGGCTCAACGACGAGCTCATGGCGATCCTGCTCGCCAACACGCGGATGCCGGACTGGAACAAGTCCGACTTCCTCGCCATCATCGCCTCGCTGCGCCTGGCCGAGCGGCGGGTGCGCGAAAACATCGCGCGCTTCGGGGTCGATACCTATCTGTCCGCGATGCTCGACATGCTCGACCGCAACAAGGTCGCCATGGGCGCGATCATCAAGCTGTTCATTCCCGAGGGGCGCGACAAGGCCAGCCGGTTCCACGACTGGATCGACGACGACGGCCAGGGCAACGGCCCGTTCAAGATCGCCTGCACGCTCTGGCGCGAGGGGGATGTGGCGATCTTCGACTTCGCCGGCTCCGACCCGCAGAGCCTGTCGTCGATCAACTTCCTGCTCAACCCCGAGATGTTCAAGATGTTCTTCGGGGCCTTCACGATCAACCTCTTCGATCCGCAGATCCTGTTCAACGACGGGTTCTACGACCTCGTGGACGTGCGCATCCCGGACGGATGCATCCTGCGGCCGAGGAAACCCGCGGCGCTGTCCTGCCGCACCCATATGCTGGGGCGCATCTTCGACCTGATGGGGGGCCTGCTGGGGCAGGGGGCGCCCGATGCGCTCAACGCCGCGGGGTTCTCGGACAGCCCGCATTTCATGTATTCGGGCTTCGGGCAGGACGGGAAGTGGTTCCAGCTGTTCCAGATCGGCTTCGGCGGCGTGCCGGGTCGCCCGGCGGGCGACGGGCCGGACGGGCATTCGATGTGGCCGGCCTTCACCAACGTGCCCAACGAATTCCTCGAGGCCTATTTCCCGCTGCGCATCCGCACCTACGCGACGATCCCCGATTCGGGGGGCGCGGGGCTGCACCGGGGCGGCAACGGCATCACCATCGCCTACGAGATGCTCGAGGAAGGCGACATCTCGATCCATGACGACCGCTGGCTGACCTACCCCTGGGGCGTGAACGGCGGCGCGCCGGGGCTGCGGTCCACCAAGACGCTCGTGCGCCGGGACGGCACGCGCGAGAACATCCCGTCGAAATGCGACCGGGTGCATGTGATGCCGGGCGATGTGCTGCATTTCAACACCTGGGGCGGCGGCGGCTGGGGCGATCCGCTCAAGCGGCCGGCCGAGAAGGTGCTGGCGGATGTGGAACGCGGGCTCGTGACGGTAGAGGGCGCGCGCCGCTATGGCGTCGTGATCGCGGGCGGCAGGGTGGACGAACGGGCGACCGAAAGCCTGCGCCGCGACATGGCGGCGCGGCGGGGCGACCTGCCTCTCTTCGACCGCGGTTTCGAGAACCTTTCCGAACTCAAGGCCCGGGCCAGGCGCGAAACCGGCTTCGAGCCGCCCAAGGATCCGGTCTTCTTCGCCCGCCCCATGGCGGCCGAGTAGGGGCGGCGGGCGCATGACCGAAAGCCTCGATGCGAACTATGCCCGCGCCGGCTATCACGCCCGCCAGCACTGGGGCCGGCGCCCCGCGGTGATCTGCGTGGATTTCGCGCGGGCCTATTTCGAGCCGGACTCGCCGCTTTTCGGCGGCGCGGGCTGCGCGGCCGCGCGCGACCACGCCGCACGGCTTGTGGCCGTCGCGCGGCAGGCCGGCGTGCCGGTGATCTGGACCGAGGTGCGCTATCAGCCCGGCGGGGTCGATGGCGGCGTGTTCTTCCGCAAGGCGCCGCCGCTCAGGGTGCTCGAATGGGGCAGCGCCCTCGGCGATCTCGCCTCCGGCCTCGAGCGGCTGCCGACCGAGCCGATGGTGACCAAGCAATACCCCAGCGCCTTTTTCGGCACCTCGCTCGCCGCCATGCTGACCGCGCAGCGGATCGACACGGTGCTGATCGCGGGCCTGACGACCAGCGGCTGCGTCCGCGCGACCTGTGTGGATGCGATGAGCCATGGATTCATCACGCTCGTCGTGCAGGATGCGGTGGGCGACCGCGCGGACGGGCCGCATGCCGCGAACCTGTTCGACATGTCCGCGAAATACGCCGACCTCGTGACGACAAGCGAGGCGGCCGACTACCTCGCTTCGATCCAACCGGGAGACTGACCCATGAAAACCCTCGTCGCCGCCCTGATGGGCACGGCCCTCGCCACACCGGCGCTGGCCGACATGGATGCCGCCAAGGCCCTGCTTGCGCAGTATTCCAATCTGCCGACCTTCACCGCCCCCGGCCCGGCCTTCGATGCCCGTGCCTGCATGGCGGACAAGTCGATGTTCGTCATCCCGCTGACCAACGCCAATCCGTTCAATGCCGCCATCAGCGCCGGCATGGTCGAGGCGGCGGGTGTCGTCGGGTTCAGGATCCGCGACTGGGAAACGCAGATGGACCCGACCCAGTGGATCCAGGGGATCAACACGGCCGTTGCCGAAGGCTATTCCCTGATCGACCTGCAGGGCGGGCTGCCGCCCGAGTTCCTCGTGCCGCAGATCAGCGAGGCGCGGGCGGCGGGCGTGAAGGTGACGGCAACCCACAACTGGGATGCGACGACGCAGACCATCCCCGACTTCATGGATTCGGCCGCGAACACCGATTACGTCACCATGGGCCATCTCATCGCCGCCTGGGCGATCGTGCAGACCGGCGGCAAGGTCAACGCGCTGGTCATGGGCCCGGACGAGATCACCCCGACCGCGCCGCTGCGCGATGCGATCATCGGCTATCTGCGCGACAACTGCCCGGACTGCAAATCGACCTACATCAACGTGCCGGTGAACGACTGGGCGACGCAGGGCCAGCCGGCCACGCAGAACGCCCTGCTGGCCGATCCGTCGATCAACTACGTCCTGCCGGTCTATGATTCGATGGCCTCCTTCATCGCGCCGGCGATCCAGATCTCGGGCTCGAAGGCCAAGATCGTCAGCTACAACGGCACGCCCTTCGTGCTCGACATGATGCGGGAAGGCGACATGATCGAGATGATCGTGGGCGAAAGCCTCGGCTGGGTCGGTTATGCGGGGGTGGATGCGAACATGCGCCTGCTCTGCGGCCAGCCGCTGGTGCAGACGCTCAACACGCCGGCCTATGTGTTCACCAAGGACAACGTGGCGACGGCCGGCATCCCGGCGACCTACAACGACGGCTATGGCGACAGCCACATTGCCGGGTTCAAGGCGCTCTGGGGTATCCAGTGAGCGAGGCGCCGGCGCTCGAGATCACCGGGCTGTCCAAACGGTTCGGCTCGGCGCTGGCGCTCGATTCCGTCGCGCTGACGGTCCGGCGGGGCGAGGTGCACGGGCTGCTCGGCTCGAACGGGTCGGGCAAGTCCACGCTCATCAAGATCCTTGCGGGGTTTCACGACCCCGAACCGGGCGGCGCGGTGCGGCTTTACGGCCGGGCCGTGCCGCTGCCGATCCCGGGGCCGCGTGTGCGCGAGATGGGGCTGGCCTTCGTGCACCAGCACCTCGGGCTGATCCCGACGCTGAGCGTGACCGAGAACCTGCGGCTGGGCGATCTGGCCACGCGCGACCGCTGGCACATCCACTGGCGCGCCGAACAGGCGCGGGCGGCCGAGGTCTTTGCCCGCTACGGCCTCGACCTCGACCCGCGGGCCGAGGTCGGGCGGCTGTCGCCCGTGGCGCAGGCGCTGCTGGCGATCGTGCGCGCGGTCGAGGACCTGCGCGCCCATTCGGGCGAGCCGGGGGTGCTGGTGCTCGACGAGCCGACGCCGTTCCTGCCGCGGGCGGGGGTTGAGCAGCTTTTCGCGCTGGTGCGGTCCTGCGTCGCCGAGGGGGCCAGCGTCATCTTCGTGAGCCATGACGTGGACGAGGTGCGCGAGATCACCGACCGCGCGACGATCCTGCGCGACGGCAAGCTGATCGACACGGTGGTGACAAAGGACACATCGCACGACGCCTTCGTCACGCGCATCGTCGGCCGGTCGATGGCCGCCTATGCCGGGGCGGGCAAGGCCGCGCCAACGGGGGATGCGGTGACGGTCGAGGGGCTGGCGGCCCCCGGCCTCGGCCCGGTGTCGCTGACGCTTGCCGAGGGCGAGATCCTCGGGCTGACCGGCCTGATCGGATCGGGCTATGATGCGGTGCCGGCGCTGATCTATGGCGCGCGGCGGGCGAGCGCGGGGCGGTTGCGCCTTGGCGGGCGGACGCTCCGGCTCGACACGATGGACCCGCCCGAGGCGCTGGCGCGCGGCATCGTCTATCTGCCCGCCGACCGGCTCGGGGCGGCCGGTGTCGGATCGCTGCCGGTGGGCGAGAATGTCGGCCTGCCGGTGCTGGTGCGGCTGCGCCGCCGCCTTGGCCTCTTCGAGGCGGACATCCACGGCCATGCCGCGCGGCTCGGGGCGGAACTCGGCGTCAAGCCCAACGTCCCCGCCCTGCCGCTCGCCGCCCTGTCGGGCGGGAATGCGCAAAAGGCGCTGCTCGCCAAATGGCTCCAGGTCGAGCCGCGGCTGATGCTGCTCGACGAGCCGACGCAGGGCGTCGATGTCGGCGCGCGGCAGGACATCTGGGATGCGCTGGACCGCAGCGCGCGGGGGGGCACCGCGATCCTGATCGGCTCGACCGACTACGAACAGCTCGCCCAACTCTGCCACCGCGTTCTGGTCTTTGCCCGCGGCCGCATCGTCACCGAACTGGCCGGCGCGCAACTGACCAAGGATGCGATCGCCGAGGCCTGTTTCCGTTCCACCACGCTTGCCGCCTGAAGGGCCCGCGCATGACGACCAATGCCGAGGATTACGAACGCCGCATCGCGGCCCTCGAGGAGCGGCTGCGCGCCTTCGAGGGGCGGCTCGCGCCGCCGCCCGCCCGCGCCCCTGCGGCCGAGATCGGCGAGCGTTATGGCCTGATGGTGGCTTGGGTGCTGCTGATCCTCATCCTCGGCTGGTTCCGGCCCGACCAGATGTTCGCCTGGAACAGCTATGCCGCGATGTTCGGGTCCACGGCGATGATCGTGGTGCTGACGCTCGGCCTCATCATCCCGCTGACGACGGGGGATTTCGACCTGTCGGTCGCCTCGACCATGGCGCTCGCGTCGATGATGATCGCCTATCTGAACGTGCGCGCCGGCTGGGACATCGCGCCGGCGATCCTGGTGGCGGCGGCTGTCGGGGCGGCGGTGGGCGCGATCAACGCCTTCTTCATCCTGTGGTTCGGCATCCATTCGCTGATCGTCACGCTCGGCACGGGCTATTTCATCAACGGGGTTATCCTGTGGCTGTCGAAGTCCGGCCCCATCGCCGGCGTGTCGATGGACCTCGTGCGCCCGGTCATCCTGACCCGGTTCCTCGGCATCCCCATGGCCTTCTGGTATGCGGTGATCCTGACGGCGGTGATCTGGTATGTGTTCCAGTTCACCGCGCTCGGGCGGCGGCTGCTGTTCGTCGGCCGCGGGCGCGAGGTGGCGCGGCTGTCGGGGGTGAATGTCGTGCGGGTGCGTGCGGGTGCGCTCATCGCCTCGGGCACGATCGCGGCGCTGGCGGGGGTGCTTTACACCGGCATGCGCGGGGCGGCCGATCCGTCGTCGGCGCTGGCTTTCCTGCTGCCGGCCTTCGCGGCGGCCTTCCTCGGGTCAACGACGCTCTATCCGGGGCGGTTCAACGCACCGGGGGCGTTTGTCGCGGTGTTCTTCCTGTCCACCGGGATCATGGGGCTCAACTTCCTCGGGGTGCCGTCCTTCGTGCAGAACCTGTTCTACGGCGGCGGCCTGGTGGTGGCGGTGTCGATCAGCCAGCTTCTGCGCAAGCGCCGGCCGATGGATTAGGCGGGCGGGGTGCCGGGGCACCCCGCCCGGCCCCTCACGGCATCCCGGCGCGTTCCCAGACCTGCACCGCCGCGGCGGCATTGGTGCCATAGACGGCCGCATTCACGCCCGACACCTTGACATCGAGATAGGCCGAGATCGGCCCGGTCGGAACCACACCCGGCACGATGGGATATTCGTTGTTCCCGTCGGCAAAGATGCGCTGCGCCTCGTCGCTCACGAGGTATTCGAGGAAGGCGATGGCATTGTCCCGGTTCGGTGCCGTCGCGACCACCCCCGCGCCCGAGATGTTGGCATGTGCGCCGCGGTCCGCCTGGTTGGGGAAGATCAGCCCGACCTTCTCGGCCACCGCCCGGTCCTCGGGCTTGGACGAGGCGGCAAGCCGCCCCCAGTAATAGGAATTGGCCACTGCGATCCGGCATTCGCCCGCCGCCACCGCCTTGATCTGGTCGGTATCGCCCCCCTGCGGTTTGCGCGCGAGGTTGGCCGCAACGCCGCGCGCCCAGGCCTCGGCCGCCTCGGTGCCCATCACCTCGATGAGCTCGGCCATCAGCGACACGTTGTAGATATTCCCCGACGAGCGGATGCAGATCTCGCCCTTCCAGGCCGGATCGGCGAGCGCCTCGTAGGTGTCCAGCCCCTCGGGCACGCCGCGCGCCTTGTCGTAGAAGATGACGCGAATCCGCGAGGTCAGGCCGAACCAGAGGTTGTCCGGGTGCTGATACTTGGCCGGGATCCGCTCTTCGAGCACGGCGCTGTCCACCGGGGCGAAGATCCCCGCCTCGACCGCGCGATGGAGCCGGCCGCCATCGACGGTGATGAGAAGATCGGCCGGGCTCGACGCGCCTTCCGACCGGATCCGCTCGATGAGCTGGTCCGCCTCGCCCTCGATCAGATTCACCTTGATGCCGGTCTGGCGGGTGAATTCTTCGTAGAGGGACAGGTCGGTGTCGTAGTGGCGCGAGGAATAGAGGTTCAGCTCCTTGGCCGTGGCGGCCCCCGAAAGGGCGAGCAGCGCAAGGCCGAGGGCGGTTGCACGGGTGTTCATGAATGGTCTCCTCGATGTGGAGCCTGCCTTGCGGGCCATCGGGCGCGGCTGGGTCGGCGGATGCCGTCTCTATAGCACAGGAATAATTCCTGACAAGAACACTAGGATGATGGACGCCGCCCGTGCGACGCGCTAAGGGGACGGTGGAGGGGCGCGATGCAAGGCAACGATCTGGGTGGCAATTTCGGCATGCTGGGCGGCCGGCGCCGGACCGGGCGCGTGGCCCGGTGGTGGTCGGTCGGGGCGGTGATCGTCTCGCTGCTCGCGGTGCTGCCGGTGGCGGCCGTGCTGTCGCGCCTCGCGCTGCCGGCCGATGGCGTGTCGGCCCATCTCGCGCAGACGGTGCTGGCGGGCTATGTCGCCAACAGCCTGATGCTGGCGGCGGGCGTAGTCGCGGGATCGGTCGCGATCGGGGTCGGCGCGGCCTGGATCGTCTCGACAGCCGATTTCCCCGGGCGGCGGATCGCGGAATGGGCGTTGATCCTGCCGATGACGGTGCCGGGCTATGTCATCGCCATCGTCTATTTCGACCTTCTGACCTATGCCGGTCCGGTGCAGACCTGGCTGCGCGGGGTGACGGGCTGGGGCCGGGGGGATTACTGGTTCCCGCCCGTCGCCTCGGTCGGCGGGGCGGCGGTGCTGCTCGCCTTCGTGCTTTACCCCTATGTCTATCTGCTCGCCCGCGCCGCGTTCCTGATGCAGGCGCGGCATCTGATGGAGGCGGCGCGCAGCCTTGGCGTCGGCCCGCTCGGGGCGCTGTCGCGCGTGGCGGTGCCGCTGGCGCGCCCGGCCATCGCCGCCGGCGCGGGCTTTGTCGCGATGGAGACTTTGGCCGATTACGGCACCGTCAGCCAACTCGGCGTGCCGACGCTCACGACGGGCATCTTCCGCACCTGGTATGGCGCCGGATCGCCGGTCGCGGCGGCGCAGCTTGCCGCGCTCCTCCTCGGGATCGTGGTGGCGGTGGTGGCGCTGGAACGGGTCGGGCGGGGCGGGCGGCGCTTTGCCGGCAACGGCGGCGGGCAGGGTGCGCTGATGTCGCGGGTCCGGCTGCGCGGCTGGGCGGCGGCGGCGGCGATGGTGCTGTGCGGCCTGCCGGTGTTTCTCGGCTTCCTGCTGCCGGTGGCCGAGCTGTTGCGGCTGCACCTGTCGGTGGGCGATTCGATGTGGGGGCCGCGGTTCTTCGCCTTTGCCCGCAACAGCCTGGTGCTGGCCGGCGGGTCGGCCGCGCTGCTGGTCGCGCTCGGCCTGTTCCTCGCCTATGCGCAGCGGGTGGACGGAGGGCGCGCGGTGCGGGTGGCGACGCGGGTCGCGGGGTTCGGCTATGCGGTGCCGGGCGCGGTGGTGGCGGTGGGCCTGCTGCTCGCGCTCGGGGCGGCGGACAGCGCGATCGACCGGGCGGCACGGGCGGCGTTCGGCGTCTCGACCGGGCTGATCTTCACCGGCTCGGTCGTGGCGCTGCTGTTCGCCTATGCGGTGCGCTTCCTCGCGATCGCGCTCAACAGCCTCGAGGCCGGGCTGGCGCGTATCCCCCCGCGGATGGACGATGCCGCCCGGTCGCTCGGCCACGGGGCGGGGGCGACGCTGGTGCGGGTGCATGCGCCGCTCTTGCGCACCAGCGTGCTGAGCGCGGCGATCTTCGTCTTTTCCGACGTGATGAAGGAACTTCCCGCAACCCTGATCGTGCGCCCCTTCAACTTCGACACGCTGGCGGTGCGGGTGTTCCGCCTCGCCGCCGATGCGCGGATCGCCGAGGCCTCGACGGCGGCGCTCTGCATCATCGCGGCGGGCATCCTGCCGGTGGTGCTGCTCAGCCGCGCGATGGAGCAGCGTTAGCGGCGCGGCCCCGGTCAGTCCGCGATCTCGACCGTCGCCCAGGTCTCGAAGCAAAGGCCCTGCGCCAGCGCCATCACCCCGATCGTGGCGCGCCCGCCGAGGCCGCGATCCGGGCCGAACACCTCGACCAGCAGGTCCGACAGGCCGGAGGATACCTTGTGCACCTCGGCATAGTCCGGCGTGCAGACGGCGAAGTTGAGCGTGCGCACGACCGATTTCACCCGGTCGAGGCTGCCGACCGCCTGCCGGATGCCCGCCAGCACGTTCAGGCCGGTCAGCCGGGCGGCGGCATAGCCCTCGGCCGTCGTCAGCGTCTCGCCCAGCCGGCCGGCGATCACCCGGTCGCCGTCCTGCGCGACATGGCCCGACAGGAACAAAAGGCTGCCGGCGCGGTGGAACGGCTTCATCGTGCCGTAGCTTCCGCCGTAATAGCCCTGTGCCGCGAAATCGGGGATATCGAGGCCGAGCGCGACGGCGCGGTGTTCGGGGGTCATGGTCATCCCTGCAGGGTCCGCACGCCATACCCCTCGCCGCGCGCCTGCATCGCCTGCACGGCCGCGACGGCGCCGGCAGCGGTGGTGTAATAGGGGATGCGGTCCATCAGCGCGACACGGCGGATGTCGCGGCTGTCTGCGATGGCCTGCGCGCCCTCGGTCGTGTTCATCACCAGCGCGATCTGGCCGTCCTTCATCTGGTCCACGATGTTGGGCCGCCCCTCGTAGACCTTGTTGACCGCCGTGCTGCGCGTGCCCTGCGCCGCCAGCCAGGCGGCCGTGCCGCGCGTGGCGACAAGCTCGAACCCCATGGCCACGAGCGCCGCCATCGCCTCGGCCAGCGCGGGCGTCTTGTCGCTGTCGCGGACCGACACGAACACCCGCCCAGCCTCGGGCAGGTGAATCCCCGCGCCCATCTGCGCCTTGAGGAAGGCGAGCGCGAAGGTCCGGTCCCAGCCCATGACCTCGCCGGTCGAACGCATTTCGGGCCCGAGGAGCGTATCGACGCCGGGGAAGCGGGCAAAGGGCAGCACCGCCTCCTTGACGCTGAACCACGGGGTATGCGGATCGGCAAGGGTCAGCGGGTCGGCCAGCGGCAGGGGCGTGTCGGGGCCGACCCCGGCGGGGTAGGGCGGGCGGTGGGGGAAGGCCGCGAGCGGCTCGCCCGCCATGACCCGCGCCGCGATGCTGGCGATGGCGCTGTCGGTCGCCTTGGCAACGAAGGGCACGGTGCGGCTGGCGCGTGGGTTGACCTCGAGCACATGGATCGTGCCGTCCTGGATGGCGAACTGCACGTTCATCAGGCCGACGACGTTGAGCGCGCGGGCCATCACCTCGGTCTGGCGCTTGAGCTCGGCAATGGTGGCCGCATCGAGCGAATGGGGCGGCAGGCAGCAGGCACTGTCGCCCGAATGCACCCCCGCCTCCTCGATATGTTCCATGATGCCGGCGACATGCACGGCGCGCCCGTCGGCAAGCGCATCGACATCGACCTCGATCGCGCCCGCGAGATAGCGGTCGAGCAGCACCGGGTTCGCGCCCGAAACCTGCACGGCGGTGGTGATATACCTTTCGAGCTGCGCATCGTCGCGCACGATTTCCATCGCGCGCCCGCCGAGAACGTAGGACGGCCGGATCACCAGCGGATAGCCGATGCGCCCCGCGACCGCAAAGGCCTGATCGCGCGTGGTGGCCAGGCCGTTGTCGGGCTGGCGCAGCCCGAGGCCGTGGAGAAGCTGCTGGAACCGCTCGCGGTCTTCGGCAAGGTCGATGGCATCGGGCGTGGTGCCGAGGATCGGGATGCCCTCGGCCGCGAGCCCCTGCGCCAGCTTGAGCGGCGTCTGCCCGCCGAACTGGACGATCACGCCGTGGAGTGAACCGTTCTCCTGCTCCACCCGCAGGATTTCGAGCACATGTTCCAGCGTCAGCGGCTCGAAATAGAGCCGGTCCGAGGTGTCGTAGTCGGTCGAGACGGTCTCGGGGTTGCAGTTGACCATGATCGTCTCATAGCCTGCTGCCGTCAGCGCATAGCAGGCATGGCAGCAGCAATAGTCGAACTCGATCCCCTGGCCGATCCGGTTCGGCCCGCCGCCGAGGATGACCACCTTCTTCTTGCCCGTGGGGCGGCTTTCGCATTCGACCTCGCCCATGGCGGGCACCTCGTAGGTCGAATACATGTAGGGGGTCTGCGCCTCGAACTCGGCGGCGCAGGTGTCGATGCGCTTGAACACCGCCCGCACCCCGAGGTTGGCGCGCGCCCGGCGCACCTGCCCCTCGTCGCGGCCCGTCAGCCGCGCGAGCCGCGCATCGGTGAAGCCCAGCATCTTGAGCCGCCGCAGCCCCTCGGCCGTGACGGGAAGCCCGGCCCGGCGCACCTCGGCCTCGGTATCCACGATCTCGCGGATGCGCGCGAGGAACCACGGATCGAACGCCGTCGCCTGCCCGATCTCGGCATCGCTCAGCCCGTGGCGCATCGCCTGGGCGATGACGCGCAGCCGGTCGGGTGTCGCGACCGACAGCGCCTTGACGACCGCCGCGCGGTCCGGCGCGCCGGGGATGGCGATCTCGTCGAACCCCGCAAGGCCCGTTTCCAGCCCGGCAAGCGCCTTCTGCACACTTTCGTGGAAGGTCCGGCCGATGGCCATGACCTCGCCCACCGATTTCATCGCGGTGGTCAGGGTGGGTTCGGCGCCGGGAAACTTCTCGAAGGCGAAACGGGGGATCTTGGTGACGACATAGTCGATCGACGGCTCGAACGACGCCGGCGTCACGCGGGTGATGTCGTTGTCGAGCTCGTCGAGCGTATAGCCCACCGCCAGCTTCGCCGCGATCTTGGCAATGGGAAATCCGGTCGCCTTGGACGCGAGCGCCGAGGACCGCGACACCCGCGGGTTCATCTCGATCACCACCATGCGCCCGTCGGCCGGATTGACCGCCCATTGCACGTTCGACCCGCCGGTTTCCACCCCGATCTCGCGCAGCACCGCGATGGACCCGTTGCGCATCCGCTGATACTCGCGGTCGGTCAGCGTCAGGGCGGGGGCGACGGTGATGCTGTCGCCGGTGTGCACGCCCATCGGATCGACGTTCTCGATGGAACAGACGATGATCGCGTTGTCGGCGGTATCGCGCACCACCTCCATCTCGAATTCCTTCCAGCCCAGAAGGGATTCGTCGATCAGGATCTGCCCCACCGGGCTCGCGTCGAGCCCCGCCCGCACGATGTCGGCATAATCGTCGCGGTTGTAAGCGACGCCGCCGCCAGTCCCGCCCAGCGTGAAGGCGGGCCGGATGATCGCGGGCAGGCCGACGAAATCAATGGCGCGCATCGCCTCGGCCACGCCCGCGGCGATGTCGAACCGCCCGTTCGGCCCCTTGGGTGCGGTGATGATCGTGGCGCGCGGGTTTTCCAGCCCGATCCGGTCCATCGCCTCGCGGAAAAGCTTGCGGTCCTCGGCCATCTCGATGGCCCGGCGCCGCGCCCCGATCAGCTCCACCCCGAACCGCGCCAGCACCCCCATGT
Source organism: Gemmobacter sp. (assembly GCA_046292445.1). Taxonomy (GTDB): domain Bacteria; phylum Pseudomonadota; class Alphaproteobacteria; order Rhodobacterales; family Rhodobacteraceae; genus CALIZF01. The sequence goes on from JBKBQT010000012.1 coordinate 74,410, forward strand.
CGTCAAGCGCCAGCGCGGTGTTGAGCGCCGTCTGCCCGCCCATCGTGGGCAGAAGGGCATCGGGCCGTTCCGCCTCGATGATCTTGGCGACGACCTCGGGCGTGATCGGCTCGATATAGGTCGCATCCGCCAGCCCCGGATCGGTCATGATCGTGGCAGGGTTGGAGTTGACGAGGACGACGCGATACCCCTCTTCCCGCAGCGCCTTGCAGGCCTGCGCGCCGGAATAGTCGAACTCGCAGGCCTGCCCGATCACGATGGGCCCCGCGCCGATGATCATGATGGACCGGATATCGGTGCGTTTCGGCATCTGTCGTCTCACCCTTGTTGCCCGCGCGCAGCTCGCGGCCGGCCGGCTATGGTTGCGATCCGCGGTGGTGGACCGGGCCGGGTTTACGGGGCGGCGCAGCGCCGCGCAAGGGGATGCGGATGGGATCGCGTTGGGGCGCCTTCAGGGTTGCTGGAGGGCAGTTTTGCGCAGAAAATGCATTCTGTAATTCCAAGGTGCGATTCGGGCAGGGGGTGCGCCGATGTTCTGGTTGTTCTGGAAGTTGAACGGATCCAGGGTCCACGAGGGGATTTCCGGCAATGTGAACGACCTTGCGACGACGGCAAGGGTGTGGACAATCCTGCACGAGCCCGGCCTCGACAAGAGCCTCTTTCCCGGTGTCGCCGGATGGTCGCCCGGTGGCAACGCCTACTCGGCATCAGGGTTCTTCAATGCGATACCCGTCATCCTCACGCAGACCGCGACCTACACGGCCGACCTGACCGCGCGTTTCGGCCTGCCCTTCGTGCACGACCGGATCGCGCGCGCGCCCGTTTCTGCCGACGGCACGATCGGAACGCCCGAGACGCTGTTCCTCACCACATTGCGCGGGAACCGGTTGGACAACCGGATCACCGGCACCGAGGGGCCGGACGACATCTTCGGCCTCGCCGGGAACGATACGCTGCGCGGCGGCGAGAAGTCCGATTTTCTCTACGGCGGGCCGGGGCGCGACGTTCTGCACGGCGAGGGCAGAAATGACCGGCTCTGGGGCGGGGACGGGCGCGACCGGCTTTTCGGCGGGGATGGCAATGACACGATCTGGGGCGGTCGGGGTGCGGATGTGCTTTTCGGCGGTGGCGGGTCGGATGTGCTCTACGGCGGCGCCGGAGCGGACCGCATCTTTACCGGCGACGCGTTTCTGCGCAATACCGCCTATGGCGGCGCGGGCGACGACTATATCGAACTGGGCGGCGGGGCCGGCGCGGCCTATGGCGAGACAGGGTCCGACACGATCATTGCCGTGGCCGACGGCGTCTACGAGCTCTTCGGCGGCGCCGGGAACGATCTGCTGATCGGCGGACTTCGCGTACGCCCGGCGCGGATCGAGGGTGGGGCTGGGAACGATACGATCGAGGGTCTCGGCACATTCTACGGTGGTGCCGGAAACGATACGCTGGTTCTCCGCGAGGGCCGCGAGGGCGAGGGGCGCACGCCGGGCGAGGTGTTCGATGCCGACCTGTATGGCGGCCCGGGCCGGGATCGGTTCGTCTTTGTGATCGACACCGACCGCCCCACTGCGGTCCTCTATCGGGCGACGATCCGGGATTTTGAACCGGGCGAGATCATCGACCTCAGCCAGACCGGCCTCGGCGGCTTCGACGAACTCGGGGTCACGCGCTTCCAGTCGAACAGCACGATCACCATTTTCACCGCACAGGTGCCGATGGCGCGTGCGGCCGAGGACAGCGAGTTGAGGATCACCGTCCGCCACCCGACCGCGATGGAGATCGGCGCGGATTACTTCGTCTTCTGACCTGCCTCAGGCATTCGCCCGGTCGCGGTAGAGGTAATCGCGCGTCAGCGGCACGGCATCCTGCCGGTGCGACAGTTGCATCTGGAACACGCATTGCCGCCCAGCGCGAAAGCTCATTTCCGAGGCCACGAGGTAGAACCGCCACATCCGGCAGAACCGATCGTCGTAAAGCGCCCGCACTGCATCGATGTTGGCCTCGAACCGCTCCTGCCAGGCGCGTAGCGTGTCGGCATAGTGCAGCCGCCAGACCTCGATATCGGTCATCCACAGCCCCGAAGCCTCGATCGGGGCGGCAACCTCGGACAGGGCGGGCACATAGCCGCCGGGAAAGATGTATTTCGTGATCCAGGGGCTCGTCGCCGCCGGCGGGGCATTGCGCCCGATGGTGTGGATCAGCGCGATGCCGTCCGGTGCCAGACGATCCGCAACGGTGCGGAAATAGTCGCCGTAATGCGGCACGCCGACATGCTCGAACATGCCGACCGACACGATGCGGTCGAATGCGCCCGTCACCGCGCGATAATCCTGCAGCCGGAACTCCACGCGGTCTGCCAGCCCCGCCGCCGCGGCCCGTGCCTGCGCCACCTTGAGCTGTTCCGCCGACAGCGTCACCCCCACTACATGGGCGCCGTGTTCGCGCGCGAGCGTCAGCGCCAGCCCGCCCCAGCCGCAGCCGATGTCGAGGACGCGCATCCCCGGCTCGAGCCGCAGCTTGGCCGCGATCAGCGCCTTCTTGGCCGCCTGCGCCTCGTCCAGCGTCATGCCCGGCCGGGCGAAATAGGCGCAGGAATATTGCTTGTCCGCGTCGAGAAACAGATCGTAGAGCGTCCCCGACAGATCGTAATGATGCGCCACGTTCCGGCGCGCCCGGGGCGCCGGGTTCCATTGCGCGATCCACCGCCCCGCACGGCGCAGGGCCAACATCGCGCCATACCAGCGCGGCACCCGCCGCGTGGTATTGGCCAGCAGCACCGCGAGCAGCGCATGCAGCCCGCGCGGCCCCTCGGGGACGAGCGTGCCGGCCATGTAGGCCTCGCCCATCGCGAGTTCCGGGCTGCGCACAAGGCGCGCCACCACGGCCGGATCGGTGATGTGCAGGCTGGCCGAGGGCTCGCCTTGCCCGTATCGCAGCGTCCTGCCGCCGGGCAGTGACAGCGCGAGGCTGCCCGTGCGGACAACATCACGCAGCATCGCGTCGAGCGCCCTATCCCACATGGCGTATCTCCCCGCTTCGCCCTGCAGGTTACCGCACCGTGACCGCGGCACAAGGCCTCAGTCTCACGCCCCGCAAGCCCCGGTCGGCCAGCGAACGCAGGAACCCGGTCCGGAAGGTTTCGGCCTCGGAGGGGCCGGTGGCCACACCCGGCACCTCGCGCTTGCCGTCCTCGTTCACGGCGACAGCCACGGTCACGGCGCGGCTGGCGATGCGCCCGCCCTCGCGCAGCTTCACACGGGTGGCGTCGAGCCGCAGGTAGGGCCATGCGCCCTCCAGCGGCCGGGCCAGAAAGGCGTTCACCCGCTCGTCGATCTCGGCGCAGAGGCGGCTGGCCTGGCTCTTGGACATGCCGCCCGCGCCCATGGCCTTGACCAGGTCGTCGACCGAGCGGGTCGAGACGCCGTGGACATAGGCCTCCTGAATGACGGCCACCAAAGCCTTCTCGGCCGTGCGGCGCGGCTCCAGAACGCTGGGGAAGCGGCTGCCCTTCCGGAGCTTGGGGATCTCCAGCGCGATCCGTCCCGCCCGCGTGTTCCAATCGCGGTCGCGGTATCGGTTGCGCTGAACCTCCCGCAACTGGGTGCGCGCGCCCTTGGCCGCACCCGTCCGGGCCTCGACCTCCGCTTCCATGATCCGCTCGACCGCATGCGGGAAAGTTGCGATCCGCCATTACCCGCATGTCGCCGTGACCCATGGCGGCCAGGGCATGAAGCACGTCAGGGTTGAGCAGGGGGTCGATGGTCTTGAGCATGGCCTCGCCTCAGCCCACGCGCTGCCCGTCGGCCACGGCGAACAGATGCACGCGGGCGGCGTCGGGCCGCAGGCGGATCCGCTCGCAGGCACGAACCTTGCCGCCTCTATGCGGCGATGGCGCCTGACCTATGCGGCAGCCGCGGACTCGGTCGCCGACCAGCGATCGGCAGGCTGGGCCTGCTGGCGCGGCAACGCGGCGGGCCTTGGAGGTTGGACCTTCGTCACGCGGATTTCGCTGACGACCCTGCAGGCGACCGGGATGGGGTTCTTCGGCCTCCATGGATCCACCGCCGCGCTGGCGACCACCCTGACGCTGGCCGCCACCATCAACTGCATCGGCATCGGCTTCCAGCGCGGGACGCACACCCGATGGCAACTCGTGGCCAACGACGGGACCGGCGCGCCGACCCTGACCGACATGGGCGCGAGCTTTGCCATCGCGACGGGCGGCGTGCTGACCCTCTTCATCGCCGCGCCACCCAACGGCGGTTCGGTCTGGGTGCGCGTCGTCGACGAGGTTTCCGGCGCAATCTTCGAGCAGGAAATCACCGCCGACCTGCCCGCTGCCACGCAATTCCTGTCGCCTCGGCTGTTCCTGAACACCGGCGCGACGGCCGCCGCCGTCGCCTACGATTGCGCCGGGGTCTACCTCGAGACCGACTTCTGAACCTGCATCGGTTACGAACCGCAGCCATGGCCCAAGTGGCGGCTCCGAGCCATGTCGCATGCCGAGATGTCTCGGAAGCGGCGGGCCGAGGACGGGCCGCCCTGCTGTCATTCGGGCGGCAGAAGGTGCTCGAATTCCGCATCGGTCAGGGTCCGCAGGAAAGCCACGAGCGCATCGATGCGCCGGTCGTCGAGCGCGGGACCATGGCTCAGGTCGTCCAGCGCGAGCGTCCCGGAGACCTGAGGCGCGTCGAAGGGCAGGCCCGTCTCGGGGTTGATCCGCCGCGATTCGGCCCGCGTGTTGTAGCTGTTGTAGAACAGGATGACGGTGCGAAGGTCGGCGAAGACCCCGTTGTGCATGTAGGGGCCGGTCACGGCGACATTGCGCAGCGTCGGCGTTCGGAATGCGCCGTGAAGCGTCGCATCGCCGGTGACCGCGGCGGCGCCTGCGTCCACTGTGCCGGGGGGCACACCGTTCCGCGCGCGCAGGGTGCGGTTCTCGGGCACGCCGATGTTGTGGTAACGATAATCGGAGAAGGTCTCGCGCGCCGCCGGTCCGCCCGACAGATGGCATCGGTTGCAGTTAGTGAACTGATCCGAAAAGAACAGCACCCGTCCGAGTTCCTCCTGCGGCGAGAGCGTGAATTCACCCCGCAGCCAGCGGTCGTAGCGCGAACTGAAGGGGGCGAAGCGCCCGGTGCGCTCGAAGGCAGCGATGGCGGCAGTCAGCGCCTCGTAGGCGCGGTCGGGGTCGTCGAGCACGCCCGCGCCGTAGAGCGCCGGGAAGGCGGCGCGGTAGTCGGCATTCTCGCGCAACCGCGCCAGCACCGCGGCACGATCCGGCATGCCCATCTCGGCCGGGTTCAGGGGCGGGCCGCCGGCCTGCGCCTCGAGGCTTGGCGCGCGTCCGTCGTGTAAAAGCCCTCCGGTCCAGCCGCGCGCGCCCTCGCCCGGCGGCGGCACGAGGGCGGCATACATCGCCGTCGGCGCGTTGCGGTCCCCAAGGCTCGACCCGTCGTCGCCGGGCGAGGCGGCGCCGCGCGGATCGGTGAACGCCCGCGCGGGATCGTGGCAGGAGGCGCAGGATGTCGTCCGGTTCCACGACAGGTTGACATCGAAGAACAGCTGCTCGCCGAGGGCCTCGGGCGTGGCGGGAACGTCCGGCCCTGCGGCATGCAGCGAGAGGGCGGCAGGGCCGATCAGCGCGACGACCGCAAGCACGATCAGCAATGCATTGCGACGCATGGCTTCTCTCCCCGGTCGTCGGCAGAAAACACGATGTCGACTCGTTGACATCCAATGCCGACCGTTTTAATCAGGATAGGTGAACCTGCCAAGCCGGTAGCCAGCGACATGCGGACCAAGCCAGGCGCAACCCTGTCGCGAGGTCTCGTGATGCTCCCGTTCCGTCGTCTGGCGCTTGCCGCCTCCGTCGCTCTTTCGGGCGGTTTTCCCGCTCTGGCCGACCATCCCGCGCAGGTCGTGGCCACCTATGCCGAGATCGCACTCGCCGGCTATCAGGACAGCCTGACCGCCGCGCGCGCGCTCGATGCCGCCATCGCGGCACTGATCGCCGACCCGTCCGAGACGACGCTGCCCGCCGCCCGCGATGCCTGGAGGGCCGCGCGCGTGCCCTACATGCAGACCGAAGTCTTCCGCTTCGGCAATCCGGTCGTGGACGTCTGGGAAGGCCGCGTGAACGCCTGGCCGCTGGACGAGGGGCTGATCGACTATACGGCCGGCGACTACATTGGCGCCTACGACGAGAACCCTTTCGCCGATCTGAACATCATCGCCAGTCCGGTCCTGAACATCGCCGGTCGGCAGATCGATGCGCGCGAGATCACGCCGGCGCTCCTGCAATCCCTGCACGAGCTGGACGGGATCGAGGCGAATGTTGCCACCGGCTACCATGCCATCGAGTTCCTCCTCTGGGGGCAGGACCTGAACGGCACGGGGCCCGGGGCCGGCGAGCGCCCCTACACGGACTATGTGCAGGGCGAGGGCTGCACCGGCGGCAATTGCGACCGGCGCGCGGCCTACTTGGCGGCGGCGAGCACGCTGCTCGTGGCGGATCTGGCCGAAATGGTTGAGGCTTGGGGTGACGGCGGCGCGGCGCGGGCGGCGGTCGTCGCCGATCCGGTCGCGGGCCTCAGGGCGATGCTGACCGGCATGGGAAGCCTGTCCTATGGCGAACTGGCGGGCGAGCGGATGCGGCTGGGGCTGCTGCTGAACGACCCCGAGGAAGAGCATGACTGCTTTTCCGACAACACGCATATGAGCCATTTCCTGAACGCGCAGGGCATCCGCAATGTCTGGAGGGGTCGCTACCGCCGCATCGACGGGTCGGAGGTGACGGGGCCGTCGCTCGCCACGCTTGTGGCTGCGGCCGACGCCCGCATTGCCGAGGAGCTGTCGGCCCGTATCGACGCCTCTGTGTCGGCGATGCAGGCCATCGTCGATGCGGCCGAGGCCGGCATGGCCTACGACATGATGCTTGCCCCCGGAAACGACGCGGGCGCGGCGCTGATCATGGCGGGGGTCGAGGCGCTGATCGCCCAGACGCGCAGCATCGAGCGGGCCGTTGCTGCCCTGGCGCTCGGCGAGATCGAGATCGAGGGTTCGGACAGTCTCGACAATCCCGCGGCCGTGATGCAGTAACCGATGCGCGCGTTGGCGGTCACTGCCGCGGCTCTGGCGGCGGGCTTTGCTCTGGCCCAGGGCGTCCTGCCGGAAGCGGACAGGGTCGTTCTTGCGCGCCCCGACCGCGCCGTTTCGACGGCTGCGGCCGTGCCGGCGGGGCTGGCTGCGCTCGATGCGCAGGCGGGCTCCGCCCTATTCGACAGGTTATGGGTCGCTGCGCCTGCCTCGACCCGCGCGGCCGACGGGCTCGGCCCGCTCTACAACGCGCGGTCCTGCTCGGCTTGCCACGCGGGCCACGGTCGGGCGCATCCGCCTGCGGGTGCCGGGGCCTTGCCGCCCGGTCTTGTGGTTCGGCTCGCGCAGCCCGACGGCAGCCCCGATCCGGTCTACGGGCACCAGGTCCAGCCGCTCGCGGCGGCGGGTCTGCCGGGCGAGGCGCGCGCGGCGGTGCGCTGGCACGAGACGGTCGTGCACCTGCGCGATGGCACGCCGATCGCGCTGCGCCGGCCGGAAGTCGTGCTGTCGGATCTGGCCTGGGGTCCGCTCGATCCGGCAACCCGGGTCGGCCTGCGCGCGGCGCCACCGCTCGTCGGCCTCGGGTTTGTCGCCGCGATCGAGGCCGCCGACCTGACAGATCCCGCCGCGCCGGGGCGGGTGCGCATGGTGCAGCGGCTTGACGGCACCGCCGCGGAAACCGGCCGTTTCGGCCGCCGGGCCGGGGCGGCGACGCTGCACGACAGCATCGCCCTCGCGCTCTCGGCCGACATGGGATTGTCCTCGCCGTTCAGGCCCGAGCCCTGGGGCGACTGCACGCCGGCGCAACAGGCCTGTCGTGTCGCGCCACATGGCGACGGCGATGCCCGCGGGCACGAACTCGCGCAAGCGGCCGTCGATCTGATCGCGGCGCATCTCGCAAGCCTTCGGGTGCCCGCGCGGCGCGACCCTGACCGGATCACGGTGCAGCGCGGCGAGACGCTGTTTCACGACGCGGGCTGTGCCACGTGTCATCGCCCGCGCTTCACCATCGCCACGGACGAGCGGCCGCGCGTGATACGGCCCTACGGCGACTTCCGGCTGCACGACATGGGCGAAGGCCTTGCCGACCCCGCGTCCGAGGCGGGGGTGGCGCCCGGCGAATGGCGCACGACGCCGCTCTGGGGCCTCGGATACACGCGGCTCGTCGGGGACGGCCGCGAAAGCTATCTGCACGATGGCCGCGCGCGCGATCTGCTCGAAGCGATCCTGTGGCACGGGGGCGATGCGGCCTTTGCCCGCGACCGGGTCGCGGGGATGGATGCGGCCGACCGTGCTGCCTTGATCGCCTTTCTGGAGAGCCTCTGATGCGCCGGTCCGCCCTCATTCTTGCCCTGATCATGGGGGCCGGTCCGGCTGCGGCGGATGTGCCGCGCGCCCTCGACAGGGTGCTGCTGCCGGGACTTGCGGCTTTCGCCGAAGCCGCTCGGGTGCTGGCCGACAGCTCTGCCGCGGATTGAAGCCGGGCGTCCGTCCTGCCGTCCTGTCACGCTGCGCGCGACGCCTGGGGTGCGGTCGGCGACATCCGGGTGGGGCCGACCGAAGCGGCGGCGCCGACCATCGCCTTCATGGCCGACGACCGGATGACCGGGCCTCGCGCCCTGCGCGCGGTCTGGCCGGGCTCGACGTGATGCTGGGCGCGGCCGAAGTGGACTACGCGGCCGGCAGCCCCGGCTGCGCGCTGGTCCGCGCCATTGCCGCAGATCCGGCGGCGCAGGCGGAAGACCTGCATGCCGGATGGGACGCGTATGCGCCGCTGCTGCGCAACCCGGGCGGGCCCGGCAACGATGCCTATCTCGACAACCGCGAAAGCCTGCGGGCGCTCTTCACGCAAATCCTGGCGGTCGTCGAGGCCACGGCGCGCACGCGCCTCGGCCGCCCGCTTGGAACCGTCGAGCGCCCGCGTCCGGCGCGAGCCGAGGGCTGGCGCATCGGTCGGTCCTTGCCCGACGCGCGCGCCCGAGGCGCCCGGCCCGCATTGCGCCGATCATCTCGATCAGGCGGCGTTCGTCGGGCGTCAGCCAGACCCGGCAGCAGGCGCAGCCCTCGGCGTTGAAGCAGAAGGACGAGCGGCGCGTGGCGCGAAGCACCTGCACAACCGCCACCAGGTCGTAGCACAGGGGGCCGGCTGCGTGCGGGCCTGCATTCGCGGTGGCGCAGTGCAGGGCGCGCAGCCAGCCGTGGCTTTCGGGGGCGGCGAAGGTCTGGAACTGCCAGCGCAAGAGCGACAGGGTCAGCCGGGCGAAGGAGTCGGGGTCGAGGCTGTCCGGCGCGATCTCGTCGGGTCTGAAGGGGCGACGGCGCCATTCGCCGAAGGCGGCGTGCGATCCGGTCTGCGGCGCGCCGCTTTGCTGCGCGGCCCGGGGCGGCCGGGGGCGGAACGCCTCAGCGCCGGGCATGAACCTGCCTATAACTCTCGGCCGGCGGCACGGCCGATCCCGCCCGGTCGTCCGGCTCGACTTCATATCGGTCGCAGAGGCGTTCGAGCCAGAGTTCGAGCATGCGGATGTCGGGAAAACACAGGACATCGGCCATGCCGATGTCGGGCAAGGCTGCAAGAAATGCGTGGGACATGGGACCTCGCGCGATGAACCTGATGTTTGCCGGGTTCGGCGCGCCAGAGGCGGCTTGACTGGGTCGACGAATAGATTACTAATTTAGTCAACATAGTCAAGTGCCAGTTATGGCACGCTTCGCTTACGCCAGCCCTCGCGCCAGCACGCCCCCGGACCCAAACCACGAGGAGCCTGCCCATGCGCAGATCTACCCTACTTGTCGCCACCCTTGGCCTGTCGTTGATGGGGCTGTCCGCCCCGGCCCAGCCGCTCGAGGACTGGCAGCTTTCGCACGCCGGTTTCGTCACCGCCGCCGACGTGCGCCCGCACAACGCCCTGCCGCAGGACCGGGCCGACATGCTGGCCGCGCTCGCGCAGACCCCGCCCGACTGGGCCGGTGCGCTGACGCTTTATCTCTGGGGTCGCAACTTCCCCTGGCGCGACCGGACCCACTCTCTGGGCCGCTTCGCCGACAACTACAACGGCGCGATGCCTGCGGTGCTGCCGGCCTCGGTCGCGCATTGGGCCAACCCGTCCTTCGCGGTGGGCCCGGTCGTCTCGGCGCTGGCCGAGACTGGGGCCTTCTACCAGGTCGCGCCCGAGGCGCGCGTTGCCTTCGTCGAGGCGGCGACGCTGGCCACCATCGTCAACTGGACGCGGTTCGAACTGGCGATGTCGCGGCGCAAGGCACTGGCGGCGCAGCCGAATTGGGCGCTGACCAACGGCAGCCCGAAGAACTGGAACGAGATCTTCGCCTTCCACT
>JBKBQT010000013.1:0-79102 GCA_046292445.1 Gemmobacter sp.
GGGTGGATCGGGCGGATCGTCGATCCGTTCGGCCGCCCGCTCGACGGGCGCCCGCTCTACCGCGGCGCGGTGCCCCGGCCGCTGCGCGCGCATGCGCCGGCGGCCGCGACGCGCGGTCGGCTCGGCCGGCCGGTCGAGACGGGGATGCGGGTGTTCAACACACTCCTGCCGCTGGTGCGCGGGCAGCGGATCGGGCTGTTCGCCGGGTCGGGGGTGGGCAAATCCTCGCTGCTCGGCAGCTTTGCGACCGGCGTTGCCGCCGATGTGGTGGTGATCGCGCTGATCGGCGAGCGTGGGCGCGAGTTGCGCGAATTCGCCGAAACGGTGCTCGGCCCGGTCGGCATGGCGCGCAGCGTGATCGTCGCCGCGACCTCGGACATGTCGCCGCTGGTGCGGCGGCGCTGCGCCTGGGCGGCGATGGCGGTGGCCGAGCATTTCCGCGATCTCGGGCGGCATGTCCTGCTGCTTGCCGATTCGGTGACCCGCTTTGCCGAGGCGCATCGCGAGGTGGCGCTCGCCGCCGGCGAGACGGCGAGCCTGCGCGGCTGGCCGCCCTCGCTGTCGCACCAGGTGATGGCGCTGGCCGAGCGCGCAGGACCCGGGCCGGCGGGGTCGGGCGACATCACGGCGGTGTTCTCGGTGCTGGTCGCCGGATCGGACATGGACGAGCCGGTGGCCGATCTGATGCGTGGGGTGCTGGACGGGCATGTCGTGCTCGATCGCAAGATCGCCGAGCGCGGGCGGTTCCCGGCGATCGACCTGCTCCGCTCGGTCTCGCGCGCCCTGCCGCAAGCGGCGAGCGCGGCCGAGAATGCGCTTGTCGCCGAGGCGCGGCGGCTTCTGGGCGCCTATGACCGGGCCGAGCTGATGATCCAGTCGGGCCTCTATGCCAGCGGATCGGACGCGGCGGTGGATATGGCGATCAAGGTCTGGCCGGCGCTCGATGCGTTCCTGTCGGAGCGCGAGCCCGAGGACAGGGCGGCAAGCTTTCGACAACTGGCGCGGTGCCTCGATCCGCGCGGGCGGCCCTAGCGCGCGCGTGTCAGCGACGCTGCGCCGCCTGGAGAAGCATCAGCGCCGGCGAACCCGCCCCGCCCGCAGGCGAGCCGCCGGCAGCCTCGGCCCGCAGAAGGAACCGGCGGATCAACTGGTCGAGCCGCGACGGATCGGCAAGACCTGCCGCATCCGCAGTCCCCAGCGTGCTGCGGGCGCGGTCCTTGAACACCGCAAGCTGCCGGTCGATGTCGAGCGCACCGAAGGCCTTGGGCAGACCCAGAGCGGTCTCGACCACGCGGCGCAGGGGCGGGTTGCCCATGAGCGTGAACCAGCGGGCATCCTCGCCCATCTCGCGCGCCGCCAGTTCGGGCAGCTCGCGCCGGGCGTTGAGCGCGAGGCGCAACGACTCGTCCTGCATGCCCACGGCCGCCTCGAATCGGCGCGTCTTCCAGGGGCCGAGGATGCGATCGGCGAAATCGCTGATCTGCGTGCTCGGGATCGGGAAGTCGCCAAACCCGAAAGCGGCGGCCAGCGCGCGATAGCGTTTGTCCGCGAGTCTGTTGGCCAGCGCACCCGGGGTGAGCGTCCCCTCTTCGAGGACCTTGCGGATGAAGAAACGGCTGTCGATGTCACCCTCCAGCCCGAAGGCGGTCAGCGCGACTCGGAGCAGCCGACGGTCTGCGACGAGTGCCTCGGCCGTCCTGATCGTGCCGATGGTTTCGCGGAAATACGCCTCGTCCCGGCGCAACGCAGGCTGATCGTCATGCGCCGCGCGCTGCCGCGGCATCGTGCGGTCGAGAAACGCAAGCCCGGCGATGCCGCGGGCGGGAAGGACGGGTGCGAATGTCATCGGGCTGCGGCCATCAGCCGCGCCTCGCGCGGCAATAGCCCGCGCAACGCCTTGAGCGCCTGATAGGGCTGGGTCTCGAGCACCGCCCGCGTCGCGGCCGCCAGCTGCGCGCGGCTGTCGGGATCGGTGAGCACCTGGCTCAGCTGCTCGATCCCGCGCAGCAGCTGCTGGCGCGCCGCATCCGGGTCCGCGTCGCCCGAGAGCAGGAGTTGCGCGATATAGCACACGCGGCGCACCGGCGTGTTGACCGCCTCGGGATGGATCGCATCGCGCAGCCGCAGGATATGCGCGCCCGGCGTGACGACGGTGATCCGCGCCCGCCGTTCGCCGTTCTCGATCACGGCGCCGTTGATCAGAACCCGCTCGCCCGGCCCGAGCTTGAGGACAAGGCCGCTCATGGCGATACGGCGGCCCCGCGCAGACCGCGCATCATGGCCGTGTTGACATCGACGAGCGCCTCGACCGACGCGGTCCCGTCGAGCACGCGGCGGCTGTGCGCCGCAGTGAATTCGTAGAGGTAGAAGAGTTGCGCCCGCAGCGGCGCCGGCAATGCGTTGCCGGGCGAAGCCACGTCGGCGGCCAGCGTCGACCAGAGCCGGCTATTGTCCGACAGGGCTGCGACGAGGCCGGGAAAATCCTCCTGCCGGTTGGACCAGCCGCGCTTGAGGCGGGCGGTGACGCGGGCGAAAAGATCGTATTCGAGCCCCCGCGCCGTGCGAACCGGCGTATCGTGTTGCCCGTAGGTCGTGAACTGATGTGTGTCTAGCGTCACGGTCGGTTCCTTGCGCTGTCGGCTTGGCGGAAGGGAAGGGGTGGCCGTCCCGCGACGGCCACCTGCCCATGGCTTAGCGGAACAGCGCGAGGATGTTCTGCGGCGCCTGGTTGGCAATCGACAGCGCCTGGATGCCGAGCTGCTGCTGCACCTGCAGCGCCTGCAGCTTGGCCGAGGCTGCTTCCATGTCGGCATCGACGAGGCTGCCGATCCCGGCCTTGAGCGAATCGACCAGCTTGCTGACGAATTCGGCCTGGATGTCGATCCGCTTCTGCGCCGTGCCGAAATTGGCCGCGGCGCGGATCGCGGTCTGCGTCAGCCCCTCGATCGCGCCGAGCGCGGCCTTGGCGCCGTTCTCGGTGGTCACGTTGATCTCGCCGAGCAGGGCAAGGCCGCCGCCGGCGGTGCCACCGGTGTTCACCGCTGTGGTCGTGGTAATGCCGGCGGTCGTGCCGTTGGTGATCTGCACCCCGGCCGTGCCATCGAGCTTGGCGGTATAGGCGACGCCCGCCTTCTGCGCCTCGAAATTGATGCGGTCCACGAGGCCGCGGGCGATGTCGCTGACCGTGTCGCCGTCGCGGGCGACATAGCTCAGCGGGGCCGTGATGCCGGTCAGGCCGGCGACCGCATAGGTATCGCCCGCGATGACGCGGTTGCCGCCGCGCGCCGCCGTCGCGATGTCGCCGGCAACCGTCAGCGTGCCCGAGGCGCCGGCCGCGATCGCGCCGGCACCCGTGATGGCCGTTGCCGCGATGTCGGTGCCTGTCCCGGCCGTGCGCGCCGCAGTGCCGAGATCGCCCTTGACGGCCGTGATCTGCGAGGCGGTGACGGTGTTCGAGCCCGAGCGATCGAGCGACGAGAGCACCTTGACCGAACCGGACCCGAGGATGCCGGCACCCGTGCCGGTATTGTTCACGATATCCGCGACGGTCGCGCCGCCCTTGCGGTTCGACAGAAGGTTGAGGCCGTTGAACTGCGCTGCCGAGACGATCGAGCCGATCTGGTCGCGCAGGGCGACGACATCGGCCTGGATCTTCTCGCGGTCGACGTTGGATTCCTGGGACGCGACGATCTTTTCCTTGATCTCGCCGAGCAGCTTGGTGATCTGCTCGGACGCGCCACGGGCGACGGCGATGGTGGACGATCCGAGCGCGAGGCTGTCCGAGATGCCCTTGAAGCCCTGGACATCCGATTCCATCACTTTCGAGATGGCCCAGACGGCCGAATTGTCCCGCGCGCTGCCAACCGCCTTGCCGGTCGAAATCTCGTCCTGGGTCTTGGCGAGGCTGGTATTGATGCTCTTGAGCGTCTGCAGCGCGACCATCGCGCTGGTGTTGGTCAGGATCGACGACATGGTTTCAATTCCCTTTGTGCGACGGCGCTTTGCGCCGGACCGCTCTGCCATCTTCGGGATGGCGCCGGGGACATTCTGGTCCGTGCTGGCGGTGGGTCGCCGCGCCCGCCCCGTCCGGGCGGCACCGCCATTTCGCCCGGCGGTTCCTAAGGCTTTCCTAAGCAGGGCCGAGAGTTGCGGCGGATTTGACAAAACCTGTCACGTCCGCCGGATGGTCGCAGGCCGTGCCCCGCCGAGCGCTTGGCGCCCGCCCGACTGATCGTAAAGACCGCCGCCCCCGGCCACGCGCAGCAGTTCGGCCACGCGCTGCCGCCCGGCGGACAGGCCGCGGCGCGAGGCCGCGATGAGTTCGAGGTTCCGCGCCGCCTGTGCGCGCAGCCGTTCGAGCGCCGGCCGCCCGGCCGGACGCGCCGACAGCGCCGCAACCGCCGACTCGGTCTGCGCGGCAATGGCGTCGAGTGCGGCGAAATCGCCTTCGACCAGCCGCGCCGCGGCCGCCTCAAGCGCCTCGGCAAGCGCGGTTTCGGGTCGCGAATCAAAGCCCGGCATGCTGGCGCGCCATCAGCGATTTCACGATCTGTTCGGCAAGCCCGATCCCGCCGCGCCGCACCAGTGCCGCGGCCTGCTCATCCCGCAGGAGCGACGCGAACTGCCCCTCGCCGATGCCGCCGCCGAATGTATCGGACACCGCGCCGAGGCCGGCATGGGCCAGCATCTCGGACAGGAACGCAGCCTCGAGCGCCTCGGCGGTGCGGCGCAATGCGGCGGGGATCTCGGGTCGGGCGACGGGTGAGGTGGACACGGGGTCGATCATCGGGGTCTCCGGCATGCTGGACGAGACGATCATCCGTGACGGACGGTAAACTTCGGGTAACCGATATCGGTCATTCTCGGCCCCGGGGCAGAAACGCAGAGCGGATGGGGCCGGATGGTCGAGATTGCGAGTATCGGTGCGACCACGACAGCGGGATATCGGCCGGCCGTCTGGCCTCCGTCAACCGCAGCGGCGCGTGCCTTCGGCGCGGTGTTCGTCGCGCAGACCGGTGACGAGCCCGCGGCGGGGGACAGCGCCGTGTCTGCGGCCGATGCAGAGGCCGGCAAGCAGGGCGCAGGCGGCAGTCAGGACGGCGCTGCGCCCGATGATCTCGGCGCGCCTGCCGCAGGCGACACCGGCAATCCAGGCGGCGGCGCCGATGCTGCATCGCCGGCGGGTGGCGCATCGCTCCGGGTGTTGGCTGACGCCCCGGCTGCCGATGGCGCGGCCGGACCGCTCCTATCCGGAGCGAAGCAGCAGCAGGATGCCGCCATTGACGCGGCGCCGCCGACCCCTGGCAACCCGGCGTCGCTACGCCAGGCGGGATCGGCGCTTGGGTCGGGCGACTGGGGGCCGGCGGCCGGCGCCGGTTCGGACATTCCGGCGACGGCCGGCGGGCCGTTGCCGGAGGACAGCGCGCTCGCGAACCGGCGACAACCGGATACCGAACGGGAACGCCAATCCAGTGCGCCCGGCCCGAAACCGGCGCCAAGCGATCGGGTGCGCGCGAATCCCCCTTCCCCACTGGCCGTCACGGCACTGGCCGAGGAACAACAAGCATTCTTCGACCATGCCGGGGCCGCAAAGGACTCAGAAGCAGCGCCCGACGAGCGCCACAAGACCGCAGGCAGCACGCAGACCGAACGGACACTGAACGGCGACGCGGCACAGGCGGGCAACGCCGCAGCGCGGACGGCGTCAGCCCCCGCATTGCAGGGCAACAAAGGCACCGACGGCCGGTCCCCGGCGCGGGCGCATCCCGATCGCCCGGCGGCGCCGGATCTCGGCGCGGCGGCACCGCTACGGGCCGCAAGCCAACCGAGGGGCAGCACCGGCGGTGACAGGACGGTCACCGATGGGGCGCGAACCGGACCGGGAACCATCAATCTTGCCGGCGATGCCAGTCCGCCCGGCGAATCGGGCGGCCCGCATGCTGCGGCCGAGGCCAGACGCCCGGGCAATGTCGCTGGCGATGCCGCAAACGCTCTCGCCGTTGCGACCAAACGGAGCGGTCCTGCTGCAGAGCGGCCGCTCTCGGGGGCAATCGCGGCAGGACTTCAGACCGGGCAGCATACGGCCGCTTCGCTGCCGCCCGCGCCGGCCGCGGCGGGAACCGAAGGCCGTGCCGCCACAGCGGAGCGGTTTGCCGGATTTGCGCGGCTGACCCTTGCGACCGATGCCAGAAAAGCCGCTTCGCCGCGCAACGGCGCCGGCATCGCAGGCAAGCCGGTGGATGGTCGCGCCGCGCTGCCTGCGCAGGATGCAAGACCGGGGCCGCACGCCGCGACTGCGGCCGATACAGGCGCGGCCGATGCCCGCCCGTCGCCCGGTCCGGTGGACGGCGGATTTCCGGGCGGCGGCGATGTCGCCGGGCGCAAGCCGAACCCGCATGCGTCCAAGATGAAGGACAGCGCCGATGCGATCGAGGGTTCGACCGGGGGCGCGGCCGTCAGACCGCCCTCTCCCCGGAGCGAAGGGACGGGCATCGCGGGGGCGGCCGCGCCGGACCCGCGCGTCGCGCAACACCCCGCCGCCGCTGTTGCCGCGCCCGCAGTGCCGGCGCAGCTTGGCGACATCTTCGCCCTGGCGCGATCGGCACTCGACGATGCGCGTGCCTTGACGGGCTCCGAAGTCGCGCCGGCACTGGCCGACGACCGCCGCGATGCCCCCGGGCCCACCGTACCGGCCGAGCGACCGGCACCCGCGCGCCCGGCGATTCCGCCGACGGTGATCGAGGCGACACTCCGGCGGACGGCATCCGACCGGATCGATCTTGCCCTCGACAGCGCCGAACTCGGCCGTGTGCGCCTCGTTCTCGCGATCGATGGCGACCATCTGCATCTCACCTGCGGCGCCGACCGGCCCGAGACCGCCGAACTCCTGCGCCGCAGCGCGCCGATCCTTGCGGCAGAGTTGCGCGACGGCGGCTTCGGCTCGACCAGTTTCGACTTCGAGCGCGGCACGCCGCGCCAGCCCCGGCTCGGCCAGCCGCCTGCCGGGCCGACGCCGGAGGCACCGACCCCCGCCCCGACATCATCGGCCGCCGCCCGCCCCGCGGCAGGCCGGCTTGACCTGCGCATCTGAAGGAACCCGCGATGCAGATATCGGCCGACGCCACGCCCGCAGCCGCCCCGCCGCGCAAGACGCCCGATGCCGAACGGGCCGGCACCATCGGGGCAGATTTCCAGACCTTTCTGCGGATGCTCACGACGCAGCTGCAGAACCAGGATCCGCTCAACCCGATGGAGGCCAGCGATTTCGCCGTCCAGCTTGCCACCTTCGCCGGGGTCGAGCAGCAGACGCGCACCAACCAGCTGCTCGAGCGGCTCGGCGGCTTCGGCGCCGGGTCGCTGGGACAGCTCGCCGGCTGGATCGGGATGGAGGCGCGGGTCGCCGGTCCGGCGCAATTCGACGGCACGCCGCTGGCCCTTGCGATCGCGCCCGCGCCGCGGGCCGATGGGGCGCTGCTCGTCGTCCGCGATGCGGCCGGGCGCGAGGTGGTGCGCGAAGCGGTGCCGCTCGACGATGCAGAGCTTGACTGGGCCGGCGTCGGCGCCGACGGCACGCCCCTGCCGCCGGGCCGCTACAGCTTCACGCTGGAAAGCCGGGCGGGCGACACCGTCATCGCCAGCGATCCCGTGCCGGTCTATGCCGCGGTGACCGAGGCGCGCCTGCGCCCCGACGGCGGGATCGAAGTCGTCCTGTTCGGTGGAATCACCGCCACGGCCGAGTCGGTTTCGGCCCTGCGCCGCGGCCCCGGCTGATCGCCGTCTCGGCAATCGAGGGTCGGTGTCTCGACAATCGGGGGTCGGTGCCGGTAATCCCGCCACAAGGCCGACCGGTTGGAGGAAGCATGCCCAGAACACCGCGCGCATGGCAGCGGATGCTTTCGGGCCGAAGGCTCGACCTGCTCGATCCAGCGCCGCTCGATATCGAGGTCGAGGATATCGCACACGGGCTCGCCTTCGTTGCGCGGTGGAACGGGCAGACGCGCGGCGAATACCCCTATTCGGTCGCGGAACATTCGCTCCTGGTCGAGACGATCCTGCGGCGGCAGAACCCGGCGATGCCGGCGCGCTGGCTGCTTGCCGGGCTGCTGCACGATGCGCCCGAATATGTGCTGGGCGACATGATCAGCCCGGTCAAGGCGGCGATCGGGGACGGCTACGGGGCACTCGACGCACGCCTGTCGGCGGCCATCCACCTGCGGTTCGGCCTGCCGGCGGTCCTGCCGGCCGAGGTCAAGAAGGCGATCAAGGGCGCCGACCGGATCTCCGCCTGGCTGGAGGCGGTCACCATCGCCGGTTTCAGTGCTGCCGAGGCGACGCGGTTCTTCGGCAGGCCGCGCACCGAGTTGACTGCCGAGCTCGCCGTGCATCTTCGCCCGGCGGCGCAGGTCAGGGCCGACTATGTTGCCCGCCACGCCGCCCTTCTGGCGGCGAGCGACGCGCGTTAGGCACGCAAGGTCTCGGGGTCGACCCCCGCCGCGAGGGCGGCGGTGAACCATCCGGGCCGGCGGCCGCGGCCGCCCCAGGTTTCGTTCGGGTTCTCTGGATTGACGTATTTCGCCGCCGACTTCGACCGCGTGGCGGCCCTTTTGCGCGTCGTCGCCATCCCGGTGATTTCCGCAAGGGAAAACCCCTTCTCGCGCACCAGTTCCTCGACCTCGGCCAGAACCTCCTTCTTCTTGCGCTCCTCGAAGGAGGCAATGGCGCGGTTCACGCGGGCCTGAAGGTCGCGCAATTCGCGCAGGGACATGCTGTTCAGATCGATTTCCATTGGTCTTTCCATTCCCACGTATTTCGGCGTAACCCCGCCGAGTCGGCAACGCAAGACCAATGCGCCGCCCATGCGTCATTTACCGCCTATTTCGGGCTCCGCTTCGCGAGAATGCGCTGCAGCGTCCGGCGGTGCATGTTGAGCCGGCGCGCGGTTTCCGAAACATTGCGCTCGCATAGCTCGTAGACCCGCTGGATATGTTCCCAGCGGACCCGGTCGGCCGACATCGGGTTTTCCGGTGGCGGCGGCGGGCCCTCGCCACGCGACAGCAAGGCGTGCGTGATGTCATTGGCGTCGGCCGGCTTGGACAGATAATCGGTCGCCCCGATCTTGACCGCCGCGACCGCCGTGGCGATCGCACCATAGCCGGTCAGCACGACGATGCGGCAATCGGGCCGCCGTTCGCGCAAGGCCTCGACAACATCGAGGCCGTTGCCATCCTCGAGCCGCAGGTCCACCACCGCATAGGCCGGTGGCCGCGCCTGGGCTATCGCCTTGCCCATTGCGACCGTCTCGGCCGTCTCGGGCACGAAGCCGCGTTTTTCCATCGCGCGCGCGAGGCGCTTGAGAAACGGCTCGTCATCGTCCACCAGCAGCAGGGAACGGTCGTCGCCGATGTCGGCCTGGTCGATGTCGGTCATGGCTGCGCCTCTGTTCCCCTGCCGTTCACAAGGTTCTAGGCGCAAGGACCGGGATCGTCAAACTGCGGTCGTCACATTATGCTGACCGGCGGGCCGTCAACTTGCATCGACAAAGCACGCGACGCGGCGGGCGATTTCCTCGGGGCCGGCATCGCGGCGGAAGAATTCGACAAACCCGTGGCCGGGCAGGACGAGGTAGGTGAATGTCGTGTGGTCGATCAGGTAATAATCGGGATCGCCGTCCTGCACGCGATAGAATGTCCGATAGGCTTTCGATGCCGCATCGATCTGCGTCTGGCTGCCCGTGAGCGCGATCATCCGCGGGTGCAGGTTCGCGGCGAATTCCGCCAGCACCTCGGGGGTGTCGCGTTTCGGGTCGATCGAGATGAAAACGGGCGTGACGATCTTGCCCATTTCCTCGAGGATCTCGACCGCCTCGGCATTGCGCGCGGTGTCGAGCGGGCAGACATCGGGACAGTAGGTATAGCCGAAATAGATCAGCGACGGGCGGGTGACGACCTCGGCATCGGTGACGGTCCTGCCGGTCTGGTCCACCAGCGTGAAGGGCCCGCCGATCATCGCCTCGCCGCCCGCGACGGCGCCTTGGCGGCAGCCTGCGAACCGATCGTCAGGTGCAGGCAGGACAAGGAACCAAACGGCCGCGGCACCCGCCGCCACGATGGCCGCAGCGCCCGTTGCGGCATATATCCGTCGCATGCGAAAGCCTCCTTTTGCCCGGTCACATTGATCCCGCATCGCGCGGGCCGTAACAAGACCGGGCGCCCGCCTGCGACACCGCGCCTGCCCCGAAGGGATGCCATGCCTGCTGCAACGATCGGCCTTGGCCGGCAAAGCCAGTCGAGCACTTGGGTGCGCCTGCGCACGCTGATCCTGCTGCGCTGGATGGCGGTAATCGGGCAGGCCGCCGCGATCGCCGCCGCCTACCGGTTTCTCGGCATGGATCTGCCGCTGGGGCTCTGTTTTCTCGTGGTCGGCGCCTCGGTTATCTCGAACCTGATCGCGACGTTCGTCTTTCCCGAAAGCAAGCGCCTGTCGGAGGGCGAGGCTTTCGCGTTCCTTCTGTTCGATCTTGTGCAACTGTCGCTGCTCTTGATGTTCACCGGCGGGCTGCACAACCCGTTCGTGCCGCTCATCGTGGCGCCGGTCACGATTTCGGCAACGGCGCTCAACCTGCGGTCCACGGTGCTTCTGGGCGGCCTTGCAATCGCGTTCGTCACGCTCCTTGCCTTCGTGCACATCCCCCTGCGCGACTCGGCCGGGGTGGTCCTGCGCGTTCCGGTGCTGTTCGAGGTCGGGTTCTGGCTGTCCATCGTCATCGGCGTGATCTTCCTTGCGCTCTATTCGCATCGCGTCTCGACCGAGATCCGGGCGATGTCCGAGGCGCTGCTTGCCACGCAGATGGCGCTGGCGCGGGAGCAGAAGCTGACCGATCTCGGCGGCGTCGTTGCGGCGGCGGCACATGAACTCGGCACACCGCTGGCGACGATCAAGCTCGTGTCGGCCGAGTTGATGGAAGAGATGGCGGGCAAGCCGGACCTCTCGCATCTCTACGACGACGCCCGGTTGATCCGCGAACAGGCCGACCGCTGCCGCGACATCCTGCGCTCGATGGGGCGCGCGGGAAAGGACGATCGGCTCTTGCGGCAGGCGCCGCTCGACACGGTTCTGCGCGAGGCGGCCGAGCCGCATGCCGCGCGGGGCCGGACGCTGCATTTCAACGTGCACGCGGCCGAGGGCGCCGAGCCGCGCCAGCCGCTTGTGCGCCGCGCACCCGAGGTCATCCATGGCCTGCGGAATCTCGTGCAGAATGCAGTCGATTTCGCGCATGGGAATGTCTGGATCGACGGCGTCTGGTCGGACCGGGAAATCCGGGTGCGCATCGCCGATGACGGGCCGGGCTATCCGCCGCAGCTGATCGGGCGGATCGGCGATCCCTTCGTGCGCGCCCGCCCGGACGGCCAGCGCCGCCCGGAATACGACGGAATGGGCCTTGGCCTGTTCATCGCCAAGACGCTGCTCGAGCGGTCGGGGGCGGAGCTGAGTTTCGCGAACGGATCCGATCCGTTCCTGAAGGAACGCGAACGGCCCGATCGCGGCGGCGCGATCGTCGAGGTCGTCTGGCCGCGGCACCGGATCGTCGCCGATCTGGCCGAGACAACCGGGCGGAACGAGGCGATTTCATCCTGACGCAACGTGCGGTGTTGCACAAAAAACATCGATTGCGCTTGACTGGCCGGTTGCGCACGCTCTGGTTAAATGTTGTTTACAAACTAGCCTCTTGGTTGCATCCGCACTGCCCAGACGCGAGGATCGCGGGATGAGCCTTTCAGTCGGCCTCGGCCTGTTCGCGGTTTCGCTCCTGGCCGCTCTGGCGGCCTTGGCGCTCGTGTCGTGCGTGCCGACCCGGAAGCAGGGGCCCGGCACGCTGTTCGGCGACGGCCCGCCCTCGACCGTTCTTATCTTCGATGACGAAACGCTGATCGATGCGACGGCCAGCGCCAGGGCGCTGCTTGCCGCAGTGCGGATGCGCGGCACGGCGTGGCAGAGGTTCATCGCCTTCGCCGCCCCGCGCTTTCCGGGGGTCGAGGCGCGGCTGGCGCAACTGGCCGATCTGGGCACGGTGACGATGGCGGCCGTGGGGGCCGATCCGCTGACCCTGCGCGCGGAATGGCGCGGCGGTCTGCGCCGGATCACGCTGATCGACGCCCATCTCGATACGGCCGCCCTGCCCTATGACAGCTTCGCCCAGCGCGCGCAGGACGACGAGCTTGCCGCGCTGCGCGCCGCGACCGACCGCGCGCCCTTCCCGATCTGGCGCGAGGCGGCGGACGGGACGATCCTTTGGGTCAATGACCGCTACATGCAGGTTGCCGCGGCTGTCGACCCTGAGGCGGGCGAGGCGACATGGCCGCCGCCGCCGCTGTTCCGGGCGCCCGACCGCCGCGGCCGCGTGCGGGTCGACCTTCGGGACGGATCGCCGCCGCTGTGGTTCGACCGCGCCGCCGCCGAGACCGGGACGGGCGTCGTCGGCTATGCCTTGCCCGCCGATGCCGCAGCGCAGGCCGAGGCAAGCTTGCGTGATTTCGTCCAGACCTTGACGCTGACCTTTGCGCATCTTCCCATCGGCCTTGCGATCTTCGACCGGGCGCGCCGGCTTCAGGTCTTCAACCCCGCGCTGACCGACCTGACGGCGCTGCCGGCGGAATTCCTGTCAACCCGCCCGACACTCCATGCCGTTCTCGATGCGATGCGGGATCGGCGGATGATCCCCGAACCCAAGGATTACAAGCACTGGCGCCAGCGCATCGCGGCCGGCGAAGGGGATGCGCCTGCCGCCGCGTTCGAGGAAACCTGGTCCCTGCCGGGCGACCGCACCTATCGCGTCATCGGCCGGCCGCATCCCGAGGGCGCGCTTGCCCTGCTGCTGGAGGACATCACCGCCGAGGTCAGCCGCGTTCGCACGTTCCGGGCCGATCTGGCGCTGGGGCAATCGGTGCTCGACGCGCTCGACGAGGGGATCGCGGTCTTTGCCCGCGACGGCACGCTGGTGCAGAGCAACGCCGCCTATGCCGCGATCTGGTCGCATGACCCCGGATCGAGCGTGGCCGCCACCTCGGCCGAGATGGCGCTGCGGCACTGGGCCGACCGCTGCGCGCCCGATCCGGTCTGGACCCGGATCGAGGCGGCCCTTGCCGCGCGGCCGAACGGCCCTGCCCGTGCGGCATGGGAGGCAACCCTGCGCCAGACGACGGGTCGCACGGTGCGCTGCCGCATCGTGCCGATCGCGGGGGGCGCCACGCTCGTCGCCTTCAGCGTGGCGCCGGCGCAGCGGATCGGCGGCCCTGCCCCTGTTGCGGTGCCGGCCAAACCGGCGGTCGGGGAAAGCTGACCGGCTTGCGGGTCCGGGCGGGCGCGTTACAGTCGCGCCCATGTCCGGCCCGGCCGATCTGTCCTGCACGCTTGCGCTGCCCGATGCCGAGGCCACGGCACGGCTTGGGCGCTGGCTCGCCGGCTGCCTTGCCCCCGGCGACTGCCTGCTGCTGACCGGCGGGATCGGGGCGGGCAAGACGCATCTGGCCCGCGCGCTCATCGCCGCGCGGCAGGCGGCGGCGGGCGAGCCGGCCGAGCATATCCCCTCGCCCAGCTACACGCTCGTGCAGACCTATCGCGCGGGGGATGGCGAGATCTGGCATGCCGATCTCTACCGCCTCGGCGATCCGGGCGAGGTGGCGGAACTCGGTCTCGACACCGCCCTCGGCACCGCGCTGTGCATCATCGAATGGGCCGACCGGCTGCCTGCCGCGCTGGTGCCGAGCACCGCCCTTCGGATCGACCTCGCGCCCATGGGCGAAGGCCGCAGCGCCGCGCTGCGGGCCGCCGGCAGGGTCGCGGGCCGCATCCGAGACCTTTCTGGGGGCCTCCCCGATGCCTGACCGCCGGCAGGCCCTCCCGACCTTTCTCGCGGTCGCCGGCTGGGGCGATGCGGTCCGCGAACCGCTCGCCGGCGACGCCTCGCCGCGCCGCTACGAACGGCTGCGCCGCGGCGGCGAGACGGCGGTGCTGATGGATGCCGACCCGGCGACGGGCGAGGATGTGCGCCCCTTCCTGCACATCGCCCGTCACCTTGCGGCGCTCGGCCTCAGCCCGCCTGCGGTGCTGGCCGGGGCACCCGACGATGGGTTCCTGCTGCTCGAGGACCTCGGGGATGACCTTTATGCCCGGGTCGTCGCCGCCGATCCGGGGGCCGAGCCCGCGCTCTACGATGCGGCGGTCGATGTGCTGGCGCATCTGCAGGCGCACCCGCCGCCGGCCGGCCTGGCCAGCTATGATCCGGCGGCCATGGGCGCGGCCGCCGCGCTGGCTGTCGAATGGTATGCGCGCGCGGTTACCGGCGCCGCAACCGATGCCGCACCGCTTGCCGATGCCGTAGCGACGGCGGTTGCTGCGCTCGACCGGCCGGCGGTCATCGCGCTTCGCGACTATCACGCGGAAAACCTGATCTGGCTCCCCGGGCGCGAGGGTATCCGCCGGGTCGGCCTGCTCGATTTCCAGTCGGCCGAACTGGCGCCGCCGGAATACGATCTGGTCTCGCTGGTGCAGGACGCAAGGCGCGACGTGACGCCCGCCGCAGTGACGGCGGCGCTGCGGCGCCATGCCGACGCGCGGGGCGACGCGCTGGCGGTGACCGAGGCTGCCGTGGCGGTCATGGGCGCACAGCGGGCGCTGCGTATCCTCGGGGTCTTTGCGCGGCTGTCGCTGCGCGACGGCAAGCCGGGCTATATCCGCCTCATTCCCCGCGTCTGGGGCCAGTTGCAGCAGAATCTTGCCGCCCCCGCCCTCGCCCCCCTCGCCCGGATCGTCGCGCAGGCGCTACCGCCGCCGAGCCCGCAGGCCCTCGAGAGGATCGCCGCGCAATGCGCCGCCGCCCCGATGCGCTGATGCTCTTCGCAGCCGGGTTCGGCACCCGCATGGGCGCGCTGACGGCGGACCGGCCCAAGCCGCTGATCCCGGTCGCGGGGCGGCCGCTGATCGACCATGCGCTTGCGCTGGCTGACGCAGCGGGGATCGCGCGGCGGGTGGTGAACCTGCATTACCGGGGCGAACAACTGGCCGCGCATCTCGCGGATCGCCCCGGCCTCGCGCTGTCCTGGGAACGGGAGGCGATCCTCGACACCGGCGGCGGGCTTCGCGCGGCGCTGCCGCTGCTCGGGCCGGGGCCGGTGCTGACGCTCAACACCGATGCGGTCTGGACCGGGCCGAACCCGCTCGGCGCGCTGGCCGACGGCTGGGACGGGCAGGCGATGGGCGCGCTGCTCCTCCTTGCGCCGCGGGACCGGGCGACGGGACATGCGGGGCCGGGGGATTTCGCGATGGACGCGGGCGGGCGGCTGACACGGGGCGGGCCGTTCGTCTATCTCGGCGCGCAGGTGATCGACCCCGCCGCGCTCGACGCCATCCCCGACCGGGTGTTCTCGTTCAACCGCGTCTGGGACCGGCTGATCGCGGAGGGTCGCGCCTTCGGTCTGGTCCATGCGGGCGGGTGGTGCGATGTCGGCCGGCCCGAGGGGATCGCGCTGGCTGAAGCGCTGCTGGCGGGACAGGCCGATGTTTGACGGCCCCGCCCCGCGCGTCTTTGCCATGCCCCCTGGCGCGGATTTTCCCCGCGCGCTGGCCGCCGGCCTGCGCAGCATGGCGGCGGGTGGGCCGCCCGAGGCGCTGGGCCGGGTGACGCTCTATCTCAACAGCGCACGGATGCTCCGGGCGGTGCGGGCGGCGTTCGTCGAGGCCGGGGCGGGTTTCCTGCCGCGCCTGCGCGTGGTGACCGAAGCGGCGGACGATCCGGCGCTCGGCCTGCCGCCGGGCGCGCCGCGGCTGCGCCGGCAGCTCGAGCTGGCGCAGTTGATCGAGCGGCTGATCGCCGCCGAGCCGGACATCGCACCCGCTTCGGCGCTGCACGACCTCGCCGAAAGCCTTGCCGCCCTGCTCGACGAGATGGAGGGCGAGGCGGTGCCGCCGGACCGGATCGCGGCGCTCGACGTGGCGGACCATTCGGCGCATTGGGCGCGCACGCAGGCGTTCCTGCGCATCGTCGCGCCGCTGTTCGCCGGCGAGACGGCGGGGGCCGAGGCGCGGCTGCGGCTGGCGGCCGGGATGCTGGCGATCCGCTGGTCCGCCGAGCCGCCGCCCGGCCCGGTGATCGTCGCCGGATCGACCGGATCGCGCGGGGCGACCGCGGCGCTGATGCGGGCGGTCGCCGGGCTGGCGCAGGGGGCGCTGGTGCTGCCGGGCTTCGATCGCGCCATGCCGGCCGAGGCCTTGGCGGCGCTCGACGATGCGCTGACGGGCGAGGATCATCCGCAATACCGCTTCGTCCGGCTGCTCGCATCGCTCGGCCTTACACCGGCCGATGTGCGGCCCTGGCCGGCGGGGGCGGCGCCCGATCCGGCGCGGAACCGGGTGATCTCGCTGGCCCTGCGCCCGGCGCCGGTGACCGACCGGTGGCTGGCCGAGGGGCCGGACCTGCCGCCGCTGGAGACGGCGATGGCCCGCGTGACGCTGATCGAGGCGCCCTCGCCGCGGGCCGAGGCGACGGCGATCGCGCTGGCGCTGCGCGAGGCGGCGGCGGCGGGCAAGGTGGCTGCGCTGCTGACGCCCGACCGGGGGCTGACGCGGCAGGTCGCCGCGGCGCTCGACCGCTGGGGGATCGTGCCGGACGACAGCGGCGGCCAGCCGCTCGCCCTGTCGGCGCCGGGGCGGTTCCTGCGGCTGGTGGCGGCGCTGGCGGCGGGGCGGGCGACGGCCGAGGGGCTTCTGGCGCTGCTCAAGCATCCGCTGGCGGCGTCGGGCGGCGACCGGGGCGGCGGCCGGGGGCCGCATCTGCTGGCGCTGCGCGACCTCGAAAGGGCGCTGCGCCGCGATGGGCCCCCGTTCCCGACGCCTGCGAGCCTGCGGGGCTGGGCAGCGGGCGGCGATGCGGCGCGGGCAGTCTGGGCGGGCTGGGTGGCGGGCGTGCTGGCCGAGGCAGCGGCACTGGCCGAGGGCGGCGCCGTTCCGCTGGCGCGGGCCGTCGCATCCTTTCGCCGGCTGGCCGAGCGGGTGGCGGCAGGCCCGGTGGGGGTAGGGGCGGGCCGGCTCTGGGCCGAGGCGGACGGGGCCGAGGCGCTGGCGGCGGTCACGCAGCTTGCCGATCTTGCCGACCATGGCGGGCCGCTGACCGCGCCGACCTTCGCCGATCTGCTGGCGCGGGTGCTGGGTGCCCATGAGGTGCGCGACGCGGTGGTGCCCGACCCGCGCATCCGCATTCAGGGCACGCTCGAGGCGCGGCTGCAGGATGCCGATCTCGTGGTGCTCGGCGGGCTGAACGAAGGCGCATGGCCCGCCTTGCCGCCCGCCGATCCCTGGCTGAACCGCACGATGCGCCATCAGGCGGGGCTGCTGCTGCCCGAGCGGCGGATCGGCCTTGCGGCGCATGATTTCCAGATCGCGGCGGCAGCACCGGGCGTGATCCTGTCGCGCGCGCTGCGCGACGCGGATGCCGAGACGACGCCGGCGCGCTGGGTCAATCGGCTGACCAACCTGCTTGAAGGCCTGCCGGACAACGGCGGGCCGGCGGCGCTCGGCGCGATGCGCGGCCGCGGCGCCGCCTGGCTGGCGCAAGCGGCGGCGATCGAGGCGCCGGCCGCGCGGATGCCCCGCGCCGCCCGCCCCGCGCCGCGACCCCCTGTCTCGGCGCGGCCGCGGCAGCTTGCCGTGACGCGCATCGCGACGCTGATCCGCGATCCCTATGCGGTCTATGCCCGCTCGATCCTGCGGCTCTATCCGCTCGACCCGCTCAGGGCCGAGCCCGATGCGCGGCTGCGCGGATCGGTGCTGCACCGGGTTCTTGAGGCCTTCGTGCGCGAGCGGCCCGAGGGCGAGGGGCGCGCGGCCGCCGCGGCGCGGCTGACCGCAACCGCCCGCGCGGTGCTGGACGCCGCCGTGCCCTGGCCGGCGGCGCGCGTGCTGTGGTCGGCGCGGCTGGAACGGGCGGCGGGTTTCCTGCTCGACTTCGAGGCGGCGCATCCGGGCGAGGCGGTGCTGCTCGAGGAAGAGGGGCGGCTGCACCTTCCCGCGCTCGGCTTCACGCTGACCGCGCGGCCCGACCGGATCGACAGCCTCGCCGACGGGCGGCTGCATATCATCGACTACAAGACCGGCAGCCCGCCGACGAAGGCGCAACAGACCCATTTCGACAAGCAGCTTTTGCTCGAGGCGGCCATCGCCCGGGCCGGCGGGTTCGATCCGCCGGGGCCGGCGCCGGTGGCGGCGGTCACCTATGTCGGCCTCGGATCCCCGCCCAAGGCCGAGACGATCGCGATCGACGACGGCACGCTCGACATGGTGCTGCGCGATCTTCATGCGCTCATCGCCCGCTACCAGACCCGCGGCCAGGGCTATGCCGCGCGCCGCGCGGTGGAGGACACGCGGTTCAAGGGCGACTACGACCACCTTGCGCGCCTCGGCGAGTGGAGCCCGGCCGACCCGCCGCTGCCCGAGGACGTCGGCCCGCCCGATGACGGGGGTCCGGGATGATGCGCAACGACGCCAGCGCGCGGCAGGTGCAGGCCGCCGATCCGGCCGCCTGCACCTGGGTGACGGCCAATGCCGGATCGGGCAAGACACGGGTGCTGACCGACCGGGTGGCGCGGCTGCTGCTCGCCGGCACGCCGCCGCAACGCATCCTGTGCCTGACCTATACCAAGGCGGCGGCGGCCGAGATGCAGAACCGGCTGTTCCAGCGGCTCGGCGCCTGGGCGATGCTGGGTGATGCTGCGCTCCGGGCGGCGCTGGCGGATCTGGGCGAGGCGGGGCCCATCGGCGCCGACCGCCTCGCGGCGGCGCGGCGCCTGTTCGCCCGCGCCATCGAGACGCCGGGCGGCCTGCGCATCCAGACGATCCACGGATTCTGCGCCGCCCTGTTGCGCCGCTTTCCGCTCGAGGCCGGCGTCTCGCCCCGCTTCGAGGAGATGGACGACCGCACGGGCGAGCTGTTGCGCGCGGCGATCCTCGAGGACATGGCCGATGGGCCGGCCTCGGGCCCGATCGGCGAGCTCGCGCGGCTCTACACCGGCGAGAGCTTTGGCAAACTGGCCGAAGAGGTCGCGCGCGACCGGGCCGCGTTCGATCCGCCGCGCGATGCCGCCGCGATCCGGGCGGCGTTCGGCGTGCCGGCGAACGAGACGCCCGAGGGGATCGTGGCCGATGTGCTCGGCCCGGAGGGCACGGGTCTGCTGCGCGCCATCGCGCCGGTTCTGGCGGCGGGGTCCACGACCGACAAGCGGGCCGCCGCGATGCTGGGGGCGTTTCCGGCCGCGCCGGTGCTCGACGATCTCGAAGCACTCGAGCGGATGATGCTCTACGGTGCGAGCGCGGAACGGAGCGCGCCCTTCACCGCCAAGGTCGGCGCATTTCCGACCAAGGATACCCGCGCCGCGCTCGGCCCGCTGCTGGACCCGCTCGAGGCGCTGATGCGCCGGGTGGAGGACGGGCGGGCACGGCGCATCGCCCTTGCCGCGGCCGATCGCACCGCAACGCTGCACCGCTTTGCCGCCGCCTTCCTGCCCGCCTATGCCGCCGCCAAGGCGGCGCGCGGCTGGCTCGACTTCGACGACCTGATCCTGCGGGCGCGGGCGCTGCTGACCGATCCGGGCGTGGCGCAATGGGTGCTCTGGCGGCTCGACGGCGGGATCGACCATATCCTCGTGGACGAGGCACAGGATACCGGACCGGGGCAATGGGACGTGATCGCCCGACTGGCGCAGGACATGCTCGCGGGCGCGGGCGCGCGCGACACGGGCCGGACAATCTTTGTCGTCGGCGACCGCAAGCAGTCGATCTATTCCTTCCAGGGCGCCGACCTCGACGCTTTCGACGCGATGCAGGACCGGTTCGCCGCGCAACTGGCGCATGGGGCCGGGTTGCAGCAGGTGTCGCTCGACTATTCCTTCCGCTCCTCGCCCGCGATCCTGCGGGCGGTCGATTGCACCTTCGACGATGCGGCGGGGCGGGGTATCGGCGGGGCGATGCGGCATGTCGCCTTCAAGGCCGCGATGCCGGGGCGGGTGGATCTCTGGCCCCCCATCCCGCCCGCCGCCAAGCCGGACAAGGCCGACTGGTTCGACCCCCGCGACCTGCCGCGTCCGCAAGACCCGGCGGTGGTGCTGGCCGAGACCATCGCCGACACGATCCGCGGCTGGCTCGACACCGGCACACGGATACCTTGCCGCGACGGGACAAGGCCGATGCGGGCGGGCGACATCCTGATCCTGGTGCAGCGCCGCTCGCCGCTGTTCGCCGAGATCATCCGGGCCTGCAAGGCGCGCGATCTGCCGATGGCGGGGTCGGACCGGCTGCGCCTCGGGGCCGAGATGGCGGTCAAGGACATCGCGGCGCTTCTGGCCTTTCTCGACATGCCCGAGGACGACCTGTCGCTGGCCGCCGCGCTGCGCTCGCCGCTGTGCGGCTGGTCCGAAGGGGCGCTGTTCGACCTTGCCCACGGGCGCAAGGGCTATCTGTGGCAGGCCCTGCGGGCGCGGGCGGCGGAATGGCCCGAGACTTTCGCGATGCTTTCGGCGCTGCGCAACGCCGCCGATTTCCTGCGGCCGTACGAGTTGATCGAGCGCATCCTGACCCGCCACGACGGCCGCCGCCGCCTGATCGCGCGGCTGGGGCCCGAGGCGGAGGACGGGATCGACCAGCTTCTCGGCGAGGCGCTGGCCTATGAGCGGATGCAGGTGCCGAGCCTGACGGGGTTTCTCGGCCGCCTCGCGACCGACGATGTCGAGGCGCGGCGGCAGGTCGATGCGGCGTCGAACCGCATTCGGGTGATGACCGTGCACGGCGCCAAGGGGCTCGAGGCGCCGGTGGTCATCCTGCCCGACACGGCCAAACGCAAACCGCCCGACGCGCCCGAGGTGCCGATGCTCGACAGCGGGATCGTCGCCTGGCGCACCCCGGCCGACGCGACCCCGCCGGCCATCGCGGCAGCCTGCGCGGCGGCGCGCGCGGCGAGCGAGGCCGAGCGGCGGCGGCTGCTCTATGTCGCGATGACGCGGGCGGAAAGCTGGCTGGTGGTTGCGGCGGCGGGCGAGGCCGAGGATCCCGCTTGCTGGCACGCGCAGGTGCGGGCGGGGCTCGAGGCGGGCGGCGCGATGCCGGAGCCGTTCCCCACCGGCGAGGGTCTGCGCCTTGCGCTGGGCGACTGGCCGGCACCGCAGGCGGGGGCGGCACCCGACGCGCCGCCCCCGCCGCAGACAGCGCCGCGCCTTGCCCCGCTGCCCCGCCCGGCGCAGGGCGCGGCGCCGCGCTCGCCCTCGGACCTCGGCGGGGCCAAGGCGCTGCCGGGCGAAGGGGATGAGGGCGCAGCGGCGATGCGCCGCGGCACCGTGCTGCACCGCCTGCTCGAAACCCTGCCGCTGCTGCCGCAGGGCGCGCGCGCGGTGGCAGCCGCCGCGTTGACCGCCGCCGAGCCCGAGGCGGATGCGCTGCGGGCCGAGGCGGCGGCGGTGCTGGGCGATCCGGCGCTCGCGCATGTGTTCGGTCCCTATGCGCTGATCGAGGCGACGCTGAGCGCCGTGATCGAAGGCGAGACCTGGCTGGGCACGATCGACCGTCTGCTGGTCGAAGCGGACAGGATCCTTGCGCTCGACTACAAGTCAAACCGCGTGATACCCGATCGGCCCGAGGCGGTGCCCGAGGGCATACTGCGGCAGATGGGCGCCTATCACGCGATGCTGGGTGCGATCTATCCCGGCCGCCGGATCGAGACGGCGATCCTGTGGACCCGCGCCCCACGGCTGATGCCGCTGCCGGCCGCGCTTGTCACGGCCGCGTTCGGGCGGGCGGGGCGTGCTTGACGCTGCAGGGTGGTGTTTCTACCTTGGGACCAACACATTCCGTGTTGGAGATATGTCATGGCTACCTCTGCCGTCACCGACGCGACCTTCGATGCCGAAGTGCGCCAGTCGCCGATCCCGGTGGTCGTCGATTTCTGGGCCGAATGGTGCGGCCCCTGCCGGCAGATCGGCCCGGCGCTGGAAGAGCTGTCGGCCGAATTCCAGGGCCGCGTGAAGATCGTCAAGGTCAACGTGGACGAAAACCCCAACTCGCCGGCACAACTGGGCGTGCGCGGCATCCCCGCGCTGTTCCTGTTCAAGGATGGCAAGGTCGTGTCGAACAAGGTCGGCGCGGCGCCCAAGGCCGCGCTGCACAGCTGGATCGCCGGGGCGATCTGACGCGCCGCGACGAAGCCTGACGGGGCGCCACCCGAGGGCGGCGCCCCGTTGCGTTCAGAAATAGGCGAACTGCAGGTCGGCCGTCGTCAGCATGTCCACCCCGTCGAGCGTGGCGACGAGCAGGCGCGGCGCCGACCCCGACCCGTCGGCATCGAAGGTCAGTTGCCGGGTCGTCGTCTCGAAGAACAGCCCGAACTGCGCCGGGTTGACCGTCGCGCCGACGGTCAGGAAGCCCGGCAGGAACGCGGCGAGGTTCAGCACGATCCGGTCGCCCTCGCCGGGCCGGAAATCGGTGATGCGGTCGCCGCCCTCGGCCGGGGCGTTGAACACGAAGCGGTCGGCATCCGCACCGCCGGTCAGCACATCCGCCCCCTGCCCGCCGACGAGCCTGTCGCGCCCCGCCCCGCCGTTCAACAGATCGTTCCCGTCGCCGCCGAATAGGTTGTCGAGCCCGCCCCCGCCCACAAGGCGATCGTTGCCTGCGTCACCGAACAGGTCGTCCTCGCCATCGCCGCCATCAAGCCGGTCGTTGCCGGTGCCGCCGTAGAGCAGATCGTTCGCGCCCTTGCCCGTCAGCACGTCCCGCCCGGCCTGTCCGCGCAGGATGTCGTCCGCAGCCGTGCCGCCCATCGTGTTTGCGCCCTTGGTGCCCTTGTCCACCCGGCCCATCGAGCCGGCACCGTCGAACATCTGAGCTTCGATCACCACCGGCGTGAGGATCGTCTTGTTGCCTGAGACATAGGTCATCAGATCGTCCCCGACAGCGACAAGACCCAAGTTGCCGCGAAGCGCGAAGTCGCCGATCGTGTCGGTCAGGAAGAAGGGGTTGGTCAGCGGCTTGGCCTTGGCATCGAACATCCGGGCATGGACGAGGCCGCTGCCGTTGTCGGCCCAGGCGACCGCGAACCCGCCGTTGCCGAGCGCCACGACATCGAGGATCGTCCGCGCCCCGCCCCCCTCGGGCAGGAGCGCGAAGGCCGCGCCCGCCTTGTCGCCCGCCGCCGTCAGGACCTGTGCCTGATCGGCAACGGCGAGCATCCGCCCGCTTTCCAGCACGATCAGCCGCGGCTCGAGCCCGAAACCGAGCGGCACCGGATCGCCCACCTTCGCGCCGCCGGCTGTCAGTTCCTGAAACACCGCGACGGCACGGCCCCGGCTGTCCTTCTCGGTATAGACCAGCCCGATGTTGCCGTTGCGCATCAGCACCGCCTCGGGCTTTTCGGGGTTGTTCTCGAGATTGGCGAGGGTGCTGACGATCCGTTCGTCGATCACCTGCACCGGGCCGCGGGCCACAGTGCCATTGGCATTGAACCGGGTCATCCAGATGCCGTTCGACAGGTTGACGATCCCTGCCCCCGGCGACGAATGAAACGTGACGTAGCTGCCGTCGCGCAGCACGAGCGTGTCGAAGGCGTCGTGCGTATCCTCGGCGGCCGCGCCGGGATTGACCGCGCGCGGCCTGCCGGTCGGCGACGCGCCGGCATAGACCTGCGTCGCGAGCGCGAAGTTCGCATCGTCGCCGATCGAGGTGTTGACAAGGTGCATCGTCACCACCGCCTTGCCGCCGGGGGCCGCATCCAGCTCGACCCGGCGCATCGTGCTGACCCCGAACCCGCCGACCGCGTTGCGCGGGATCACTTGCGTCGTGACCGCCCCCAGCGTTCCGGCAAGCGGATCGACCGTGGCCGTGTAGACCACCGCATCGACCGATGCCGACCCGCCGAAGGCAAAAAGCACCCGCCCGTCGGACAGCGCGATGGCGTCGAGCGTGCGCGAATCAAGGTCTGTCGTGTTGCTGAACAAGGTCCGGACAGGACCGAGCGATAGGGCCAAGATGGGCCTCCCCCTGCTGGTTGCGGCACCAGTGAATCACGCTGCCGCAGCGTCATCCAGCGCGATTGAGGCCCGCCGCGCCGTCACATGGGCTGCACGGGCACCGGCCAGCCAAATTCCGCCAATCGGGCACGCAGGCGCGCCTCGGCATCCGGCAGGCCGGCATTGATCGCCCGCATCTGCAGGAACCAGAAGAGGTAAAGCGCCGGGTCGGGCATCGGCCCGCGCGCGACCTCGAACGCCGGCAACAGGCCGTCGCGCGGGACCGAGCCCGCGATGTGGTGGAAATCGGCGCCGGCAAAGAGGACGGCGGGCTTGCCGGCGAAGAACCCGGTGAGCGCGGTGGACGAATTCTGCGTCACCACCAGATCGCAGGTCATCAACAGCGATTCGGACGGCACGCTCTCGACCGTCACGCGCGCGTGGCGTGCCGCGAGCCGGTCGACGGCGCGCCGCTCGGCGTCGGTATAGGGCTCCTTCGGGTGGGGGTGCAGCGTGACGCGCAGCGGCCGGGGGTCGGCCTCGAGCGTCGCCTCGATCATGGCAAGCGGGCTCATCGCCTGAAAGCTGCGATGCTCCAGCAGGCGGCCCTGAAGCGGGACGAAGATGAAGCCCTCGCGCGTGGGCTTGCCATCGCCCAGCAGCTTGCGCCGCCACGGGCGGAAGAACGGCCGGGCGGCCTCGGGATCGACCGCGGCGGGATCATAGGCCGCGCGGGCCGTGTCGGTCAGCCAGCGGTCGTTGAACCGGTCGAGCGTCCAGAACGGATACCAGTAGGCGCGGCGCAGGCACAGGCCGCGGTCGTCGGGCGCCGTCTGCATGTGCCACAGGCTGTAACCGTCGCGCATGCCCGCGCGCAGCCGTTCGGTCGGCGTGTCGGGATGCCAGACCGGCGTCCAGCCCGGCAAGGCCTTCAGGATGCGGGTGATGATGTTCACATCGCCGCGCGCGGCGTCCGACCGCATCGGCTCGGGCAGGTAAAGGTGAAGCCTCGTCATGCCGAACCCTCGCACACCGCGGCGCCCGAGGCCAAGGCCGGGGTTGTGGCGCCAGCGGGCCGGGGCCATATCTGCGCCGGGACGAGGGAGCGGACGATGGCGAACGAGCGGTTTCCCGGCTGGCACGGCACGACGATCCTCGCCGTGCGGCGGGGCGGCGTGGTGGCGGTGGCGGGCGACGGGCAGGTGAGCCTCGGGCAGACGGTCATCAAGGGCACCGCGCGCAAGGTGCGGCGGCTGGCACCGGGGGGGCATCCGGTCGTGGCCGGATTCGCCGGATCCACCGCCGATGCGTTCACCCTGCTCGAGCGGCTGGAGAAGAAGCTCGAGGCCAGCCCCGGACAGTTGCAGCGCGCCTGCGTCGAGTTGGCCAAGGACTGGCGGACGGACAAATATCTGCGCAACCTCGAGGCGATGCTGATCGTCACCGACGGGGCGGCGATCTATGTCCTCACCGGGTCGGGCGACGTGCTCGAGCCCGAGCATGACGTGGCCGCCATCGGGTCGGGCGGGATGTTCGCGCTGGCCGCCGCCCGGGGGCTGATGGAAACCGCGCTGGATGCCGAGGGCGTGGCGCGGCGGGCGATGGCGATTGCCGCCGATATCTGCGTCTACACCAACGGCGCGCTGACGGTCGAGATCATCGGGGCGGCTGCATGACGATCGCGCGCGACGATTTGCGCGCGGCCGTCGCGGCCGGGCTGATCGACGAGCGGCAGGCGGCGGGGCTCATGGCGCTCGCCGAGGCGCGGCGCGGGGCGCGCGCGTCGCTCGATGCGCGGGAGGAACCGTTCGAGCTGTTCCGCGGTTTCAACGAGATCTTTATCGTCGTCGGGCTCGTGATCCTGTTTGCCGGCTGGTCGGCGCTGTCGGGCGTGCTGGAATTCGCCGTGCTCGGGATGCGCGGTGCGCCGGCTATCCTGACGGCGGCGGCCACGATGGCGGGCCTTGCGGTGCTCGCACGGTATTTCACGCTCAAGAGGCGCATGGTCGCGCCCTCGATCGCGCTCACGGTGATGTTCGCGCTGTCTGCGGCGCAGGCGGGGGTGTCGCTTGGCTGGGTGGCCGGTCTCGCCTTCGGGCCGCGCTTCGTGCTGGCCGCGGCGCTGGCGACGGTCGCGATCGGGGCCTGGTATGCGGTCTTTCGCGTCCCCTTTGCCATGGCGCTCGTGGCGCTCGGCGTGTTCGCGACGGCGGTGGCGGTGCAGGTTTCGGGCGGCGCGCTGCCCGAGGATCCGGCCGATTTCTTCCTGCTCACCAAACAGGGTCCGTTTGCCTGGGTGACGATCGTGATCGGCATTGCGGCGCTCGGCGGGGCGCTCTGGTTCGACATGTCGGACCCGCATCGCGTGGGCCTGCGCGCGGCAACCGGGTTCTGGTTGCATGTCATCGCCGCCCCGGTGATCGTGAATACCGTCGCGCTGTCGCTGCTCGAGATCGGCACGCTCGGGGCGCAGATGGCGCTGATGCTGTTCCTCGCCGCCGTCGCGCTGTTTGCCGTAGTGATCGACCGGCGGTCGTTCCTTGTGTCGGGCGTCGGCTATGTCGTCGCGCTTGCGGTGATCTTCTTGCAGGACGACGCGGCGCTGGCGATCCTCGCCCTCGGGCTTGCGCTGGTCCTGCTCGGGGCGCAGTGGGAACGGCTGCGCGCCCGTCTCATGCGGGCGCTGCCCGCCTTTCCGGGCAAGACCCGCCTTCCCCCCTGGGAGTCCCCCGCATGACCGACCTGACCCCGCGCGAGATCGTGAGCGAGCTCGACCGTTTCATCATCGGCCAGCAGGCCGCCAAGCGCGCGGTCGCGGTCGCGTTGCGCAACCGCTGGCGGCGCCGGCAGCTCGAACCGGGGCTGCGCGAAGAGGTCTATCCCAAGAACATCCTGATGATCGGCCCCACCGGCGTCGGCAAGACCGAGATCTCGCGCCGGCTCGCCCGGCTGGCCCGCGCGCCCTTCCTCAAGGTCGAGGCGACCAAGTTCACCGAAGTGGGCTATGTCGGCCGCGATGTGGACAGCATCATCCGCGACCTCGCCGACGCCGCGATGGCCGAGACGCGGGCGCGGATGCGCGAGGATGTCAAACCCCGCGCCCACAGGGCCGCCGAGGAACGTGTCATCACCGCACTGGCCGGCGCCGACGCCCGCGAGGGCACGCGCGAGATGTTCCGCGGCAAGCTCAAGCGCGGCGAGCTTGACCAGACCGTCATCGAGGTCGAGGTGGCCGATACCGCCCCGGCGATGCCGATGCTCGACCTGCCGGGGATGGGCGGGGGCATGGGGGCGATGAACCTCGGCGACATTCTGGGCAAGGCGTTCGGCGGGCGGCGCACGCGCCGGCGGATGACGGTCGCCGAAAGCCACGACATCCTGATCGCGGAAGAGGCCGACAAGCTGCTCGACGACGAGGCGGTCAAGGCCGCGGCGCTCGAGGCGGTGCAGGAAAACGGCATCGTGTTCATCGACGAGATCGACAAGGTCGCCACCCGCGCCGAGGCCCGCGGCGCCGATGTCAGCCGCGAGGGGGTGCAGCGCGACCTGCTGCCGCTGATCGAGGGCACGACGGTGAGCACGAAATACGGGCCGGTGCGGACGGACCACATCCTGTTCATCGCCTCGGGCGCGTTCCATGTCGCAAAGCCGTCGGACCTTCTCCCCGAGTTGCAGGGGCGGCTGCCGATCCGGGTGGAGCTTCAGCCGCTGACCGAGGGCGATTTCGTCCGCATCCTGACCGAGACCGACAACGCGTTGACACGCCAGTATACCGCCCTGATGGGCACCGAAGGGGTGACGGTCAGCTTTACCGCCGAGGGGATCGCCGCGCTCGCCCGGATCGCGGCAGAGGTGAACCGCAGCGTCGAGAACATCGGGGCGCGGCGGCTCTACACCGTGATGGAACGGGTGTTCGAGGAACTGTCGTTCGCCGCCCCCGACCGGTCCGGCGAGGCGGTCATCGTGGATGCGGCCTTTGTCGAGCGCCACCTCGGCGATCTTTCGCGGTCGGCGGATCTGAGCCGCTACGTTCTGTAGCCCCGGCCGCTTGCGGCGGGCTTCTTTGCGGCGGGCGGCGGTGTATGGTCGCGGCATGTGGCGCACGATTCTTCTCCTTGTCCTTGTGATCGCTGCCTGCGCGCCGCGCGGGCAGATGACGGTGGTTGCGGCTGCGCGCGGGATCGGTGCGCAGCAGACGGTCTTTGTCGGCACCAACCGGTCCGCCGAGCCCGAGCCGGCGCGGTTCGGCCGCGGCCGCGAGGAACGCGAGGCCTACCGGCGCTATGTCCTGTCCATCCCGCCGGACCGCAAACCGGGCGAACTCACCTGGCCGCCGCGGGGCGGCACGCCCGATCCGCGCAGGCACTTCCTGACGCTGGAGGAAACGGCCTTTGCCGATGCCGCTGGTTTCCGCGCTGCCCTCGCCGGGCAGATGGCAACGGCGCGGCGCGGTCAGCGGGACGTTGTGGTGTTCGTGCACGGGTTCAACACGAACTTTGCCGAAGGCGTCTACCGCGTCGCGCAGCTGGCGCATGACCTGCAGTTTCCCGGCGCGACGGTGCATTTTTCCTGGCCTTCGGCGGGCGATGCGCTCGGCTATGTCTACGACCGCGATTCGGCACTCTCGGCGCGCGACCGGCTCGAGGCGCTGCTCGACCAGGTCGCGGCGGCAGGGGCCGAACGGATCCTCATCTTCGGCCATTCGATGGGCGCGGCGCTGACGATGGAGACGATCCGGCAGGCACGTCTGGCCGGCAGCCCTTTCATGCGGCGCCTGCAGGGCATCGTGCTCATGTCGCCCGATATCGACGTCGAGGTATTCCGGGGCCAGGCAATGCGGATCGGGAAGCTGCCGCAACCGATCCTCGTGTTCTCGTCGCAGCGGGACCGGGCGCTGTCGCTGTCCTCGCTGGTGGCGCGCGAGCCGAACCGGCTTGGCAACCTCACGGATCTGCGGCACGTGGCGGATCTGGACGTGGTGCTGCTTGACGTGACGGCGTTTTCCACCGGCCTTGGTCACCTGACCCCGGGCACGTCGCCGCAGCTCATCGCGCTGCTGAACCGGTCGCAGGAGATCGACGCGGCCCTCAACGCCGATGCGGAATCGCGGATCGGGATCCTGCCGGGTACGGTGCTGACGCTGCAGGGCGCGACGCGGATCATCGTGTCGCCGGTCGTCGGTCTTGCCGGCGCGCTGCGGCAGTAGGCGCTACCGGTTGCGCCGCAGATAGACGTAGAGTGCGCCGGCCCCACCATGCCGCCGATGCGCCTCGGCGACCTGCAGGACGCGCGGGCCGAGGGGCGGCTGGGCAAGCCATTGCGGCACCGCATGGCGCAGCGCCCCGATGCGGGCGGGCATGGGCGCGCCCTCGTCGCGCAGCTTGCCCTTGCCGGTGATGACCAGCACCAGCCGCATGCCCGCGGCATGGGATTGCAGGACGAAGCGGACGAGTTCGGGATGCGCCTCGGCCAGCGTCATGCCGTGCAGGTCGAGCCGCGCCTCGGGCGCCTTGCGGCCGCGCAGCATGGTGTCGAACGCCTTCCGGTCCATCTGGACGGGGGCCTGCCCCAGCCGGTCGGCCAGCGTCGGCGCAAGGTCGTGGTGCAGCGGCCTGTCGGGCGCGCGGGCGCCGACGCGAAAGGCGGGCAGGCCGCCGGGGGGTTTGGGCGGCTTGGGCGCCGGCGCGGGCGGCGCCTCTGGCGGGCGATGCGCCGGCCGCGCGGGGTGGAGCGGGCGGGCCGTGCCGGCAACGGCGCGCCAGAGCGCCTCTTCCTCCGGGTCGAGCCCTCGCTTGCGCGGCACGGGGATCAAAGCCCGGGATCGAGGGAATCGGCCAGATCGATCGGCAGCAGCGTCACCATCCGCCCGGCGTCGCGCACGATGCCCGCCCGATTGCCGGCCTCGTCCCCGGATCCGTAGAAGATGTCGGCCCGCTGCGCCCCCTTGATCGCACCGCCGGTGTCCTGCGCGACCATCAGCCGCGCGAGCGGGAAAGCCCCGCCCTTTTCCACCCAGACCGGCGCGCCGAGCGGCACATGCGCCGGATCGACCGCCACCGTCCGCAGCGCCGTGACCGAGCGGGTCATCGCCCCGATCGGCCCGCGGTCGGGCCGCAGGTCCGGGATCTCGCGGAAGAACACGTAGGACGGGTTGTGCTGGAGCAGCGCCGCACCCTCGATGGGGTTGCGCCGCACCCAGGACCGGATCACCTGCGCCGACACCTGGTGCCGCTGGTAGACGCCGCGGCGCACCAGTTCCTCGCCGATCGACCGGTAGGGCTGGTTGTTCTTGCCGGCGTAGCCGACGCGGATCACCCGCCCGTCCTCGAGGCGGATCCGTCCCGAGCCCTGCACCTGGAGAAAGAACGCCTCCACCGGGTCGTCGAGCCAGGCGATCTCGAGCCCGCGGCCCGACAGGACCCCGCCGTTCTCGATCTCGCCCCGGGTGAACCACGGCGCGGTCTCGGGCAGCTCGGGCGGGCGGCGGTAGATCGGCCAGGCGAACCGTGCGGTGCGGCCGAGCGATCCGCGCAGTTCGGGTTCGTAATAGCCGGTGAAAAGCGCAGGCGGCGTGCCGATCACGACGGGGCGAAAGAACACCTCGAAGAAGGCCCGCGCATCGCGCACATCGCGCGCGATGCGGCAGACCGGGCCCCATTCGGGGCCCTGGATCAGGTCGCAGGTCTCGCGGAACGCGTCGAGGGCCGCGGCATGGTCGTCGCGCGGCCAGCCGGGCAGGGCGTCGAAGGACAGGGTTTCGGGCATGGCCGGCTGCGCTGCGATGGCGAGACAGACCGCGACGAGCGCCGGGGCATGCATGCGCCGCCCCTCACTCTCCGGTGGCGACGAGCGTCCAGTTCGGATCGTCCGAGCCCATGATCCGCGAGAATGTCCAGATGTCGCGCTGGCGGCGGATTTCGGTCGGGCTGCCAGCCACGATTTCGCCGACCTTGTTGCGGGCGACCGAAGTCAGCTCGCCCACGAAGCGCACCGCGATTTCGGCTTCGCGGGTGTCGCGGTCGAAGGACGCCTCGTGCAGCGTCAGTTCGCGCAGGCCGACGAAATTTGCCTCGATCGTCAACCCCTCGCGCTCGCGCGCCTCGATCACGGCGGCAAAGCTCTCGGCGACATCCTCGGAAAGGAAGGGGCGGATCGCGTCCATGTCGCCCTTTTCGAAGGACATCAGGATCATCTCGTAAGCGCCACGGGCCCCTCGAAGGAATTCGGACACCGAGAACGACGGCTCGGCCTGTTTCATCGCCGCAAGGGCGCGGGCGGTCGGGCTGCCCTCGGGCGCGTGGTCGGTGATGTCGCGGTCCTGTCCGCCCTCGATCACGGCAAAGTCACGCTTGCGCGGCCGGGCGTCGTCTGCCTCGATCGGGCGCGGTGCGGCCGGCTTTTCGAAACCCTCGCGCGTGCCCAGAACACTGCGCAGGCGCAGGATCAGAAACACCGCAATCGCGGCCAGAACAAGAAGCTGGAGCACGGACGAGCTCATCCTTACCTCTGTGAGGCCCGGTTCGGACCCTTGGTCGGGTCATCGACGGGCGAACGCAAGCGCGGCGTGGCAACCTCGCCGCGTG
This sequence comes from Gemmobacter sp., assembly GCA_046292445.1. Lineage (GTDB taxonomy): Bacteria > Pseudomonadota > Alphaproteobacteria > Rhodobacterales > Rhodobacteraceae > CALIZF01. Next base: position 31,619 of record JBKBQT010000013.1, read on the forward strand.
TCGTCTATGTAGGCTGTACCGGCGGTCAAGTCCACCGCCGCGGCGCGCGCCCGGTGCCGGATCGGGCAGAGGACACGGGAATGTGGTTTTTTCTTGCGATTCTGCTCGTTCCGCTGATCGAGATCGGCCTGTTCATCGAGATCGGGGGATGGATCGGGCTTTGGCCGACGCTGCTGTGGGTTGTGGCCAGCACCGCCGCCGGGCTTGCGGCGATGCGGGCGGCGGGGGCGCAGACCCTCGCGCAGGTCAAGGCGGCGATGGACGGGCTGCGCGACCCGGCGCGACCGCTGGCCGACGGCGCGCTGCGGCTCGCGGGGGCGGCCTTGCTGGTGTTGCCCGGCTTTCTGACCGACGCGATCGGCCTTGCGCTGCTGGTGGCGCCGGTGCGCGCGCTGCTGCTGCAGCGGATCGCACGGGCGCGGGGCGGCGGAACGGATCCGCGGAAGGTCGTCATCGACGCCGAGTATCGCGACGTGACGCCGCGCGATCCGTCCGACCGGTTGCGCTGAGCAGCGCGGCCGCGTTGTCCTTGAGGCACCGGCGCCTTCCTGCTAAGCGCTGCGCAGCACCCCGAAAATCCGGAGGAGGGAACACGATGGCCGACGAGAACGGGGCCGCCCCGCAAGCGCCGCAGATCCGCATGCAGATCCTTGCGCAGTACATTCGCGATCTGTCGTTCGAGAATGCGCTGGCGCAAAAGGGGCTGTCGGGCGGCGACGTGCGCCCCGACATCCAGGTGCAGGTGAGCCTCGACGCCAAGAAGCGGCCGGTGGAAAACCAGTATGAGGTGATCCAGAAATACAAGATCACCGCCAAGAACCAGGCCGGCAACGAGCCGCTTTTCCTGATGGAAATCGACTATGCCGGCATCTACGTGATCGAGGGCGTGCCGGACGAACAGTTGCATCCGTTCCTGCTCATCGAATGCCCGCGCATGCTGTTCCCCTTCGTGCGGCGGATCGTGTCGGACATGACGCGCGACGGCGGCTTTCCGCCGCTCAATCTCGATGCGGTGGATTTCCTGCAACTCTACCGCAACGAGATGGCCCGGCGCAGCCAGGCGCCGAGCTGAGCTAGTCGCGCAGCCAGAGCGCACCCGGACCCATCGCGGCCACGAAGGCGGCATGCGCCTCGGCCTCTGCCGGGGTGATGCGGGGGGCAAGGGGGCGCGGGCGGGTCCGCGGCGTCTGCGGCGCGGCGCCGGGCCGACGGGCGCGGTCCTGTGCGGGCGCAAGGCCGAAGCCCGGCTGGCGGCCGCCGACAAGTTCCAGATAGACCTCGGCAAGGATCTCGCTGTCGAGCAGCGCGCCGTGTTTCGTGCGTGCGCTGTTGTCCACGCCGAACCGCCGGCAGAGGGCGTCGAGCGAACTCGGCGCGCCCGGAAACCGGGCCATCGCCATTGCGCGGGTATCGATGATCCGCGCCGGATCCAGCGGCGGCAGGTCGATCCGCCGGAATTCGGCATTGAGGAACCGCGCATCGAAACCGGCGTTGTGGGCGATCATCGGCGCATCGCCGAGGAAGGCGATCAGGTCGTCGGCGATCTGGTGAAACAGCGGCTTGTCGCGCAGGAATGCGTCGTCGAGCCCGTGGACGGCCTGCGCCTCGGGCGGCATGGGGCGCTCGGGGTTGAGGTAGCGGTGGAAGGTCCGCCCGGTCGGCAGATGATTCCACAGCTCGACCGCGCCGATTTCCACCACCCGGTGCCCCTCGGCCGGATCGAGGCCGGTGGTTTCGGTATCGAGCACAACCTCACGCATCGCGGACCTCGCGGATATAGGCGATCAGGGCGGCGACGGCGGCCTCGACGGCGGCAAGGCCGAGCGTCTCGATCACATGCGTCGCACGCGCCCGCTTTTCGCGGTCGGGTAACTGCTTGGCAAGCAGGGCGTCGAACTGCGCCTCGGTCATGCCCGGGCGGGCGAGCACGCGGCGGCGCTGGAGGGCGGGCGGGGCGGTGACGGTCAGCGTCGCATCCATCAGCGAATCGGCGCCGGTCTCGAACAGGAGCGGAACGTCTAGCACGACGATGTCGGCGGTTGCCGCTTCGAGGAAGGCCGCCCGATCGGCGGCCACGAGTGGATGGACGACCGATTCGATCCGCGCGAGCGCAGTTTCGTCGCGGGCGATCCAGACGCGCAGAGCGGCGCGGTCGATCGCCCCGGCGTGAACGGCCTGGGGATGGATCGCACCGAGCGGAGCGACGGCCGCGCCGCCGGGCGCGTAGAGGCGGTGCACCGCGGCATCGGCATCCCAGACCGGCAGGCCGGCGGCGCGGAAGAAACCTGCCGTGGTAGACTTGCCCATTCCGATCGACCCGGTCAGGCCGAGCCGGTAGGCCCGCCTCATGGCGCGAGGACCGCGGCGCGGGTTTCGGCGTCGACCTCGGGGCGTTTTCCGAACCAGCGTTCGAAGCCGGGAACCGCCTGGTGCAGCAGCATGCCGAGGCCGTCGACCGTGCGGCAGCCGCGCGCTGCGGCGGCGCGCAGGAAGGGCGTGTCGAGCGGGCGATAGACCACATCGGTCACGAGCGCGGAGGGGTCGAGCGCGTCGAGCGGGATGCGCAGTTCGCCCTTGCCTTCCATCCCCAGCGACGTGGTGTTCACGACCGTCGCCGCGCCGTCGAGGATCGCGCCGGCCTGCACCCAGTCGGCCACGATGATGCGGGCGCCCATGTCCGCGCGCAGCGCCTCGGCCCGCTGGCGGGTGCGGTTGGCGATGCGCACCTCTGGCGCGCCTGCCTCGATCAGAGCGGCAACGACCGCCCGCGCCGCGCCGCCGGCGCCAAAGACAGCCGCCGGACCGGAGGCCGGATTCCAGCCCGGCGCGCTCTGGCGCAGGCTTGCGAGAAATCCGGTGACGTCGGTATTGTCGGCGTGGATCTTGCCGTCCTTGCGAAAGATGATCGTGTTGGCCGCGCCGATCAGGGCGGCCCGGTCGGTCACGATATCGGCAAGGCCGAGAACGGTTTCCTTGTGCGGCAGCGTGACGTTGATGCCGACGAAGCCGAGACGCGGCAAAAGGTCGAGCATCGCGCGCAGGTCGCCCTGCGCGACGTCCATGGGGATGTAATGCCCGGCGATGCCATGCCGCCGGAGCCAGTAGCCGTGGAGCCGCGGCGACAGGCTGTGCGCCACGGGCGAGCCGACGACCGCGGCCAGCGGGATGCGCGACGGTGTCATGCCGCGATCCATCCGCGCTGGCCCAGATAGCCCAGCAACGGGAGGAGCGGCAGGCCGAGCGCAGCCGCGTGATCGCCGTCGATCCGGGCAAAGAGCCGCACGCCCTCTTCCTCGATACGGTATCCGCCGGCGGTGCCGACGAGCCTGGCGGCGTGACGCACCAGATAGGCCTCGCGATACTCGTCCGAAAAGAGCCGCATCGTCAGCCTGACCTCCTCGACATGCCTCCAGACGGCATTACCGTTGTGAAATACCACGACAGCACTGTGAAGGCTGTGCCGGCGCCCGCGAAGCCGCTGCACCTGTGCCCTGACTGCATCTATGCTCGTTGCCTTGTCCATCACGGCGCCGTCAAGATCGAGAACCTGATCGCATCCGATCACGACGGCGGCCGGATCGCGCGCCGCCACCCGCTGCGCCTTTGCCGCAGCGAGGGCATCGGCGATCTCACGCGGCGCGACGCCGTCGGCAGCAAGCGCGGCTATGGCCGTTTCTTCATCGATGCGGGCGGGGACCGCTGCAAACTCGACCCCCGCAGCGCGCAGGAGCGCCGCGCGCGTATCCGATGCGCTTGCGAGGACGATCTGGGGCGGGGTCGAGGCGGCGGCTGTGGACAATGCCCGTATGTTCCTGTCGGGTCCGTGACGCCGGAGCAGCCGGCACCGCGACCGTCCCTCCGGGCGCGCGGCTTTTCAATGATCCGGGCTTCGGTCATCCCGTTGTGGATACCGAACGCGCATGCGCGACGATCAGGCACGATCCGCAGTGGCGGTCGGAAATCCATCCACATCCGCCTGCGGCGGATGCATGCTATATCTTCTTGAAAAATATATGATTTGTGGACTCAAGGGTGCTGCGCTGCAGTTTGTCCCCGCCTTGTCCACAGCGTCATCCCTGTGGCCTCTTATGTGGAAGCAATGGACAATCCACACTGTCCACAGCACATCTACAACACCAGAATCCTTGAATCTTACTTGATAAGGAAGGACGACCGGAGTTGGCCATGACCGAGCTGCTTTCGACTGTCTATCCCTGGACCAAGGCCCTTCACGTGATGGCGGTGATCGCCTGGATGGCAGGGTTGTTCTATCTGCCGCGGCTGTTCGTCTATCATGTCGAAGGGCTGCGCAAGCAGGGGGTGGTGCGGGGAAGCGATATGGATGCGTTGTTCCAGCATCAGGAGCGGCTCCTGCTCCGGGCGATCATGAACCCGGCAATGGTCGCGACCTGGGTCTTCGGTCTGGCACTGGTGGCAACGCCGGGGGTGGTTGACTGGGGTGCCGTCTGGCCGTGGACCAAGGCAGCGGGGGTGGTTGCGATGACCTGGTTCCACATGTGGCTGGGGCGGCGGCGGAAGGACTTCGTGGCAGGCGTCAATGGGCGGTCGGGGCGCGATTTCCGTTTGATGAACGAGGTTCCCACTGTCCTCATGGTGGTGATCGTTCTGTCGGTCTTCGTGCGGTTCTGACGGGGTGGCTGCGTTGACAGCTGTGCGCTGGCGTTGTAACGACCGTCAGCTTCCGTCCGGGAGCGGTTTTCCCCCGACTTTCGCGTGCTGCAGGCAGTGTGGCCGCCCATCGCCCAGGTGACATGATGACGAAGGAGCATTTGCGACTCGCAGATCTCAAGGCCAAGACCCCGGCCGACCTGCTGGCGATGGCCGAGGACTGGGAGATCGAGAACGCCTCGTCCATGCGCAAGGGCGAGATGATGTTCCAGCTTCTGAAGGAACACGCTGAAGAGGGGTGGGAGATCGGCGGCGACGGCGTTCTCGAGGTGTTGCAGGACGGGTTCGGATTCCTGCGCAGCCCGGAGGCGAATTATCTGCCCGGGCCCGACGACATTTACGTCAGTCCCGAGATGATCCGGCAGTGGTCGCTGCGGACGGGCGATTCGATCGAAGGCGTGATCCAGGCGCCGCGCGAGAACGAGCGGTATTTCAGCCTGACGGCTGTGACGCGGATCAACTTTGATGATCCGGAAAAGGCGCGGCACAAGGTTTTGTTCGACAATCTCACGCCGCTCTATCCGGATGAGCGCTTCAAGATGGAGATCGAGGATCCGACCATCAAGGACCGTTCGGCCCGGATCATCGATCTCGTGGCGCCGATCGGAAAGGGGCAGCGCGGGCTGATCGTGGCGCCGCCGCGGACCGGCAAGACTGTTCTGCTGCAGAACATTGCGCATTCGATCGAGCGCAATCATCCGGAATGCTATCTCATCGTGCTTCTGATCGACGAGCGGCCGGAAGAGGTCACCGACATGCAGCGGTCGGTGAAGGGTGAAGTCGTCTCATCGACCTTTGACGAACCGGCGACGCGGCATGTCGCGGTGGCCGAGATGGTGATCGAGAAGGCCAAGCGGCTGGTCGAGCACAAGCGGGATGTGGTGATCCTGCTCGATTCGATCACCCGGCTGGGGCGGGCGTTCAACACGGTCGTCCCCTCGTCGGGCAAGGTGCTGACGGGCGGTGTGGATGCGAACGCGCTGCAGCGGCCCAAGCGGTTCTTCGGAGCGGCGCGGAACATCGAGGAAGGCGGGTCGCTGACGATCATCGCGACGGCGCTGATCGATACCGGCAGCCGGATGGACGAGGTGATTTTCGAGGAGTTCAAGGGGACCGGGAACGCGGAGATCGTGCTCGACCGCAAGGTGGCGGACAAGCGGATCTTCCCGGCGATGGATATCCTGAAGTCGGGCACGCGGAAGGAGGAGTTGCTGATCGCCAAGGGTGATCTGCAGAAAACCTATGTGCTGCGGCGCATCCTGAATCCGATGGGGACAACGGATGCGATCGAGTTCCTGATCTCGAAGCTGAAGGCGACCAAGACAAACGCCGAATTTTTCGATTCGATGAACAGCTGACGGGCGGGCGATGGACACGATCTTTGCCCTGTCGACGGCGCGGGGCAAGGCGGGTCTCGCGGTGGTGCGTGTATCGGGTCCGGCGGCGCCGGCGGCTTGCGCTGTCGTGGCCGGCGATGTCCCCGCGGCGCGGCGGGCGGCCCTGCGGCGATTGCGGGACGGGGACCGGCTGATCGACGAGGCGATCGTGTTGCATTTTCCGGCCGGAGCCAGTGCGACCGGGGAAGCGACGATCGAATTCCATGTGCACGGTAGCCCGGCTGTCGTCTCCGCCCTCCTGGCGTGTCTCGGGAAGGTTCCGGGCCTGCGTCCGGCCGAACCTGGGGAATTCACGCGGCGAGCGCTGGAGGCGGGCCGGCTGTCACTGACGGAGGTCGAGGGCCTGTCCGATTTGCTCGACGCGGAGACTGAGAGCCAGCGGCGGCAGGCCATGACGGTCTTCGGCGGGGCGCTTCGGGATGCGGCAGAAGGGTGGCGGACGGCGCTTGTCCGGGCTGCGGCATTGGTCGAGGCGACAATCGATTTCGTGGATGAGGATGTGCCGCTCGATGTGATGCCCGAGGTCGCGGCGCTGCTGCGATCGGTCCACGAGGCCTGTGCGGCGGAGCTGCGGCGGTATCCGGCGGCCGAGCGGATACGCGCGGGATTCGAGGTTGCGATCGTCGGTGCGCCTAATGTCGGAAAATCCACGCTGTTGAACCGGCTTGCGGGGCGTGAGGCTGCGATCACATCGGATGTCGCCGGGACGACCCGGGATGTGATCGAGGTTCGGATGGATATTGCGGGGCTCGCGGTCACGTTGATCGACACGGCTGGATTGCGGGAGCCTGTCGATCCGATCGAAGCGATCGGCATCGATCGGGCGCGGCAGCGGGCTGCGGCGGCGGATCTGCGGGTGTTTCTGACCGAGGGGGGCGTGGCGCCGCCGGGTGTCGTCATGGAGCCCGGGGACCTTGTTCTTCGTGCGAAGGCGGATGATGATGCTGGTCGCGGGGATGGTGTGTCCGGGCTGACCGGGGCCGGCGTGGATTGGTTGCTCGGGCGGATCGCCGAAACACTGGGGGACCGCGTGGCCGGGGGCGCGCTGATCACGCGCGAGCGGCATCGCAGGGCGATAGCAGATGCGACAGCGCTTCTGGAATCAGTGCTGGTTGCTGTAGACAGGAGAGACGTTGGGACCGAAGTTCTTGCCGAGGATATCCGGTCTGCCCTGAGAGTGCTTGAAAGCCTGATCGGGCGTGTCGATGTTGAGGCAGTTCTGGACGAGATTTTCGCGCGGTTCTGTATCGGAAAGTGAGGGTGTTCCACGTGAAACACTATGATGTTGTGGTGGTTGGGGGCGGCCATGCGGGCGCGGAGGCCGCGGCGGCGGCGGCACGGACTGGCGCCATAACCGCTCTTGTCACGATGGATCCTGCCCGGATCGGGGTCATGTCGTGCAATCCGGCGATCGGCGGCCTCGGCAAGGGGCATCTCGTGCGTGAGGTGGACGCGCTCGACGGGATCATGGGGTTTGCCGCGGATGCGGCCGGGATCCAGTACAGGCTCTTGAACCGTAGCAAGGGGGCGGCAGTTCAGGGGCCGCGGGTGCAGGCTGACCGGGCGCTATACCGTATGGCGGTGCAAGGCGCACTTGCGGCGCTGCACGGCCTCGATATCGTGGCGGGCGAAGCTATCGATTTGGTCATTGCCGGCGGTGTTGTGGACGGCGTCGTTCTTGCAGACGGGTCGCGGATTGGGTCGCGGGCGGTCGTGTTGACCGCGGGGACATTCTTGAACGGCGTGATCCATATCGGGGATGAATCGCGGCCTGCGGGACGAATGGGAGACGCCGCTGCGGTGCGCCTTGCGGCCCGCCTGGCCGATCTCGCCCTGCCGATCGGCAGGCTCAAGACGGGAACGCCGCCGCGGCTTGACGGGCGGACCATAGATTGGGGCCGACTTGAACGGCAGCCAGGCGACGACGATCCGGTGATGATGTCGTTCCTGTCGTCGGCGCCCGGCGTGCCGCAAGTCGCTTGCGGGATCACGCATACCAATCCGCGCACACATGACTTGATCCGTTCCAATCTTCATCTGTCTGCGATGTATGGTGGGCAAATCGAGGGAGTGGGGCCGCGGTACTGCCCTTCGATCGAGGACAAGGTGGTGCGGTTTGCGCAAAAGGAGTCGCATCAGGTCTTTCTCGAACCCGAGGGTCTGGCGGATCACACGATTTATCCGAACGGTATTTCGACTTCTTTGCCGCAACGCGTGCAGGAAGCATACGTTCGTACGATTGCGGGGCTGGAGCGCGCCGCGATCATGGTTCCCGGCTATGCCGTGGAGTATGATTACGTCGATCCGCGCGCGCTGCGCACCGATTTGGGTGTGAAGGCTGTTGCGGGACTGTATTTTGCCGGGCAGATCAACGGCACCACTGGCTACGAAGAAGCGGCGGCGCAGGGGCTCGTCGCGGGGTTGAACGCCGCGCGCCACGCGCGTGGGCAAGCGCCGGTGGGTTTCTCGAGAACGGATAGCTACATCGGTGTCTTGATCGACGATCTGGTGTCGCGGGGCGTTTCAGAACCCTACCGGATGTTCACGTCTCGCGCTGAGTATCGATTGAGCCTTCGCGCCGACAACGCGGACCAGCGCCTGACACCGAAGGGCGTCGCGGCGGGATGTGTCGGCGCCGTGCGGGCCGAGGCCTTTGCGCAGAAGTTGCGCCGTCTCGACGAGGCGCGTTCGATCCTTGATCGCCGAGTTTCGCCGCACTCGCTCTTGAGGGCAGGCGTTTCAGTCAAGCCTGATGGTCAAAGGCGCCGTCTGATCGATGTGCTTGCAGTACAGGATGTCAATGTGGACCGTTTGTTGGAGATCGAGCCGTCGTTGGGCGGGATTGATGCGTCGACAATCGAGCAGCTGCGGATTGAGGCGACTTATGCTGCCTTCACGAACCGGCAGCAACATGCGATCGATGCGCTTCGGCGTGACGAGGGCCGGGCGATACCGGAGGGGTTTGACTATCTGTCGATTCCGGGTCTGTCCAATGAGCTCCGCAATAAGCTCGATCTGGTTCGACCGGCGACGCTTGGGCAGGCGTCACGGATCGAGGGCATGACGTCCGCGGCGATTACTCTCTTGCTGGTGCGTCTGAAGCGGCTCGAGGGTGCGGTGCGTTCGGCATGACGGATGCGGTGGAAGCGGTTTCGCGCCGTGTTTCACGTGAAACATTGGCGCGGCTCGAAGTGCTTTCAGAGGCGGTGCGCCAGTGGAACCCCCGGATCAATCTGGTGGCCCAGAGCACCGTCGAGGACATCTGGGCGCGCCATATTCGGGATTCTCTCCAGCTCGTCGACCTTGCGCCGACTACATATCGGTCATGGGCAGACCTGGGGAGCGGCGGCGGGTTTCCTGGCCTTGTGGTTGCTGCGGCGCTGGCGGAAACTAACCCGGCAGTGCAGGTTGTTCTCGTTGAGAGCGATCGGCGAAAGGCGGCCTTTCTGGCGCAGACGGCTCGGGCTATGGACGTAAACGCGACGGTTCACGCTGAGCGGATCGAGCGGCTCAATCCCCTAGGAGCCGACGTAGTCTCGGCGCGCGCTCTCGCGCCTCTTCCCGCGCTGCTCGGACAGGTGATCCGTCATCTCGGACCAGGAGGCACAGCGATTCTTCCGAAGGGGGCGCGCCATCGCGACGAACTTGCCGAGGCTGCCGCAATTTTCCGGTTCGCAGTCGAGGTTGTCGCCAGTAATACGGATACTGCTGCGGCAATCCTGGTGCTGACGGAAATTGATAATGCCTGACCTTAACAGTGATCCCAGCGCCCGGGTAATCGCCGTCGCCAACCAGAAGGGCGGCGTGGGAAAGACAACAACGGCGATCAACCTCGCGGCGGCGCTTGCCGAGCAAGGCAGGGCTGTGCTCGTCATCGATCTCGATCCGCAGGGAAACGCTTCTACCGGCCTTGGCGTCGGGGCAGCGGTGCGGCGCAAGACGAGCTTCGATCTGCTTGTCGGTGACGAAGCACTTGATGTGCTAGTAAGAGACACCTCAACCGCTGGCGTTCGGATCATTCCTGCGACCACCGATCTCGCTTCGGCTGATCTGGAGTTCTTCGGACGCGAGCGTCGCAGCTTCCTGTTGCGCGACGCGCTGCGGCAGCCAGCACTCGCACGGCTCGGCTTCGATTTCGTCTTGATCGATTGTCCGCCGTCGCTGAACCTCTTGACGGTCAATGCAATGGTGGCTGCCGATGCCGTGATCGTCCCGTTGCAGGCGGAGTTTTTTGCGCTCGAGGGCCTGTCGCAACTCATGCTGACGATCCGAGAGGTCCGCCGTACCGCCAACCCGGATCTGCGCATCGACGGGATCGTCCTGACAATGGTTGATGGCCGCAACAACCTTGCCCAGCAGGTCGAGGCAGATGCGCGCGACACTCTTGGATCGCTTGTGTTCCAGACCAAGATACCGCGTAACGTGCGCATCAGCGAGGCACCGTCCTTCGCGCAGCCCGTACTGAGTTATGACAGGACGTCGCGCGGCAGCGAGGCATACCGCCGTCTCGCGATCGAATTACTCGGACGGGTTGGCATGGATGCGCAGGAGGTGTCGCGATGAACGAACGCAAGGGCGAGCGACGCGGCCTTGGCAGGGGCCTGTCCGCGTTGATGTCTGATGTGATGGGTGATGTGCGCGCAGATGCGGGTCAGGTCGGCGCGGACGTGACACGGCTCCCGGTCGACCTTCTGATGCCGAATCGGGCGCAGCCACGCCAGACCTTCGACGAGATCGGGCTCGAGGAACTCGCACAGTCGATCCGCGATCGGGGAGTTCTTCAACCGCTTATAGTTCGCCCCGATCCAGATGGCGTCGGTTTTCAGATCGTTGCGGGTGAGCGACGCTGGCGAGCTGCGCAAATGGCCCAACTACACGAGGTACCGGTTATCGTGCGCGACTATAGCGACCAGGACATGCTGGAGGTCGCCATCGTCGAAAACATCCAGCGCACGGACCTTAACCCGGTGGAAGAGGCGATGGCCTACCGCGCGTTGACGGATCGCTTTGGCCATACCCAGGACAAGATTGCCGAGGCGCTCGGCAAAAGCCGCAGCCACATCGCAAACGCCATGCGGCTCTTGCAGCTGCCCGAGCCGGTGCTTGCGATGCTGACGGATGGGCGGCTTTCCGCAGGCCACGGCCGTGCACTTGTGACGATGATAGATCCCGTTGCCATTGCGGAACTGGCTGTTGCCCAGAATCTCACGGTCCGCGAGTTGGAGGAATTGTCGCGACGCCAGCGGCCCCGCACGTCGCGCAGCGCATCGGGACAAAGCACGAGGAAACCTGAGAAGGATGCCGATACCGCAGCGATCGAGGCGGATCTTTCTGCCGCGCTGCGAATGTCCGTGCGGATCAGCCACACTGGACCGGGCGAGGGCGGCACATTGTCGATCATGTATCGGTCGCTCGATGATCTGGACATGCTCTGCGAAGGACTCTCGCAACTGAGGCGCGCCACATCACGCTAGCCGCGGCGATCAGGGCAGATGTGACGCGAGCTCGGCGATGATGCCGTCGGTGAGTAGCCGCCCGCGCTCCGTGATCTGAAGTCGCGTGTCATCCAGATGCAGCAGGCCTGCATCGAGGAGATGTCCCATGACTGCCGGATCTGGGCGGAATAGCTCCGGGATTGCCACCCATGCGACGCCGCCGCGCAGTCGAAGCCCCATGAGCAGCGTTTCTGTCACGCGCGCTGCAGCGTCCAGCGGCGTATCCGGCAGATTTCCCGATCCGCCCGTCTCGACGGCGTGGAGCCAGTCTGCCGGCGCGCGATGGGCCTCGGTCGCCACGCGCTGTCCGTCGCGCGTCACGCGCCCATGCGCACCCGGCCCGATGCCGACATAATCGCCGCCCGTCCAGTAGATCAGATTGTGCCGGCACTCCGCACCCGGCCGCGCATGGTTCGATATCTCATAGGCCGGAAGCCCTGCCGCCTCGCAGCGCGCCTGCGTGACCTCGAAGAGGCTGACCGCCCGATCCTCGTCCGGGAGGCCGCGCAGCTGGCCTGCGGCCGCACGCGCTGCAAATACTGTGTCTGGCTCGACAGTCAGCTGGTAAAGCGACAGATGCTCTGTCCCCAACCTCAAGGCCGTATCGAGTTCGTCCTCCCATTGGCGCACGGTCTGATCCTGCCGGGCATAGATGAGATCGAGGTTCACCCGCGGAAACGTAACCTGTGCGATCTCGACCGCACGGAGACCCTCCGCCGCGCTATGCATGCGCCCAAGCCTGCGGAGCGCACCGTCGTCGATCGCCTGCAGGCCGATCGAAATCCGGCTGACCCCGGCATCCCGATAGCCCCGAAACCGCGCGGCATCGACTGAGCCCGGGTTGGCTTCCATCGTGATCTCGATGGTGTTTGCCACCGGCCAGGCGGCGCGCGCCGCATCGATGATGCCGGCGACAAGATCGGGTGGCATCAACGAAGGCGTGCCCCCACCAAAAAAGATCGTTTCAAGCACCCGCGGTCCGGTGTCATGCGCGGCGCGCGCGATCTCTCGCGCATAGGCGTCGCGCCAGCGTGGTAACTCTATCTGAGCCGATACATGAGAATTGAAATCGCAATACGGACATTTCGAAACGCAAAACGGCCAGTGGATATACAGTCCGAAACGTGGTGCGCCGAGCGGACCGGTCGCGACCGGATGTTTCACGTGAAACACCGGCGAAGAAGCCGCTCGAACGCAACTGCACGATGGCTGATCGCGTTCTTGTCCTCAGGGAGCATCTCGGCAAAGGTAACAGATCGACCGTCCGGCACGAAAATCGGGTCGAACCCGTGCCCTGCCGGCCCGCGCATGGGCCAGACCACCCGCCCTTCGACGCAGCCTGCCGCGACCTCGACATGCCCATCCGGCCAAGCAAGCGCCAGACAGCAGCGAAACCGCGCCGTCCACGGCTCCGGCGCCTGTCTTGCGATCAAGTCATCGTGAACGCGCGCCATCGCAACCGTGAAATCGCGTCCACCCGGAACGATGGCCCAATCCGCCGTGCGAACCCCGGGCAGGCCGCCGAGCGCATCGACTTCGATCCCGGAATCATCCGCCAATGCAACACAACCCGTCGCGACGGCCGCCGCGAGCGCTTTGATACGGGCGTTCCCTTCGAACGTCGCTTCGGTCTCCTCGGGCTCGGGCAGCCCCAGCGTGGCGGCCGTGACCAGGTCGATCCCCATGGGCGCAAACAGGGCGGTCATTTCGGCGACCTTGCCGGCGTTGTGCGTCGCCACAACGAGGCGCCGGCCTTCGAACCGGCGAAGCGCCGTCCCGGCCGCTACCGTCGTCATCGTCCTGTCGCCGCAGCTTGCGCGGCCACGAGCGCAGCCGTGCCCGCCCCGGCGAGGTTCAGCAGACGATCGAGCGCATCGCGCCCGAATGTCGAACCCTCCGCCGACATCTGCACCTCGACAAGATCGCCGCCACCCGTCAGCACGAAATTGCCATCCACCGCCGCGTCACTGTCCTCGGCATAATCGAGGTCGAGCACGGCCTGCCCGGCGTAAATCCCGCAGGATACCGCCGCAACGTGATCGAGGATCGGGTCGGACGAAATCGTCCGCGCCGCCAGAAGCTTGTCAACCGCCAGCCGCAACGCCACCCAGCCGCCGGTGATTGACGCACAGCGCGTGCCGCCATCGGCCTGCAACACGTCGCAGTCGATGACGATCTGCCGCTCGCCCAGCGCCGCCCGGTCGAGGCCGGCACGCAGCGCCCGCCCGATCAACCGCTGGATTTCGATCGTCCGCCCCTGCTGCTTGCCCGCTGCAGCCTCCCGCCGGTTGCGCGTATGCGTCGCGCGCGGCAGCATGCCGTATTCCGCAGTGACCCAGCCGAGCCCGGTGCCTTTCAGAAAGGACGGCGGCCGGTCCTCGATGCTGGCGGTGCACAGAACCCGCGTCGCCCCGATCTCGATCAGGCAAGACCCTTCTGCATGCCGTGCCGCGTCGGGAACGATCCGCACGCCCCGCATCTCGTCCAAGCCCCTGCCCGATGGTCGCATGGCGTTTCGTCCTGCTCTGCCGCGTCGCGATCCTGTTAGCGGCGGAGGTCCACCGCGCGCAACCCCGATTGACGCGGACGCGCAGCAGCCTTTATGGTCGCATGCCCCTCGCGGCACCGGCCATGGATCTCCAGCATGATGCCTGATAGCCCCAAGCTGCTCGCCGATCTCAACGCCCGAAGCCGGGAGGTGTTCCGCCGCGTGGTCGAGGGCTATCTTTCCTCGGGCGATCCCGTCGGCTCGCGCACGCTCACCCGCGCGATGAGCGAAAAGGTCTCGGCCGCAACGATTCGCAATGTCATGCAGGACTTGGAGTATCTCGGCCTGCTCGACAGCCCGCATGTCTCGGCCGGCCGCGTGCCTACCCAACTCGGCCTGCGCCTTTTCGTCGATGGCCTGCTCGAGGTCGGTCAGCTCGACAGCGCCGACCGCGACAAGATCGACGCGGCCGCCGACGGCAACGCACCCGATGTCGAAACCCTCCTCGATCGCGTCGGCGGGGCACTTTCGGGCCTTACCCGCGGCGCGAGCCTCGTGCTCACGCCCAAGCACGAAGCGCCGATCCAGCACATCGAATTCGTCAGCCTCGGGCATGACCGCGCCCTTGCCGTCCTCGTCTTCGCCGACGGCCATGTCGAGAACCGGCTCTTCACCCCGCCCCCGGGCCAGACGCCCTCCTCCATGCGCGAGGCGGCAAACTTTCTCAACGCCATCGCCGGCGGCAAGACGCTATCCGACCTGCGCCGCCAGGTGACGGCCGACATGGCCGCCCGCCGCCAGGAGATCGACAGCCTTGCCCGCGAACTCGTCGAATCCGGTCTCGTGCTCTGGGAAAACGCCGGCGAGGCCCAGGAACGCCTGATCGTGCGCGGCCGCTCGAACCTCTTGCCCGACACCGACCCCGGCCCGGACATGGACCGGATCCGTCAGCTGTTCGATGACCTCGAACGCAAGCGCGACATTGCCGAGTTCCTGTCGCTCGCCGACAATGCCGAAGGCGTCCGCATCTTCATCGGCTCGGAGAACCGCCTTTTCTCGCTTTCGGGTTCCGCCCTCGTGGTTTCCCCCTATATGAACGCTGACCGCAAGATTGTCGGGGCCGTGGGGGTAATCGGCCCGACGCGGCTCAACTACGGCCGGATCGTTCCGATCGTGGACTATACGGCGCAACTCGTCGGCCGGCTGATCGCCGACCGGCAGCTTGGATGACAAGGCCCATGCAGACCGAACCGAAGGAACAGCCCATGCAGCCCGATGACGGGGCCGCCGTGCCCGAAACCACGCCCGAAACGGGCGCCGAATTCATCGACGCTGCCGAACTCGACGCCCTGCGCGCCGAACGCGACGATCTGCGCGACCGCTGGATGCGCGCCCTCGCCGAAGCCGAAAACGCCCGCAAACGCGCAGACCGCGACCGGCGCGAGGCCGAGAACTACGGCGCCTCCCGCCTCTCGCGCGACCTGCTCCCGGTCTATGACGCGCTGCGCCGCGGCCTCGATGCCGCGCAGGATGCAGCGGCCAAGGCCGAGCCCGGCGCAGAGACCGCCGCCACCGCCGCCCTGATCGAAGGCGTCGAGCTCACCCTGCGCGAACTGCAATCGGTCTTCCACAGGCACCAGATCCGCATCATCGCCCCGGCCGTCGGCGACGCCTTCGACCCGCAGCAGCACCAGGCGATGTTCGAAGCGCCGGTGCCGGGCACCAGCGCCGGCCAGATCATCCAGGTCATGACCGAGGGCTTCATGCTCCACGACCGGCTCCTGCGTCCCGCGCAGGTCGGCGTCTCGTCAATGCCCGCGGCTCGCTAGCCGTCCCCCAGCATCCCGCGCAGCTCATAGACCAGCGCAAGCGCATCGCGCGGGCTCAGCGCGTCGGGATCAACCGACCCCAGCCGCACCAGTGCCGCCGCCGCGCCTGCCGGGATCACCGGCGCGGCCGGCGTGGCGGCGCGCGGCGCGAACAGCGGAAGGTCATCGACCAGCGCCGCCCGGTCGGCCCGCCCCTCCCGGCTGCTCTTCTCGAGCTGCTCCAGAACCACCCGCGCCCGATCCACGACCGCGCGCGGCAGGCCGGCCAGGCGCGCCACCTGCACGCCATAGGATCGGTCCGCCGCACCCTGCCGCACCTCGTGCAGAAAGATCACATCCCCGTCCCATTCCTTGACCGCGACCGTCGCGTTCTCGACTCCCTCCAGCCGGCCGGCCAGCGCCGTCATCTCGTGGTAATGCGTGGCAAACAGCGCCCGGCACCGGTTGACGGCCTGCAGATGCTCGAGCACCGCCCAGGCGATCGACAGCCCGTCCCAGGTGGCCGTGCCCCGTCCGATCTCGTCGAGGATCACCAGCGCCCGGTCGTCCGCCTGGTTGAGGATGCCCGCCGTCTCGACCATCTCGACCATGAAGGTCGACCGTCCCCGCGCGAGGTCATCCGCCGCCCCCACCCGGCTGAACACCGCGCTGACAAGCCCGATCCGCGCCGCCGCCGCCGGCACCCAGCCCCCCGCCTGCGCGATCACCGCGATCAGCGCGTTCTGCCGCAGAAAAGTCGACTTGCCCGCCATGTTCGGCCCGGTGATGAGCCAGATCGCCGGCGTGCCCCCTTCGCTCAGGGCGCAGTCATTGGCCACGAAGGGCTGCCCGGCCCGGCGCAGCGCCCGCTCCACCACCGGGTGCCGCCCCGCCTCCACCGCGAAGGCCCGGCTGTCGTCCACCACAGGCGCGCACCAGCCCTCCTCGGCCGCGATCTCCGCCCAGCCCGCGGTCACATCGATCTCGGCCAGCGCCCGCGCCGCCTCTGCCACCGCCCCCGCCGCCGCCAGCGCCATGCCGCGCAGCCGCTCGAACACGGCCCGCTCGAGGTCGAGCGCATGGGCGGCCGCATTGACGATCCGCGTCTCCAGCGCCGCAAGCTCCAGCGTCGTGAATCGCAGCGCCTGCGCCGTGGTCTGCCGGTGCACGAACCGCCCCGACAGCGGCGGTCCGAGCATCCGCGCCCCGTGCACCGCCGTCACCTCGACGAAATATCCCAGCACGTTGTTGTGCCGGATCTTGAGCGAGGCGATCCCCGTCTCGGCCGCATACTCGCCCTGCATCGCCGCGATCACGCCGCGCGATTCGTCCCGCAGCGCCCGCGTTTCGTCGAGCTCAGGCTCCACCCCCGGCGCGACGAACCCGCCGTCCCGCAGCTGCGGCGGCGGCGCCGCGACGAGCACACGCTCCAGCTCCGCTGCCAGCGCCGCGGCCCCGCCCAGCCGCTCGGGCGCCTCGAGCAGGCCCTCTGCACCCGCCAGCAGCGCCGCCACCGCCGACGCCCCCCGCAATCCGTCGCGCAACGCCGCAAGGTCGCGCGGCCCGCCCCGGTCAAGCGCCAGCCGCGACAGCGCCCGGTCCATGTCCGGCACCCCGGCCAGCGCGTCCCGCAGCGCCCGGCGCAGCACGGCCGCCTCGACCAGCCGTCCGACCGCGCCGACCCGCGCCCGGATCTCGGCCAGATCGGTCGATGGCGCCGCCAGCCGCCGCTCCAGAAGCCGCCCGCCCCCCGCCGTCACCGTCCGGTCCACCGCGGCGATGAGCGAGCCCTCGCGCCCCCCCGCCATCGCCGCCGTGATCTCGAGCGACCGGCGCGTCGCCGGATCGATCTGCATCGCTGCCCCCGGCGCCTCGCGCACCGGGGGCGCCAGCAGCGGCATGCGTCCCCGTTGCGTCAGCTCCAGATACTGCACCAGCGCGCCGAGCGCGGCGACCTCGGCCCGACCGAACGCGCCGAACCCCTCAAGCCCCGAAACCCCATAAGCCGCGCAGATCCGCCGTTCTGCCGACACGCTGTCGAAAGCCGATCGCCCCAGCGGTGTCGTCGTCACCCCAAGCTCGTCCGCCAGCGCCTCGACCCCCCGATCCCCCGCCTCGCTCACCAGTAGCTCGCGTGGCGCCAGCCGCGCCAACATCGCCGGCAGCCGCGCCCGACCCATGGGCGCAACGCGCATGTCTCCAGTGGAAATATCCACCCAGGCCAGCGCCCCCTCGTCCCGCACTTCGGCCCAGGCGCACAACCAGTTCGCCCGCCGCGCCTCGAGCAGCGTATCCTCGGTCAGCGTCCCCGGCGTCATGATCCGCACGATCTCGCGCCGCACCACCGCCTTGGCCCCGCGCTTCCTGGCCGCTGCCGGATCCTCCACCTGTTCGGCGATGGCGACGCGAAACCCTTTGCCGATCAGCGCCATGAGGTATCCCTCGGCCGAGACCACCGGCACGCCGCACATCGGGATATCCTGTCCGAGGTGCAGCCCCCGCTTGGTCAGCGCGATATCGAGCGCGGCCGCGGCGGCCACCGCATCGTCAAAGAACATCTCGTAGAAATCGCCCATCCGGTAGAACAGGATCGCATCGGGCACTTCGGCCTTGATCGCCAGATACTGCGCCATCATCGGCGTTGCGCCATCATCTGCGCCCAAGGCACATCCCCCGTCCGTTTCGCGCGACCCTAACGGCCCCCCGCCACCCCCGCAAACGCCTTGTCCGCGGCTGCGGGCCCGCGCTACGCTCCCCCGAAAGGGCGGCGCCATGACCATCTATTGCTTCGGCTCGATCAATCTCGATCACACTTACCGCGTCCCCCACATCCCCGCCCCGGGCGAGACGCTGGCGGCCATCAGCCATGCCACCGGCCTTGGCGGCAAGGGCGCGAACCAGTCGGTCGCCGCCGCCCGCGCCGGCGCCACGGTCCGCCACATCGGCGCCGTCGGCCCGGACGGCGGCTGGGCCGTGGGGCAACTCGCCGGATACGGCGTCGATACCGCACACATCGCGACGGTGGCGGCGGCCACCGGCCACGCCATCATCGCCGTGGACGACCGGGGCGAGAACGCCATCGTCATCCACCCCGGCGCCAACCGCGCCCAGTCCCCCGCCGCCATCGCCGCCGCACTGGCAACCGCCCGGCCCGGCGACACGCTCCTGATCCAGAACGAAACCGATCGGCAGGCGGAAGCCGCCGCGCAGGCCGCCGCGCTCGGCCTGCGCGTGATCTATGCCGCCGCGCCGTTCGAGGCCGCCGCAGCGGCTGCCGTCCTGCCGCATGCGGCGATCCTGATCCTCAACGCCATCGAGGCGGCACAGCTTGCCGCCTCCGGCATCGCCCCCGCCTGCACGATGGTCGTCACCCGCGGCGCTGAGGGCGCCGACTGGATCGCGCCCGGCCAGCCCTCGCTCCGCGTCGCCGCATTTCCGGTGACCCCGACGGATACCACCGGTGCGGGCGACTGCTTCACCGGCACGCTCGCCGCCGCCCTCGACGCCGGCCTGCCCGCCGCCGAGGCGATGCGCCGCGCCGCCGCCGCCGCCGCGATCCAGGTCACCCGTCCCGGCACCGCCCAGGCCATGCCGACAGCGGCCGAGGTTGATGCCCTGCTTGCCTGATCACTTCGCCGCAAACGGCGCTGCGGCGCCCCAGAGGTCCAGCACCCGCCCATCCCGGCCGCAAGCCGCACGGTAAAGCTGATAGGCCGCCGCTTTGCGCCGTGGCCCGAACCGGGTCAGGATCAGGTCATCCGACTTGTAATAGTTCTGGTGGTAATCCTCCGCCGGCCAGAACGGCCCGGCCTCGAGGATCGGCGTGACGATGCGCTTGCCCAGCGCCTGCTGCGCCTCGGCCTTCGCCGCCTCGGCGATGCCCCGCTGTCGTGCGTCGAGCGGAAAGATCGCGGTCCGGTAGCTGTCGCCCCGGTCGCAGAACTGCCCGCCCGCATCGGTCGGGTTCACGCTGCGAAAGAAGATATGCAGGATCCGGTCATAGCCGATGACCGCCGGATCGAACCGGATTTCCACCGCCTCGTAATGCCCGGTGCGCCCGCCCGTAACCTGCGCATAGGTCGGGTTCGCCACCGTACCGCCGGTATAGCCCGACACGACATCGATCACCCCCGGCACGCTCTCGAAATCCGCCTCGACGCACCAGAAGCATCCCCCGGCCACGATCGCGCGTTCCTCGGCCGCCGCTGCTGCACTGGCCCAGACCGCCAGCACCAAGGCCATCATCCACCGCATCGCATCCTCCGTCCTGAACACCGCCCTTTAACCCCCTTCGCCCCCCGGCTAGCCTCACGTTACAGGGAGGCGCCGATGACAGCCGGAACCGAAACCGAAGACACCTTCAGCCACGCCGCCGAAGAGGATGCGCGCAACGAACACCTGTTGCTCTGGGTCAACGGCCGGATCCTCCCCAAGGCACAGGCCGTCGTGTCGGTCTATGATTCGGGCTTCATGCTCGGCGATGGCGTGTGGGAGGGGCTGCGCCTCTACGATGGCCGCTGGGCCTTTCTGGACGACCACCTCGACCGCCTGTTCGAGGCCGCCAGGGCCGTCGACCTCGCCATCGGCCTGACGCGCGATCAGGTCGCCCGGGCCCTCGCCGAGACCCAGGCCGCCAACGGGATGACGACCGACGTCCACGCCCGCCTCATGGTCACGCGCGGCGTCAAGACCCGGCCGTTCCAGCACCCCCGGCTCAGCCGGCAGGGGCCGACCATGGTCATCATCATGGAACATTCGCGCCCGCGCATCCCGCGCCCGATCCGCCTCGCCACCGTGCCCCATATCCGCGGCCTGCCGATGACGCAGGACCCCAAGCTCAACTCCCATTCCAAGCTCAACTGCATCCTCGCCTGCATCGCCGCCGAAAAGGCCGGCGCGGACGAGGCGCTGATGCTTGACATCCACGGCTTCGTGAACACGACCAACGCCTGCAACATCTTCATCGTCCGCAAGGGCGCGGTCTGGACCTCGACGGGCGACTACTGCATGAACGGGATCACCCGCGCCAAGGTCATCGACCTCTGCCGCGCGAACGGCATCCCGGTGTTCGAGCGCAATTTCTCGCTGGTCGATGCCTATGGCGCGGACGAGGCGTTCCTGACCGGCACGTTCGGCGCCCAGACGCCGGTCGGCATGATCGACGGCCGGGTGATCGGGACCGGGCAGATGGGGCCGGTGACCGAACGGATCCGGGGCCTCTACAGGGCGCTGGTGATGGCGCCATGAGCGAACCCGTCCGCATCTCCCTGTGGTCCGGTCCGCGGAACCTCTCGACCGCGCTGATGTATGCCTTTGCCGCCCGCGGCGATTGCGCGGTGGCGGACGAGCCGTTCTATGCCGCCTATCTCGCCGCCAGCGGCGTGCAGCATCCGATGCAGGCCGCGATCCTCGCCGCCCAGCCGACCGACCCGGAAGCGGCGGCGGCCTTCTGCGCGGGCCAACCGCCGGACGGCAAGCCGCTGTTCTACCTCAAACAGATGACGCATCACATGCTGCCCGGCTTTCCCACCCGCTGGATGGCCGCCTGCCGCCACGCCTTCCTGATCCGCCACCCGGCCCGCGTCATCGCCAGCTATGCCGCCAAGCGCGAATCGCCGTCGCTGGACGATCTCGGCTTTCCGCAGCAGGCCGCGCTGTTCGATGCGGTCTGCGACCTGGCCGGCACCGCGCCCCCGGTGATCGACAGCGCCGCGATCCGCGCCAATCCGCGCGCCGCGCTCGCCGCGCTTTGCGCTGCGCTCGGGATCGGCTTCACGGTCCGGATGCTGCATTGGCCGGCGGGGCCCAAGCCCTTCGACGGCGTCTGGGCACCGCACTGGTATGGCGCCGTCCACCGCTCCACCGGAATCGACGCCCCCGAGGGGCCGCTGCCTCTGCTCACCGGCGATCACGCGCGGCTGGCTGAGGCGGCGATGCCGGTCTATGCGCGCCTTGCCGCACATGCGCTCGCACCACAGGGCGGATGAGTTCGGGCGGGAGTGAGAGGGGGCGCGGTGCAGCACCCCCTGCATGGCGCCCCGCCCGCCTCAGCCGCCCGCCACCCGCCGATTGCGCGCCGCGATCAGCCGCAGGCGCAGCGCGTTCAGCCGGATGAATCCCGCCGCGTCCTTCTGGTCATAGGCGCCGGCATCAGCCTCGAAGGTCACGTGCCGCTCGCTGTAAAGGCTGTGGTCCGACCACCGCGCCACCACCCGCGCCGAGCCCTTGTAGAGCTTGAGCCGCACCGTCCCCGTCACATGCGTCTGGCTCCGGTCGATCAGCGCCTGCAGCATCTCGCGTTCCGGCGAATACCAGAACCCGTTGTAGATCAGTTCCGCATAGCGCGGCATCAGGCTGTCCTTGAGATGCCCGGCACCGGCATCCAGCGTGATCTGCTCGATCCCCCGATGCGCCTCGAGCAAGATCGTGCCGCCCGGCGTCTCGTAAAGCCCCCGCGACTTCATCCCGACGAACCGGTTCTCGACCAGATCGAGCAGCCCGATCCCGTGTTTCGCGCCCAGTTCGTTCAACCGCGTCAGCACCATCGCAGGCGACAGCGCCGCGCCGTTGACGGCCACCGCATCACCGCGCGCGAAGGTAATCTCGACCATCTCGGGCGTACCGGGCGCGTCCTCGACCGCGACGATGCGCTGTGCGACGTAATCGGGCGGCTCGACCCCCGGATCCTCGAGCACCTTGCCCTCGGACGAGGTGTGCAGAAGGTTCGCATCCACCGAAAACGGCGCCTCGCCGCGCTTGTCCTTGGCGATCGGGATCTGATGCGCCTCGGCAAAGGCCAGCAGGTCCGACCGGCTTGCCAGGTTCCACTCCCGCCAGGGCGCGATCACCCGCAGCGCCGGGTCGAGCGCGGCGACGGTCAGCTCGAAACGCACCTGATCGTTGCCCTTGCCGGTCGCGCCATGCGCCACCGCATCGGCGCCGGTTTCCTGCGCGATCTCGGCCAGCCGCTTGGCGATGAGCGGGCGGGCGATCGAGGTGCCGAGCAGATAGAGCCCCTCATAGACCGCATTCGCCCGGAACATCGGGAACACGAAGTCGCGCACGAATTCCTCGCGCAGATCCTCGATGTAGATGTTCGCCGGGTCGATGCCGAGCTGCACCGCCTTGGCCCGCGCCGGCTCCAGCTCCTCGCCCTGGCCGAGATCGGCGGTGAAGGTGACGACCTCGCAGCCGTATTCCGTCTGCAGCCACTTGAGGATGATCGACGTGTCGAGCCCCCCGGAATAGGCAAGGACGACCTTCTTGGGCGCGGGCATGGGCATCTCCGGTCTGGGGCGGATTGTGACGGCAGGGGTCTATTGGCTTTTCCCCTGCGCTGCAACGTGCCTGCGCGCCTGACGCATTGCCGCCGGCCCCTGCAGCCGCTATCGCAGGAAAACCCTGTCCGGATACCCGCCATGCCAGACTTCGCCCGCGCCGCCGAGGCCACAACTGCCGCCCTGCGCGATCTATTCCCCGCGACCCCGCTGCAGCGCAACGATCACCTCTCGACGCGCTTCGGCGCCGAGATCTGGCTCAAGCGCGAGGATCTGAGCCCCGTGCGCAGCTACAAGCTGCGCGGGGCGTTCAACGCGATGCGCAAGCGCGTGCCGGCCACGCGCCATTTCGTCTGCGCGAGCGCGGGCAACCATGCGCAGGGGGTGGCCTATGCCTGCCGGCACTTCGGCGTGCGGGGCACGATCTTCATGCCGGTCACCACGCCGCAGCAGAAGATCGACAAGACCCGCATGTTCGGCAACGGCGCGGTCGAGATCGTGCTGACGGGCGACTATTTCGACCAGACGCTGGCCGCCGCGCAGGCGCATTGCGCGGCCGAGCGCGCGCATTTCCTGTCGCCGTTCGACGACGCGGACGTGATCGAGGGGCAGGCCTCGGTGGGGGTAGAGCTGCTCGCGCAACTCGGCCGGGCGCCCGATCTCGTGGTCCTGCCGGTGGGCGGCGGCGGGCTGTCGGCCGGTGTCACGCGGTATCTTCACGCCGCAGCGCCCGGCACGCGGTTCGTCTTCGTCGAACCCGAGGGCGGCGCCAGCCTGACCGCCGCGCTGGCCGCGGGTGCGCCGGTGACGCTGCCGCGGGTGAACAGCTTTGTCGATGGTGCCGCCGTGGCGCGGGTCGGCGCGCTGACCTTCGCCGCGCTGCGCGATGTGGCGCCGGCGGATGTTCTGGCCGCACCCGAGGACCGGATCTGCGTGACGATGCTCGAGATGCTGAACGTCGAGGGGATCGTGCTGGAGCCTGCAGGCGCGCTCTCGGTCGATGTGTTGCCCGAGCTTCGGGACCGGATCGCGGGGCGGACGGTGGTCTGCGTGACCTCGGGCGGGAATTTCGACTTCGAGCGGCTGCCGGAGGTCAAGGAACGCGCCATGCGCCACGCCGGCCTCAAGAAATACTTCATCCTGCGCATGCCGCAGCGGCCCGGTGCGCTGCGCGAGTTTCTCGGGATGCTGGGCCCGGATGACGATATCGCGCGGTTCGAATATCTCAAGAAATCGGCCCGCAACTTCGGATCGGTCCTGATCGGGATCGAGACGCGGAATGCCGCGAACTTCGACCGGCTCGTGCAGAAGCTGGATGCCGCCGCCTTTTCGTTCCGCGACATCACACGGGACGAGACGCTCGCCGAATTCCTGATCTGAGGCCCTCAGCCGGCGGCGCGGCGCGTATCCGGTTCGGCGATGCCGTCAAGGAACGCGGCGCGGCTCTCTGCATAGACGGATGCGACAAGGCCGAGGTCCACACCGGCGGCGCCACCGGCCGCTGCGGCGCGTTCACCGTCGTCGCACAGGCGCGCGAGCGCCTCGAACCCGAGGTTGAGCGCGCTGCCGCGCAGGAAGTGCAGCGCCGCCTCGAGCCCGTCGGCAGACGTCGCCGCGGCAATGCGGGCCACAGCCTCGTCTGCCTCCTCGAGGAACAGCGCGACCACTTCGCGGAAACCGTCCGCGCCGATCTCGTTCCGCAGCGCTTCGGCGCGTGCCCAGTCGATCATCGTCCACCCCTGCATCCGGCGGATGCGTGCTGCCCGAGGCGCAATGTCGCCGCGCCCAGCTTAACGCCCCGTAACCGGCCCGCGGCGCTTCGCGAGCAATTCTATGCTTCACCCTAGCTTAATCCACTCAGGCGAATGTTCCGGCAGGGAAGGGCGGGGGCAAGCGTGCAAAATGCGGTGATCGACCATGGACGTGCCGCAGCAGCGACTGCCCCGTGGCGGGTTCTGGTGGTCGATGACAGCCGCGCGCAGCGACAGCTCTTGCGCGCATCGCTGACCCGCTGGGGCTATCAGGTCAGCGATGCCGCCTCGGGCGACGAGGCACTGGCGCTCGTCCGCGCGGGCCGCTTCGACATCATTCTGAGCGACTGGGTGATGCCGGGCATGTCCGGCCTCGATTTCTGCCGTGCCTTCAGGGCCTTGCCGCAGGACGACTATGGCTATTTCATCCTCCTGACATCCAAGAGCGCGACCGAGGAGGTCGCCCGCGGGCTCGACGTCGGCGCCGACGATTTCCTCGCCAAGCCGGTAAGCCCGGACGAGCTGCGGGCGCGGCTCAAGGCCGGCGAGCGCATCCTCGGCATGCAGCGGGAGCTGAGGGACAAGAACCGCCTGCTCGGCGCGGCGCTGGACGAGTTGCAGGGCGTCTATGATTCGCTCGACCGCGACCTGATCGAGGCGCGCAAGCTGCAGCAATCGCTGGTGCGCGACCGGCACCGCGATTTCGGCACCGCGTCGGTGTCGCTGTTGCTGCGTCCCTCGGGGCACGTCGGCGGCGATCTGGTGGGGTATTTCGCCATCGGGCCTGGCCGGGTTGCGTTCTTTTCAGTCGATGTGTCGGGCCATGGTGTCGCGGCGGCGATGATGGCGGCGCGGCTTGCCGGGATGCTGGCGTCGGCTTCGCCTGACGGGAACGTGGCGCTTGCGCTCGACGGCGCCACCCCGGTCGAGCCATGGCCGCCCGAAACCGTCGCGGCCCGCCTCAACCGCGTCCTGCACGAGGTGATCCGGGTCGATCAGTATTTCACCTGTGTCTATGCCGAGGCGGATCTGGTCAGCGGCCGGGTCTCGCTGGTCCAGGCGGGGCATCCGCATCCGCTCTTGCTGGCGGCTGACGGGCGCGTGACGCGGATCGGCCGGGGCGGCCTGCCGGTCGGCCTCATTCCCGACGCGGCCTGGGAACGGGTGGAGTTCCGCATGGCGCCGGGCGACCGGCTGGTGCTGATGTCCGACGGTTTCACCGAATGCACTGCGGAAACGGGCGAGGAACTGGGCGAGGCGGGGTTCTCGGCGCTGCTCGCGGCCACCAGGGGCCTGACCGGCGCCGCGATGCTCGACGCGCTGCTGTGGGAGATGGAGCGGTTTTCGGGCAGCACCGAATTCATCGACGACATGTCGGCCGTGCTCTACGAGTTTCGCGGACCCTAGCGTTCACAGAAGCCGGCCGAGGAAATGCCGGTCGCCGGTATTGGCCACGAGCCGCGCAGCGGTGGCGAGCGGCGCCCAGAGCGCGGTATGCCCTGCTTCGGTCGGCGGGCCGATCATCCGCCCGGGCCGCGCGAGATAGACCACGCAGAGCTTTTCCGCCCAGAGGTCGTATTCGGGCATGTAGGTGAAGCGCCGGAACGCCCCCAGCCGCCGTTCGACCGCCATCGTCCAGCCGGTTTCCTCAAGCACCTCGCGGTGCAGCGCGGGGATCGCCTGTTCGCCCGGGTCGATCCCGCCGCCGGGCAGCTGCACCTCGGGCACCGGGGCATCCTGATGCGTCAAGAGGATATCCGGCCCCCGGCGCAGGATCGCATAGACCCCCGGCCGCCGTCGGTAGTGCCGGCCAGCCCGGGGGCTCTCGCCGAATCGCCGGATCATGCTGCCCCCTTGGACCTGCGGTTGTCGTGCCTATATGCCCGCGGTATGCCAAGGCGCGGCATCGAGGGAAACCCCCGGAGACCTGTTCATGACCATCGGCTCTCAGATCGCCTGGGACGATACAGTCCTGCCGTTCCAGCTCGACCGGCCCGATATCCGCGGCCGCGTCGCGCGGCTCGACGGCGTTCTGGACCAGATCCTGGCGCAGCACGACTATCCCGCCCCGATCGAGGCGCTGGTGGCCGAGGCGGCGCTTTTGACCGCACTCATCGGGCAGACGATCAAGCTGCGCTGGAAGCTGAGCCTGCAGATCCGCGGCAACGGCGCTGCGCGGCTGATCGCGACCGACTACTTCGGCCCGGGCACCAGCGGCGAGCCGGCACGGATCCGGGCCTATGCCAGTTTCGATCGCGACAGGATCGACGCGCAGGCGCCGGGGTTCGGCCAGATCGGGCAGGGGTATTTCGCGATCCTGCTCGACCAGGGCCCCGATACGCTGCCCTATCAGGGGATCACACCGATCGCGGGCGGGTCGCTGTCGTCCTGCGCCGAGGCGTATTTCGCCCAGTCCGAACAGCTTCCGACGCGGTTCGCGCTGTCCTTCGGCCGCTCGCGCGCGCCGCGCGGGACGCCGGCCTGGCGCGCCGGCGGGGTGATGGTGCAGTCGATGCCCAAGGCATCGCCCCTCATGGCCAAGGGCGACGGCGGGTCGGGCGACGGCGGCCTGCTGGCGGCGGCCGACATCCTGCACGGCGACGACGAGGATAACTGGAACCGCGTGAACTTGCTTCTGGACACGGTCGAGCCGCTGGAGCTTGTCGGCCCCGTCGTGCAACCGACCGAGCTTCTGGTGCGGCTGTTCCACGACGAGGTGCCGCGGGTGTTCGATGCCCAGCCGGTGCGGTTCGGCTGCACCTGTTCGATCGACAAGGTGCGCAGTTCCCTGTCGATCTATTCCGCCAAGGATATCGCCACGATGACCACGCCCGAGGGGATCGTCACCGCCGATTGCCAGTTCTGCGGCGCGCATTACGAACTTGACCCGGCAACGGTCGGGTTCGAGGCGGTGGGGGGCAGCGGTGGGGCACATTGACGCCTTCGACCGCATCCGCGCCGCGCTGGCGATGCCGGCGCGGCCTTCGTCCGACTACGACCTCAACCCGCAAAGCCGTGTCCAGATGCCGCCGTTGCGGGCAGCGGCCGTTCTGGTGCCGCTCGTCGCGGGACCGCGCGGGCTCGACGTTGTGCTGACCAAGCGCGCCTCGGGCCTGCGCAACCACCCGGGCCAGATCGCCTTTCCCGGCGGCAAGGTGGACGAGGGCGATGCCGGGGTCGAGGCGGCGGCGCTGCGCGAGGCGCGCGAGGAGATCGGGCTTCCCCCCGCGCTGGTCGTGCCGATGGGCCTTCTGCCGGTGCACGAGACGGTGACGGGTTTTTCCGTCACGCCGGTCGTCGCGCAGATCACCGCCCCGTTCGATCCGGTCCCGCAGCCCGGCGAGGTGGACGAGGTGTTCCACGTCCCGCTGGCGCATCTGGCCGATCCGGCGCGCTACCGCATCGAGCGGCGGATGTGGCGGGGGCAGTGGCGCAACTATTACACCGTCCCCTGGGGGCCATATTACATCTGGGGCGCGACCGCGCGCATCCTGCGCGGCCTAGCCGACCGTCTGGCGGCATGAGGATCGCGGGCGACTGGCTTGCCGCGCCTGGCGCGCAGGCGGTCTGCACCATGCTCGAGGCGGCCGGGCACAGGGCGCTGTTCGTGGGCGGCTGCGTACGCAACGCCCTGATGGGCCGGCCGGTCGCCGATCTCGACATCGCGACCGATGCCCTGCCCGAGGCGGTGATGGCGTTGGCCGCGGCGGCCGGGTTGCGCACCGTGCCGACCGGGCTGGCCCACGGCACGGTCACGGTCATCGCCGCGGGCGTGCCGCACGAGGTGACGACGTTCCGCCGCGACGTGGCGACCGACGGCCGTCACGCGACCGTCGCCTTTACAGCAGCGGTCGAGCACGACGCCGCCCGGCGCGATTTCACGATGAATGCGCTTTATGCCGACCGGACCGGCCAGGTCATCGACCCGCTCGGCGGCCTGCCCGACCTGCGTGCGGGGCGCGTTCGGTTCGTCGGCGATCCCGCGGCGCGGATCGCCGAGGATTACCTGCGCGTGCTGCGGTTCTTCCGGTTCCACGCCCATTACGGGGCGGACGGGCTCGATCCGGAGGGGCTCGCGGCCTGTGCGGCGGCAGTGCCGGGGCTCGGGCGGCTCTCGCGCGAACGGGTGGGGGCGGAGATGCGCAAGCTGCTGGCCGCGCCCGATCCGGCGCCGGCGGTGGCGGCGATGGCGGCGGCCGGGGTGCTGGGCGCGGTCCTGCCCGGTGCCGATCCCGCACCGCTCGCGGTGCTGGTGCATCTCGAGGGCGACCTCGCGCCCGAGTGGCTGCGGCGCCTCGCGGCGCTCGGCGGGGCGGCGCCGGCCGAGGCGCTGCGCCTGTCGCGGGCCGAGGCGCAGGCGCTGGACCGGATCGCCGGGGCGGCGCGGGACGGGATGCCGCCGCACGAGGCGGGCTATCGACTCGGGGCCGAGGCCGGGCGCGACGCGGTGCTGGTGCGCGCGGCCCTGCTGGCAGCGCCCCTCGCGCCCGGTTGGGCGGCCGAGGTCGCCAGGGGCGCGGCGGCGGTGTGCCCCGTGAGCGCGGCAGATTTCATGCCGCGCCTCTCGGGCCCCGCACTCGGCGCCGCGCTGAAGGCGGCCGAGGACCGCTGGATCGCCTCGGGCTTTTCGCTTGCGCGCAACGATCTGGCCGGTTGAGCGGTTCCCCTCGCCGGCCCGGGGCGCTATATGCCGCAGGTCGCCGTGGTCGAGGCCTTGTCATGTTCCGGTTCTTCGAGACCCTTGTCGATCCCTATCAGGGATACGCCGAGACGAACGCCCCGCCGCGGCGCCTGTGGCCGTTCCTGCGCGACTATGTGCTGCCGTTCCGGCGCGTCTTTGCGGTGACGGGCGTGCTGTCGGTCATCGTCGCGGCGGGCGATGTGGCGATGATCTGGTATGTCGGGCGGGTCGTCGATCTGCTCGCGCAGGGCTCGCCCGCGCAGGTCTGGGCCGATCACGGGACCGAGATCCTGCTGGTCGCGCTCGCGATCGTCCTGATCCGTCCGGTCATCGCCGGGGCCAACACGGCGATCCTGCACAATACCATCCTGCCCAATTTCGGCACGATGATTCGCTGGCGCGCGCACCGGCATGTCCTGCGCCAGCCCGTCGGCTGGTTCGAGAGCGATTTTGCCGGACGGA
The DNA here is from genome assembly GCA_046292445.1 of Gemmobacter sp. Classification (GTDB taxonomy): domain Bacteria; phylum Pseudomonadota; class Alphaproteobacteria; order Rhodobacterales; family Rhodobacteraceae; genus CALIZF01. The sequence goes on from JBKBQT010000013.1 coordinate 61,667, forward strand.
TCGCCAACCGCATCATGCAGACGCCCCCCGCGGCGGGCGAGGCGGTGTTCCAGACCTTCGATGCCATGGCCTTCGCGCTGGTGACGCTGATCGGCGCGCTTCTGATGCTGGCCGATGCCGACCTGCGGCTGGCGCTGCCGCTGGTGCTGTGGTTCGCGGGCTATGTCGCGCTCGTGCGCTGGACGATCCGGCGTGCGGGGCCGGCATCCAAGGCCAGCGCCGATGCGCGGTCGGCGGTGACCGCGCGGGTCGTCGATGCCTATACCAACATCCATTCGGTCAAGCTCTTTGCCCATCACCGGCGCGAGGTCGCCTATGCCAAGGACGCGATCGAACATGCGCGGGCGACCTTCCAGCGCGAGATGCGGATCATCACCACGATGGACGTCGCGCTGACGACGCTCAACGGCCTGCTGATCGTGGCGGTGACCGGCTGGGCGATCTGGCTGTGGCATGGCGGGGCGGCGACGGTGGGGACGGTGGCGGCGGCCTCGGCGCTTGTGCTGCGGCTCAACAACATGACCTACTGGATCATGTGGTCAACGACCAACCTCGTGCAGAACCTCGGCGTCGTGGCCGAGGGGATGGAGACGATCACCCAGCCCATCGGCCTTACCGACGCTCCGGCGGCACCGCCGCTGGCCTTCCGCGCGGGGCGGATCGAGTTCCGCGGGGTCGGGCACCATTACGGTCGCGGGTCGGGCGGGCTGCGGGGGATCGACCTGACCATCGCGCCGGGCGAGAAGGTGGGGATCGTCGGCCGGTCGGGTGCGGGGAAATCGACGCTCGTCAAGCTTTTGCTGCGGTTCTACGACGCCGAGCAGGGGGCGATCCTGATCGACGGGCAGGACATCCGCGCCGTGTCGCAGGAATCCTTGCGCGCGCAGATCGGCATGGTCCAGCAGGACTCGAGCCTGCTGCACCGGTCGGTGCGCGAGAATATCCTTTATGGTCGCCCCGACGCGACCGAAGCCGAGATGATCGCCGCCGCCCGCCGGGCCGAGGCGCATGCGTTCATCGAAACGCTGGTCGATCCGCAGGGCCGTCGCGGCTACGACGCGCAGGTCGGCGAGCGGGGGGTCAAGCTTTCGGGCGGGCAGCGGCAGCGGGTGGCGCTGGCGCGGGTGATCCTCAAGGATGCGCCGATCCTGATCCTCGACGAGGCGACATCCGCGCTCGACAGCGAGGTGGAGGCGGCGATCCAGAAAACGCTCTACGGCGTGATGGAGGGCAAGACGGTGATCGCCATCGCGCACCGGCTGTCCACGATCGCCGCAATGGACCGGATCGTGGTCGTCGATGACGGGCGCATCGTCGAGCAGGGGCCGCATGCGGCGCTGTTGGAACGCGGCGGGCTCTATGCCCGGTTCTGGGCGCGGCAGTCGGGCGGGTTCATCGGTGCCGATGCGGCCGAGGCGGCGGAATGAGGCGGCTGGCCGCGATCATCGCAGCGTTCCGCCCGGCAGACGGGCCGCCGCCGTCGCGCCTGATGCCGTTCTTTGCCTGGTGCCTGTCGGGGTCCGGGCGCGGCCTCGCGCTGGCGACGCTCCTGTCGGCGGCGGCCGGGGTGCTCGACGTGGTGATGGCCTGGTATCTGGGCCTTGTGATCGATGCGGCGGTGGGGTCCGAGCCCGGGGCGGTCTGGGCGGACAATGCGTGGCTCTTCGCCAGTTTCGTGGTGTTCCTGCTGCTCATAAAGCCGGCGGTCTTCGGCCTTTCGGTTGCCGCGAACGCGGTGATCCTGCAACCGGGGCTCATGCCACTTGCCCTGTCGCGGCTGCACCGCTGGACGATGGGCCATGCGGTGACGTTTTTCGACAACGATTTCGCGGGCCGGATAGCGCAGAAACAGATGCAGGCGGCCCGCGCGATCACCGATGTGGTCAGCGAGACGATCAACACCGTCGCCTTTGCCCTCGCCTCGCTGATCGGATCGGTGCTGTTCCTGTTCATCATCGATCTTCGGATCGGCCTCGCCCTTGCGGTCTGGGTCGCGGCCTATGTCGCGCTCATCTCGTGGTTCATGCCGCGCATCCAGGTGCGATCGGCGAGCCGTGCGGCGGCGCGGGCCACGGTAACGGGCGTGGTGGTGGACACGATCACCAACATCAAGACGGTCAAGCTGTTCGGCCATTCCGCGCATGAGGATCGCGCGGCGATCCGGTCGATGGAAGGGTATCGCGACAGCGCCATCGTCTTCGGCGCACTGTCGGTCTGGTTCCGGTCGTCGCTGATGGTCCTTGCGGGTCTGTTGCCGCTGGTGCTGATCGGGGGGACCATCCGTCTGTGGCAACTGGGCATGGCCAGCCCCGGCGATATCGCCGCCGCCGGCGCGCTGTCGATCCGCATCAGCCAGATGACGGGCTGGGTCAGTTTCGGCCTGATGAACATCTATGCCGCCATCGGCGAGGTCGAGGACGGGATGCAGACGCTCACCCCGCCGCATACGCTCACCGATGCGCCCGATGCGGTGGACCTCGGGCGCGTGACGGGCGCCGTGGCCTTCGAGGACGTGAGCTTTGCCTATGGCCGGCGCCATGGCGGGGTGCAGTCGGTCGACCTGCGGATCGCGCCGGGGGAAAAGATCGGGATCGTCGGCGCATCGGGTGCCGGGAAATCGACGCTGGTGGCGCTGTTGCTGCGGCTCTACGACACGGAAACCGGGCGTGTGACGGTGGACGGGCGCGACGTCCGGTCCGTCACGCAGGAAAGCCTGCGGCGGCAGATCGCGATGGTCACGCAGGAAACGGCGATGTTCAACCGCTCGGCCCGCGACAATATCCTCTACGGCCGCCCCGATGCGACCGCGGATGACCTGATCGCGGCGGCGAAGGCGGCCGAGGCGCATGATTTCATCCTCGGCCTCAAGGATCACGCCGGGCGGCGCGGCTACGACGCCCATCTGGGCGAGCGGGGCGTCAAGCTTTCGGGCGGGCAGCGGCAACGCATCGCGCTGGCGCGGGCGTTCGTCAAGGACGCGCCGATCCTCGTGCTCGACGAGGCGACATCGGCGCTCGACAGCGAGGTCGAGGCGCAGGTGCAGGACGCCCTCGGCCGGGTGATGGAGGGCAAGACGGTTCTTGCCATCGCGCACCGGCTGTCCACCATCGCGGCGATGGACCGGATCGTGGTGATGGATGCGGGCCGGATCGTCGAGGAGGGCAGCCATGCCGCGCTCCTGGCGCGGGGCGGGCTATACGCCCGTTACTGGGCGCGGCAGTCGGGCGGGTTCCTCGGGACCGACGAGGCCAGCGCGGCGAACGCCGCCGAATGAGGCTGACGGTCGAACGGCTGGGCCACCACGGCGACGGGATCGCGCCGGGGGCGGATGGGGCGCCGGTCTTTCTGCCGGGGTGCCTGCCGGGCGAGGTGGTGGATGCCACGCCCGACGGGCCGCGCATCGTCACCCCCTCGCCCGACCGGGTGCGCCCGCCCTGCCCGCATGCCCGCGCCTGCGGCGGCTGTGCGTTGCAGCATGTGCGGGACGGTTTCGTGGCGGACTGGAAGCAGGGCGTCGTGCGCGCGGCGCTGGCGGCGCAGGGGATCGCCGCGCCCTTCGCGCCGATGCATGTCTCGCCCGCGCAGAGCCGCCAGCGGGCGACCCTCGCCGCGCGGCGAACCAGGGCGGGGGTGACGGTCGGGTTTCACCGGCGCGGGTCCGATCAGGTGGTGGAGATCCCCGGTTGCCTTCTGCTGCATCCCGATCTGATGGCGGCGCTCCCGGCGGTGGCCGAGATCGCGCGGGCGGGGGCATCGCGGACGGCCGCGCTCGATGTCACGCTGACGCGCACGCGCGACGGGGTGGACGTGGCGGTTGCCGGCGGCAAGCCGCTGGATGCGGCGCTGACCGGGACACTGGCGTGGATCGCGGCGGCGCACCGCCTTCCGCGCGTGACCTGGGGCGCCGAGGTTGCGGTGCAGCACACCGCCCCGCGCGTGGCCCTGGGCGCGGCGCTGGTGCCGCTGCCGCCCGGCGCGTTCCTCCAGGCGACCGAGGCGGGGGCGGCGGCGCTCGTCGCAGCGGTCGGCCGGGCGGTGGCGGGTGCGCAGCGGATCGTCGATCTGTTCGCCGGATGCGGCACCTTCGCGCTGCCGCTTGCGGCCCGGGCGCCGGTGCATGCGGTCGAAGGGGATGCGGCGATGATCGCCGCGCTGCTGGCCGGCTGGAAAGGCGCGCCCGGTCTTCACCGCATCACGGCCGAGGCGCGCGATCTGTTCCGCCGCCCCCTGCTGCCGGACGAGCTGCGGGGCTTCGACGCTGCCGTGATCGACCCGCCCCGTGCCGGGGCCGAGGCGCAGATGGCCGCGCTCGCCGCGGCGCGCGTGCCGGTCATCGCCGCCGTGTCCTGCAACCCTGCCAGCTTCGCCCGCGATGCGCGCATCGCCCTCGGGCTTGGCTATGCGCTCGACTGGGTGCAGGTGGTCGATCAGTTCCGCTGGTCTACCCATGTGGAACTTGCGGCCCGATTCCGCCTGCCCCATATCGCGCCGCAAAGGCCCGAAGGCGAGGGACAGGCGAATGACGACGCGCGACAAGGTTGACCGCTGGCTCGAATCCGACCGCGTGCGCAATGCGATCATCGGCGTGATCCTGTTCAACGCCGTGATCCTCGGGCTCGAGACCTCGGGCACGGTGATGGCGGCGGTCGGACCGGTGATCCTCGTGCTCGACCGGCTCTGCCTCGGCGTGTTCGTCGTCGAGATCGCGCTCAAGCTCTATGCCCGCGGCTGGCGGTTCTTTCAGTCCGGGTGGAACATCTTCGATTTCCTGATCGTCGCCATCTCGCTCCCGCCGGGGAGCCAGGGGTTCTCGACGCTGCGGGCGCTGCGCATCCTGCGGGTGCTGCGGGTGGTGTCGGTGGCGCCGCGGCTGCGGCGGGTGGTCGAGGGGTTCATCACCGCGCTGCCCGGCATGGGGTCGGTGTTCCTCCTGATGGCGATCATCTTCTACATCGGCGCGGTGATGGCAACGAAACTGTTCTCGGCCAGCTTTCCCGAATGGTTCGGGTCCATCGGCCTGTCGGCCTATACGCTGTTCCAGATCATGACGCTGGAAAGCTGGTCGATGGGGATCGTCCGCCCGGTGATGGACACCTACCCCTATGCCTGGGCGTTCTTTGTCCCGTTCATCATGGTGACGACCTTTGCCGTGGTGAACCTGCTCGTCGGCCTCATCGTGAACTCGATGCAGGAGGCGCATAATGCCGAGGACGTGGCCAAGACCGACGCCTACCGGGACGAGGTTCTGGCCCGCCTCGCCGCGATCGAGGCGCGGCTTGAAAGCCGGGTGAAGGATTGAGCGGGGGGGCGTTTTCCGCTAGCCTTCCCGCAAAACAAGAGCAGGCAAGACAACGATGCGGATGATCCGGTTCCTTCTGGTGCTGGCGATGGCCCTTGGCCTCGCGGCATGCGGCAGCAAGTTCAAGCGCTATGACGGGCCGGAGGTGACGCGGATCGAGGTGTGGAAGACGCAGCGCGCCATGACGCTGTTCCACCATGACGAGCCGCTCAAGACCTATCGCATCGCCCTCGGCTTTGCGCCGCAGGGCCACAAGGTGCAGGAGGGCGACGGACGCACGCCCGAGGGATGGTATACGATCGACCGGCGCAACCCCAATTCGAGCTATCACCTGTCGCTCGGCATCTCCTATCCGAACGCGCGGGATGTCGAGGTGGCGCGGTCGCTGGGTGTGTCACCCGGCGGCGACATCTTCATCCACGGCCGCGCCGGCGCGCATCGCGGCAAGGGCCGCGACTGGACGGTGGGCTGCATCGCCGTGCGCGACGGCGAGATGGAGGATATCTATGCAATGGTCCGCGACGGCACGCCCATCCTCATCCACCCCTAGGAGGTCGGCCCCGCAAAGCCGCGGATCCCGGTGTTGAGCACCCACCAGATCTTGCCGTTCGGTTCCTGGTAGAAGGCAAAGCCCATGTCGCGCGCCTCGGGGTTGAGGATCACGTCGCGGGTATCGGGCCGTTCCATCCAGGCGGCAAGGGTCTGCAGCTCGGTCTCGTAGGTTTCCGACAGCACCTCGCCCAGCAGCCGCCCGGCATATCCCGCGCGGGCCGCCCGGCTGACCGGGGACGATCCGTCCGAACCGAAGTGCCAGGGGCGGTTCTGCACCGACATGTCGCGGGCGTGGGTGGCGGCCGAGGCGGTGAGCGCCGCGTCGAGCGCGACCGGTGCGACGCCGCGCGACCGCCGCAGGGCATTGACCGAATCGAGCATGCGCAACTGCACCGTGGCGGCCGCCGCGTCGCTTAGCCGGTAACCCCGAGTCGTCGGCCCGCCGTCGGGGCCGAGTTCGGGTGCCTCGCAGGCGGAGAGGGCGACAGCGGCGATCAGGCAGAGGACAAGGCGGTGGCGCATCACGGCTCCAGACACACAAGGATCAGCGCCGATTAGCCGATGGGGGTGCGATCTGCAAACGGAAGCGGCATCGGCGATACACTGACAGGCGTTTGATTTGCACGCGCGCAACGATCTGCTTACAGCATCGCGCAGCAGTTCGTTCGTTCGAGAGGATTCATCATGCGCAACGGCCATCCGACCCGGCTCAGCCGCCGCGTATTTCTCGCAACCGCATCGGCGGTCACGGCGAGCCTTGCGGCACCCGCACTTGCCCAGTTCCAGGGCTCGACCGTCGAGGAGCGCGACGTCACGCAGGCGGTCAAGCGCAACGTGTCGAGCTTTCGCACCCTGCGGTGGGAGCCGTATTTCGACAACACCCGCAACGGCGCGATCCTCGTGGACATCACGTCACGCGCGCTGCACTTCTGGTCCGAGGACCAGAGCATCTACAAGCTTTATCCCTCGTCGATCCCGATCTCGGAAGACCTGACGCGGCGCGGTCGCACGCACGTGACGTTCAAGGACCCCAATCCGAGCTGGCGCCCGACCCCGTCGATGAAGCGGCGCAACCCCGAATGGCCGGATTTCATCGGCCCGGGGCCCGACAACCCTCTCGGCACCCGCGCGCTGCACCTGAGCTGGACCTACTACCGGATCCACGGCACGCACGACACGCGCAAGATCGGGCGGCAGTCGTCCAACGGCTGCATCGGCCTGTTCAACGAACATATCGAAGAGCTGTACGAACTTGCGCGGGTGGGCACGCAGGTGTTGCTGATTTGACAACGCTCGGGGGCAAACCGGGTCAGCGCCCAATCCCCCGTTGCGTTTTTCCGGGGCCGGTGCTTAGAAATCCTCACGAGGTTAGTCAGTGCCCGCCGCTAGCAATGGAAGATGTGGTGTGGCCCATCTGGAGGTTACTATGAAGAAGTTCGCTCTCGCTGCTGCCCTCACGGCTGCCGCCACCAGCGCGTTCGCTGCCGGCCCGCGCGGTGGCAAGCTGGCCGATCCGGTCATCGAGCCGCCGGTCATCGTTCAGGAAACCGGGACCTCGGGCGGCTTCGTCGTTCCGCTGATCCTTCTCATCCTGATCGCCGCCGCGATCGCCGCGCGCTGAACCCAGCGCTCGGCCGAAGATACAGGGCGCCGGCGACGAGCCGGCGCCCTTGTTCTTTGTTCGGGCCGTATGCCTCGTCGGGGTCGGCGCTTCCACCGCGGCGCGAGGCCGCCTAGCGCAGCCAGCCGCCCAGATTCTCCTCGATGACCGAAACGAGTGCGGCCATATGCGCCTCGTCGTCGTTCAGGCACGGAATGTAGGTGAACGACTCGCCCCCGGCGTGCTCGAACGCCTCGCGAATCTCGCCGTTGATCTCTTCCAGCGTCTCGATGCAGTCGGCGGCGAATGCCGGCGCGATCACGGCGATGTTCTTCTTGCCGGCCTTGGCCAGCGCCGCCACATGCTCGACCGTATAGGGCCGCAGCCATTCCTCGCGGCCGAACACCGACTGGAACGTGGTATCGATCGCGCCCTTGTCCCAGCCGAGCCGCTCGCGCAGGAGGCGCGAGGTCTTCTGGCACTTGCAGTGGTAGGGATCGCCTTCCATCAGGTAGCGCTGCGGCATGCCGTGATAGGACGCGACGAGAACGTCCGGCCGTTGCGGCAGCGCCGCGTAGGCCCGCTCGACCGAGCGTGCAAGCGCCTCGATATAGCGCGGATGGGCGAAATATTCCGGCACCGTGCGCACCGCCGGCTGGGCCTTTTCCGCCATCATGGCGCGAAAGAACTGATCGTTCGCCGTTGCTGTCGTCGCCCCGGCGTATTGCGGATAGAGCGGGAAGAACAGCACCCGATCGCAGCCGGCCGCCACCATCTCGCGCACCTTGGATCGGGTCGAGGGATTGCCGTAGCGCATGCAGAAATCGACCATGACCCGTTCGCCGTGCCGGGCGGTCAGCGTCTTGCGGATGCTGGCAGTCTGCGCCTTGGTAATCGTCATCAGCGGGCTTTCGCCCTGCTCGTGGTTCCAGATCGACTTGTAGTTCGCGCCCGAGGTGAAAGGCCGCTTGGTCAGGATGATAAGCTGCAAGAGCGGCTGCCACTTCCACGCCGGAAAGTCGATCACCCGGCGGTCGGACAGGAATTCGTTGAGATACCGCCGCATCGACCAGTAATCATAATTGTCGGGCGTTCCGAGGTTGGCCAGCAGCACGCCGATCCGCCCCGTTTTGACGGCGGGGTGTCCTTCGGGCAGATGATTCGCGTGGCTCAGGGCGGCGGTGCGTCCGGTGGCGTTCGCGTCCAGCATCGTGGCGGTCCTGTCGGGCTATCTGGGTCGGCATGCGGGCGGATGAGCCAATGCACATAACCGCGATTCCGCCGGGGTCAATCGCGCGGGTCGTCGCGCCGCGGCAGGACATCGGCGAGCCGCGCCGTCGCCGACCCGGGGCGGAGCGGTCGGGGCTGATCGGGATGCGGTGACCATCCGGTCAGCACGATCACCTCGAACAGCGCTGCCACACGGCCATCGGGCTGCGCGGCCAGCGCGTCGTGGCGCGCCGCCGCGCTAGCCAGCACAGCGCGCCGTGTGGGGCGCCGCAGCCGGCCGGCGAGCGCATTGCCCTCGCCCATGGCGCGCAGATCGCGCATCAGCGCGACGGTATCGGCATAAGTGACTGTCAGCGGGACCGCATCGGCGACCGGCAGGGCGAGCCCCGCGCGCTGGAGCAGCGCGCCGAGGTCGCGGATCTCGGCCATCGGCAGGACGCGCGGCGACAGCCCGCCAGTCCGCTCTGCCTCGGCCTCGGCCAGCGCGCGGCGCAAGGTTGCGAGTGTGGCGCCGCCGAACAGGCTCGCCAGCAGCAGCCCGTCGGGGCGCAGGGCACGCGCCGCCTGCACGATCTGCCCGACCGGGTCGTTCGCCCAGTGCAGGCACAGCGCGTGGATCACGAGGTCGTGCGCGCCGGGCGCAAGGTCGAGCGCATCGCCCTCGGGCACGATCCGCGCCGTCGGCAGGCGATGGGCCCATACCGCGGGAAAGGGTGTGACGATCGCCGGCGCCGTAAACGTCCTGTTAACCTCGGCGAGTCTTTCCTCGATCTCGTCGGCCATCCTGTCCTGCAGGAACATCGCCGTCGCGCGGGCGCGACTGCGGGCGAGGGCGGCCGGATCGGTCAGCATCGGGGCGGTCATCGCCCCGAGGGTAGGGGTCGGCAATGGCTTTGCAAGCGGCTCTACGGCTTCTGTTTCCGCCACAGTGCCTGACCTGCGACGCGCTGGTGACCGACGATTTCGGCCTTTGCGCCACCTGCTGGCGCGATACGCCGTTCATCGCCGGCACGGTCTGCGATCGCTGCGGCGTGCCGCTGCCGGGTGCGGATGACGGCGGCCCGGCGATCTGCGACGATTGCCTGCGCATCGCGCGGCCCTGGGCGCGCGGGCGGGCGGCGATGGTCTATTCCGGCAACGGCCGGCGCCTCGTCCTCGCGCTCAAGCATGGCGACCGGCTTGACCTCGCGCGGCCGGCCGGCGCGTGGCTGGCGCGGGCGGCGCGGCCGATCCTTGTGCCGGGCATGCTGGTCGCGCCGGTCCCCGTCCACTGGTGGCGGCTGGTGCGCCGGCGGTTCAACCAGGCGGCGGTGCTGTCGGCCGCGCTGGCCGAACGGACGGGGCTGGAGCATTGCCCGGACCTTCTGCTGCGCATCCGGGCGACCGGAACGCAGGACGGCCGCGACCGCGACGGGCGGTTCCGCAACGTGGCGGGGGCGATCCGCCCGCATCCGCGCCGCGCCGCGCGCCTGCCGGGGCGGCATGTGCTGCTGGTCGACGACGTGTTCACCTCGGGCGCGACGCTCGCCGTCGCCGCCGAGGCCTGCCTTGCCGGCGGCGCGGCGGCGGTTTCGGTGCTGACTCTGGCGCGGGTGGCGAAAGATCCCTAAATCCGGGGGACATGTCCCGGAGGGCGCGATGAAGCCGGTCGAAATCTATACAACGCCGCTCTGCGGCTATTGCCATGCCGCCAAGCGGCTCCTGACGCGCAAAGGCGTCGCCTTCACCGAGTTCGATGTCAGCGCCGATGCGGCATTGCGCGCGGCGATGGTCGCGCGGTCGTCGGGCGGGCGGACAGTGCCGCAGATCTTCATCGGCGGGCAGCATGTCGGCGGGTCGGACGATCTGCACGCGCTCGACCGGGCCGGCAGGCTCGACGCGCTGCTGGCGGATTGAGGCGATGCGCGCGGGGCTGGTGCAACTGACGGTCGGCGACGATCCGGCGGCGAACCTGCCGCAGACGGTGGCGCTTGTCCGGGCGGCCGCCCAAGGCGGGGCCGGGTTCGTGCTGACGCCCGAGATGACGAATGCGCTGTCGTCCTCGCGCAGCCGCCAGCGCGCGGTGTTCCGCCCCGAGGCGGATGATCCGACGCTCGCGGCGCTCCGCGACGAGGCGGCGCGGGCGGGGGTCTGGGTGCTGATCGGCTCGCTCGGCCTGCTGACCGATGCAGCCGATGGGCGCTTTGCCAACCGCAGCCTGCTGATCGGCCCCGACGGCGCCATCGTCGCGCGCTATGACAAGATCCACATGTTCGACGTGATCGTGTCGGACACCGAGGTTTACCGCGAATCGCAGGGCTACAGGCCGGGCGGGCAGGCGGTTCTGGCCGACACGCCCTTTGGCCGGGTGGGGATGACGATCTGCTACGATGTCCGCTTCCCGCATCTCTACCGCCGCCTCGCGCAGGCGGGGGCGCAGATCTTGGCCGTGCCGGCGGCCTTCAACCACATCACCGGCGCCGCACATTGGGAGGTTCTGCTGCGCGCGCGGGCGATCGAATGTGGCGCCTATGTGCTCGCCCCGGCGCAGACCGGCCATCACCCCGAGGCGCAGGGCGCCGGGCGGCGCACGCATGGCCATTCGCTCGCCGTCGGCCCCTGGGGCGAGATACTCGTAGATGGCGGCGACAGACCGGGCGTGAGTTTCGCCGAGATCGATCTGGACGCCGTGGACAAGGCCCGCGCCCGCATCCCCGCGCTGACGCACGACCGCCCCATCGACGGCCCGTGATGCCCGACCGCAGCCCCGACCGGACCGAGGATATCGCGGTTGCACTGTTCGCCGAGCTATTCATGACCGACCAGCTTGCGCGCAACCGGATCGGCCGGGTGCTGCCCAAGGGGATGGAGCTGTCGCAGTTCACCGTCCTCAACCACCTCGCCCGCGTGGGCGATGAGCGGACCCCGGCGCAGCTTGCGCGGGCCTTCCATGTCACGCGCGGGGCGATGACCAACACGCTCGCGCGGCTGGAATGGGCCGGGCATGTCCATATCCGGCCGGACTGGGACGATGCGCGGCAGAAATTCGTCTCGATCAGTCCGGCCGGGCGAGCGGCGCGGGATGCGGCCGTGGCGTCGATCGCGCCGATGATCGCCGATGCGGTTGCGGCGATCGGCCCGGACAGGGTCCGCGCCGTCCTGCCGGTGCTGCGCGAGTTGCGCGCCCGGTTCGAGGGGCCGGACTGAGGCGCCCGTTCCAGTGCGCGCCGGCGGACCCGAGGCGCGGGAGGTCGCGCCCCGGTGATTCCCGCGCCTGTGCCGGAGGGGCGCGCGTTACCGCCGCACGCTGGCGGTGACGTAGTTCACGCTCAGGTCGCGGTCCGACAGGCTCCAGGACCAGCCGAGGGGGTTGAACACCATCCCCTTGCGGTCCACCGGGTCGAGCCCCGCGCGCCGGATGAGATCGTAGAGCTCGTCCGGCGTGATGAACTTGCGCCAGTCGTGGGTGCCCCTCGGCAGCCAGCGCATGACATATTCGGCGCCGACGATCGCCATCACATAGCTCTTGGCATTGCGGTTGATCGTCGAGCAGAGCATGAGGCCGCCGGGCCGCAGCAGCGACGCGCAGGCGGTCAGGTAGGACAGCGGATCGGGCACATGCTCGACCACCTCCATGTTGAGCACCACGTCGAACTGCTCGCCCGCTTCCGCCAGTGCCTCGGCGGTGGACACGCGATAATCGATCGCAAGCCCCGACTGTTCGGCATGCAGCCGCGCCACCGGAATGTTGCGGGCCGCCGGATCGACACCCACCACATCCGCCCCGAGCCGCGCCATCGGCTCGCACAACAGCCCCCCGCCGCAGCCGATGTCGAGCAGCCGCAGCCCGGAGAAGGGTTTCGCCGAAGCCAGATCGCGCCCGAACTCGGCAGCGATCTGGCGGGTGATATAGTCGAGCCGCGTGGGGTTGAGCATGTGGAGCGGCTTGAACTTGCCCTCCGTATCCCACCACTCGGCTGCCATCCGCTCGAACTTGGCGATTTCTGCGGGATCGACACGTCCCCCGTCGGTCATCGTTTCGGTCGTCGTCCGGGTATCCATCCGGTTCTCCTTGCGATGCGGGCCATGGAAAGGCAGGCTCGGGGCGGTATATAGGGCGGTCATGGACAGGACAGCAGGCCACAAGCGCGCAGGCGATCACCTTTACCCGCCCCTCGATCCGTTCGATCAGCGCGTGATCGACGTCGGCGACGGGCATCGCGTCTATGTCGAACAATGCGGCCACCCGCTCGGCCAGCCCGTCGTGGTGCTTCACGGCGGGCCGGGCGGCGGGTGCAGCCCGGCGATGCGGCGGTATTTCGACCCTGCGCATTATCGCATCATCCTGTTCGACCAGCGCGGCTGCGGCCGGTCGCGTCCGCATGCGAGCGTCGAGGCGAATACCACCTGGCATCTCGTGCAGGACATCGAGACGATCCGCCGCACCCTCGACATCGACCGCTGGGTGGTGTTCGGCGGGTCCTGGGGGGCGACGCTGGCGCTGATCTATGCGATCACGCATCCCGAACGCGCGGCGCATCTGGTGCTGCGCGGCGTGTTCCTGATGACCGCGGCGGAGCTTGCGTGGTTCTACGGCGGGGGGGCGGCGGCGTTCTTTCCGGTCGAATGGGCGCGGTTCGTTGCACCCGTCCCGGAGGGCGAACGGGGCGATCTGATCGCGGCCTATCACCGCCGGCTGTTTTCCGGCAACCTCGTCGAGGAAACCCGCTTCGGCCGGATCTGGGCGGGCTGGGAAAACGCGCTCGCCTCGATCGCGCACGAGGGGCCGCCGGGCGAAAGCCCCGGGGAATATGCGCGCGCCTTCTCGCGGCTCGAGAACCATTATTTCCGCAATGGCGGGTTCCTTGACAACGACGGCTGGATCCTGGCGCAGCGGCACCGGATCGCGGATCTGCCGGCGACCATCGTGCAGGGGCGCTATGACATGATTTGCCCGCCCGTCTCGGCCTGGCGTCTGGCCGAGGGCTGGCGCCGCGCCGACCTCAGGATGGTGCCGCTCGCCGGCCATGCGCTGTCCGAACCGGGGATCAGCGCCGAACTGGTGCGCGTGATGCAGGAACTGCGGGTGTGATCGGTGCAGTCACGGTTGCGGCGGCGGCCTATCCTCTGACGTGGCTGGACGGGTTCGGGGCCTATGAGGTCAAGCTCTCGGCCTGGGTCGGCGAGGCGGCACGGCTGGGCGCCGATCTGATCGTGTTCCCCGAATATGGCGCGATGGAGCTTGCCGCGCTCGGCGGTGCCACCGTCGCCGCCGATCCCGCGGGTGCGCTGCGCGAGGCGGCGCGTCACCGCGAGGCGGCCGATGCGGTGCATCTGCGGCTCGCGGCGGCGCATGGGGTGCATATCCTCGGCGCATCGGGGCCGGTGTTCGCCGGCACACGCCCGGTGAACCGGGCGACGCTCTACGGCCCCGGCGGAATCGTCGGGCATCAGGACAAGCAGATCATGACCCGGTTCGAGCGGGAGGATTGGCTGGTCGAGCCCGGCGCGCCGCTCGCCGTCCTGCAGACCCCGCTCGCGCCGCTCGGCGTGCTGATCTGTTATGACAGCGAATTCCCGCTGCTGGCGCGGCATCTTGTCGAGGCGGGGGCGGAAATCCTGCTCGCGCCGTCCTGCACCGAGACTCTGGCCGGCTTTACCCGCGTGCGGGTCGGCAGCATGGCGCGGGCGCTGGAAAACCAGTGCGTCGTCGTGCAGAGCGCCATGGTCGGCAGCGCGCCGTGGTGCGCGGGCTGCGAGGCGACGCGCGGGCGGGCCGCGATCTATGGCCCGCCCGATCGCGGCTGGCCCGAGACGGGGATCCTCGCCGAATCGCCGATGGACGAACCCGGCTGGGCCGTTGCCACGGTCAGCCGCGATGCCATCGCGCAGGTGCGCGCCGATGGCGGCGTTCTCAACCATAGGCACTGGGCCGAGCAGGGGCCAAGGATCGCCCTCGCCCCTTGATTTTCCGCGCCGATGCGCGCATTTCCCGCTGTGCCTGCGGTTTCCGCGGGCCAATTTCGTTTGGAGTGACCATGGCCAAGGAAGAACTGCTCGAATTTCCCGGCGTCGTGCGCGAACTCCTGCCCAATGCGACGTTCAGGGTCGAGCTGGAAAACGGCCATGAGATCATCGCCCATACGGCAGGCAAGATGCGCAAGAACCGGATCCGCGTGCTGGCGGGCGACCGCGTTCAGGTCGAGATGACGCCCTATGATCTGACCAAGGGCCGGATCAACTATCGCTTCAAGTGACCCCGCGCCCGGATCTGCCGCGCCTGATCCTCGGGTCCGGCTCGCCCCGCAGGGCCGAGCTTCTCGCGCAGATCGGCGTGGTGCCCGACGCCGTGCGCCCGCCCGAGATCGACGAGGATCCGCGCCCGCGCGAACTGCCGCGCCCCTATGCCGAGCGGCTGGCAAGGGAAAAGGCGGCCGCCGTTGCAGCCGAACCCGATGATGTCGTCCTTTGTGCCGATACGACCGTGGCCCTCGGCCGCCGCATCCTCGGCAAGCCGCGCGATGCAGGCGAGGCGGCGGCGTTCCTCATCGCACTCGGCGGGCGGCGGCATGCCGTCGTCACGGCGCTGGCGGTGCGGCGCGGTGCGCGGCTCTGGGCCCGGACGAGCGAGAGCGCGGTCAAGATGAAGCGCCTTTCGGATGTCGAGATCAACGCCTATCTCGCCAGCGGCGAATGGCGGGGCAAGGCGGGCGGCTATGCGATCCAGGGCCTCGCCGGCGCGTTCATCCCGTGGATGTCGGGGTCGTTCAGCGGGATCGTGGGCCTGCCGCTCGCGGAAACCGCGGCGCTGCTGACCGCGGCGGGTTATCCGGTGCCGCCGCGATGATCGGGCGGGTCGTCGTTCTGGACAGGATCGCGGGCCGCGCGGCGGCGGCGCTGATGGTGGACGGGCAGCTCGAGGATGTGCTGATCGACCCGGCGGGGGACGATCCGCGCCAGCCCGGCGCGATCCTGCGCGGCGTGGTGGACCGGCCGATGAAGGGCATGGGCGGGGTCTTCGTCGCCCTGCCGGGCGGCAACGGGTTCCTGCGACAGGTCAGCGGCCTTGCGCCGGGCGAGCGGGTGATCGTGCAGGTCGCCGGGCCGGCCGAGCCGGGCAAGGCCCCGCCGCTGACGCTGCGGGTGCTGTTCCGCGGGCGGACCTGCATCGTCACGCCGGGCGCGCCGGGCATCAACATCTCGCGCCGCATCCGGGACGAGGCGCTGCGCGCCGACCTGACGGCCGAGGCGACGGCGGTCATGCAGGGCGCGGACCCCGATCTTGGCCTGATCGTCCGGTCCGCGGCGGCGCAGGACGAAACGCTGTCCGCCGAGGCGGCCGACCTGCGCAGGCTCGCCGAAACTGTGATGGCCGACCGCACCGGCGGGCCGGAACTGCTGGTCGCCGCCCCCGACGCGCATGAGGCGGCGTGGCGCGACTGGGCCGACCCGCCGCCCGATGCGGTCGAGGATCGCGACGGCGCCTTTGCCGATACCGGCGTGCTCGACGCGCTCGATGCGCTGCGGCGTCCGGCGGTGGGGCTGGCTGGCGGCGCGTCGATGGTGGTCGAGCCGACGCGCGCCCTCGTGGCGGTGGACGTGAACACGGGCGGCGACACCTCGCCGGCCGCCGGCCTCAAGGCCAACATCGCCGCCGCCCGCGACCTGCCCCGGCAGCTTCGGCTGCGCGGCCTTGGCGGGCAGATCGTGGTGGACTTTGCGCCCATGCCGAAGAAGGATCGCGGCACGCTCGAACAGGTGCTGCGCGCCGCGTTCAAGGCCGAAGGCGGCGAGACGACGCTGGCGGGCTGGACCACGATGGGCCTTTACGAGATGCAGCGCCGCCGCGACCGGGTGCCCCTGACCGACCTGATGCCATGACCCCGTGCCCGATCTGCAGGAAACCCGCCGACCCCGCCTATCGCCCCTTCTGTTCGCGGCGCTGCGCGGATGTCGATCTGGGCCGCTGGCTCACGGGGAGCTATGCGATCCCGGTCGAGGACGCGCCGGAGGAACCCGGGGAGGATGCGGATGACCGCTGAACCCGTGATTCTCGTCATCGGCACCTATGACACCAAGTCGGAGGAACTTGCCTATCTCGCGGGCCGCATCGCGGCGCTGGGCGGTGCGGTTCTGCGGATGGATGTCTCGGTGCTCGGCGATCCGGCGGTGCCGGTCGATGTGACCAAGCATGCCGTGGCCGAGGCGGGCGGGTCGAGCATCGCCGCCGCGATCGCAGCGGGGGACGAGAACGCGGCGATGCAGATCATGGCGCGCGGCGCGGCCACGCTCACCGCGCGCCTGCATGCCGAGGGGCGCATTGCCGCGATGATCGCGCTGGGCGGCACGATGGGGACGGACCTCGCGCTGGACTGTGCCCGGGCGCTGCCGCTCGGGGTGCCGAAGTACATCGTCTCGACGGTGAGCTTTTCGCCGTTGATCCCGGCCGAACGCCTTGCGCCCGATGTGCAGATGATCCTCTGGGCCGGGGGCCTCTACGGCCTCAACGCGATCTGCCGCGCGTCGCTGAGCCAGGCCGCCGGGGCGGTCCTCGGCGCCGCGCGGGCGGTCGAGCCACCGCGGACGGCCCGCCCGGTGATCGGGATGACCTCGCTCGGCTCGTCCTGCCTGACCTACATGAAGCGCCTCAAGGCGCCGCTCGAGGCGCGCGGCTTCGAGGTGGCGGTGTTCCACACCACCGGCATGGGCGGCATGGCGTTCGAGGCGCTGGCGGCGGGCGGCGCCTTTGCCTGCGTGATGGATTTCTCGCTGCAGG
>JBKBQT010000014.1:0-49980 GCA_046292445.1 Gemmobacter sp.
ACCTGAAGTTCAACGTCGAGCTGATCGCCCCGATCGCGATGGAGGAAAAGCTCCGCTTCGCCATCCGCGAGGGCGGCCGCACCGTCGGCGCCGGCGTCGTGTCGAAGATCATCGAGTAATCGCGGCGCCCGCCCCGGCCAAAAGGCCGGGGCGGGCGCGCATCGCCGGATGCGCCCCGCGCGCCGCGCCCGGCGCCGCCAGCGGTCAATGGGCGCATCGCGGTCGGCCGGGCCTGCGGCGTCTATCGGCACCTGACCGCACCGGTCATCCGCCGCCCGATCCGCCACAGACCGATCCGCCACCGCCCGGTCCGCCACCGCCCGGTCCGCCCCTGTCCCCCCTTGATTTCCCGCCGCCCCTGCCGTAGGCCCTCGATCGGCCTAGGGGTATAGCTCAGTTGGTAGAGCATCGGTCTCCAAAACCGAGGGTCGGGGGTTCGAGTCCCTCTGCCCCTGCCAGGCCTGCCCCGCCACCCTGCCCGCTCCGGCGACGAGCTTCGGCTGCGCGCGCGCCGCGCGGCGTCTGCACCGCCTGCCGCCACGAAACCTGCGATCACGCCGCTTGCGGCTGCAC
The DNA here is from genome assembly GCA_046292445.1 of Gemmobacter sp. GTDB lineage: Bacteria > Pseudomonadota > Alphaproteobacteria > Rhodobacterales > Rhodobacteraceae > CALIZF01. Next base: position 574 of record JBKBQT010000014.1, read on the forward strand.
CGACCGCCGTGGCCGGGCCGGGCGCCCTTGCGCTTTGCCGTGCAATGCCCGATTGCGCGCGGCAACGGACGGAGGCGCGTTTGGACGGCATCCTTGACCTGGCGGTCACGAACCTGACCTCGCCGATGATCCTGAGCTTTGCGCTCGGCCTTGCCGCGGCGCTCGCGCGGTCGGACCTGAGCGTGCCCGAGGCCGCGGCCAAGGCCCTGTCGCTCTACCTTCTGTTCGCGATCGGCTACAAGGGCGGGGTCGCGGTGGCCGAGCATGGCGGCGGCGGCGATCTCGCGCTGGCGATGGCGGCGGGGGTCGGACTGTCCTTCGCCCTGCCCCTTGCGGCCTTCGCGCTTCTGGGAGTGCTCACGCGGCTCGATCCGACCGACCGGGCGGCGGTCGCGGCGCATTACGGCTCGATCTCCATCGTCACCTTCGTGACCGGGACGGCGGTGCTGGAATCGGCCGGGATCGCGGCCGAGGGCTACATGGTCGCCGTCGCCGCCGCGATGGAGGCGCCGGCCATCGTCTCGGCGCTCTGGCTGGCGACGCGGGGCGGCGGGGCGAACGGCGCGGCCAACCGCGCGGCAGGCGCGCCCGATGCCGCGCTCTGGCGCGAAATCCTGCTCAACGGCTCGATCGTGCTGCTGGTGGGGTCGTTCCTGATCGGCGTGGCGACGGGACCGGCCGGCATGGCGGACCTGTCGCCATTCGTCGTCGCACCGTTCAAGGGGGTGCTGTGCCTCTTCCTGCTCGACATGGGCCTTGTGGCGGGGCGCGGGCTGCGGGCGTCGCGCGGGGTGCTGTCGGCCGGGCTCGTGGCCTTCGGGGTGCTGATGCCGCTGGTCGGTGCGGCCGCCGGCCTTGCCGCCGGGCTCGGCCTCGGCCTCGGGACCGGGGGCGTCGCGCTCTTCATGGTGCTCGCTGCCTCGGCCAGCTACATCGCCGTGCCGGCGGCGATGCGCGTCGCGCTGCCCGAGGCGAACCCGGCGATCTATGTCACGCTCTCGCTCGGCGTGACCTTTCCGTTCAATCTGGCGATCGGCATCCCCGTCTACATGACCATGGCGGGCCTGCTGACGGGGGGATGACGATGCAGATGCATGCCGCCAAGCGGGTCGAGATCATCATCGAGGCGCCGATGGAGGGGCGGCTGACGGCCGCGCTCACGCAGGCGGGGGTGACGGGATTCACCATCCTGCCGGTGTTCGGCGGATCGGGCCGTTCGGGGGTCTGGAGCCGCGACGGTCAGGTCGGACGGTCGGGGATGGTGGCGGTGGTCTGCCTGATCCGGCCCGAGCGGCTCGACGCGCTGCTCGAGGCCGCCTTCGCGGTTGTCGAGCGGCACATCGGCGTGGTCTCGATCACCGATGCCGCCGTGCTGCGCGCCGAGCGATTCTGACCCCCGCGTCCCCTGCATGGGGCGGATGTGCGTCTATCACACAGAGAACCATCGCGGGCTGCACCGGGAGGACTGGTGCTGTGAGAGAGGATTGAACTCTCGACCTCTCCCTTACCAAGGGAGTGCTCTACCACTGAGCTACCACAGCCCGCCTGTCTTGCGCCGCCGACGGGCCGCGACGAGCCTGCCCGGACCAGCCATGCGACACGACCCACGTGCGACTGGCGCGATGCGGACCCGCATCCTGCCACCGCATTCGTGGACGGCGCAGGCGATAGACGCAAACGGCAGACCGCGCAACCCCCCCTGTCGCATTGCCGGCCGGCCCCGCCCGCTGGACGCCGCCCTGCCGGTGATGGTATCGGGACGCATGAGCGATGACCGCCCCCCTCTCGATGCCACGGGCCGCCGCCGCAAGGCACCGCCCCCGGCCGCCCCCGCCGCGCAGGACAAGGGCAGGACCGCGCGCCTCGCCGCTGCCCTGCGCGAGAACCTGCACCGGCGCAAGGCGCGCAGCCGCGCCGCCGATGCGGCAGAGTCGCAAGGGGACGCCTGACCATGGATGCCATCCTCGTGCGCGGCGGCGCGCCCCTCGCCGGCCAGATCCCCATCGCGGGTGCCAAGAACGCCTGCCTTGCGCTGATGCCCGCGACACTGCTGACGGGCGAGCCGCTGACGCTGACCAACGCCCCGCGGCTCAGCGACATCCGCACCATGACGCAGCTTCTGCAATCGCTCGGCGCCGAGGTGCAGGCGCTGCAGGGCGGCCGCGTGCTCGCCCTGTCCTCGCATGACGTGACGTCCCAGCGCGCGGAATACGACATCGTGCGCAAGATGCGCGCCTCGATCCTCGTGCTCGGCCCGCTGGTCGCACGCTTCGGGCAGGCCGAGGTGTCGCTGCCGGGCGGCTGCGCGATCGGCGCGCGGCCGGTGGACCTGCACCTGCGGGCGCTCGAGGCGATGGGGGCGACGATCGAACTGATCGACGGCTATGTGCATGCGAGGGCCCCGGCGGGCGGGCTGCGCGGCGCGCGGATCGAGTTTCCCTTCGTCTCGGTCGGCGCCACCGAAAACACGCTCATGGCCGCGACACTGGCGCGCGGGACGACCGTGATCGGCAATGCGGCGCGCGAGCCGGAGATCACCGATCTTGCCCGCTGCCTGCGCCGCATGGGCGCGCGGATCGAGGGCGAGGGGACGGCGACGATCACCGTCGAGGGGGTCGATGCCCTCGGCGGCGCGACCCATACCGTCGTCGCCGACCGGATCGAGCTTGGCACCTACATGCTCGCCCCGGCCATCGCCGGGGGGTCGGTCGAATGCCTCGGCGGGCGGCTCGACCTTGTCGCGGCCTTTGCCGAACGGCTCGACGCCGCCGGGATCGGGGTCGAGGAAACGCCGGGCGGGCTGCGCGTGGCACGCCGCAACGGGCCGGCGCGGGCGGTCGATGTCGTCACCGCCCCCTTCCCCGGCTTTCCGACCGACCTCCAGGCGCAGATGATGGCGCTGCTGTGCACCGCCACCGGCACATCGGTGCTCGAGGAACGGATCTTCGAGAACCGCTTCATGCATGCGCCCGAACTCGCCCGCATGGGCGCGCGCATCAGCGTGGCGGGCGGCACCGCGACCGTGACCGGCGTCGAGCGGCTGCGCGGCGCGCAGGTGATGGCGACCGACCTGCGCGCCTCGGTCTCGCTCATCCTCGCGGCACTCGCGGCCGAAGGCGAAACGCTCGTCCGCCGCGTCTATCACCTCGACCGCGGCTACGAGCGGGTCGAGGAGAAGCTCGGCAGCCTCGGCGCCAGCATCGCCCGGGTGCAGGACCGATGAGCACGCGCACGGGCGGCGATGCGCGATTCGAGGACGGCGGCGAGCGCCCGCTCGCCCTGCGCGCCGAGGCGCCCGAGGACGTCGCCATCCTCTCGGCCCTCGTGCAGGACGCCGTCCTGCCGGCCGCCGACCTGCGCTACGAGCGGCGCAAGCGGCGCTTTGCCCTCCTCCTGAACCGCTTCCGCTGGGAGGACCGCGCCGCGGCCGAACGCAGCGGCCGGCCCTACGAGCGGGTGCGCAGCCTGCTGGTGATCGACTTCGTGCTCGCCGCGAAGACGCAGGGCCTGCCCGGACGCGATGGCGATACGGTCTTGTCGCTGCTGGCGATCGCCTACGAGCCCGGGGCCGAAGGCGCAGGAACCCTCACGCTGACCTTCGCCGGCGACGGCGCGCTGCGCCTCGCGGTCGAATGCGTCGATCTGACGCTCACGGACGTGACCCGCCCGTGGCGCGCCCCCTCGGGCAAGGCGCCGCAGCATCCGGATTGACCGGGCCGCGGCCTTGCTGCCGCCCGCCCCCCGCGCTAGGCGCTGCAGCGCCCCAGCACCGGCGACAGGAGACGCCATGCCCACATTCCTTTCGACCCGGGATGCCGGTTTCGATGCCGCCTTTGCCGCCCTTCTCGGACGCAAGCGGGAAGCGGCGGCCGATGTCGATGCCGCCGTCGCCGCGATCCTCGCCGATGTGCGCACCCGCGGCGATGCGGCGGTCATCGAGATGACCGCGCGCTGGGACCGCACGACCCTGACGCCCGCGACGCTCGCGGTCAGCGAGCCCGAGATCGACGCCGCCATCGCTGCCGTCGATCCCGCCGACCTCGCCGCGCTCGACCTCGCGGCGGACCGCATCCGCGCCTATCACGAACGCCAGCGCCCCGTTGACGCAAGCTGGACCGACGCCGCGGGCGCCACCCTCGGGTGGCGCTGGACGCCGGTCGCCTCGGCGGGGCTCTATGTGCCCGGCGGCCTCGCCTCCTACCCGTCCTCGGTGCTCATGAACGCCATCCCGGCCCGCGTCGCCGGCGTCGGACGGCTCGTGATCTGCGCCCCGGCGCCGGACGGCGTGCTCAACCCCCTCGTGCTCGCCGCCGCCCGCCGGGTCGGCGCCGATGCCGTCTACCGCATCGGCGGGGCCCAGGCGATCGCGGCGCTCGCCTTCGGCACGCCGAGCATTCCGGCGGTGGACAAGATCACCGGCCCGGGCAACGCCTTTGTCGCCGCCGCCAAGCGGCAGGTGTTCGGCCATGTCGGGATCGACATGATCGCCGGGCCGTCCGAGGTGCTCGTCATCGCCGACCATACCGCCGATCCCGACTGGATCGCGCTCGACCTGCTGGCCCAGGCCGAACACGACGCCAGCGCCCAGTCGATCCTCATCACCCCCGATCCCGCCCTCGCCCGCGCCGCCGCCGCGGCCGTCGAACGCCACTGCGCCACCCTGCCGCGCGCTGCCATCGCCGGGGCGTCGTGGGCGGCCCATGGCGCCATCATCACCTGCCGCGACCTCGCCGAGGCGGCAGTGCTCGCCGACCGCATCGCGGCGGAACATCTCGAGTTGCTCGTGGACGACCCCGAACCGCTCGCCGCCCGGATCACCCATGCCGGCGCGATCTTCCTCGGCCACTGGACGCCCGAGGCGATCGGCGACTACGTCGGGGGCCCCAACCACGTGCTGCCCACCGCGCGGTCCGCCCGCTTCTCCTCGGGCCTGTCGGTGCTCGACTTCATGAAGCGCACGACCATGGCCCGCATGACCCCGGGCGCCCTCCAGGCCTTCGGGCCCGCCGCCGAACGCCTCGCCGCCGCCGAGGGCCTTGGCGCCCACGGGGCGAGCGTGGCGGCACGCCTTGCACGGATCAACGGCGCAGTGAGGGGCTGACGCGGCAGGCAGGGGGGCCTTCCGCCCCCCTCTTGGCCGTTTCCGGCCAATTCACCCCCCCGAGGATATTTCGGCCAGGCTGAAGGGGGCGGCCGCGCGCCCTTCAGGCATGCGGCGCGCGCCCCCCCGTTTTCAGGCTGGCCCAAATATCCCCGCCGGAGGCGCACGGTGCCGCGCGCGTTCCCGCCGGGCCGGGGCGCCGCGGATCATGCCCCCTTGCCGCCGCGCGCCGCCTCGGGCAAGAGCGGCGCGCATCCCATCGCGATCCTGCCCATGTCCCGCCTTTGTGCCATCGAAATCGACGACCGCGGCCTCGCGCCGCCGACCCCTGCCATCGAGCAGGAACGCCGGGTGGCGATCTTCGACCTGCTCGAGGACAACAGCTTTGCCCTGCCCCCGCGCGACGGGCGGGCGGTGCCGGAGGGGCCCTACCGGTTGCATCTTTCGATCCGTGACGGGCGGCTCGTCTTCGACATCGCCACCGAAACGGCCGACAGGGTGGGGGAGTTTCATCTGTCCCTCGGCCCGTTCCGCCAGGTGGTCAAGGACTACTTCCAGATCTGCGAATCCTACTTCGATGCGGTCAAGCGCCTCCCGCCGAGCCAGATCGAGGCGATCGACATGGCACGGCGCGGCATCCACAACGAAGGCGCGCGGGTGCTGATGGAGCGGCTCGAGGGCAAGGCCGCTGTGGATATCGATACCGCACGGCGCCTCTTCACGCTCATCTGTGTCCTGCACTGGGGCTGAAGCGTGGCGAGCTTTCCGCAGGCGGTGCTGTTCTGCTGCGACCACAACGCCGTCCGCTCGCCCATGGCCGAGGCGCTGATGAAGCGGTTCTACGGCCAGCGGGCCTATGTCCAGTCGGCCGGGGTCGAGAACGATCTCGAGATCGACGGCTTTGCCATCGCGGTCTGCCGCGAATGGGGCATCGAACTGGCGCGCCACCGCTCGCGCAGCTTCGAGGAGATGCAGCAGCTGGGCGAGGATCTCGAGGGGTTCGATCTGATCGTCGCCCTGTCGCCGGCCTCGCAGCGCCAGGCGATCGCGCGCACGCGGCATGCCCATACGGCGGTCGAGTTCTGGCCGATCATCGATCCGACCGCCATCGGCGAGACGCGCGAGGCCAAGCTTGCCGCCTATCGCCGGGCCCGCGACATGATCCGCGACCGGATGATCGCGCGGTTCGGGCCGCCCGAGGGCCGCTGAGCGCCAGACGATGCCGGGCGCCCGCCCATGCGCGGGCTTGGTGCGGCCGGGTGGCAAGCCATGGCCAGCCCGGATCAGTTGCGGTGAGACGGCGCAGGTTCCGTGACGCCTGCGGCGACGCCCCGGCCGGGCGTGCTGCCCCTTGCCGGCCCGGCGCGTGGCGCTTAGGTCTTGGGACGGCGCCGTGCACCCTGCCCCGCGCGCCGGACCCGGACCCGCCATGCCCCAGACCGCTTCCGATGCCACCCGCGCGCTGATCGCCCGCTACTACGCCGCCTTCAATGCCGAGGATGCCGCCGGGATGCTGGCCTGCGTGACCGACGATGTGGAGCACAGGGTGAACGAAGGCGGCATACGCCGCGGCCGCGCGCAGTTCGCCGATTTCTGTGCCCATATGGGCGCCTGCTACCGCGAGCGGCTCGAGGACATGGTGATCCTCGTGGCCGAGGACGGCCGCCGCGCCGCTGCCGAATTCACCGTCCAGGGCCGCTATCTCGTCACCGACCCCGGCTTGCCTTCCGGCCTGACCGCGGCGCGCGGGCAGGCCTATGTCCTGCCTGCCGGCGCCTTCTTCACCCTGAGGGACGGGCGGATCGCGCGGATATCGACATTCTACAACCTCGCAGACTGGATCCGGCAGGTTTCGGCGTGACGCTCGATCTGCGCATCCTGACCGGCGCGGCGCTCGATTCGGCGATCGACGACGTGGCGCGGCTCCGCATCACCGTGTTCCGCGACTTTCCCTATCTCTACGACGGCGACATGGACTACGAGCGGGGCTATGCCGCCTCCTACCGCGACAGCCCGGGCGCCATCCTCGTCGGGGCGTTCGACGGACCGCGCCTCGTGGGTGCCGCGACCGGCACGCCGCTCGCCGACCATGCCGAGGCCTTCGCGGCGCCCTTCGCGCCGACCGGGATCGATATCGGCAGCGTGTTCTACTGTGCCGAATCGGTCCTGATGGCCGAATACCGTGGCCGCGGGATCGGCCACCGGTTCTTCGATGCGCGCGAGGCGCATGCCCGCCGGCTCGGCTTCGTCCGGTCTGCCTTCTGCGCGGTGATCCGGCCCGAGGATCACCCGAAGCGGCCCGCCGACTACCGCGCGCTCGATGCCTTCTGGCGCCGCCGCGGCTATGCCCCGCTGCCCGGCGTCATCGCGCACTTCGGCTGGCGCGACCTTGGCGAGACGGGCGAGAGCGAGAAACGGCTCCAGTTCTGGCACCGCCACCTCTGACCGCGCCGCGCCCCCTTGGACGCGCTTGGTCAGATCGCCGCCAGCAGCGCCTCGCCGCCCGACACCTCGCAGGTGCCCGGGTTCTCTTCCTTGTGCAGGACCGTCACAACCCCATCCTCGACCACCATCGCATAACGCGCCGACCGGCCCATGAGGCCGACCGCCGGCGCATCGAAGGCCATCCCGATCGCCGCCGTGAAGGCGCCCGTGCCGTCCGCCAGCATCGCGATGCCGGCGCCGGCGGCACCCGTGGCCTCGCCCCAGGCCTTCATCACGAAGGGATCGTTGACCGAAACGCAGATCACCTCGTCGATCCCCCTGGCGTCGAATTGCGCCTTGGTGCGGATGAACGACGGCACATGCGCCGCATGGCAGGTTGGCGTGAAGGCGCCCGGCACCGCAAAGATCACCACGCGCCGCCCCGCTGTCAGATCAGCAATCGACACCGTCTCGGGCCCCGACGCCCCAAGCTTGACGAGAGTGCCCTCGGGCAGCCTGTCCCCGACCGAAATCGCCATATCCATCCCTCGCGCGTTGTGTTTGCCTCGCGCCGGCATATAGCGTCACCGCAGGGGCACGGCCAGAGGGAGGGTTCATCCATGCGCATCGTCATCATCGGCGCCGGACAGGCCGGCGTGGCGCTCGCCGCCGCCCTGCGCAGCGGCGGCCACGACGGGCCGATCACCCTCATCGGCAACGAACCCGTGGCGCCCTACCAGCGCCCGCCGCTGTCCAAGGCCTATCTGCTGGGCGATATGCCGCTCGACCGGCTCCTGTTGCGCGGACCGGACTGGTACTCGCAGAACCGGATCGACCTGCGGCTCGGCACACCGGTGACGGCCATCGACCGGGCCGCACGCAGCGTGACCGCAGGCGGCGCCGCGGTGCCCTACGACGCGCTAGCCCTGACCACCGGCGCGCTGCCCCGCCGCCTGCCGCCGGAGGCCGGGGGCCGCCTTGCCGGGTTGCACTACGTACGCACGCTCGCCGATGTCGATGCCCTCGCCCCCGCGTTCATCCCGGGCCGGCGGCTCCTGGTCGTCGGCGGCGGCTACATCGGGCTCGAGGCCGCGGCAGTCGCCGCCAAGCGGGGCCTTGCCGTGACGTTGATCGAGGCCGCCCCCCGCATCCTCGCCCGCGTCGCCTGCGCCGAGACCGCCGCCTGGTTCCGCGACCTGCACGCCGCCCAGGGCGTGACGATCCGCGAGGCGACCGGGCTCGAACGCCTTGCGGGCACCGGCCATGTCACCGGCGCGCGCCTGACCGACGGCACCGAGATCGCCGCCGACCTCGCCATTGCCGGGATCGGCATCCTGCCCGACACCGCGCTCGCCGCAGCCGCGGGCCTCGCCTGCGAGAACGGCATCGCCACCGACGCTTTCGGGCGCACGAGCGATCCGGCGATCTGGGCGGCGGGCGATTGCGCCGCCTTCCTCCACGACACTGCCCGGATCCGGCTCGAATCGGTCCCCAACGCCATCGCCATGGCCGAATGCGTCGCCGCCAACATCCTCGGCGCACAGCGGCACTACCAACCCGAACCGTGGTTCTGGTCCGACCAGTACGATGTCAAACTCCAGATCGCCGGCCTCGGGACCGGCCACACCCATGTCGCGATCCGCGACACGCCGCCCGCCCGCTCGCACTGGTATTATGCCGGCACGCGGCTGATCGCCGTCGATGCGATGAACGACCCGCGCGCCTTCATGATCGCCCGCCGCCTCCTCGCCGCCGGCCGATCTCCCGCCCCCGAAGTCGTGGCGGATCCGGCGACGGATCTGAGATCGCTGATCTAGACTTCATCGTTCCGGAAATACTCCGGGGTCCGGGGCAGCGCCCCGGGGCTCGCCGCCGCGGCAAACCTTTGGACATCGGATGCGCATCATCGCCGGAACCCTCCGCGGCACCCCCCTCGCCCCGCTTGGCGCCGGCGATCCGGCCGCCCATCTGCGCCCGACCGCCGACCGGGTGCGCGAGGCAGTGTTCAACATCCTCGCCGCAAGGCCCGGGGGCGATCCGGTGCCGGGCGCGCGGGTGCTCGACCTCTTCGCCGGGACCGGCGCGCTCGGCCTCGAGGCGCTGAGCCGCGGGGCGGCGCGGGTCGCCTTCGTCGATGACGGACAGGCGGCGCGCGCGCTCCTGCGGCGCAACATCGAGATCTGCCGCGCCATGGGCCAGACGGATGTTTGGCGCCGCGATGCCACGCGGCTGGGCGAGAACCGCGGGGCGCCCTACGGGCTCGTGTTCCTCGATCCGCCCTACGGGCAGGGCCTCGGAGCGCTGGCGCTGGCTTCGGCGCAGGCCGGGGGCTGGCTCGCGCCCGGCGCGTTGATCGTCTGGGAAGAGGCATCCGAGGCGACGCCGCCCCCGGGCTTTCTGCGCGGCGATGCGCGGCGCTATGGCGATACATGGATCACGTTCCTGACCGCACCGGGCTGAGCCGGACGTGGCCGGCTGTGCAGCCCCCGGCGGGATCGCCGGCGGAACCCTGCGCCTCCGGCGGGAGTATTTGAGGAACGATGAAGCCGCAGGCGGGTGGATGGCACGCGCCGCGGCCGCGCGGCGGGGCTCAGGCGGCGAAGAGCGGGAAGGTGGCGGCCAGGGCCCAGCCGAGCATCAGGCCGAGGCCCGCACCGACGGCTGCCGGGCGGCCTGTCGCGCGCCCGGCCCAGCCGCCTGCCGTGCCGAAAAGGACGAAGAACAGCAGGATCACCGGCAGGATGATGACGAGAAAGAAGAGCCGCTCGAAGTCGAGCGCGACCGCGAGGCCGAGCGCGGCGAGCGCACCGCCGCGCACGGCGAGCGCGCGCCAGATCGGGCCGCGCCCGCCGTCGGTCAGCACCTGGTCGGCGATCATGAAGGGCACCGCACCCGCGAGCATCGCGGCAAGGATCGGCCAGCGCCCGGCCTGCGGCCAGAAGGATGCGACATAGCGGTCGAGCGCGAGCCCGAAGACCGCGATGCCGAAACCCGCCACCGCAAGCGCCACTGCGGCATCGGCCGCATCAGGCCGGCGCGGCCGCCAGCCTCCGAGCGCCCGCGCGCCGACCAGCAGCACCGCGCCGTAGAGGCCGAAATGCACGGCGAGATAATCGGCCACGAGCACCGGCAGGAAGCGGGTGTCGAAGACGGAAAGCGCCAGCGGAACCGCATGCCCCGCGCCCAGCAGCAACCCCGCGAGGCGCGGCCCAGGCAGCCGCGCCGGGGCCGCGTGGGCGCGCCAGCCGCGCATGAGGCCCGCCAGCGGCCAGGCCGCCGCAACGATCGCGGCGAGCAGCAGCGCCACCCAGCCGCCGCGCGACGGCACGACCCCTGCCGAAGCGCGGCCGAAGGCGGCATCGAGCCAGCGCACCGTCTCGCCCAGCGTGGTGGCGCTGTAGAGGACGCCGACATGCTCGACCCCCGGCGCCTGCACGGCGCGCCGGGCGGTCCCCAGCGCGGGATCGCCCACGGTTTGCCCCCAGCCGGCGGCGGGATCGGCAAGGTGCAGCGCATCGAGCGCGGCCTGCGACAGGAACCCCTCCCAGGCCCCGGGGATGACGAGGAGGTTGCCGGGCGCGTCCGCCGTGACGGCCTCGCTGAACATCGACACCGCCACGACGGCGCGAACCCTCGGGTCGCGGATCGCCTGCCGCACGACGATGTCGGAGGCCATCGAATGGCCGACGAGCGCCACCCGCCCGTCCGCCCGCGGCAGGGCCAGCGCGCGGTCCGTGACCGCCGCGACCTCGTCCATCAGCACCCGCGTCGTCCCCTCGACCCGTGTCACGTCGCCCGACATCGGCACCGGGTTGCGGCCGTGGCCGGCGAAGTCGAAGGCGACGGCGACATAGCCCGCGCGCGCGGCAGCGATGGCAAAGCCTTCCATCAGCTGCCGCGATCCGGCAAAGCCATGGGCGATGACCACGACCGGCGCGGCATCGGTGCTGCGATCCTGCCAGACGGTCGCGGGCGCGCCATCGCCCGGCAGGTCGAACCGCTCGAGCCCGGCCCGCGCGCCTTCGAGCCGCATCACCGACAGCGCGGCGAGCGCCAGCGCCGCCAGCAGCACCAGCCAGCGGGTCAGGCCCATCCGGTCAGGTCCATGTGGGATGGAACTTGCCCGCCGGGGAGAGGGTAAAGACCTCGCATCCCGTTGCGGTCACGCCGACCGAATGTTCGAACTGCGCCGAAAGCGACTTGTCGCGGGTAACGGCCGTCCAGTCGTCGGCGAGCACCTTGGTTTCGGGGCGGCCGAGGTTCACCATCGGCTCGATGGTGAAGAACATGCCTTCCTCGAGCACCGGCCCCGTCCCGGGGCGACCGAAATGCAGCACGTTGGGCGGCGCATGGAACACCCGGCCGAGGCCGTGGCCGCAGAAGTCGCGCACGACCGACATGCGGTTGCCTTCGACATGGGTCTGGATCGCATGGCCGATGTCGCCGAAGGTATTGCCGGGGCGGACAGCCTCGATCCCCTTCATGAGGGCGTCGTGGGTCACGTCGATCAGCCGCTCGGCTTTGCGGCCCAGCGCGCCGGCGACATACATCCGGCTCGAATCGCCATACCAGCCGTCGAGGATCACGGTCACGTCGATGTTGAGGATATCGCCGTCCTTGAGCACCTTGGGGCCGGGGATCCCGTGGCAGACGACATGGTTCACGCTGATGCAGGACGCGTGCTGATACCCCTTGTAGCCGATCGTCGCCGAGATTGCGCCGGCATCGGCGACCCAGCCGGTCAGCAGCGCATCGAGCGCCTCGGTCGTGACCCCGGGGACGACATGGTGCGCGATGTCGTCGAGGATCGACGCAACGAGCCGTCCGGCGGCGCGCATGCCGGCGAAATCGCCCGCCTCATGGATCCTGATCCCGTCGCGTGTCAGGCGACCCCGGCTGTCGTCCATCGTCCGTTCCCTGTCCGTGCCGCAACAGATAGCGGGGCGCCGCGGGCTTGGCCAGAGCCGCGTGGCGGTGCCGGGGGGTTTGAAAGCCGCAGGGGGCAAGCCTATACCGGGCGGGGACCGAGGAGGATGCGATGACCAACCCAACTGCCGCCATGCTCGTGATCGGCGACGAGATCCTGTCGGGCCGCACGCGGGATTCGAACCTGCATCACCTCGCGGGCGAACTCACACGCCACGGGATCCGGATGATCGAGGCGCGGGTGGTGGCCGACGATCACGCCGCGATCGTCGCGGCGGTGAACGATCTGCGGGTGCGGGTCGATCACCTCTTCACCTCGGGGGGGATCGGGCCGACGCATGACGACATCACCGCCGATGCCGTCGCCGCCGCCTTCGGCGTGCCGATCGGCCTGCGCGAGGATGCCCGGGCGCTGCTGGCCGCGCATTATGCGCGCAGCGGGCTCGAGTTCAACGCCGCGCGGCAGCGGATGGCGCGCATCCCCGATGGTGCGGCGCTGATCGACAACCCGATCTCGGCCGCGCCCGGCTTCACCCTTGGCAATGTGCATGTGATGGCCGGGGTGCCCTCGATCTTCGAGGCGATGGCGGCCTCGGTGCTGGCGCGGATCGCCGGGGGGGCGCCGCTCTTGTCGCAATCGCTCCAGGTCAACCGCGGCGAGGGCGAGATCGCCGAGGCCTTCGGTGCGCTGGCGGCCGAGTTTCCCGACCTCACGATGGGATCCTACCCGTTCATCCGCAACGGCGCGCATGGCACGAACCTCGTGATCCGCGGCACCGACGGGGCGCGGCTCGATGCCGCGATGCTGCGGCTGACGGGGCTGTTCGGCACGGTCGGCGCGTGAACCCGGACGCGGCCGCGCTGAGTGCCGCGCTTGAGGCAACCTGGCCGCCCGCCGCGGCGCGGCGCATCGGCCCGTGGATCATCCGCGAGGGTCGGGGCGGGGGCAGGCGTGTGTCGGCGGCAACCGCCGCCGGTGACTGGGCGCAGAGCGACATTCCGGCGGCCGAGGCGGCGATGCGCGCGCTCGGGCAGGTGCCGCTCTTCAAGGTGACCCCGGGCGATCCGCTCGACGGCGCGCTGGCGGCGCGCGGCTATCGGCGCTGCGACGAGACCCGCATTCTTGCCGCCCCGGTCGCGGCGCTGGCCATCGAGCCGCCGCATCTGACCGCACTTCCCCACTGGCCGCCGCTGGCGGTGACGGTCGATCTGTGGGCCGCGGGCGGCATCGGGCCGGCGCGGCTGGCGGTCATGCAGCGCGCGGCCGAGCCGAGGACGGCGATTCTCGCCCGAACCGCGGACCGACCGGCGGGGGCGGCCTTTGCCGCCATCGCCGGCGACATTGCCTGCCTGCATGCCGTCACTGTGGCGCCGGCCCTTCGTCGGCAGGGGTCCGCGCACAACATGCTGCGGCGGGCGGCGGTCTGGGCGCAATCCCATGGGGCGGCATGGCTTGCGCTGGCCGTGACGGCCGACAATGCGCCGGCCGGCGAACTCTATGCTTCTGCGGGCATGCAAACTGTGGGACACTATGCCTATCGCATAATCTGAGCCGGAATAGGCCAGACCCGAGACAGGCATGCAGATGACAGGCACCCGGATCGCAGTCTTGCTGGCCTGCGCCGCGCTTGCCGCGCCGGCGCAGGCTGCGCCCGCCTTGCCGCTGCCCGATGGCGCCCTGATGACCGTCGAACGGATCGAGGCGCCGGGATCGGGCGCGATCCCGACCGGGCCCTGGGCGGCGGGGGCCGTGCCCATGACCATCGCCGAAGGCACGGTGACGCAGCGGGCATGGCGCGTGCCGGGCGGCGGGCCGACCACGCTGGCGCTGCTCGCGCCGCTGCGCGACCGCCTCGCGGCGCTCGGCTATCGCACGATCCTCGATTGCGATGCGCCGCGATGCGGCGGCTTCGACTTCCGCTTTGCGCTCGAGATCGTGCCGGAACCGGCGATGCATGTGGACCTCGGCGACTTCCGGTTCCTCTCGGCGGTCCGCGAGGCGCCGGAGGGGACCGACCATGTCACGCTGCTCGTCAGCCGTTCGGCACGGGCCGGCTTTGTCCACTTGGTGCATGTCGGCAGCGCGCCGGCCGGCCCCGACACGGCCGTGTCGCTGGCCAGCAAATCGCCCGATCATGCCGACCTTGCCGTTCGGCTTGCCGCCGGGCCGGTCGCGCTCGACGGTCTGTCCTTCCCGCCGAACGGGGCAACGCTCGCGCCCGGTCCGACGCCGCTGCTCGACCGGATCGCGGCATTCCTTGCGGCCAACCCCGATGTCCATGTCACCGTGATCGGCCACACCGACGCCTCGGGCGACGCGGCCGCCAACCGCACCCTGTCCGAGCGGCGCGCGGCGGCGGTGCGCGACCGGCTGGTCGCCATGCCCGGCGTCGATCCGGCACAGGTCGCGGCCACGGGCGCAGGCCAGGACAGGCCGCGGGCCAGCAACGCCACGCCGGAGGGGCGGGCCGCAAACAGGCGGGTCGAGGTGACGATCACCCCGACCCCGGTTCAGGCCCCCTGACCGCAACGCCCCGCTGCGCCGGGCTCGCCTACCATTCGTCAGGTCCCTTGTCGGCATAGGTCTTGACAAGGAAATCGATGAAGGCCCGCACCTTGGGCTGGGTGAAGCGGCCGGGCGGATAGACGGCATAGACGCCCAGAAGCTCCACCGGCAGCCCCGGCATCGCCTCTTCCACCAGCCCCGCCTTCATCGCCTCGGCATAGAGGAACGAGGGCAGATAGGCGATGCCGAGCCCCGCGATGGCGGCATGCAGCAGCGACTGCCCGTCGTTGACCGTCAGCCAGCCGTTCGAGCGCACCTGACGTTTCTCGCCCGAGGGCGCCGTGATCTTCCACACGTTGCCGTTGGCCTGGCTCGAATAATGCAGCAGCTTGTGATCGTTCAGATCGTCGATCTTGGTCGGCCGCCCGAAGCGCTGGAAATAGCTCGGCGCGCCGATCATCCGCTTGGACGTCTCGCAGAGCTTGCGCGCCCGCAGGCTCGAATCCTCGAGCTCCCCCACCCGGATCGCCATGTCGAACCCTTCCGAGATCAGTTCGACATAGCGGTTGTTGAGCACCATGTTGACGGTGATCTCGGGGTATTCCCGCAGGAAATGCCCGAGCACCGGCGAGATGTGGTTGACCCCGAAATCCGTTGCCACGCTGACCCTGAGCAGGCCCGAGGGCGCCGACTGCATCGAGGTGACCAGCGCATCCGCCTCGCCCGCGTCGTTCAGCACGCGCCGGGCGCGGTCGTAATAGGCCAGCCCGATCTCGGTCGGGCTGACCCGCCGCGTGGTGCGGTTGAGAAGCCGCGCCCCCAGCCGCGCCTCGAGCGCCGAGACATGTTTCGACACCGCCGACTTCGAGATGCCCATCTTCTTGGCCGCGTCCGTGAAGCCGCCCTGGTCCACCACGGTGGCAAAGGCTTCCATTTCGGTCAGTCGATCCATTGTCCTGCCCCTGCGGATAGTGCGGGTGATGCTTCGTTGATTGACCCCAGATTGGGGCAGGAATGGGGACAGGGGGCGGCGGGCCGGGGGTATTGTCGCGCTCGGTTAACGGCGCGGCGGTTGCGCCGGTCGTCCGGCTCGGGCTAGCAGGGCCTTGCCCAGCGGACCGCACCCATGCCCCCCATTCCCGCCCATGACCTGACGATCGTCATCCCGTTCCGCCACGACAGGCCGGAACGGGCGGAAAATCTCGCCACCGTGCTGGCCCATCTCGCCACCACGCTGGACGGGGCCGAGGTGCTGGTGCTCGAACACGGGCCGCGGCTGACGGCGGCGGCGCTGGCCGCACGGCACGGCGCGCGCTGGTGGGGGACCGAATCTGCCGGGCCGTTCCATCGCACCGTGATGCTCAACGACGGCATGCTCGCCCGCGCGACGCGCCCCTTCGCCGCGTCCTACGATACCGACACCCTGGTCTATCCGGCCGCGATGGCCGCGGCGCTGGAGCGACTGCGCGGCGGGGCGGGCTATGTGCTGCCCTTCGACGGACGGTTCGTGAACCTCGCCGGTGCGGCGCGGGCGGGGCTGGTCGCGCGGCCGGACCTGACCGCCCTGCCCCCGGATACCCTCGCGCCCCGGCGGTCGGGGGATGTCACGCTGATGGCGGCCGACAGCGTCGGCGGCGTGGTCATGGTGCGGCGCGCGGCCTTCGCCGAAGCGGGCGGCTATCACGAACAGTTCCGCGCCTGGGGCTTCGAGGATGCCGAACTTGCAGCGCGCATGGCCCGCTTCGGCCATCCGCCCCGGCGCATCGAGGGCTTTCCCCTGATCCACCTCGACCATCCGCGCGGGCATCGCGGCGCGGGCTGGTATGCCGGCAGCCGCGCCAACAAGGTGCTCGCCGCCCGCATGGCACGGCTCGACCGCGCCGCCCTCGAACGGCTGATCGCCGCCGGCGGCCTGCGCGCGGACGCCCCGCCCCCCGCGCCGCCGACATGGCGCGAATGGCTCCACGCCCTGCTGAGCTGAGCGCGCGCCGGCCGACGCCCGGGGCACCGCCCGCCGGGCCGCCCGCAAGCCCCCCCGTCAGATCGCCGCTGCCAGCCGCGCCCCCTGGTCGATCGCCCGCTTGGCGTCGAGCTCGGCCGCCACATCGGCCCCGCCGATCACGTCATGCGCGATCCCCGCCGCGGCCAGCGCATCGGCCAACCCCCGCGCCGGCTCCTGCCCGGCACAGAGCACGACCGTATCGGCCGGGATCACCGCCGCCCCCTCGCGCGTGGTGACATGCAGGCCGTCCGCCGCGATCCGCTCGTAGGTCACGCCGCCGCGCATCTCGACCTGCTTCATCGCAAGGCTCGCGCGGTGGATCCACCCGGTCGTCTTGCCCAGCCCCTTGCCCGGCCGCTCCGCCTTGCGCTGGAGAAGCACGACCGAGCGGGCCGGCGGCGCGGGCTGCGGCCCCGCCGCCGCCAGCCCGCCCGGCACCTCCGCCGGATCGCCCACGCCCCATTCCCGGGCCCAGAGCGCAAAATCCTCGGTCGGGCTGACGCCGTGATGGACGAGGAACTCGGCCACGTCGAAACCGATCCCGCCCGCCCCTACGACCGCCACCCGCGCCCCCACGGGCGCGCCCATCAACACCTCGTCATAGCGCAGCACCCGCGCCCCCGGATCGGCCGGGATGCCGGGGTCGCGGGGCGTCACCCCCGTCGCCACAACCACCCGGTCGAAGCCGCGCAGATCCTCGACCCCTGGCGCCGCGCCCAGCCGCAGATCGATCCCCGCCGCCGCGATCTGCCCCTCGAACCAGGCGACGAGGCCGTGAAACTCCTCCTTGCCCGGCACCCGGCGCGCGAGGTTGAGCTGCCCGCCGACCGCGCCGCCCTTCTCGAACAGCACAACGGCATGCCCGCGCCAGGCCGCCACCAGCGCCGCCATCATCCCCGCTGCCCCTGCCCCGACAACCGCCACCCGCCTCGGCTCGGCCGCCGGATCATAGCGCAGCTCCTCCTCGTGGCAGGCCCGCGGGTTCACGAGGCAACTCGTGAGCTTGCCCGAAAACGTATGGTCGAGGCACGCCTGGTTGCAGGCGATGCAGGGCGCGATGTCGCGCGCCCGGCCCGCCGCTGCCTTGGCGACGAAATCGGCATCGGCAAGGAAAGGGCGCGCCATGCTCACCATATCCGCCGCACCCTCGGCCAGCACCGCCTCGGCCACCTCGGGCGTATTGATCCGGTTCGAGGTGATGACCGGGATCGACACCTCGGGCCGCAGCCGCGCGGTCAGCCAGGCGAAGGCCCGGCGCGGCACGCTGGTGGCAATCGTCGGCACCCGCGCCTCGTGCCAGCCGATGCCGGTGTTGAGGATGCTCGCCCCCGCCGCCTCGATCGCCTTCGCCAGCAGCACCACCTCGGGCCAGGTCGAGCCGTCCGGGATCAGGTCGATCAGCGAGATGCGGTAGATCACGATGAAATCGTGCCCCACCGCCGCCCGCACCCGCCGCACCACCTCGACCGGCAACCGCATGCGGCCGGCATAATCCCCGCCCCAGCCGTCGGTGCGCCGGTTGACATGCCGCACAAGGAACTGGTTGAGGAAATAGCCCTCCGATCCCATCACCTCGACGCCGTCATAGCCCGCCTCGCGGGCCCGCGCGGCAGCCTTTGCCATATCGGCGATCTGCTTCTCGATCCCCGCCTCGTCGAGCTCCCGCGGCACGAAGGGACTGATGGGCGACTTGACGGCCGAGGCGCTGACGCAGTCCTTGCCATAGGCATAGCGCCCGGCATGCAGGATCTGCATCGCAATCCGCCCGCCCTGCGCATGCACCGCATCGGTGACGCGGCGGTGGTTCGCGATATCGGCGGCGGTGAACAGCCCCGCCGCCCCCGGAAACACCCCGCCCTCGCGGTTCGGCGCCATCCCCCCGGTCACGATCAGCCCGACCCCGCCGGCCGCCCGCGCGGCATAGAAGGCCGCCACGCGGCCCCAGTCACCGGTCTCCTCGAGGCCCGTGTGCATCGAGCCCA
Source organism: Gemmobacter sp. (assembly GCA_046292445.1). Classification (GTDB taxonomy): domain Bacteria; phylum Pseudomonadota; class Alphaproteobacteria; order Rhodobacterales; family Rhodobacteraceae; genus CALIZF01. The sequence goes on from JBKBQT010000014.1 coordinate 19,515, forward strand.
TCAGGACCCGGTTGGGCAGGACGACATGCCCCAGATCGAGCGGCGACAGCAGATGCGGATACGGGCTCACGGCGGTCCTCCCCCAGACGCTCACCAAGACGACGCGCCAAACCTGCGGCGCCCGCGTGCCCTTGTCACCCCCCAAACCGGCGCCGACCCCGGGGCGCGCCCGCCCGTGCCGCCACGTCACGCGGATACCGGCCGAGCAGCCCCGCGCTTTGCCCGACCGTGGCGAGGGCTGGCGGGTTCGGGAGCCTCCGGCGGGGATATTTGGGCCAGCCTGAAGGGCGCAGTCGCGCGCGAGACCCTGCGGGCGACCGCCGGCCACCGCCCCGCGCATCCGCCTGCTTCAGGCTGGCCCAAATATCCCCGCCAGAGGCGCACATCGCCGCCCCGCGATCTCGCCGGTGCAGCGCGCGGCCTACCCCGGCCCCGCCGTCTCGACGCAATGGCGCCGGAATGCCCGCTTGAGCAGGTCGAGTTCGGCCCGAAGCAGTTCCACCTCGGCCCTCAGGTCGGCCTCGAGCGCGGATCCCGCCACGACAGCGACATGGCCGAGCACCTCGCCCTCGCCGGCATGCACCACCAGCGTCTGCATCCCGTCCGCGACCGCCTCGGCCGGGATCGGCACGCGCAGCGCGTAGGCGCCCGCGACATCGGTCAGCGGCGACAGCGACACGCCGGCGACTGGGCGCCCGTCATGTTCGACCGTCACCGATGGCGGCGCATCGCCCGCCCCGCTCAGCACCGCCTCCCAGACGCCCGCGCGCACGCGCGTCGCGGTCAGCCGCAGCCCAGGGGCCGGCGCGGTCACAGTTCGGCCCTCGGGCGGCGCACCAGCGTGATGTCGCGCAGGATGATCTGGTTCATCTCCGGCCCCTCGAAGATCAGGTCGATCCACGCCTTGTCCACCCGTTTCTCGTTGATGCGCGTATAGGCGAGGTCGAATTCGACCGCCGCTTCCTGCTGGCCCGGCGGCAGTTCCTGCACGACCTGCTCGACGTTGGGCCCGTGCTTGACGTTGAGCCGGGCGAAGATTTCCAGCGGCTTCTCGGTCTCGACGATCGTCTCGAGCCGGATGACGTGGCGCAGCCTGAGGCCGGTGATCGCTGCCGCCGGCAGATCGACGACCAGCGACAGGAAGGATCCGTCGAAGCGGAACACGTCGAGCCGCAGGCCATAGGGGGCAAGGTCGCGCGGGCGGCTGTTGCGGATCTGGCGCGCGGTGATCTCGCTCACCCGGCAGTCGTGAAAGATCGTGGCACCGGCGCCGAGTTCGGTGCGCGTCTCGACCGCCGCGTGACCCGGCACCGGGATCGGCCCTGTCCACAGGTCGGGCCGCCACACCCAGTCGGCCCCGGCCGGGCGGCGGATCGACGGCGCGCCGACCAGCGGCAGCGCGAGCCGCCCCTCGGCCGCGTGCAGCACCCTGTCGAGATGCCGGCGCAGGGCGCGGGCCTGCCCCCGCACCGTCTTGAGCCGTTCGAGGTCGAGGGCCGCCGCGGCATCGGCCAGTCGTTGCCAGCGCGCAAGTGCGCGGCGCTGGACCAGCCGGTCCAGCATGCCGTCCCTCTGCCCGCCTCGCTGCTCGACCACGCCCCGAAAGCCTGCCCTGAGAACCCGCACCGCACCGGCGGACCGACTGCTATTGTCCCCACCCGCGCGCCAATCGGTCTAGCACGCCGGCACTGCCCCTGCAAAGAGCGGTAATCGCGCGACTTTTCAGGTTGCCGCCCGCGCGCCGGCCGGTCTTACTGATCCATGTAGACATGCGTTTCGGCCCGCGCGCCCGGATGGGTGACAGCGCCCCAGCGGGCACCGCCGCACAGGCGGGCGAATTTCCAGATCGCGCCGGTCGCATAGTCGGTCGGCCGCGGCCCGGTCCATGCGGCCTTGCGCGCGGCAAGTTCGTCATCCGACAGCGCCACCGACAATTCGCCCGTCAGCGCGTTGATCGTGATCACGTCGCCGTCGCGCAGAAGCGCGATCGGCCCGCCATGCGCCGCCTCGGGGCCGACATGGCCGACGCAGAAGCCCCGCGTCGCGCCCGAGAACCGCCCGTCGGTGATCAGCGCGACCTTCTTGCCCGCGCCCTGCCCCGACAGCGCGGCCGTCGTCGCCAGCATCTCGCGCATCCCCGGTCCGCCCGCCGGGCCCTCGTTGCGGATCACCAGCACCTCGCCCGGCTGGTACGCCCGCGCCTTGACGGCGGCGAAGGCATCCTCCTCGCATTCGAACACGCGGGCCGGGCCGGTGAACACCTGTTCGGCCTCGGTCATGCCGGCGACCTTCACGATAGCCCCGTCGGGGCAGAGATTGCCGCGCAGGCCCACCACGCCGCCCGTCGCCGTGATCGGCGTCGTCACCGGGTGGATGACCCGGCCGTCCGGCTCGCCCCGGATCATCTCGAGTTCCTCGCCGATGGTCCGGCCCGAGGCGGTGATGCAATCCTCGTGCAGAAGGCCCGCGCGCTTGAGTTCCTTGAGCACCACCGGCACCCCGCCGACCTCGTAGAGATCCTTGGCCACATACTGCCCGCCGGGCCGCAGGTTCACGAAATAGGGTGTGTCGCGCATGATGTCGGCGACATCGAAGAGGTCGAAGTCGATCCCCGCCTCGTTCGCAATCGCCGGCAGGTGCAGCGCGCCGTTGGTGCTGCCCCCGGTGCAGGCGACCACGCGCGCCGCGTTTTCCAGCGCCTTGCGGGTGACGATGTCGCGGGCGCGGATGTTCTTCTCGATCAGGTGCATGACGGCGACGCCCGAGGCCTCGCAATACTGGTCGCGGCTCTCGTAGGGTGCCGGCGCGCCGGAGGAATTGAGCAGCGCAAGCCCGATCGCCTCGGACACGCAGGCCATGGTGTTGGCGGTATATTGCGCGCCGCAGGCGCCCGAGGAGGGGCAGGCGACCCGCTCCATGATGTCGAGCTCGGCCTCCGACAACTGCCCGGCCTGGTTGCGGCCCACCGCCTCGAACATGTCCTGCACGGTGATGTCCCGCCCCTCGTAGCGCCCCGGCAGGATCGAGCCGCCATAGACGAACACGCTCGGCACGTTCAGGCGCACCATCGCCATCATCATCCCCGGCAGGGACTTGTCGCAGCCCGCAAGCCCCACCAGCGCGTCATAGCAATGCCCGCGCATCGTCAGCTCCACCGTATCGGCGATCGCATCGCGCGAGGCGAGCGAGGACCGCATCCCCTCGTGCCCCATGGCGATGCCGTCGGTCACGGTGATGGTGGTGAATTCGCGCGGGGTGCCGCCGGCCTTCTTGACCCCCGCCTTGGCCACCTGCGCCTGCCGGTTGAGCGCAATGTTGCAGGGCGCGGCCTCGTTCCAGCAGGTCGCGACGCCCACCCATGGCTGGTGGATCTCGGCCTCGGTGATCCCCATGGCGTAGAAGTAGCTGCGATGCGGCGCGCGCGCGGGACCCTCGGTCACATGGCGGCTCGGCAGTTTCGACTTGTCGAAACGCGGGTTGGTCATGGCGCGGCTCCCCCTCTGGCTGGCGTGCCGGAAGGGATACCGGGCAGGCCGTGGCGCGGCAAGGCGGAACGCACGGCGCGGCGCGGCGCGGCTTGACGGCGCGACGGTCGCGCACGACCTTCGGCGCGCAGCAACCCCCGAGGCCCGCCATGATCCCCGCCCTTGCCACCATCCTCGCCTTCCAGCTCGGCGGCGAGGCGATTTCGCGCGGGCTCGGCCTTCCGGTGCCGGGGCCGGTGATCGGGATGATCGCGCTGGTGGCGGCGATGACGGCCGCCCCGCGGCTCGGCGCGATGCTGACGCCGGCGGCGCAGGGGATCCTCGGCAACCTCACGCTGTTCTTCGTGCCCGCCGGCGTCGGCGTGATCGCCCATGCCGGGGTGCTGCGCGATGCGGGGCCGGTGCTGGCGCTGGCGCTGGTCGTCTCCACCGTCGCCGCCATCGCCGCGGGCGCGCTGGCCTTTGCCGCCGTCGCGCGGCTGACGGGCCGCGGCGAGGGCTGAGCCATGGACGACGCCAACCTCGCCCTCATCTGGAGCTATCTTGCCCGCGAGCCGCTGCTGTGGCTCACCGCCACGCTCGCCGCCTTCTGGGCCGCCGACCGCGCCTCGGCGGCGACGGGGCGCGCGCCCTGGGCCAACCCGGTGATCGGCGCGGTGGCGCTGCTGTCGCTGGTGCTGACGGCAACCGGCACGCCCTATGCCGATTATTTCGCCGGGGCGCAGTTCGTGCATTTCATGCTCGGCCCGGCCATCGTGTCGCTGGCCGTCCCGCTGTGGCAGAACCGCGCCCGGGTGCGGTCGGCGGCGCTGCCGATGCTGGCGGCGCTCATCGCGGCGTCGCTGACCGCCATGGTCTCGGCCGTCGCCATCGCCGCGGCCTTTGGCCTGCCGGTCGAGGTGCTGGCGGCGGTTGCGCCCAAATCGGCCACCGCGCCGGTGGCGATCGGCATCGCCGAACGCCTCGGCGGCGCGCCGACACTGGCGGCGGTGCTCGCGCTCCTGACCGGGGTGATCGGGGCGGTGGTGGCGACGCCGCTTCTCAACGCGCTCGGCATGCGCGACTGGCGGGCGCGCGGCTTTGCCGTCGGGGTGGCCGCGCATGGCATCGGCACCGCGCGGGCGTTTCAGGTCAACGACACGGCGGGCGCCTTCGCCGGTCTCGGCATGGGCCTCAACGCGATCCTGACGGCCCTTGCGGCGCCGGTCGTGCTGGCGCTGATGACGGGCGCAAGCCCCTGAGCCGGCGCGATCCGACCGGTCCGCCGATGCGCAGACCGCCGGCCGCGGCGCGGCCGCAGATTGCAATCCCCCGCCCCGCCGCTTATCTCGCCCCCGACGCCGCCCGATGGGACCCGCGATGAACTGGATCACCGAATACGTCCGGCCAAAGATCAACTCGCTCTTCTCGCGCCGCGAGGTGCCCGAGAACCTTTGGACCAAGTGCCCCGAATGCGGCACGATGCTGTTTCACCGCGAGCTTGCCGACAACCTCAACGTCTGCACCAGCTGCGACCACCACCTGCCGATCACCCCGCGCGAGCGGTTCGGCGCGCTCTTCGACGCCGGCGTCTGGACCGAGGTGAAGGTGCCCGATCCGATCCCCGACCCGCTCCAGTTCCGCGACCAGAAGCGCTATGCCGACCGCATCAAGGCCGCGCAGAAGGATACCGGCGCGCGCGATGCGATGCTCGTGGCCGAGGGCGAGGTGCTGCGCACGCCCATGATCGTGGCGGCGCAGGATTTCACCTTCATGGCCGGCTCGATGGGGATGTATGTCGGCAACGCCCTGATCGCGGCGGCAAGCCGCGCGGTGGAGACCAAGCGCCCGCTCGTCGTCTTCACCGCCTCGGGGGGCGCGCGCATGCAGGAAGGCATCCTGAGCCTGATGCAGATGCCGCGCAGCACCGTCGCCGTCGCGATGGTCAACGAGGCCCGGCTGCCCTACATCACCGTCCTGACGCATCCGACCACGGGCGGCGTCACGGCGTCCTACGCGATGCTCGGCGACATCCAGATCGCCGAGCCGGGGGCGCTGATCTGCTTCGCCGGCCCGCGGGTGATCGAGCAGACCATCCGCGAGAAACTGCCCGAAGGCTTCCAGCGCGCCGAATACCTGCTCGACCACGGGATGCTCGACCGGGTGATCCACCGCCGCGCGATGCGGGACGAGCTTGCCGCGATCGCGCGCCTCCTGATGCGCCAGCCGCCCCCGGTCAAGGGCGACCTCGCCCCGCCCGCCCCCGAGCCGGCCCCCGAGCCCGCGCCCGAACCGTGAGCGCAGCCACGACCGATGCGATCCTGCAGCGTCTGATGACGCTGCACCCCAAGGTGATCGACCTCACCCTTGGGCGCATGCACCGCCTGCTTGCCGCACTCGGCAATCCCGAGCGCCGCCTGCCGCCGGTCATCCATATCGCCGGCACCAACGGCAAGGGCTCTACCCAGGCAATGATCCGCGCCGGGCTGGAAGGGGCGGGGCAGCGCGTGCATGCCTATACCTCGCCGCATCTGGCGCGGTTCCACGAACGCATCCGGCTTGCCGGCTCGCTCATCGCCGAGGATCACCTCGCCGCGCTGCTCGACGAATGCGAGGCCGCGAACGGCGGCGCGCCGATCACCTTTTTCGAGATCACCACCGCCGCCGCCTTCGTCGCCTTCGCCCGCGTGCCCGCCGACTGGCTCCTGCTCGAGGTCGGCCTCGGCGGCCGGCTCGATGCGACCAATGTCGTGGACCGCCCCCGCCTGACCGTCATCACCCCCGTCAGCCTCGACCACCAGCAATACCTCGGCGAGACCGTGCCCGAGATCGCGGCCGAAAAGGCCGGCATCCTCAAGCCCGGCGTCCCCGGCATCATCGCCCCGCAGACCGCCGATGCGCTTGCCGTCATCGAGGCGCGCGCCGCGGCCGTCGGCGCGCCGCTCGCCATCGCGAACCGCGATTTCCAGGCCTATACGGATCGCGGCCGCCTCGTGTTCCAGGATCTGAACGGCCTTTTAGACCTGCCCCGCCCCGTCCTGCCCGGCCCGCACCAGATCGACAACGCCGGCGCCGCCCTCGCGGCGCTGCGCGCCCTCGGCCTCGGAAATGCCGAGGCGGCGGTGACCCGCGCCGACTGGCCCGCCCGCATGCAGCGCCTGCGCCGCGGCCCGCTCGCGGCCGCCGCGCCGGAGGTGGAGCTCTGGCTCGACGGCGGCCACAACCCCGCCGGCGGCGCGGCCATCGCCGCCACGCTCGCCGCCATGCCGCCGCGCCCGACCTACCTGATCGCCGGGATGCTGAACACCAAGGACGTGACCGGTTTCATGCGCCCCCTCGCCGGCCATGCCCGCCATCTCCACGCCGTCTCGATACCGGGCGAGCGCAATACCCTGCCCGCCGAGGCGACCGAGGCGGCGGCACGGTCCGCCGGCATCCCGGCCGGCACGGCCCCCTCGGTGGCCGAAGCCCTCGACGCCATCGCGCGCGAGGCGCCGCAGGCGCGGGTGCTGATCTGTGGCTCGCTCTACCTCGCCGGCCACATCCTGCGCGAAAACGGCTGACCTGCCCCCGGCGCCCCGGCCCGGATTCAGGCTGGCCCAAATATCCCACGGGGGTCCGGGGGTGTGAAACCCCCGGACGCCGCTTCCCCGCGCAGGCCGCCGGTCAGCTTCCCGAACCCGACTGGCGCGCCAGCAGCTTCCACTGCCCGCCCTCGACGACCGAGATCGTCACCTCGTTCGCGCCCTGGTGGTTGTCGGCCGTATACTTGATCGGCGCGTCCAGCAACTCGTCATAGAAATCGAGGCTTTCCATGGCCTTGCGGAAGCTTTCCTGCGTCAGCTCCGGCCCGGCGGCCTCAAGCGCGCGCACGACGATATCGGCCGAGGAATAGCCGAGCATGGCGAAACCCGTCGCCGGCTGCCCGTATTTCGCCTCATAGGCGGCGACGAAGGCCGCCGGCACGGGATCGGCGCGGCGGGCCTGCAGATCGACCCAGCCGGCCGCGGCATAGAGCCCCTCGGTCACGCCGCCGGGCACGGCCGCCACCGCCTCGAGGAACCCGGCCGAGGTGGCGAGGAACTTCACGTCCGTCCAGCCGAGCTGCTTGGCCGTGCCGACCACGGTGATCCCCGCGCGCACGCCGAGCGCCATCGTCACCACCTGGCAGCCGTCGGCGCGCAGCTTCTGCACCGCGCCGACGAAATCCTGCTCGTCGGGCTTGTGCGTCGTCTCGCTGACGAATTCCATCCCGACTGCCGCCGCCTGTTCCTTGGTCGCTGCCGCGATCTCGAAGCCGAAATCGGTCGGCAGATACATCGTGCAGGCCCGGGTCGTCCCGTAGGTCGCGTTGAGGTATTTCATCCCGGCGACGGTCTGGTCGTAATAGCTCGAGAAGGCGGTGAACTTGTTCTCGGCCCCCGTCTCGGGCAGCATCTCGCGCGCCGCCGTCAGCGGGTTGACGTTGAAGATGCCCTTGGGGTCCATGATCTGGAATCCCGCGAGGTTGTGCGGCGTCCCGAGGCTCAGCACCATGGCGAAGACGCGGTCGCGATTCACGAGCTTGTTGTAGCCCTGGGTCGCGCGGGGCAGCTGGTAGCTGTGATCCTCGACCACGAACCGGATCTTGCGCCCGTGCACGCCGCCGGCCGCGTTCGCCTCGTCGAACCGCAGGTTGGCGCCGTTGATCGCCGGCACGCCGACCGCGGCGAAGATCCCCGACAGATCGTTGACCGAACCGATGACGACTTCGGTCGCGCTGACGCCCTGGGTCTGCGCGTCCGCCGCGCCGGCGAGGCCGAATGCGACAGCCGCCGCGATGGCCGTCTGGATGGGTTTCATGATGGTCCTCCCGTTGTGCCCCGTTCGGGGCGTTCAAGCATACATCGCGTCGATGAGGCGCTTGTGCTTCCTTTCCACAAAGCTGCGCTTGAGCTTCATCGTCGCCGTCAGTTCCTCGTCCTCGGCCGTCAGCAGGATGTCGATCAGCCGGAAATCCTTGATCTGCTCGACCCGCGCGAAATCGCGGTTGACCGCATCGACCTCGGTCCGGATCAGGTCGATCACCGCCTGCGCGCGGGTGAGCGAGGCGAAGTCGGAAAACGGCACCCGGTTGTCCTGGGCGTATTTCTCGACATTCTCCTGGTCGATCATGATGAGCGCCGTCAGATACTTGCGCCGGTCCCCGATGATGACCGCATCGCTGATATAGGGGCTGAACTTCAGCCGGCTCTCGATCTCGGCCGGGGTGATGTTCTTGCCGCCCGCGGTGATGATGATATCCTTCAGCCGTCCCGTGATCGTCAGGAACCCGTCCTCGATCCGCCCGATATCGCCCGTGCGCAGCCAGCCGTCGGGGGTGAAGGTCTCGGCCGTCTTGTCCGGCAGATTCCAGTAGCCCTTGAAGTTCACCGGGCCGAGGGTCTGGATCTCGCCATCCTCCGCGATGCGCAGCGCAACGCCCGGCATCGCCGGGCCGACGCTGCCGAGCCGGTCGGCCCCAGGGCGGTTGACCGTGCATGTGGCCGTGTTCTCCGTCATCCCGTAGCCTTCATAGATCGGCACGCCGATGGCGCGATACCAGCGCAGCAGGGCCGGGCTGATCGGGGCGGCGCCGGATATGCCCTGCACCAGACGGTCCATCCCCAGCATCTGCCGCAGGTTGCGGAACACCAGCGCCTCGGCGAGCGCCGCGCCGAGGCGCAGGCCAAAGCCCGGGCTGCGCCCGGCCGCCGCGGCATCGGCCCGCGCGAACCCGGCCTTGATCGCAAGGCCGTAAGCCATCCGCCCGGCCCATGTCGCCTGCTGCGCCATGATGGTGACGCGGGAATAGATCTTTTCCCAGACCCGCGGCACCGCGCTGAAGGTATGCGGGCTGACCTCGCGCAGGTTTTCGAACACCGTTTCGGGGCTTTCGGCGAAGTTTACGATGGACCGGACGGCGATGGGGAAATAGGCCGAATTCCCCCGCTCGAAGATATGGCACAGCGGCAGGAAGCAGAGCTGTTCGTTCCCCGGCGCGATGGCCAGTTCCCGGATGCCTGCCTGCATCGAGGCCATGATGTTCTCATGCGTCAGCATCGCCCCCTTGGGCGCGCCGGTCGTGCCGGATGTGTAGATCAGCAGCGCCACGTCGTCGGGCCGGGCCCGGTCGATCTCGGCATCGAAGGCGCCGGGGTCCTCCGCCGCCGCGGCCCGGCCGATCTCGTAAAGCTGCGGCAGGAACAGGAACCGGTCCTGCCCGCCCTTTTCCGCGAGGCCATGAAGCCCCTCGTCGTCGAGGATGATGACCTTCTCGACCCCCGGCGCGCCGTCCGGGATATCGAGGAACTTGTCGAGCTGTTCCTCGTTCTCGACCACGAGGAACCGGCAGGCGCTGTCGCGCAGGATATAGGCAAGCTGCGCCGCGCTGTCGGTCGTGTAGACGCCCGAGGCGATGCCGCCGACGCATTGGATGCCCTGGTCGAAATAGAGCCATTCCTTGCGATCCTCGGACAGGATCTGCACCACGTCGCCGCGCCTCAGACCCAGCCGCCGCAGCGCCAGCCCGATCCACATCGCGTGGGTCCAATAGTCGCCCCAAGTGAAGGCATGCCAGATGCCCAGCGTCTTTTCCCGATGCGCGATCCGTCCCGGATCGTCCTTGCAGCGCAGCCGGAACAGCGCGGAAACCGTGTCGCATCCATCGACGAGGACCGGGCGGCTGCCCGGCTCGGCGTTGATGGCAATCCCCTTGACGGTTTCCATCGCCGGTATGGTCTCGTGCCGCGTCATGCCCGCCCTCCCGTTACCGCCCCGATCCTACCGCCACGTCTTCTTGCGCTTCCACCGCCGCTCGCCCCGCGCGCCTTCTGCCGAATGGCCGAGATAGAAGCTCTGGATATCCTCCGACGCCGCCAGTCGATCGGCGGTGCCCGCCATGACGATCCGCCCGATCTCCATCACATAGCCGTCGTCGGCGAGCTCGAGCGCCACGGCCGCGTTCTGTTCGACCAGCATCATCGTCACCCCCTCGTCGCGGTTGAGGCGCCCAAGGATGCCGAAAATCTCCTGCGTCAGGATCGGCGAGAGGCCGAGCGAAGGCTCGTCGAGCAGCATGATCGCCGGGCGCAGCATCAGGCCCCGCCCGATGGCCAGCATCTGCTGCTGCCCGCCCGAGAGCGTCCCCGCCTCTTGCAGGCGGCGTTCCTTGAGGATCGGAAAGTAGGTGAACACCAGATCGCGGTCGCGGGCGATCTCGGCCCGGTCGGACCGGGTATAGGCGCCGAGGGCGAGGTTTTCCTCGACCGTCAGCAGCGGAAAGACCTCGCGCCCCTCGGGGACATGAACGATCCCGGCCTCGACGATGCGGTGCGGCTCCCATCCCTGGATGGCGCGGCCCTGATAGAGGATCTCGCCCTTTTCGGGGTTCATGATGCCCGAAATGGTCTTGAGCAGCGTCGTCTTGCCCGCGCCGTTCGCGCCCAGCACCGTCACCACCCGGCCCTTTTCCACCGTCAGGCTGACCCCCCGGATCGCCTGGATCGGGCCATAGAAGGTCTCGAGGTTGCGCACCTCCAGCAGCGCCGTCATCGCGCCCGCCCCCCGGCCGTCTTGGACGCCGGATCGGTCCCGAGATAGGCCGCGATGACCGCCGGATGCGCCTGCACCTCGGCCGGCGTTCCCTCGGCCAGCCGCGCGCCGTCGGCCAGCGCCAGCACCCGGTCCGACACCTTGCCGACAAGCCCCATGTCGTGTTCCACCATCAGGACCGTGATCCCCATCTGCCGGCGGATGTCGTCGATCCACCAGCGCATGTTCTGCGTCTCCTCGACCGAAAGGCCCGAGGCCGGCTCGTCGAGCAGCAGAAGGCGCGGCCTCGACGCCAGCGCCCGGCCCAGTTCCACCACCTTGCGCACCCCGTAGGGCAGACCGGCGATGCGCGTGTCGCGGTAGGGCTGCAGGTCGAGGAACTCGATCACCTCCTCGACCGCATGGCGATGCGCGCGCTCCTCGGCCCGCACGGATGGCAGGTGGAAAAGCTGCTCGGCCAGCGTCGTGCGCCGGTGCCGGTGGCGGCCCACCAGCAGGTTGGCCAGCACCGTCGATTGCTGGAACAGCTCGATGTTCTGGAACGTCCGCGCGATGCCGAGGCCCGGCACGTCATGCGGGGCAAGGCGCAGAAGGTCCTGCCCGTCGAAGGTGATCGTCCCCGACACCGGCGTGTAGAACCGCGAGATCAGGTTGAACACAGTGGACTTGCCCGCCCCGTTCGGCCCGACGAGGGCAAAGACCTCGCCCTCCTCGACCGACAGGGTCAGGCGGTTGACCGCCGTCACCCCGCCGAACCTGAGCGTCACATCGGTGAGTTGCAAGAGGCTCACCGCAACCGCTCCGTCTTGAGATAGCTGCGCTGGCGGCGGAACATGTCCTTGCGCGCGAAGGGAAAGAGCTCGAGCCAGGCCTTGATCTTGAGCCACCTGCCCCAGAGCCCCATCGGCTCGAACAGGATGAAGGCGATCAGGATCAGGCCGAACACGCCGTTCTCCAGCCCCGGGATCGCCACGCCGCGGCCGAGGCTGCCGGTGACGATCGACAGAAGCTGCGGCAGGAAGGCGATCACCACCGCGCCGAGGAACGCGCCCTGGATGAAGCCGAGCCCGCCGACGACGATCATCATCACAAGCTGGATCGCGATGAGGAAGGTGAAGGTCTCGTTGTTGAACGCGCCCGCGAAGAGGCCCATCAGCGCGCCCCCGAGGCCCGTGATCGCGCAGGACAGGCCGAAGGCGATGGTCTTGGTCCGCGCGACGTTCACGCCCATCGCCTGGGCGGAAATCTCGCTGTCGCGCACCGCGGCGAAGGACCGCCCCGTGGGCGAGCGCAGGATGTTCACATAGGCCAGCGTGACCAGCACCGTGATCGCCAGCACCATCCAGTAGTAGAGCGCGGGCGTCGACCAGCGGTTGACCTCGACCCCCGCGATCAGGATTGGCGGCGCGTAAAGGCCGTTTACCCCGCCCGACCAGGGTGCGGTCAGCACGATGATGTCGTCGGCGAGGATCGCGAGCGCGATGGTCGCGATGGCCAGATACACCCCGTGCAGCTTGAGCGCCGGAATGGCGATCAGCGCGCCGACGACGCCAGTGATGATGCCGGCCAGCGGAAAGGCGATCAGGAACGGAACGCCCGCATTCATCATCAGCACGCAGGCATAACAGCCCAGCGCCATGAAGGCCGAATGCCCGAGGCTGACCTGCCCGGCATGCCCTGTCAGCAGCATCAGGCCGAGGCCGGCGATGGCCCAGATGAGGACATTCGTCGCCTCGCCGAGGAAATAGGCGTCGATCCCGAAGGGCAGCGCGACGGCGGCGGCCAGCAGAAGGGCGTATTTCAGCGCCTGCCGCCAGTCCTCGAACAGCCGGATGTCCTGGTCATAGGTCGTCTTGAACTGGACGCGCATCCCCTACACCTTCTTGGCACGCACTTGCGCGAACAGGCCGTGCGGGCGGAACAGCAGCACCGCGATCAGCAGGGCATAGGGCGCGATCTGGCTCCACCCCGGCGGCAGGTAGCGGGCGGCAAAGGGCTCGATCACCCCGACGATCAGCCCGCCGAGCAGCGCGCCCGGCAGGCTGCCGAAACCGCCGATGACGGCGGCGGCAAAGGCCTTGATGCCGATGAATCCCGCATTGGGGTCGATCGCGCCCTTGGAGGCATAGAGGATCCCGGCCACCGCCGCGACGATCCCCGCCAGCGCCCAGACGAGGCCCTGCACCCGCTTGACCGGGATGCCCATGTAATAGGCCGCCATCTGGTTCTGGCTCGACGCCTGCATCGCAAGGCCGATGCGCGTGCGGCGAAAGAACTGCCACAGCAGGAGCGTCAGGATCGCAGTGACAAGGATCACCGCCACATCCACCAGCCCCAGCACCACGCCGCCCACCCGCACATCGCCGAGCGCCAGCGGCGAGCGGAGCGATTGCGGCTCGTGCCCCCAGATCGCCCCGACGCCGAACCGGATCACGAAGCCGAGCGCGATGGTCAGGATGATGATCGCCGTCTGGCTCTGCCCGAAGACGAAGCGCAGGATGGTGCGGTCCACCAGATAGCCGAACAGCCCCATCACGAGGAACACCAGCGGCAGGGCGAGCCAGAAGTTGATGCCCCAGTATTCCGGGTTCACGAGGCCGAGCGTCACGAAGGCGCCCAGCATCATGAAATCGCCCTGGGCGAAATTCACCGCTTCGGTCGCCTTGTAGATCAGCACGAAGCCGAGCGCGACAAGGCCGTAGACGCAGCCATTCGCCAGACCGCTGATGAGCAGTTGCAGGACGTCCACGCAATCCTCCCCGCGCCGCGCCCCGGCGTCGTGCCGGGCTGCGGCGCCCTTCGCGGGCACTCTGACGGCACCCGGCAAGGGGTATCTCGGCATGTTTCGCCCCATGCGTCAACCGCCTTGGCCCTCCGGGACAGGGGGTTGACGCAACGGGAAGCACTGGTGAATTTCATGAAGCCTGGTTCAGGTCTCATGAAATGACGAACACCCCGGCCGACCGCCCCCTGCCCCGCACCCGCCGCGGACGATCCACCCGCGAGGCGATCCTGCGCGCGGCCGAAGAGGTGATCGGCGCGCGCGGCTTTGCCGCCGCCTCGATCGCCGACATCACCCGCGCGGCCGGCATCGCGCAGGGCACGTTCTACATCTATTTCGAAAGCAAGGACCATGTCTTCCGCGAGCTCGTCGCCGAAATGGGCCGGCTGACGCGCAAGCGGCTGGCCGAGGCGGTGGCGGATGCGCCGGACCGGCTTTCGGCCGAGCGGCTCGGCCTCGCCGCCTTCCTGCGCTTCGTGGCCGAGCGCCCGACGCTCTATAACATCGTGGAAGAAGCGCGGTTCGTCGATCCCCCGTCCTATCGCGCCTATTTCGACACCTTCGCCCGCGCCTATGCAAGGAACCTTGCAGCCGCCGCCAGCGAGGGCGAGATTAGGCCGGGCAACGCCGAGGTGCGGGCATGGGCGCTGATGGGCATGGCGGTGACGCTGGGCGAACGCTACGGGCTGAACGATCCGGGCGCCGACCGCGACGCGGTGGTGGCCGAAGTGTTCGACATGCTCGAACGCGGACTGCGCCCGTGACGGGCGGCGGCACGGCATGATGGCGCCCGACCTCGACGCGCCCGACTTCGCCGCCCGACGCGCGGCGCTGTCGCCCGATGCGCCGGCCTTCGTCGATCACGGCACCGGCCGCACCTGGACCTTCGCCATGGTCGATGCCGAGGCGCAGCAGCTCGCGGGCGGCCTGCGCGCCGCGGGCCATCCCCCCGGCACCCGCATCGGCGTGCTGAGCCTCAACCGGGCCGAGGTCTTTGTCGCCCTGTTCGCCGCGCGCAAGGCCGGGCTGATCCTCGTGCCGCTCAACTGGCGCCAGCCGGTGGCGGAACTCGGGGCGATCGTGGCTGCAACCGGGATTGCGGCGGTGATCCACGATACCGCCCATGCCGGCTGCGTCGCCGCGCTCGGCCTGCCCGGCATCGCCATGAGCGACGGCGGCGGCTTCGCGCCGCTGCCCGCCCGCGCCGCCCCGCCGCCCGCGCCGATGGCCGAGACCGATCCGTGGTATCTGCTGCTGACCTCGGGCACGACCGGCACCCCCAAGGCGGTCATCCAGACGCCGCGCATGACGCTCGCCTGCGCGGTCAACATCGCGCAGGCCCTTGGCATCGGCGCGCAGGACCGCGGCGCGTGCTACCTGCCGCTGTTTCACACCGCCGGCCTCAACCTCTTTGCGCTGCCGCTGTTCCTCTGGGGCGGGTGCAGCCACATCCTGCCACGCTTCGATGCCGCCACGCTGCTGGCGATGATCGACCGGGGGGATGTGACGCAGTTCTTCGGCGTCCCCACGATCTACCACGCCTTCCGCCATCACCCGGACCTGGCGCGGACCGACCTCGGCCGGGTGCGCGGCTATGCCTGCGGCGGGGCGGCGCTGCCGGTCGATCTGATCGCCTTCTTTGCCGATCGCGGCGCGGTGATCTGCAACGGTTACGGCATGACCGAGACCGGCCCGACCGGGTTCCTGATCGACCGCGCCGCGGCGCTCACGCGCATCGGATCGGTCGGCAAGCCGCAGATGCTGACCGAGGCGCGGCTGGACGGCGTGCCGGACGGCGCGCCGGGCACGGGCGAGATCCTGATGCGCGGGGCGACCGTCACCCCCGGCTACTTCGCCAACCCGGCCGCAGATGCCGCCGCCTTCACCTCCGACGGCTGGCTGCGCACCGGCGATGTGGCCATGCGCGATGCGGACGGCTATTACACGATCGTCGATCGCCTCAAGGACATGTTCATCTCGGGCGGCGAGAACGTCTATCCGGCCGAGGTGGAGCGGGTGCTCGACACCCATCCGTCTGTCCTCGAGTCTGCGGTGATCGGCGTAGCGGATCCTGCCTGGGGTGAGGTGGGCCGTGCCTTCCTGGTTCCACGCCCCGGCGCGGTGCCGGACCTTGCCGCCCTGCCCGACTGGTGCCGCGCGCGGCTCGCGGCCTACAAGGTGCCGCGATCCTTCCGGCTGCTGGACGCGCTGCCGCGCACGCCGGCCGGAAAGGTATGCAAACCGGACCTGCGGGCGATGCCGTGACGCTGACCGAGACCTGGATGCCGACGCAGGCCGAATTCGACGCCTTCGCGCGCCTGTCGGGCGATGCCAACCCGATCCACACCGATCCGGCCTTTGCCGCCGCGTCCCGCTTTGGCCGCACGGTCAGCCACGGGATGCTGATCTGGACGCGCCTTGCCGCGCTGCTGGCGCGGGCCGCGCCGGGGGCGCGGATCGTCGCGCATGATTTGCGCTTTCCCGCGCCGACCCATGCGGGCGATGCCGTCACGCTGACGGTGGCCGTAGCCGCGCCAGGCCTCTGGACGGTCTGCGCCCGCGTCGGGGAAACCGTTGTCACCGACGGCATGGTGCAGACCGCGTGATCCTTCTCGGGCAGAGTGCGACGGTTACCCGCCGCTTCGACGCGGCCGATCTGGCGGCCTTTCGCGCCCTCGGCGGGGCGGAAGCGGTGCGGGTGCCCGAGCCGCTGATCGGCGCGCTGTTTTCCTATCTGATGGGCATGCACCTGCCGGGTCCGGGCACCAATTACCTCAAGCAGAGCACGCGGTTCCTCGCCCCCGCCCCGCTCGGCACGCCCTTGACCGCGACCGTCACCGTCACGCGCCTGCGCACCGACAAGCGCCTGGTCGATCTGGAGACGACCTGCCGCCTGCCCGACGGCAGGCTGATCGCCGCCGGCCGCGCGCTGGTCGCGGCCGGGGACGTGGCGAGCGGGTGGGATTAGCTCGCGGCCAGCGCGGCGTCGAGCAGCGCCTTGATCTCGGCCCGGCCGGTCTGGGCGACGACACGGGCGATCTCGCGCTCGCCTTTGAGCACGACCAGCGTCGAGCGGCGCGGGATGTTCCGCTCGGCCACCAGCGCGCTGGATTTCCACTGGTCCCAGTCCACGTCGATGAAGCGGATGCGCGCGGCATAATCGGGGTTTTCCGCCTTGAGCGCAGCCAGAACCCGGCCCTGCGCCGCGCAGGTGCTGCACCATGACGCGGTGAAGTCGAGCAGGATCGTCTCGTTCGCCGCCATCGCAGCCTCGAGCATCTCGGGCGAATAGGGCGCGCCGACAGCCCGTGCGCGCAGCGGCACGGCCAGGGTGACAGCGGCGGTCATGGCGAGAAAGTCGCGGCGTTTCATGGCGGTATTCCCTTTTGCTTCAGATGGAGACGGAAAGATCGACAAGCCAGTCGGGCAGCAGGTTCAGCGCCCAGGCCTCGATGACGTGGTGCCCGCCAGTCAGGATCAGCAGCCCGACGGCGGCAAAGGCGATGCCCATGGCAGGGCGCGCGCGCGTGGCCAGGCGCTGCATCGCGCCGCGGTTGCGGGCGATCCAGGCGCGCGCGCCGTATCCAATGGCGAGGATCAGCGTCGCCACCCCGGCGGCAAAGGCGACCATCACCGCGCCCGCGGCCCAGAGGCTCCCGCCCTGCGAGGCGAGCGCGATCGCCCCGCCGAGCGTCGGGCCGATGCAGGGCGACCAGACCGCGCCCAGCAGCGCCCCTGCCGCAACCTGCCCGCCAAGACCGCGCCCGACCGCATCCACCCCCCGGTCGGCCCGCGCCGCCATGCCTCCGGTCGCCAGCGCGAACCCGGCCTGCAGCCGCGGCACCAGCAGCACGATCCCGAAGGCCAGCATCGCCGCCGCCCCTGCCCGCGCCATCGTGTCCTCCGTCAGGCCGAGCGACCGGCCCGCCGCCGCGATGGTCAGCCCGAGCGCGACGAAACTCACCCCCATCCCGCCGGCCAGCGCCACCGGCCCCCAGCGGTTCGCCTGCAAGGCACCGGCCAGCACCAGCGGCAGGACGGGCAGAACGCAGGGATTGATGAGCGTCAGCAGCCCTGCGAGATAGCCGAAAACCAGATCCATGCGCGCCTCTCTGCTTTGAGGTCTTACGCGCGGCACGATGGATCGGTTACGACGGCCCGATCAACTAACCGTGCGCCGGCGCGACTGCTGCACGGCAAGGATGCCGGCCGCAACCACCGCCACCCCGAGCACGTCCCAAAGGCCCAGCCGCTCGCCCAGCAGCACCGCCGCAATGGCGACGCCGAAGGCGGGGTTGAGAAAGTGGAACGCCGCCGCCCGCGTGGCGCCGATCCGCGCGACGAGGGCGAACCAGACCCAGGTCGCCGCGAGGCCGGGGACAAGCGTGGTATAGGCAAAGGCGAGCATCAGCCGCGCCGACCAGTCGCCGGGCGGCGGCGGCGCCGGCTCGATCGCCAGCGCCACGGGCCAGAGCACGGCCGATCCCACGAGCATCTGCAGCCCGACGACCATCAGCAGGTTCCCGCCCCCCGAGGCGCCGCGCACCGCCAGCGTCGCCACCGTCAGCGCCACCACGCCGAGCGCGCAAAGCGCGAGCCCGAACGGATCGACCCCGCCCGACACCCGCGCGCCCATGATGATCGCAACGCCCGCCAGCCCTGCAACCAGCCCGCCGATGCCGAGCGCCGGCAAGCGCTCGCCATACCCGAGCCAGAGCGCCGCCGCCACGAGGAGCGGCATGCCCGAGGCGACGATGGCCGCGACCGAAGCCGGGATCGACTGCATCGCCACGAAGTTGAGGCCGAGATAGGCCGCGTTCTGCATCACGCCGAAAACGATCACCGCGGTCCACTGCGCCCGGCTCAGCCGCGCGGACTGCCCCATGGCCGCCGCGATCCCGACGCCGATCAGCCCCGACACGAGGAACCGCAGCGCCAGCGCCGTCAGCGGCGGCGCCTCGGTGACGATCATGCGGGCCGAGGTGAAGGCCGACGACCACATCAGGGCAAAGGCCAGCCCCATCGCCAGCGCGCGCAGATCCATGAACCCTCCGCCCGTCCGCCCCGCGCCCCGGCGCAGGCCGCGGAACGGTCACCTGCGCCGCCGCCGGGCCGTTCGGGCGACGCGCGGCGCGTCCCCCGAGCGGCCGGTCCTTGCCCCGGACGGCGCCATGCCGCAGGCGATCATCCCGGGCTGACTTCCCGTCGGAACGCCGGGAGCGGCCCTTTCGGCAGGGCCGCCTGCGCCGTCAGCCGTTGACGCTGTCCTTGAGCGCCTTGGCGATGGCGAACCGGACCTGCTTGTCGGCCGGTTTGGTCAGCGTCTCGCCCGTCGCAGGGTTGCGCACGGTGCGCTCCGGCCGCTCGCGGCAGACGACCTTGCCGATGCCCGGCAGCGCCACAGTGCCGCCGGCGACGACGGTGCGCGTCACCACGCCCGCGATGGCGTCGAGCGCGGCGGCAGCCGTCTTGCGGTCGGTGCCCATGGCCTCTGCCACTTCGGCGACGAGCTGTGTCTTGGTCATCGGCTTGGTTGTCATGTCCCCACTCCTGTGCATCCCCGTCTGGCGCGGGGCCGGCCTCATGCCCGATGCGGGCGCGTCCCGCCGCTAAAAAGGGAATCGCGGGCCAAATCAAGCCCGGAAAGGCAGGACCGGACCGGATCGGCGGGGGATTGTGCGCTCAGAGGAACGCCGTTTCGTCGAACGAGCGCAGCTTGCGGCTGTGGATGCGTTCCAGCGGCATCTCGCGCAGCCGTTCCATGGCGCGGATGCCGATCTCGAGATGCCGGCCGACCTGGGTCCGATAGAACTCCGACGCCATGCCGGGCAGCTTCAACTCGCCATGCAGCGGCTTGTCGCTGACGCACAGGAGCGTGCCGTAGGGCACGCGAAAGCGGAACCCGTTCGCCGCGATCGTCGCGCTTTCCATGTCGAGCGCGATGGCCCGGCTCTGGCTCAGACGCTGGACCGGGCCGGACTGGTCGCGCAATTCCCAGTTGCGGTTGTCGATGGTGGCGACGGTGCCGGTGCGCATGATCCGCTTGAGCTCGAACCCCTCGAGCTGCGTGACCTCGGCCACCGCCTCCTGTAGCGCCACCTGCACCTCGGCCAGCGCCGGGATCGGCACCCAGACCGGCAGATCGGCGTCGAGGACGTGATCCTCGCGCAGATAGGCATGGGCCAGCACGAAATCCCCCAGGCTCTGGCTGTTGCGAAGGCCCGCGCAGTGCCCGACCATCAACCAGGCATGCGGGCGCAGCACCGCGATATGGTCGGTCGCGGTCTTGGCATTCGACGGGCCGACACCGATGTTGACCAGCGTGATCCCGTTCCCGTCGGCGCGCTTGAGGTGATAGGCCGGCATCTGCGGCATCTTGGTGAGCGCGGCGAGCGGCGCCTCGGGGTCGGTGATGACCTGCTCGCCCGGGGCCACGAAGGCGTCATAGCCCTGCGCCGGATCGGCCAGCGCGCGGCGGGCGAAGATCTCGAACTCGTCCACGTAGAACTGGTAGTTGGTGAACAGGACGTGGTTCTGGAAATGCGCGGTATCGGTCGCGGTATAATGCACGAGCCGGGCCAGCGAATAATCCACCCGTTGCGCCGTGAACGGCGCCAGCGGGCGCGAGCCGTCGGCATTCACCGTCCGCGCGCCGTTCACGATGTCGTCGTTGGTTGTCGCAAGGTCGGGCACGTCGAACACGTCGCGCAGCGAGAAATCCAGCACCCCCTCCTGCGGCACCGTCACGCCCTGCGCCTGCGCGACGGCGAAATGCACCGGGATGGGCGTGTCGGACGGGCCGATCTGCACCGGCTCGCCATGGCTGCGCAGCAAAAGCTCGATCTGCTGGCGCAGGTAGTTGCGGAACAGGTCGGGCCGCGTGATCGTGGTGGCATAGACGCCCGGCTCGGACACATGGCCAAAGCTCAGGCGGCTGTCCACGCGGCCGAAGCGGGCGACCGTCAGGCGGATCTCGGGATAGTAGGCGCGGATCCGCGCCGGGGGGCGCCCTTCGGTCACCGCGCGGGTAAAGGCCCGCACGAGGTAATCGGTCGCCTGGACATAGAGCGCCTCGAGCCGGGCGACCGCAGCGGCGGCATCCATGAACAGCTCCGGCGCCGGGGCATCGGGGGTCAGGATGGCGGGGTCTGGGCGGTTCATCGCGGGCTCCTTCCTGCGGATCGGCCGCGGGGTGGCGGGAAGCTGTCATTCCGACCGGACCGGCGCAAGTGAATTTCTGGCAACATCAGGCCTTGCGGAACCGCACGAGATGCGCGCGATCGGCGGCATGCGCCCCGGCGGCCTGCCCGGCATAGACCGGCACCGCACGCGCCTCGAAATCCGAAACCTCCCGCCCGAGCGCGGCGAAGCCGGCCGGAAAGCCGCAGCTGTCCCAGACCCTTTCATGCACCGACAGGCAGAAGAGCGCCCCCGGCGCGGCCAGACGCATGAGGACCGGGATCGCCGCCGGCCCGACATGGCCGGCCGTGAAGGTGCCCGAACTGACGATCCCCGCATACTGCCCGTCCGCCAGCGGCAGCGGGCGCGTCACGTCGCCCTCGACGAGGATGCGGTAGACGCCCTTCGCCGCCGCCTGCGCCAGCATCTCGGGCGACAGGTCCACCCCGTCCACCGGCCCGACCCCCTGCCGCGCCAGCGCCTCGGCCAGAAGCCCGGTGCCCGCACCGACGTCGAGCACCGGCCCGCCGCCGCCGGCCGCCGCATAGGCCGCCGCCACCGCCGCGGGCAGCGCATAGCCATGCGCTGCCGCAAAGCCGCCGTCATAGCGCGCGGCCCAGTCGGCGTAATAGGCGCGCACGGCGGCCGGACCGTCGAGCGCATAGGCGCCTTTGAGGTCATCATCGCTCATGGATCGAGCCTGCCCGAGGCGGGCGGCCGACGCAAGCGCGGCCGCCCTTGCGCCGGCGCGCGCGCCGCGCCACCTATGGCGGCATGACCGGCACGCTTTTGTCCCTCGGCCACGGCTATACCGCGCAGGCGCTGGCCGCGCTGCTGATGCCGGCCGGCTGGCGGGTGATCGGCACCACGCGCGATGCGGCCCGTGCGGCGGTGTTCCGCGCAGCGGGGGTTGAGCCGCTTGTGCTGCCGGCCGACCTTGCGCCGGCGCTTGCCCGGGCGAGCCACATCCTCGCCTCGGCCGCGCCGGGACCGGCGGGCGATCCGTTCCTGGCCGCGCACGGCGCTGCAATCGCGGCGGCGCGGCCCCGCTGGGTGGGCTACCTCTCGACGACCGGGGTCTATGGCGACCATGGCGGCGGCTGGATCGACGAGCGCGCGCCGCTGGCCCCCGGCACCGACCGCGGCCGCGCCCGGGTGGCGGCCGAGGCGCAATGGCAGGCGACGGGCCTGCCGCTCCACATCTTCCGCCTCGCCGGCATCTACGGCCCCGGCCGCGGCCCGTTCGAGAAGGTCCGCGACGGCACTGCCCGGCGGATCGTCAAGCCGGGGCAGGTGTTCAGCCGCATCCATGTCGATGACATCGCCCGGGCGCTCGCGGCCTCGATGGCCGCGCCCATGCCGGGCAGCATCTGGAACCTTTGCGACGACGAGCCCGCCCCGCCCGAGGATGTGCTCGCCCATGCCGCCCGGCTGCTCGGCCTGCCGCCGCCGCCAGCGGTTCCCTATGCCGAGGCCGAGCCGACGATGACCCCGATGGCGCGGAGCTTCTACGCCGAATCGAAACGGGTGCGGAACGACCGGATCAAGCGCGACCTCGGGCTGCGGCTGCTCTACCCGACCTACCGCGAGGGGCTGGCGGCGGTGCTCGCGGCCGAGACGGGCTGAGCGCGGCGTCAGCGCATCCCCGCCTTCACGAAGCTGTCGATCACCTGCCGTTGCAGCACCACATAGATCGCCAGCACCGGCAGGCAGGCGATGGTGGACAGCGCCATGAGCGGGCCCCAGAGGTTGCCCTCCTCGGTCAGGAACATCTGGATGCCGATCTGGATCACCGTCGTCTCCGCGCTGCGGGTGAGCAGGAGCGGCCAGAAATATTCGTTCCACCCCGAGATGAACAGAAGGATCGCCAGCGCCGCCAGCGGCGCGCGCAGGTTGGGCACGATCACCCGCCACAGGATGCGCCAGTGCCCGGCACCGTCGAGCCGCGCGGCCTCGACCACCTCGGTCGGGAACGACCGCATCCCCTGCACCAGCAGCATCACGGCAAAGGCCGAGGCGACGTTGGGCAGGATCATCGCCGTCACCGTATCGATCAGCCCCATCCGCGCGATCAGAACATAGTTCGGGATCATCACCACCTGGAACGGCACCAGCCAGGTCAGCGCGACCAGCGCATAGACCGCGCGGTCGAAGGGAAAGCGCCAGCGGGCGAAGGCATAGGCAGCGAGGATCGCGGTCAGGAGCGAGGCGGCCGTCGATCCGGCGGCGAAAAGGGCGGTGTTCCAGAGCATCCGGCCGACCGGCACCGAGGCCATGGCAAAGGCGTAATTGTCCAGCGTCGCCCCGACCGGCCAGGGGATGGTGCTGTAGATCCTGTTCTCCGGTCGCAGCGAGGTCACGATCATCCACCAGAGCGGAAAGACCGACACGGCGGCGAGCGGGATCATCACCGCATGCGCGACGATGCCGGACCGCCCGCGCCTGCGCCGCGGCGCCGCAGCGGCGTCAATCGTCATGGAACGTCACCCGGTTCATCACCCAGATCAGCGCGACCGCCACCGCACCGAAGCCGGCGAACAGGATCATCCCCGCCGCCGCGGCCCAGCCGGCGGCAAGGCTGCCAAAGCCGAACTGCCAGAGCAGGTAATAGATGTTGGTCGTGCTCCCCAGCGGCCCGCCGCCGGTCAGGACGTGGATGTAGGTAAAGCTCCACTGCGCGCCCACGAGGATCGTCAGCAGCACCAGAAGGAAGATCACCGGCGACAGCAGCGGCAGGCGGATGCGCCGCGTGACCTGCCATTCGCTCGCCCCGTCGAGCCGCGCCGCCTCGATCAGCGCGGGGTTGATGTTGGCAAGGCTCGCCGAGACGATCAGCGTGGCAAAGCCCATCAGCTTCCATCCCGTGATCCACACGATCGTCCAGAGCGCCGTGGCCGGGTCGGTCAGGAACCGCACCGGCGCGAAGCCGAGCGCGGCGAGGCCCGCGTTGACCAGCCCGAACTGCGGGTCGAGCAGCCATCGCCAGACGGCCGCCGCCGCCACCGGCGCCACGATCAGCGGCACGAAGATCAGCGCGCGGTAAAGGTTGCGCCAGGGCCCGCGCAGATCATGCGTCAGGATCGCCGCCGCCACCGGCAGCGCCACGGTGAGCGGCAGCAGGCCCAGAAGGTAGAGGGCGGTGTTGCGCAGCGCCTGCC
The DNA here is from genome assembly GCA_046292445.1 of Gemmobacter sp. GTDB lineage: Bacteria > Pseudomonadota > Alphaproteobacteria > Rhodobacterales > Rhodobacteraceae > CALIZF01. The sequence continues at coordinate 43,670 of JBKBQT010000014.1, forward strand.
CCATTTCCGGCAGGCCGATCAGGCGTTCGTAGTTGAGCGTGCCGACATGCCGGATCGGCACGAAGGGCAGCATGTTCCATTCCTTGAAACTCAGCCAGAACGCATAGCCGAGCGGGGCATAGATCCAGACCACGAATGCAAGGACCGCCGGCGCGAGGTAGAGCCACGGCGCCAGCGCAAGCCGCCGCCGGGGGCCGGCGCCGGCGACGGCGCGGCGGGTTGCGGCGGCTGCCCCGGCCACGGTCAGCGCGGGATCAGCGCCTGGGCGCGCGCCTGCGCCTCGGCGAGGATCTTTGCCGGATCGCCCTCCCCGAAAACTGCCTGTTCGGCCGCGTTCATCATCGTGGCGAGGATCTGGCGGTAGTTCGGCCCCGGCAGCGGCACCCACGGGGTGAGCACCGATAGCTGCGCGATGTTGGGCGCGACGATGGGATTCTCGCGCAGCCAGGGGGCGAGGAATTCCTCGCTCTCGATCGCGTTCGGGCGCAGCGGGACATAGCCGATCCTCGACGTGATGACCGTATAGGCATAGTCCGACGTCAGATGCCGCATCAGCTCCCACGCCGCGCGCTGGCGGGCCGGGTCGCGCGCCATGATGACCAGCGCCGAGCCCGAGTTGGTGGGCGTCGCCGGCTTGCCGGCAAAGGTCGGCATCGGGGCGGCGCGCAGGTCGAAGTTGCCCTTGGCGCCGCGCATCAGGGCACCCTGCACCGCGCTCGTCTGCAGATACATCCCCGCCTTGCCCGAGGACATCGCCTCGATCGCGCCGGCCACCGGCAGGTTCGGCATCGCCCCGCTCTGCGCCATGGCGCGCAGCGTCAGGATCGCCTCCACGGCCTCGGGCTCGCCGAACATCATCCGCTTGCGGTCATCCGACATCACCCGCCCGCCGTTCGAGCGGATGAAGCCCTGGAACAGCCAGTCATAGGCCGAGGGCCCGAAGATGCCGGTCGCCAGCCCGACATTGCCCGTCGCGGCGATCGCATCGGCGGCCGCCGCCACCTCGGCCCAGGTCAGGGGCGGGGCGTCCGGGTCGAGACCCGCGGCGCGGAACAGATCGGCGTTGTAGAACAGCACCGGCGTGGAAAAGACATAGGCGAGGCCGTAGGTCTTGCCGCCGAGGCGGCCGAGTTCGACACCGTTCGGGAACATCCCGCCCAGATGCGCGGTCAGTTCGTCCGCCGGCACGACATCCTCCAGCGGGGCGATGCCGAAATTCTCGACCACATAGCCGAGGTCGGCGAAGATCACCTGCGCCAGATCGGGCCCGTTGCCGGCAATCACATCGGCCTGGATGCGGGCCATCACCTCGGCGGCCGGGGTCGGCACGGGCTCGATGGTGATATGCGGATGGCTCTGGGCGAAGGCGCCAAGCATCTCTTCGGTGCCTTCCTTGCCGATTCCGGCCGAGGCGAGGTTGTAGTTGTAGAACCGGATCGTCACCGGCGCGTCCGAGGCGGGTGCGGCGGTCTGCGCGGCGGCAAAGGGCGCCGGCAGCATGGCCGCCGACAGCATGAGGGCAGTCAACGCGCGGCGGGTCAGGGGCATGGTGCGGGGCATGGGCGTCTCTGCGTTTGAGGGTTCGGGCGCGGTCATTCGGCGGCGGCCATCGCGGCCTCGTAGGCCGCAAGCTGTTCCAGCGTGACGATGCGCAGCTCGGCGCGGTCCGAGGGCAGCGGGGCGCAGGTCACGGTCAGCCCGCTGGCCCGCAGCGTGCAGACCGACAGCGACGCGCCGCGCACCGCCCGGATGCCGGGGCCGGCGTAGAGCGGGTCGAGCGCATTGTGCAGGCCCATGCCGACCACGACCGGGATGCCGTGCCAGTGGGTGAAGCGGTCCATGTGGATATGGCCCGAAAAGATCCCCTGCACGCCGCGGCCGGGCAGCATCGCCGCCAGCCGGTCGGTCGCGGCAAAGCTCAGCCCCTCCCATTCCCATTCCGCCGCCCGGTCGAGCGCGGGGGCATGGTGGATCACCAGAAGCTTGGGCAGATCCGCATGGCGGCCCAGCGCGGCGTCGAGAAAATCGAACTGCGCCGCGTCCAGATCGCCGCCGATCCGGCCCTTGCGGCTGGTGTCGAGCGTGATGATATGCACGCCCGCCATCACCGCCTCGTGATCGAGCGGCGCCTCGGGATCGGCCGCATCGCCCCCGAACACCGCCCGGAATCCGGCCCGGCTGTCATGGTTGCCGAGCGCCCAGATCACCGGCACTCCGAAACCGTCCATCAGGCCGTGGAGCGTGCGGAACGACGCCGCATCGCCCCGGTTCGTCAGATCGCCCGAGGCGATGACGAAGGCCGGCGCAGGGTCCATCGCCTCGATCAGCCCGCGCACGCAGCGCAGCGTTTCGGTGGTGTCGGACGCAAGGCCGGGATCGGCCGGCTCGGGCGCGCTGACATGCAGGTCGGTGATATGAACGAAACGGATGGCGGACATGGGTCGGTCTCCCTCGGATGTTGGGCGCGAGCCTGCGCGCCGGGCGCGACAGGTTTGCGACGGCTCTGGGTCGGCGATACAGGGCCGTCGCCGATCTGTCGCGCAGGTGCGGCACCCTCGGTGTGTCTTGACGGAGCATCGGCATGCAGGGCCTTGCGTTCGACGGCATCTCCAAGCGCTTCGGCGACACCGTCGCGGTTGACGGTTTGTCGCTGACCATCGCGCCGGGCGAATTCGTCGCGCTCGTCGGCCCGTCGGGCTGCGGCAAGACGACCTCGCTGCGCATCCTCGCAGGGCTCGAGGAGGCAAGCGGCGGGCGGGTGTTCGTGGACGGGCGCGACGTGACCGACCTGCCCGCGCGCGACCGCAACCTTGCGATGGTGTTCCAGTCCTACGCGCTTTACCCGCACCTGACGGCGGCCGAGAACATCGGGTTCGCGCTGTCGCTGCGCGGGGTTCCGCGCGCACAGATCGTCGAACGGGTGCGGTCGGCGGCCGACCGGCTGGGCATCGCGCACCTGCTGCACCGCCGCCCGAAGGAACTGTCGGGCGGCCAGCGCCAGCGCGTGGCGGTCGCGCGCTGCATCGTGCGCGAACCGGCGGCGTTTCTGTTCGACGAGCCGCTGTCGAACCTCGACGCCAAGCTGCGCGCCACTGCGCGGGTCGAGATCGCCAAGCTGCAGAAGGGCCTCGGGATCACGACGCTCTATGTCACGCACGACCAGGTCGAGGCGATGACCATGGCCGACCGCGTGGTGCTGATGGACGGCGGGCGGATCCGGCAGGCGGGGGCCCCGATGGAGCTCTACCACAACCCCTGCGATCTCTTCGTGGCGACGTTTCTCGGCGCACCGCCGATGAACCTCTTGCCGGCCGATGTGACCGCCGAGGGCGGGCAGAGCGCGCTGCATGTCGGCGGCGCGACGCTCGCGCTGGCCGGCGGCATCGCCCCCGGTCCCGCAACTGTCGGGATCAGGCCCGAGGCGCTCGCCCTCGGCGAGGGCGCCGGCGGCGGCCTGACGCTCGCCGGCCGGGTGCAGCATGTGGAGCATCTGGGGGCCGAGACCCTGGTCGAGGTCGCCGTCGGCGGCCTTGCCGCCGGCCATGCCGCGGTCACGCTCACCGCTCGCCTGCCGGGCACGCGGGCGATCGCGCGGGGCGAGGGTGCGGTGCTGTCTGCCGCGCCCGAGGCGCTGCATCTCTTCGACGATGCCGGCCGCGCCGTGCCGCTGCGCCGCGCGGCGTGATCGGCCGCGTCATCCGGCCGGGCCAAGCCGCTGCGCCGCCCGGTCCATCGCCGCGCCATCCAGCCCCGCCGCTGCAAGGTAGCCCCGCGCACCGCCATGCCCTGCGTCGAGATGGTCGAGCGTCGCCGCCATCGCCTCGGCCGGCGACGACAGCATCACGCCCAGCATCTGCGGATCGGCGCCCGCCGCAAGCGCCCGGACACGCAGGCTGTCGATCAGCGCCGCGCCGTCGGTCGCGGTTCGGGCATAATCAGCCGCGATGGCATCGCGCGGCACCCCGGCCAGCACCAGCAAGAGCGCCGCGATCAGGCCGGTGCGATCCTTGCCGGCGGTGCAGTGGAACAGCACGATCCCCGGCCCGGCATCGGCGACCGCCGCGATCGCGGCGGCAAAGCGGGGCGCGGCGGCATCGAGCGCCGCGCCATAGCGGCGGTCGAGCGTGAAGGCGGCATCGCCCGCCATCATCTGCACGAGCGGCGCCAGATCCTCGAACAGCGGCAGGTGGATGTCCTCGATCCCGGCGGTGCCGGCGAAGGGCGAGGGCGCCTCGGCCCGCTCGGCGGCCGCGCGCAGGTCGATCACCGTGCCCAGCCCCGCCTCGATCAGCGCTGCCCGTCCCGCCGGCGCCAGCCCGCGCATGGCGCAGCCGCGCATGACGCGCCGATGCGCTGTCGCACCCCCGCCCGCCCGCGGCAACCCGCCCAGATCGCGGATGTTGTGCACCCCCGGAAGGGGCAGAAAGTCCTGCTCGAAACGCATCACCGGATCCCCGCGCGCATGAAACTGTCGATCACCTGCCGGTGGAGTATCAGATAGACCGCAAGGATGGGCAGCGATGCGAGTGTCGCCGCGGCCATCAGCGGGCCCCACTGGTTCCCCTCCTCCGTCAGGAAGAATTGCAGGCCGATCTGGACCACCGAATTCTCCATCCGCCGGATCAGCAGCAGAGGCCAGAAATAATCGTTCCATGCCGAGATGAAAGCCAGAATCCCCAGCGCGGCGAGCGGCGCGCGCAGGTTCGGCACCACGACCTGCGCAAGGATGCGCAGCGATCCCGCCCCGTCCATCCGCGCCGCCTCGATCACCTCGCGGGGAAAGCCGCGCATCGCATTGTAGAGGATCAGCACGGCGAAGGCCGCCGCGGCATTGGGCACCACAAGACCGGTCAGCGAATTGAGCAGCCCGAGCCTGGTTGCCAGCACATAGTTCGGGATCATCACCACCTGGAACGGCACCAGCCACGACAGCGCGATGAGGGCATGCGCGATGCCCGCGCCGCGGAACCGCCAGCGCACCAGCGCATAGGCCGCCAGCAACCCCGTCGCCACCTGCGCCAGCGCCGTCGTGCCGGCCATCAGCGCGGTGTTGCCGAGGATGCGCAGCATGGGCATCGCCCCGAGCACATAGGCGAAATTGTCCAGCGTCGGCCGCGCCGGCCAGGGCAGGGTCGAGAAGATCTCGCCCTCGCCGCGCAGGGCCGTGACGATCATCCACAGCACCGGCAGGACCGCCACGGCGCTGAACAGGATCATCGCGCCATGCGCGGCAATGCGCATCAGGGGGGCGTCACTCGTCATAGACCGCCAGCCTCCGCATCGCCCAGAGACACAGGAGTGCGATGATCCCGAAGACCGCGAAGGTCAGCATGCCGGCCGCCGTGCTCCACCCCGCGGCCATGGTGCGGAACCCGTATTCCCACATCACGTAATAGACGTTCGTGGTGGACCGCAGCGGGCCGCCCCCGGTCAGCGCGTTGATGTAGACAAAGGACCACTGCGCCCCGAACAGCATCGTCATCATCGTCAGCAGCAGGATGGTGGGCGACAGGAGCGGCAGGCGGATGTCGCGCAGGATCTGCCACCCGCTCGCCCCGTCCATCCGCGCCGCCTCGACATAAGCGGGGTTGATCGCGCTGTTGGCGGCGGAAAAGAGAAGCGTGGAAAACCCGATCAGCTTCCACCCCGTGATCCACACCAGCGCCCAGAGCGCGACCGCCGGATCGCCAAGGAACGCGACGCGCCCGAGGCCGAGACCGTCGAGCCAAGCGTTGACAAGGCCATGGTCGGCGTTGAGCAGCCAGCGCCAGAGGATCGCGGCGACGATCGGCGGCACGATCATGGGCACGAAGATCAGCGTGCGATAGAGGTTGCGCAGCGGCCCGCGCATGCCTTGCGTCACCAGCGCAAGCGCTAGCGGCAGCGCGACCGACAGCGGCAGAAGGCCGAGGGTGTAGAGCGCCGTGTTCCACACCGCCGCCCGCATGTCGGGCAGCGTCATCAGGTTGCGGTAGTTGTCGAGGCCGACATAGACCGGCGTCGCCCGCGGCAGCATGTTCCACTGATAGAACGACAGCTCGAACGCCTCGACCAGCGGGATATAGGTCCAGACCAGCAGCACGGCGAGCGCGGGGGCAAGATAGGCCCATGGCTCGGCCGCCGCCACGCGCAGGCGCGGCAGCCGCATCGCGCCGGCCTGCGCCTGTGCAGGGCTTCGGGCGGCGGGGCGGGCGGCATCGGCCATCGCGAAACTCCCGGGGGGTCAGGGCGGGGGGGCCCGCCGGCGGGGCCCCCCCCCCCCGCGGGGGGCCCCAGGCCGCCACCAGGGGTTGCCCGGCGCCCGCGCGGGC
>JBKBQT010000014.1:49990-73868 GCA_046292445.1 Gemmobacter sp.
GGGGGCCTGGGCCCTTCGCCACCCCCCGGGGGGGGGGGGGGGGGGGGCCCGGCGCGGGGGGCCCCCCGCAGCGGCGGCGTCAGTTCGCCGGCATCAGGGCTTGGCCCTGCGCCTGCGCGGCCGCGAGCACGGCGCGCGGATCGCCGGTGCCGAACACGGCCTCGGTCATCGCCTCCTTCATCATGTTCTCGACCTGACGGTAGTTCGGGCCGGGGAAGGCCATGTTGGGGGTGATCCGGTCGAGCTGTTCGAGGTTCACGCGGAACATCGGGTTGGCCTCGATCCAGCCCTTGAGGTAGCGGTCATCCTCCAGCGTGCCGAGGCGCAGCGGCAGATAGCCGATCTTGGAGGTGATGACGGTATAGGCCTCGTCCGAGGTCAGGAACTTCATCAACTCCCACGCGGCGCGCTGTTTCACCGGATCCTCGGAGAGCATGAAGATCGCCGAGCCCGAATTGGTCGGGGCCGTCGGCTTGTCCCCGAAGGCGGGCAGCGGGCCGAGGCCGAGCTCGAAATTGCCCTCCGCGGCGCGCATGAGGCGGTTCAGGACGGCCGAGGTGAAGAGGAACATCCCCATGTTGCCGCTCTGGAACGTGTCGAGATGGGCGCCGAGGTCGATCCGGGCATGGGCACCGGCATCGACCATGTCGCGCAGCATCGCCACCGCCTCGGCCGCCTCGGGCTCGGCGAAGGTCAGCCGGTTGCCGTCGCGCACCCGCCCGCCGTTCGACATCACGATGGCCTGGTAGACGAAGGTGCCGTCGGCCGGCCCGTAGGCGCCGGGGAAGAACCCGTGCTTGCCGGTCTTTTCCCTGATCGCCAGCGCCGCCGCCTTGACCTCGTCCCAGGTGCGCGGCGGGGTTTCGGGGTCGAGCCCGGCCTCGCGGAACAGGGTCTTGTTGATGAACATCACCGGGGTCGAGAAGACATAGGCAAGGCCGTAGGTCTTGCCGTTCACTTCGCCAAGCGCGAGGCCCTTGGGCACGAAACCGGCGGCATGGGCAGCGAGTTCCGCGCCCGCGACATCCTCGAGCGGCTGCGCGCCGAGTTGCTCGGCGGCATAGATCAGGTCGCGGAACACAAGCTGCGCCACGTCTACCGGCTGGCCGGCGACGATATCGGCCTGCACGCGCGAGAGGATCTCGTTGGAGGGCACGCCGATGGGTTCGACCTTGACCATCGGGTTGGCGGCCTCGAAGGCGGCGATGAGCTCCAGCGTCGCCTCGCGGCCGATGCCGGCCGATGCGAGGTTGTAGTTGTAGAAGGTGATCGTGACGGGCCTCGTCACGGCCGGCGCCATCTCGGCGGTGGCAACGGGTGCGGCAAGCGCGAGGCCGAAGGCGGCAGCGGTGGACAGCAGGGTGCGGCGCAGCATGGTCGGTCCTTTCGAGGTGGCCTTTCGGGGTGGCCTTTCGGGGTGGGGTCAGCGGGCGGCGGCGCGCGCGCGCAGCGCGGCCATCGGGTAACGGAACAGCTCGGCCCGGTCGGAGGGCAGCGGGATCACCGCCATCGTCAGGCCCGATGCCCGCACGGTGCCGAGGCCGAAGGCGCCCGCGCGCAGCATCCTGAGGTTTTCGGTGTCGAGGATGTCGGTCGCGGCATGCAGCCCCGTGCCGACGATCACCGGCACGCCGTGCCAGAGCGAAAAGCGGTCGTGGTGGATATGCCCCGACAGGATCGCCAGCACCCGGTGCGGCGCAAGCGCCGCCGCCAGCCGCGCCGAGGTTTCGACCGGCAGCATCCGCCACGGGGTATCGGACGGCCGGTCGTCGAGCGCGGGCGGATGGTGGCAGACGATCAGCTTGGGCAGGCCCGCATGCCGCGCGAGCGCGGCGGCGAGCCAGCCGAGTTGCCCGTCATCCAGATCGCCGCCGATCTCGCCCGGAAGCGTGCTGTCGAGCGCGATCACATGCACGCCCGCGATCGCCGCGTCATGGTCGAGCGGCGCATCGCCCGGCGCATCCAGCATGCCCGCGCGAAACCCCGCGCGGGTGTCGTGATTGCCGAGCGCATAGACCACCGGGCAGGGCACCGCCGCCATCAGGCCGCGCAGCCGGCGATAGCTTTCCGCATCCCCCGCATTGGTCAGATCGCCCGAGGCGACGATGAACTCGGGCGCCGGGGTGATGCGCGCGATCTCGGCCAGCGCCGCCGCGAGCGCCGCCGCGGTATCGCTGTGCAGGTGCGGGTCGTCCGGCGCGCCCAGGTGCAGATCGGTCAGATGGACGAAGCTCGTCAGGCGCTGCATGCGATGGCCTCGGTTCGGGTGGACAGGGGGGCGATCCGGGCGCCGGTCGCATCGTCGAAGAGGTGCAGCGCCTCGGGCGGCAGGCGCGCCGCGAAGGCGCCATCGGGCAGCGGGGCCCCCGCCGGGCGCGCCAGCGTCAGATCCAGCGTGCCCCCCGCCCAGGGCGCGCGGGCATGCAGGTGCAGCTCGGACCCGACATCCTCGATCAGGTCGGCGGCAAAGGCGGGCGCGCCCGGGCCGGCCGGCGCCGTCTCGACCGCCCCGGGACGGATGCCGAGCGTGACGGCCGTGCCCGGCGCCGCGGCCCAGACGGTGCCGGGCGCCGGCGACCAGCCCCCCGCGATCACCGCGCGGCCCTGATCGTCGATCCGCGCCGGCAGCAGGTTCATCGCCGGCGTGCCGATGAACCCGGCCACGAAGCGCGTCGCGGGCGCGTGATAGACCGCGGCCGCCGTGCCGACCTGCTCGATCCGCCCGGCCTGCATGACCACCAGCAGATCGGCCATCGTCATCGCCTCGAGCTGGTCGTGCGTGACGAAGATCGACGTTGTCCCGAGCGCGCGGTGCAGCCGCCGCAACTCCAGCCGCATCTGCACCCGCAGCTTGGCGTCGAGGTTCGAAAGCGGCTCGTCGAACAGGAACACCTTGGGCGATCGCACCATCGCCCGCCCCATCGCCACGCGCTGGCGCTGCCCGCCCGAAAGCTGCGCCGGGCGGCGGGCGAGCAGGTCGGTCAGCCCGAGCGTCGCCGCGACCTCGGCCACCCGCGCCGCCCGCGCCGCCCGGTCCATCCCGGCAACCCGCAAGGCATAGCCGATGTTCTCGGCCACCGTCATATGCGGGTAGAGCGCATAGTTCTGGAACACCATCGCGCAGCCGCGCGCGCCGGGCGGCAGATGCGTGACCGGGACATCGCCGATCTCGATCCGGCCTTCGGTCACGTCCTCGAGCCCCGCGATCATCCGCAGCAGCGTGGACTTGCCGCAGCCCGAGGGGCCGAGGATGACCACGAAGGCGCCGTCCGGGATCGCAAGGTCGATCCCCTGCACGGCGACATCGGCGCCGAAGCGTTTGGTGATGCCCGAAAGCGTGATCGCCGCCATGATCGCCCCCCGCACATCGCCCCTGCCGGGACCAGTGCTAGGGCGAGGGCATGGCGCCCGCGTGACGCGTCTAGGTCGCCGTCCTGATCCGCGGCAGCGGGCGCGGATGGACGCGCGCGGGCGGCTCGGTGCGGGCGAACATCGGCGCGATGACCTCGACCATGCGGGCGATCACCGATTCGGGATCGTCGAAATCGACCGAACCGGCCGCCAGCACCCGGGACCGGTGGCGGTTGCGGATCACCTGGCTGCGGATGCCGAGCGCTGCGTTGATCCGCCAGCCGATCTCGGCCTCGCCCAGCCAGGGCGCGGCGCGGCGCAGCACGGCGATGAAGGCGATGTGATGGCCGATGGCCTCGGTCATGCCGTGGTAAAGCTCGGGCCGGGCGGTCAGCGCATGCATCCGGTGGGCATAGTCGAACACCGGATAGGCCGAGGCGGGATCGAGGCTCCAGCGCACCGAGGGGCCGACAAGCGCCTCGATCACGAGGTCGATCGGCGGCGGCGCGGGGCGGTGCCGGTCGACGGCCTGCTGCAGCGCGGTCAGACGCTCGGTGTTCAGCCGCCGGGCGACCCGTTCGGCGGTGGCGACCACCAGCGCCTCGAGCGAGCCGAAGTGATATCCGATGGCCGACAGCCGCACCCCCGCCTCGGCCGCGATGGCGCGCGAGGTGACGCCGGGCGCGGCGCGTTCGCGGCAGATGACCGCCTCGGTCGCGGCGATCAGGCGCTGACGGGTATCGGCGGGTTGCATCGGGCGCGTCCCCTGTCGAACGGCATCACGCTAGGGGGAGAATGCAACAGGCGGATGATGGACCGCCCCGGGTCAGCTCCGCGCCGCCCCTTCGAGTTCCTCCACCAGCCGCGCCTCTTCCTCGGCCCGCGGTTTGGACAGCCCCGCCAGCAGCAGATAGACCACCGGCGTGAGGTAGAGCGTCGCCAGCGTCGCCAGCCCCAGCCCGCCCACGATCACCCAGCCGAGCGCGATCCGCGCCTCGGCGCCCGCCCCCGCGGCCAGCAGGAGCGGCACGCCCCCGATCACGGTCGAGGCCATGGTCATAATCACCGGGCGGAGGCGGATCACCGTCGCCTCCTCGATCGCGGCCCGCACGCTTGCCCCCGCATCGCGAAGCTGTCCGGCGAATTCCACGATCAGGATCCCGTTCTTGGCCATGATCCCCACCAGCAGCACGAGGCCGATCTGGGAATAGACATTGAGGCTGCCCCCCGTCAGAGCCAGCGCGAAGGCCGCGCAGGCGAGGCCCACCGGCACCGTCGCCATCACGATCACCGCGGCGACGAAGCTTTCGAATTGCGCCGACAGGACAAGGAACACCACCACGATGGCAAAGCCGAACACGATGAAGAGGCCGGCCGAGGTCTCGGTCAGCGTCGCCGCCTCGGCCAGCGGCAGGATGCGCATGCCGGGCTCCAGCACCTCGGCCGCCACCCGCTCCACCTCGGCCAGCGCCTCGCCGAGCGACAGGGCGGGCGTCAGCCCGGCGGTGATCTCGACCGCGCGAAGCTGCGCCTCGCGCCCCAGTTCGGGCGCCACCGCCCGCTCCTCGAGCCGCACGAAGGACGAGATGGGGACCATCTGCCCGCCTGCCGCCTGCATGAAGATCCGCTCCAGATCGCCGGGATCGTCCACCGGATCGGCCGTGGACACGAGCGTGATGTCATAAGCCCGCGCGCCGACGAACACCTGCCCGACCCGCCGCCCGTCGAGCACGGCCTGCAGCGCCTCGCCGAGGCCCTCGATGGCGATGCCGAGATCGGCCGCCCGGTCACGGTCCACCTCGATGAAAAGCTGCGGCTGCGTGGTGTCGTAGCCGAGCCGGACCTGCCCCATGCGCCGGTCCTCCTCGAGCCTGCGAACAAGCTCGGCCGCGGCCGGGCCGAGCGCCTCGTAGGTGCCGCCCGTGACGGCGAAGGTCAGCCCGCGCCCCGCGCCTCGGATGCCGAGCGAATTGGGCTGGATCGCAAAGGCCCGCGCCCCGATCACCGGGGCGATGCGGCGGTTGATCTCGCCCACGATCTCGGCCTGCCCGCGTTCCCGCTCGGCCCATGGGGCGAGGGTGAGCACCATGAACCCCCGGTTCGCCCGCCCGCCGGTCCCGGCGAGCGCGAACATGTTCTGCACCTCGCCCGACGCGACCAGCGGCGCCAGCGCATCCTCGAGCGCGCGCATCTGCGTGTCGGTATAGTCAAGCGACACGCCCTGCGGGGTCGAAACGCTCAGCAGCGCGATCGACCGGTCCTCGGGCGGTGTCAGTTCCTGCCGGATGCCCGATGCGATCAGCACCGCCGTCGCGCAGAACAGCACCGCCGCGAGCACCACCACGAGCGGCGCGGCAAGCGCCATCCGCAAGGACCGCGCGTAAACCGCCTGCAGCGCCATCCCCAGCAGCACGAAGGGCCCGCGCCGCTGGCGCACGGGCGGCGCGCGCAGCAGGCGCGAGGCGAGCACCGGGCAGAGCGTCAGCGCCACGCAGGACGACAGCAGGACCGAGATCGCGAGCGTGTAGCCGAATTCGCGGAACAGCCCCCCCGTCTGGCCGGGCAGGAAGCTGAGCGGGATGAACACCGCCGCCAGCGTCGCCGTCGTGGTCACGACGGCAAAGAACACCTGCCGCGTGCCCAGCACCGCCGCGGCCCGCGCCCCCATCCCCTCGGACCGGCGGCGCACGATGTTTTCCAGCACCACGATGGCATCGTCCACCACCAGCCCCGTCGCCAGCACCAGCGCAAGGAGCGTGAGCACGTTGATCGAGAAGCCGACGAGCCAGATCGCCGCGATCGTGCCGATCAGCGCCACCGGCAGCGTGACGGCCGGGATCAGCGTCGCCCGCCAGTCGCGCAGGAACAGGAAGATCACCGCCACGACGATGAGCGCGGCAAAGCCGAGCGTCTTGGCCACCTCCTCGATCGCGCCATTGACGAAGGTCGCATCGTCCGAGGTGACGAAGATCGCCACATCGTCCGGCAAGAGCCGCCGGATCTCCTCGACCTGCGCGCGCACGGCGGTCGAGATCTCGAGCGTGTTCGACTGCGCGGCGCGGATCACGCCGAGGCCCACCCCCGCCTCTCCGTTCGCGCGCAGGATCGTCTGCCCGCTCGCCGGGCCGAGCGTGACCATCGCCACATCGCCAAGGCGCACGCCATCCGCGACCGCCAGCGCCTCGAACTGCCCGACGGTGCTCACCGCCGCGGTGGTGCGCACCACGATGCTCTGGTCCGCAGACGAGATCGCCCCGGCGGGCGCGTCGAAGGCCACGCTCGACACCGCGCGGCGCACATCGGCAAGGCTCAGGCCCCGGCTTGCGAGCTGCATCAGGTCGATATCGACGCGGTAGATCTCGGACCGGTCACCGAAGACCTGGACATCGGCGACGCCCGCGACCGACAGGAGCCGGTCGCGCACCACATCCTCCACCAGTTGCGACAGCGCCTCGGGCGAGCGTGTGGCGGACGTGACGGCAAGACGCATGACGGCATCGGCATTGGCATCCGCCTTGACCACCCGCGGATCCTCGGCCCCGGCGGGCAGCGTGCCGCGGATGCGTGCCACGCCGTCGCGCAGGTCGGTCGCGGCAACGTCGAGATCGACGCCGTCGGCGAATTCCACCGTGACCTGGCTGCGCCCGAAGCGCGAGCTGGACGAGATCGACTTGACCCCCGTCGCCCGCCCCGCCGCGCCCTCGATCGCCGCCGTCACCTCGCGATCCACCGTTTCCGGGGCGGCGCCGGGAAAGTCGGTCGTGATGGTCACCACCGGCCGGTCCACATCGGGCAACTCGCGCACCTCGGCGCCCAGAAGGCCGGCGAGCCCGGCCAGAACGATCAGCGCATTGAGCACGAAGGCGAGGATGGGGCGGCGCACGAACAGCGCCGTGCCCGATTTTCCGGCCTCGGCTGCATCGGCGACCTTGTCGGCAACGCTCATTCCGCTTCTCCGTCCGTCAACCGTCCGGCCCTGCGCGCCGGGCAATGCACGGACCACCGCGCGGCCAGACCGGCGCAGCGCCTGTCACGTCCGCGGCCGGGCGCCGCCCGCCGCGGCCGCGGGGCCGCCCGTCGCCACCTCGGCGCCGGGGCGCAGCGCCTGCACCCCTTCGCGCACCACCAGATCGCCCGGCTGGAACGCGGCCTGCACCAGCACCGCCGAGGCGGTGCGCTGGACGATCCGAACCGGCAGCCGCGCCGCCTTGCCCTCGCGCACGATCCAGACAAAGGCGCCGCTGTTGCCCCATTGCACCGCCAGCGGCGGCACCGTCGGATGGCGCGGCCCTTCGACATCCAGCCCGATCTCGAACGCCATCCCCGCGCGCAGCGCATCGCCGGGATTGTCCACCTCGGCCTGGACACGGATCGTCCGGCTCGCCACCTCGACCCGGTTGTCGAGCGCCACGATCACCCCGGACAGCGTGTCCTCGGCCCGCGCGAGGGGGCGGACCGTGACCACATCGCCCGGCCCGATCTGGCCGACGAACCGTTCGGGCACCCGAAACTCCACCACCAGCACCGCCCGGTCGTCGATCCGCGCGATCTCGGTGGCCGCTGTCACCTGCTCGCCGGCCTCGATGCCGATGATCCCCACCGATCCCGCGATCGGCGCGCGCACGTCGCGGCGCGAGAGCGCATATTCGGCCTCGCGCAGCGCGAGTTCCGCCTGCCGCAGCGCAAGGTCGGCCTCGCGGATCTGAAGATCGGTCGCGCTGCCGGTGGCGCGCAGCCGCTCGACCCGGTCCAGCCGGTCGCGCGCATCGTCGAGCACAAGGCGCGCGCGCGCCACCGCGATGTCCTGCGCCTCGCGGTCGAGCACGGCGATCACGTCGCCGGCCTGCACCCGCGTCCCCGACGCGACCGGCACCGCGACGATGCGCCCCGCGACCTCGGCCGTCACCGTCACCGCATGCCGCGCCTGCCCCGTGCCGATCGCCGCCACCCGGTCGAAGGCGCGCGCCTCGCCGGGCGGCTCGGCTAGCACATTGACCGGGCCGCGCGCGAACCCGCCCGGCGGGCCGCCCCGGCCCGGTGCCGCAGGCGCCTCGGCGGGCGGCGGGACGAGGCCGAGATCCTTCATCGGCTGCAGCACGCCCGCCCGTTCGAGCCAGGGATGCGACGCCGGCAGGAACCGCGCCCAGAGCACGGCGACGACGGCGGCAATCGCCGCGCCGAGTGCCGCCTGCCAGAGGATGCGCCATACAACGCCCATGCCGTCTCCCGCGCCGTCCATCGCTGCAGGTCAGGACACTAGCGCCGCGCCGCCGGCGGCAAAGCGCAAAGCGGCCGCGACCTGCGCCTTCGTGTCACATTCGGGTGAGTCGCGCAGCAAAAAGGCCGCCCCTGGGGCGGCCCTGCACCGATCGCCGGACGCTTGCGCCCGCGGATCGCGGGCCGCCCGTCACTTGATCTTGCCTTCCTTGTATTCGACATGCTTGCGCACGACGGGATCGTATTTGGTGATCGAGAATTTCTCGGTCATCGTCCGGGCGTTCTTCTTGGTGACGTAGAAATGCCCGGTGCCCGCCGACGAGTTGAGGCGGATCTTGATGGTGGCCGGTTTCGCCATGGCGCAACTCCTTCGATGGGGCCGCCGCCCGTGGCGCAACCCGAAAAGCCTGAGGCTCGCCTTCTAGCCGCGCCCGCGATGCTGTCAAGCCATATCGCCCGGTCGGACCGTCCGCCGTTCAGACCGTCGGCGGCGCCAGCCCCAGCTGGGCATGAACCGCAGCGCGGGCCGTCCGGTCGAGGCCGAGCGCGCCGCCGAGCGCGGCAAGGAACTGCTGTTCCTGCGGCGTGTCGGACCGCGCCATCGCGGCGGCGGCGGCATAGGTCTGGCCCCGCGCGCCCTCGGCCACGTCACGGGCAAAGGCGATCGGATCGACCGGGGCATCCATCTCGGCCGCGACGAAGGCGCGTTCCTCGGGGGTAAGCTCGTCCAGATGCGCCTCGATCTCGGCCCGCTCTTCGGCGGTGATCACGCCGTCGGCCTTGGCGCCCATGATCATCGCGCGGATCATCAGCTTGGCATTGGCCTCCATCGACGCAGTGGCGGCGTTGGTGCCGGTCATCTTGTCGACCATCGCGCCGAGGTTCGACATCCCCGCCGCCGCCGCCGTGCCCATCGCGCCCAGCATGGCCGCCATCCCGGCCGAGACATCGGCCGGCTTGCCCTGCGCGCCGGTCATCTTGTCGAGCGCATCCGCCATGGGCGCCAGCGCGGGATTGCCCTTCATCGCCTCCTTGACCCCGTCCATGCCGCCGATGGCCCGGTAGCGGTCAAAGCCCTTGGCGGCGGCGAACCCGGCCCCGAGCAGCGCAAGCGTCTTGACGAAACTCATGGCATTCTCCCCATACGGTGCTGGCAGTGTCGCAGGCCAGTGTAACGGCTTGCGGACGATCGCGACAGGGGCGGCGCGGGGCCTTGCAGCGGTGCGCGTGCCCCGCGGCGGCCTTTCGTTTGCGCGGAGGGCCTGTAAGCCGGATTCTGTCCGGGGGGACGAGCCCCCTCGGGCGACCATTCATCTGGGCGATGCGTTGCCGCGCCGCTCATGCTGCCAACCCGGGCCTCTCGGGCTGAAGCGTCCCTGCGGCGATATCCCCTGCGGGATCAGCCCCGCGCGAGGCCCCTATTTGGCATTGCTCCCGGTGGGGCTTGCCGTGCCGTCCCGGTTGCCCGGTCCGCGGTGGGCTCTTACCCCACCGTTTCACCATCACCCCGCAAGCGGGGCTGTCTGTTCTCTGTGGCGCTTTCCCTCGGGTTGCCCCGGCCGGGCGTTACCCGGCACCGTTGCCTCATGGAGTCCGGACTTTCCTCGACGGTTCCCCGCCGCGGTCGCCCGACCCTCCGCGCGCCCCCGACATAGGCGCCGCGCCCGGCGCGGTCAACGCCCTCGACGCCGCGTCGCCGCTTGACAGCCCGGCGCGCGCCGGCGCCCGATGCGGCAGGCACGGCAGAGGGGGGAAGCATGTCCAAGGTGCTTTACGAAAAGGACGGCCGCATCGCGCGCATCACGCTCAACCGGCCCGAGGTGCTCAACGCCATCGACGACGCGGTGCCGGCGCTGCTCGCCGCCGCGGTCGCGCGGGCGGATGCCGATCCGGGCGTGCATGTGATGGTGCTGTCGGGCGCGGGCCGCGCCTTCTCGTCGGGCTATGACCTTGCCTATTACGCCGAAGGCAACGGCAGCGGCGACGTGACCCAGCCGATGCCCTGGGATCCGATCAAGGATTACGCCTTCATGTGGCGCAACACGCAAAGCTTCATGGCGCTGTGGCGGGCGATGAAGCCGGTGATCTGCAAGGTCCACGGCTTTGCCGTCGCCGGCGGGTCGGACATCGCGCTTTGCGCCGACCTCACGATCATGGCCGAGGATGCCGAGATCGGCTACATGCCGGCCCGCGTCTGGGGCTGTCCGACGACGGCGATGTGGGTCTACCGGCTCGGGGCCGAGCGGGCCAAGCGGATGCTGTTCACCGGCGACCGGATCACGGGGCGCGAGGCGGCCGCGATGGGCCTTGTGCTCGAGGCGGTGCCGGCCGAGGCCCTGGACGCGCGGGTGGAGGCGATGGCGGCGCGCATGGCCTCGGTGCCCGTCAACCAGCTTGCGATGCAGAAACTGGTCATCAACCAGGCCATCGAGGCGACAGGGCTGATGAACACGCAGCGCCTCGCCACGATCTTCGACGGGATCACCCGCCATTCGCCCGAGGGGCTGAACTTCAAGGCGAGGGCCGAGGAAGCGGGCTGGAAACAGGCCGTCGCCGACCGCGATGCCGGCACCTGGGACTGGACGGCGAACGCACCCCTGCCGCCGGCGAACCGCTGAAGCGCCGGCGCGCCGCAGCGCAGGGGGCCAGGGTCCCGACGGACGCGCTGCGACGGCCGCGCAGCCGATCCCGCCCTCAGGGCCCGCCCTCAGGGCCCGCCCTCAGGGCCCGCCCTCAGGGATCGACGCGCATTTGCGCGGCCAGGCCCGCCGCAAGCGCGCGGTCGGCCGCATCCTCGGGTCCGCAGGCCCATGGACGGAACCGCAGCCGGAACGCCGCGAGGCGAACCGCAGGATCGACCGCCGGATAGCCGATCCGCGTCAGGCTCGCCTCCAGCGGCACGGCCGGATCGCCGGGGCCCGAGGGCCAGACCGCCAGCCCGGCCCGTGCGAGGCCCCGCCAGTCGAACCGCGCGCCGGGATCGACCTTGCGCCCCGGCGCCATGTCGCTGTGCGCGATCACGCCGGCCGGTGCGATGCCCCAGCGGTCCATGACCCCCGCCAGCACCCGCTCGAGCGCCGCCATCTGGGCCGAGGGGAACGGCCGGTCGCCGGGATTGGCGAGCTCGATGCCGATCGAGCGGGAATTGACATCGCCCCTGCCCAGCCATTCCCCCGCCCCGGCGTGCCAGGCCCGCAGCGCCTCGTCCACCAGCGGCTCGGCGTTTCCGGCCTCGTCGATCAGCCAATGCGCCGAAACCTCGGCCGCCGGATCGCACAGCCGCGCCCGCGCGGCCGCCGCCGTCGCCATGCCGGTATAGTGGATCACGACAAGGTCCGGGCGCAGGCCGCCCCGCCGTGGCCCGCAGTTCGGGCTGGGGAACACCGCCCTACTGCACCGCCGCGCGGAAGGGGCGCGGATCCCAGCGGCAGGCGAACCCGTCGCCATCGGGGTCGAGCCCGCGCGGATCGCGCTCGGGTCCGCCGGCGGCAAGGAACGCCTCCTGCGCAAGATCGTCGGACGGATAGGCGGCACAGGCCGCTTCGGGGCTGCGCATGCGGATGGGAAAGCGGGAATAGAGCCTGGTGCCCGGGTTGTGCCGGGTGGCCAGCGCATATTCCACCACGTTCGGCCCCGACGGCCCCCTGCGCTGCGGCACCGCCGTCGGCGCGACGACGACAAGCTGGGCCTGCTGCGCCCGGCGCCGCGCGGCATCGGATTCGATCGATTCGCGCGATGCGACGGCGCCGAAATCCTGCTCGTCCGAAATCGTCGCACGACCGGGCCCGTCCGGCACCGCAAGCGCAGTCGCCGCCGGCGGCAGCGGCGCGCCGAGCGGCGCGGATACGACAGCGGGCGCCGCCACGGCCGGCCCCGCCGGGAAAGGTGCGGCGGCGGGCGGCGCGCCGCGAAGCTGCGCCTCGCGGTCGCGCAAATATTCCGTGTAGCTGCCAAAACCGACGCCCGCGCCGCTGTCGGGCACGGGCGGCTGCGTGCAGGCGGCCAGGGTGACGAGAAGGAGAAGCGCGATCAGCCGCATGGATAGGCCCTGCATGATCGCCGCATCTACCACCACTTGCCCGGCTTCGCCACGAAGCCCGCCGCACGCTCCAGCACATGCGCGTGATTGAGCAGCTCCGCCTCGCCCCAGGGCCGGCCGATCAGTTGCAGCCCGAGCGGCAGGCCGCCGCGGTCCAGCCCCGCCGGCACCGCGATTCCCGGAAGGCCGGCAAGGTTCACCGTCACCGTGAACACGTCGTTGAGATACATCTCGACCGGATCGGCATCCGCCTTTTCCCCCAGTCCGAAGGCGGCCGAGGGCGTGGCCGGCGTCAGGATCGCGTCGATCCCGGCTGCGAAAACCGTGTCGAAATCGCGCTTGATGAGCGCGCGAACCTTCCGCGCGCGGTTGTAATAGGCATCATAGAACCCCGCCGAGAGCACATAGGTGCCGATCATCACCCGGCGCTGCACCTCGCGGCCGAAGCCCTCGGCCCGCGTGCGCTCATACATCTCGGTGATGCCTTCGCCGGGCCCCAGCCTCGCGCGGTGGCCGTAGCGCACCCCGTCGTAGCGCGCGAGGTTCGACGATGCCTCGGCCGGCGCGATGACGTAATAGGCCGGCAGCGCGTACATCGTATGCGGCAGGCTGATCTCGACGATCTCGGCCCCCGCATCGCGCAGCATCGCCGCGCCCTCGTCCCAGAGCCGCCCGATCTCGTCCGGCATCCCGTCGATGCGGTATTCGCGCGGGATCCCGATCCGCTTGCCGCGGATGTCGCCGGTCAGCGCCGCCTCGTAATCGGGCACCGGCAGGTCGGCGGAGGTCGAATCCATCGGGTCATGCCCCGCCATCGCCCGCAGCAGGATTGCCGCATCGCGCACGCTGCGCGCCATCGGCCCGGCCTGGTCGAGCGAGGAGGCGAAGGCGACGATCCCCCAGCGGCTCACCCGGCCATAGGTCGGCTTGAGCCCGACGATCCCGGTGAAGGCCGCCGGCTGGCGGATCGACCCGCCGGTATCGGTGCCGGTCGCGCCGAGGCACAGATCGGCCGCCACCGCCGCGGCCGAGCCGCCCGAACTGCCGCCCGGGGTCAGCGCGGTATCGTCATTGCCCCGCCGCCACGGGTTGACCGCATTGCCGTAGCAACTCGTCTCGTTCGACGAGCCCATGGCGAATTCGTCCATGTTCAGCTTGCCGAGCATCACCGCGCCCTGGTCGAAAAGCTGGCGCGTCACGGTCGATTCGTATTCCGGCCGGAACCCGCGCAGGATGTTCGACGCTGCCTGCGTCGGAACCCCCTTGGTGCAGAACAGATCCTTGATCCCCAGCGGGATCCCGCACAGATCGGGCGCATCGCCGCCCGCCAGCCGCGCATCCGCCGCGCGCGCCTGGTCGAGCGCGATCTCGGGCGTCTTGTGGACGAAGGCGCCCAGCGCATCGCCCGCGTCCATCGCCGTCATGCAGGCAAGGGTCAGATCGACCGCCGTGATCTCGCGCTTGCGCAACAGATCCCGCGCCGCCGCGATGCTGAGGCTGTTGAGCGTCATTCGACCACCTTGGGCACGGCAAAGAACCCCTCGCGCGCATCGGGCGCATTGGCGAGGATGCGCGCGGGATAGCCGCCATCCGTCACCCCGTCCACCCGCCGCTTGAGCCGCATGGGCGTCACGCTCACCATCGGCTCGACCCCCGTCACGTCCACGGCGCTCAGCTGTTCCATGAACCCGAGGATCCCCGAAAGCTCCTGCGCCACCCGCGGCAGGTCCGCCTCCTCGACGCGGATGCGGGCGAGATGCGCGATCCTGCGGGCAGTGTCGATGTCGATGGCCATGGCACGCCTCCGGTTGATCGGCACGGGCATAGCGGCGCCCGGACGGGCGCGCAAGCAGGGGCAGCGCGGCAGTGCCCGCGCAGCTGGCCCGCGCCAGCGCCACCAGCCGCCCGTCGATCGCCCGACCCGCCATGCCCGCATCCCTTCACGCCTCAAGGTGCGCGGGACGGGGCATCCGGTTCAATGCAGTGTGCGAAAACCCTCAGGCAAGGCCCAGCCGGTGCCGCCGCCAGACCTCGATCATCCAGCCCAGCATGACGCCGTTGAGCACATGCCACATGAAATGCGTCCCGATCCCGCCCGTGACGTCGCACAGGGGATAGTCGAGCGAGCGGAAGGTGAGCGAGGCGATCAGGATCCCGGCGCCGATCGCCAGCCCCCGCGCCGTTCCCGGCGCGCGCTGGCGCAGGATCGCGGCATAGATCAGGATCAGCACTGGCACCGGCCAGTAGAAGGCCGAGATCTCGAAGAACGGCAGGCTGCGGAACACCGGCGTCAGAAGGGCCGCATAGGGCACGAAGGCCGCTGTCACCAGCGCCGCGACAAGGACCCGCTGCCCCAGAAAATCCCGCGTCGCGGCAAAGACATAGGCGAGGATATAGACAACGATGGGCAGCACGTCCATCAGCCCCGTGAGCCGGTTCGCATGGGTGTGGAACAGATAGCTCCCGATCCCGATCGCGGTCAGGATGCCGACCAGGACCCAGGCCATCCCCATGCCGGGCGTGCCCCGCAGCCGCCCCGCCATCACTGCCGCGGCGATCAGGAAGGCGGCATTGGTGATCGCATTGATCGGCTCGGACCAGTATTCCGGCCCGGTGCGCTCGCAATATCCGTCCACCGCCTCGAGCCAGTCCATTCCAATCCTCCGTGATCCCGCTAGAACAGGGCCTAGCGTTCAGGGCGGGAGGTGCAAATGAAAATCACGTGGCTCGGCCATTCAGGCTTTCGTATCGCGATCGGCGACCAGATCCTGCTGATCGACCCTTGGCTGACCGGCAACCCGATGTTCCCCGAGGACCGGCGGGACGAGGCGGTGGCAGGGGCCACCGCCATCCTTGTCACCCACGGTCATGGCGATCACGCCAGCGACGCCCCGGGGATCGCGAAGGCCCTGAACATCCCCGTCGCCGGCAAGTATGACCTGACGACCTGGATGGAAAAGACCCAACGCTGCGCCACCATCGGCTTCAACAACGGCGGCACGATCCGGCTCGGCGATGTCGCGGTGACGATGGTCGCGGCCTCGCATTCCTCATCGGTCGCCGGCGCGGACGGGCCGATCTATGTCGGCGTGGAATGCGGCTTCATGATCGAACACGCAGGCCGCACCATCTATGTCTCGGGCGATACCGACGTGATGGCCGACATGGCCGTGTTCGAGGAACTGCACCACCCCGAGATCGGCATCCTCTGCGCGGGGGGCCATTACACGATGGACATGAAGCGCGCCGCCTTCGCCGCCCGGCGGTTCTTCAACTTCAAGACGGTGATCCCCTGCCACTACCGCACCTTTCCCGCGCTCGAACAATCGGCGCAGCCGCTGATCGACGCGCTGCCGGGCGTCGCGGTGATCGCGCCCGAGGTGCTCGTGCCGATCGCGCTCTGATCCGGTTGCGCTGCCCGACCGCGCCCGGTCACCGGCGCGCGGCGAAGAAGGTCTGCAGCAGATCCGCCGCCTCCGACGCGCCGATCCCGTCGTAGATCTCGGGCACATGGTGGCACTGCGGATGCGCGAACACCCGCGCCCCCTGCGCCACCCCGCCGCCCTTGGGATCGGCCGCCGCGTAGTAGAGCCGCCCGATGCGCGCAAGACCGATCGCAGCGGCGCACATCGCGCAGGGCTCCAGCGTCACCCACAGATCATGGCCCACCAGCCGGTCCGACCCCGCCGCGGCGCAGGCCGCCCGGATCGCGAGCATCTCGGCATGGGCCGTCGGATCGTGCAATTCCCGCATCCGGTTGCCCGCCCGCGCCACGATCCGCCCCGCCGGATCGACCACCACCGCACCCACCGGCACCTCGCCGCGCAGGCCCGCCGCCCGTGCCTCCTCCAGCGCCGCCCCCATGTGCCCGACAAACCCTGTCACGCCGATCCTTCCCGTTGCCCCCGCCCGCCATTGCCCTTACCGTCCTTCTTCTGTCCACAAATATCCTCCGGGGGGTCCGGGGGGTGGAAAACCCCGCGGGGGCGCCGCATCCGATGCCAAAGACAGTCTCTCCCCCCGGCGAACGCATCGCCAAGGTGCTCGCCCGCGCCGGCGTCGCCTCGCGCCGCGATGCCGAAAGGCTGGTGGCCGAGGGGCGCGTGGCGGTCAACGGCACGGTCATCGACAGCCCGGCGCTGAACGTCACCCCCGCCGACCGCATCACCCTCGACGGCGCGCCGGTCGCGGCGGCCGAACCGCCGCGGCTCTGGCTCTATCACAAGCCCGAGGGGCTGGTGACGACCGCCCGCGACGAAAAGGGGCGGCAGACGGTCTTCGACGCCCTGCCCGAGGGGATGCCGCGGGTGATGACGGTCGGCCGGCTCGACATCACCTCCGAGGGGCTGTTGCTGCTGACCAACGACGGCGAACTAAAGCGCCGGATGGAACTGCCGGAAACCGGCTGGACGCGGAAATACCGCGTGCGGGTGAAGGGCGCGCCGACGGATGCGCAGCTCGACCCGTTGCGCGCGGGCATCACCATCGACGGCGAGCGGTTCCAGCCCATGACGGTCGGCATCGACCGGCAGCAGGGCGCGAATGCCTGGCTCACCGTGGCGATCCGCGAGGGGCGCAACCGCGAGATCCGGCGGGCGATGGAATTCGTCGGGCTGATCGTGAACCGCCTGATCCGCACCGGATACGGCCCCTTCCGGCTGGGCGACCTGCCCCCCGGCGCGGTCGAGGAGGTGCGCCCGCGCGTGCTGCGCGACCAGCTCGGCCTTGCCGAAACCCCGGCGCATGGGCCCGGGACGGGTCCGGCCGGTCCCCGCCGCGGCACGCGCGGCGCGGTCGGCGCGGGAGCGGCGAGCGCCGCGGCGGCGCGGCCGGCCTCTGCCCGCACGGGAACCGGCGCGGGCAAGCATGCCGCCAAGGCCGCGCCCGGGCCGGGCGCGACGGCAGGTTCCGAACGGCCGCGCCGCGGCCCGCACACCGGCCCGCGCACCGGGCCGGGCGGCGGCACCGCGCCTCGCGGTCCGAACACCGGCCCGGGCGGCGGCGCCGCGCCTCGCGGTCCGCGTGATCCCGGCCCCGCCCCCGCCCGCCCGCCGCGCAGCCGCCGCTGACGCAGGCTGTTCGCCCCGGCCGCGCCGCCCCGGCGCGGGCCTTGTCCCTGCATCCGCCGCATCGCATCGACGCGCGGGCTTTCATGCCCGCGGCGCTTGGCCTATAGTCGCGCCAGTGCAACCGCGGGGGCCGGCATGGGCGGGAACGGGATCGGGCGACTGGCGGCCTTCCTGCTTTTCGCGGTGATCGTCTATGCCGCCTTCACGGGCATGGCGTGATGGCCCAGCGGTATGGCGGCAGGTTCAGCCCCCAGACGGGTGGCGGCACCCCCGGCACGCCGCCGGACCCCGGCGGGCTGCACGGCCGGCGCCCCAGCCGGGTCGGCGGCCGCGTCAACATGCTGTTCCTCGCGCCCTTTGCCTTCCTCGTGACGGCCTTCCTGCAACCGGCGGTCGGCCTCGGGCTCGACCTTGCGGCCTTCGGCACCCTGATCCTCGCCGCGTGGCTGACCCGCGAGGGAGAACTGGCGCACGAGGCCTATGACGCCCGCCAGGTCGCCCGCCGCCCGGCCATCCCGCGCAAACTCTTTGGCACGGGCTTGACGGCGGCAGGCGTGTTCGTCGGGGCCTTCGTGCCCACGGCCGGCGACTGGCTGTCGCCGCTGGTGCTCGGCCTTGCGGCCGGCGCGCTGCACCTTGCCGCCTTCGGCCCCGACCCCTTGCGTGACAAGGGGATGGCAGGGGTGGACCGGATCGGCACCGAGCGTGTCGCCCGCGCGGTGGACGAGGCCGAGCGGACCGTCACGGCAATGCGCGAGGCGATCCTGCGCGCCGGCGACCGCACGCTGACCGACCGGGTGGACCGGTTCGCCATCACCGCGCGGCGCCTGTTCCGCACCGTCGAGAACGACCCGCGCGATCTGACGGCGGCGCGCAAGTATCTGTCGGTCTATCTCACGGGTGCGCGCGATGCGACGGTGCGGTTCGCCGACCTGCACGCCCGCAGCCGCGATCCGCAGGCGCGGGCCGACTGGCTGGCGCTGATGGACGATCTCGAGACGCGCTTTGCCGAACGCACCGAGGTGCTGATGCAGAACGACAAGACCAGCCTCGATGTCGAGATCGAGGTGCTGCGCGAACGCCTCGCCTACGACGGCCCGCCGCTGGGCCGGCCCTGACGCCGCCCCGCCCCTTATCCTGCCCTTAACGAGGACCCCTGCAATGCCCAGCACCGTTCGCGCCGACGCCGCCCGCGCCCTTGCCGAGGTCGAGAAGGTGACCGCCGTCATCCTGCCCGACCCGGCCGCCGAGATCGTGCCCCTCGACGCCGCGGCGCCGGACAAGGCGGAGGCCATCCGCCGCCGGATGGCCGAGATCGACCTGCACAACACCCAGTCGATCATTGCCTTCGGCTCGTCCGCGCAGGCCGAATTGCAGGTCATCAGCCAGGAGATGCTGACCGACGTGCGCAACAAGGATGTCGGCCCGGCGGGCGATGCCCTGCGCGATATCGTGACGACGATCCGCGGCTTTTCGGTCAGCGAACTCGACGTGCGGCGCAAGGCGAGCTGGTGGGAACGCCTGCTGGGTCGCGGCGCACCCTTTGCCAATTTCGTCGCCCGGTTCGAGACCGTGCAGGGACAGATCGACAAGATCACCGAGAACCTGCTGGGCCACGAGCACAAGCTGCTCAAGGATATCAAGGCGCTCGACAAGCTCTATGAAAAGACGCTCGCCTTCTACGACGAACTCGCGCTCTACATCGCCGCCGGCGAGGCGCGGCTGGCCGAGGTGGATGCGACCGTCATCCCGGCCAAGGAGGCCGAGGTGGCGGCCGCGCCCGAGGCCGACCAGGTGATGCGCGCGCAGGAATTGCGCGATCTGCGCGCGGCGCGCGACGATCTCGAACGCCGGGTCCATGACCTCAAGCTGACGCGGCAGGTCACGATGCAGTCGCTGCCCTCCATCCGGCTGGTGCAGGAAAACGACAAGAGCCTCGTGACCAAGATCAACTCGACCCTCGTCAACACCGTCCCGCTGTGGGAGACGCAGCTGGCGCAGGCGGTGACGATCCAGCGTTCGCGCGAGGCGGCCGAGGCGATCCGGGGCGCGAACGACCTGACCAACGAGTTGTTGACCGCCAATGCCGAAAACCTGCGCACCGCCAACAAGATCGTCCGCGAGGAGATGGAGCGGGGCGTGTTCGACATCGAGGCGGTGAAGAAGGCCAACGCAACGCTCATCGCCACGATCCAGGACAGCCTTGCCATCGCCGATGCGGGCAAGGCCCGCCGCGCGGCGGCAGAGGTCGAACTGAAGAAGATGGAGGCGGAACTGCGCGACACGCTTGCATCCGCGCGGGCGCGGTCCAGCCAGGGCTGACGCGGGCAGGCAGGATCGGGCAACCATGCGGGACCGGTGCACAGGCGGGGGCGGCGCGCCGGCGCTCGCCCTGATGGCGGCGATGGCACTGGCCGCCTGCGCACCGCCGCGCCCGCCCGAGACCGACCCCCGTCCCGCCCCGCGCGCCGCCGCCGCCGCCCCCGCGCCCGCCAGCGCGCGCAGCCGCGAGGTGGCCGCCTATTTCGCCCGCGTCGAGGCCGACCTGCGCGCGCGCGGGCTGCTGCGCACCGACGGCGGCGGCCCGGATACCCCGTTCGGGCCGCGGCAGCTGGTGGAAAACTTTGTCCGCATCGCACTTTACGACGAATATGCACAATCCGGCGGCACCATCGTCGCGCGCGAGACACCCTCGCCGCTGCGCCGCTGGGCCGCGCCCGTGCGCATCGGCCTGCGCTTCGGCGCCTCGGTGCCCGAGGGCCAGCGCATCCGCGACACCGCGCTGGTGACTGCCTATGCCGCGCGCCTTGCCCGCGTGACGCGCCATCCTGTGCGCGTGACCGACATCGCGCCGAACTTCTGGGTCTATGTGGTCAGCGAGGACGAGCGCCCGGCGCTCGGCCCCGAATGGGCGGGCCTCTTCCGCGGCGTGGCGCCCGCCGATCTCGCCTTCGCCACCGGGATGGACCTGCGCACCTTCTGCCTTGTCCTGGCGATATCGGAAGGGGACAGCGCGGTCTATTCCGGCGCGCTGGCGGTGATCCGGTCGGAACTGCCCGACCTGTTGCGCCTGTCGTGCTTTCACGAGGAGATCGCCCAGGGCCTCGGCCTTGCGAACGACAGCCCGCTGGCCCGCCCGTCCATCTTCAACGACGATGAGGAATTCGCCCTGCTCACCCGGATGGACGAGGCGCTGTTGCGGATGCTCTACGATCCGCGGCTGCGCCCGGGCATGCGCGAGGCCGAGGCGCGGCCCATCGTCGAGGCGATCGCGGCGGGGCTGGCGCCGGGGGGAAGCTGACGCTTGGACCGGCTGCTGACGCCCGAAACCTTCGAGTTCTTCGCCCGCCATCTTCTCGCGGGGTTCGTGCTGTTCTCGGTCCGCGCGCGGTTCGTGACCGTCCCGCCGGCGCGCACCAGCGAATTCGCCTTCGAGCTCGTCGTGCTCAGCCTCATCAATCAGGCGGTATTCGCCGGCCTCGCCTGGGCGGCCGAGGCCGCGGGGCTGGGCGCGCTGCCCCCGCGCGCGGCCTTTCTGGCCGAGGTGGTGGCCCTGCCGGCGCTGCTCGGCATCGCCTTCGGGGTGATCCTGCGCGACGAGACGCGCCTGCCCGGCCTGCGCCGCATCGCGCTGCCGGTGATGCGCCCGTCGGACAATGCCTGGGACCGGCTCTTTGCCTCGGGCGTCAAGCCGGGCCTTGTCTTGGTGACCTGGAAGGACGGCACTCAGATCCTCGGCCGCCTCGGCGAGATGTCCTATGCCGCCACGGCGGCGGAGGGTCGCGATCTCTACCTCGAGACCCTATATGAGATGCACGGCGACGAGCCCGACGAATGGATCGAGGTCTACCCCTTCCGCTCGATCTATGTCAGGCTCGACGACGTGCGTTCGGTCGAGTTCATCGAGGAAACAGGCGATGAAGCCTAAGTTGCTGACAGAGGTTTTCCGCCCGGTGCCCCGCGACACGGCGCCGCAGGATGCGGACGGCGCAACGGCCGAACGGCCGCGCGGCCGCGCCGACCGGCGGCGCGTGACGCTGCGCTCGGCCGTGCAGGTGCCCGCGCAGCCGGGCGATCAGGCAGCAGGGGCGGACTAGGACGATGGTGTTGGGGTTTCTCAAGGGGCAGTTCGTCGATGTCATCCACTGGGTGGATGACACCCGCGACACGATGGTCTGGCGGTTCGACCGGCACGGGCATGCGATCATGTATGGCGCCAAGCTCACCGTGCGCGAGGGGCAGGCGGCGGTGTTCATCCACGAGGGGCAGCTGGCCGATGTGTTCGGCCCCGGCCTCTACATGCTCGAAACCAACAACATGCCGGTGATGACGGCGCTGCAGCACTGGGACCACGGCTTTTCCTCGCCCTTCAAGTCCGAGGTGTATTTCGTCAACACCACGCGCTTCAACGGCCTCAAATGGGGCACGCGCAACCCGATCATGTGCCGCGATCCCGAATTCGGGCCGGTGCGCATCCGCGCCTTCGGCAGCTACGCCATGCGGGTGACCGACCCGGGGCGGTTCATGACCGAGATCGTCGGGACGGACGGCGAATTCACCACCGACGAGATCACGATGCAGCTGCGCAACGTCATCGTCGAGGCGGCGAGCCGCACCATCGCGGGCAGCGGGATCCCGGTGCTCGACATGGCGGCGAACACCCGCGATCTCGGCGGCATCATCGGCCGCGCCATCGACCCGGTGGTGGCGGAATACGGCCTCACCTTGCCCGAATTCTACATCGAGAACATCTCGCTGCCCGCAGAGGTCGAAAAGGTGCTGGACCAGCGGACATCCATGGGCATCGTCGGCGATCTGGGCAAATACGCGCAGTTTTCGGCGGCGCAGGCCATGGGAACGGCCGCCGGCGCCCCCGGTGGCGCCATGGGCGCGGCGATCGGCGCCGGCCTCGGCCTCGGGATCGGGCAGCAGGCGGCAGGCGGGCCCTGGGGCGCGGCGCCCGCGCAGGCCGCCCCGCCGCCTCCGCCGCCCCCGCCGCCGCCCGCGCCGGTCTGGCATGTCGCCCGCGACGGCGCGACCGAAGGGCCCTTCGACATGGCCGCGCTGCGCGGCATGGTCGGCGCCGGCACGCTCACGCGCAGCACGCATGTCTGGACACCCGGCCAGGACGGCTGGAAGACCGCCGCCGAGGTCACCGCCCTCGCCCCCCTCTTTGCCGCGGTGCCGCCCCCCCCGCCCGGCGTCTGACCCATGGCCCCCCGGCAGGAGCACCGCTGGCCCTGCGCGGCCTGCGGCTCGGACCTGACCTTCGCGCCGGGGCAGACCGAGCTTGTCTGCCCGCATTGCGGCCACCGCCAGCCGATCCCCGCCGCCCCCGCGGCGGCACGCAAGCGCGCCTTGAGCGAGCTTGACCTATACGCAGCGCTCGACGGCACCCTGCCGGCCGCCCAGACCGAGGCGGTGCGCCTCACGCGCTGCCCGTCCTGCGGCGCCGAGATCGAATGGGACGGCATCACCCATGCCAAGCGCTGTGCCTTCTGCGACACGCCCGTGGTGGCCGATACCGGCACCACCCGCCACATCAAGCCCCAGGCCCTGATCCCCTTCCGCATCACCGAACGCGAGGGGCGCGAGGCGATGGTGCGCTGGCTGGGCCGGCTGTGGTTCGCACCGAACGGTCTGGTGGAATACGCCCGCAAGGGCCGCGCGCTGACCGGCATCTACGTGCCCTACTGGACCTTCGATGCCGCGACCCGCAGCCGCTATCGCGGCGAACGGGGCGATGCCTATTACGTCACCGAAACCGTGACCGTCACCCGCGACGGCAAGACCCGACAGGAACAGCGCCAGGTGCGCAAGATCCGCTGGTCGCCCGCCCAGGGCTGGGTCAGCCGGTTCTTCGACGATGTGCTCGTGCTCGCCTCGACCGCGCTGCCGCGCCGCTATACCGATGCGCTCGCACCCTGGGATCTGACGGCGCTCGAACCCTATCGGCCGGACTACCTGTCGGGCTTTCTGGCCGAGGGCTATACCGTCTCCCTCGTCGACGGCCGGACCATCGCCCATCAGGTGATGGCCGGCATCATCGCCGAGGACGTGCGCCGCGCCATCGGCGGCGACGAACAGCGCATCCACCGCATCGACACCGACCATTCGGCCGAGACGTTCAAGCATGTCCTGCTGCCGATCTGGATGGCGGCCTACAAATACGGCGGCAAGACCTATCGCTTCGTCGTCAACG
>JBKBQT010000015.1:0-73420 GCA_046292445.1 Gemmobacter sp.
GCAGGTTGCCCCCGTCCCGCGCGCGCCGCTCCACCTCGGCCAGCGCCGCCGCGCAGGCCGCGCCGTCGCGCGCGGCCCGGATCGCGGCGAGCCGCGCCACCTGCGCCTCGCGCACCGCGACATTGTCGATCTCGCGGATCTCGACCGGATCCTCGGCCTCCTTGCGATACTTGTTCACGCCGACGATCACCTCCTCGCCGCGGTCGATCATCGCCTGCCGGCGGGCGGCGGTTTCCTCGATCCGCAGCTTGGGCATGCCGCTGGCGACGGCGCGGGTCATCCCGCCCATGCCCTCGACCTCCCCGATCAGCGCCCAGGCCCGCTCGGCAAGCTCGGCCGTCAGGCTTTCGACATAGTAGCTCCCCGCGAGCGGATCGACGACACGGGTGATCCCCGTCTCCTCCTGCAGGATGAGCTGGGTGTTCCGCGCGATCCGGGCGGAGAACTCGGTCGGCAGGGCGATCGCCTCGTCGAAGGAATTGGTGTGCAGGCTTTGCGTGCCGCCCAGCACCGCCGCCAGCGCCTCATAGGCGGTGCGCACGATGTTGTTCATCGGATCCTGCTCCTGCAGGCTCACGCCCGAGGTCTGGCAATGGGTGCGCAGCATAAGGCTCTCGGGCTTTTTCGCGCCGAACTCGGTCATGATCCGGTGCCACAGCAGGCGCGCGGCGCGCAGCTTGGCCGCCTCCATGAACATGTTCATTCCGATGGCGAAGAAGAACGACAGCCGCCCGGCAAAGGCATCGACATCCATCCCCCGCGCGATGGCGGCGCGCACGTATTCGCGCCCGTCGGCGAGGGTGAAGGCGAGCTCCTGCACGAGGTTCGCCCCCGCCTCCTGCATGTGGTAGCCCGAGATCGAGATCGAGTTGAACCTGGGCATTTCGGCGGCGGTGTATTCGATGATGTCGGCGATGATCCGCATCGAGGGCTCGGGCGGATAGATATAGGTGTTGCGCACCATGAATTCCTTGAGGATGTCGTTCTGGATCGTCCCCGACAGGGCCGACCGCGCCACCCCCTGTTCCTCGCCCGCGACGATGAAACTGGCCAGGATCGGGATTACCGCGCCGTTCATCGTCATCGACACGCTGATGCGGTCGAGCGGGATGCCGTCGAAAAGGATCTTCATGTCCTCGACGCTGTCGATGGCAACGCCGGCCTTGCCGACATCGCCCACCACGCGGGGATGATCGCTGTCATAGCCGCGGTGGGTGGCCAGATCGAAGGCGACCGACACGCCCTGCTGCCCGCCGGCGAGCGCGCGGCGGTAGAAGGCGTTGGATTCCTCGGCGGTCGAAAAGCCGGCATATTGCCGGATCGTCCAGGGCCGGCCGGCATACATCGTCGCGCGCACGCCGCGGGTGAAGGGCGCAAGGCCGGGCAGCGATCCGATATGTGCAAGACCCGCCGTGTCGGCCTCGGTATAGAGCGGCTTGACGGGAATGCCTTCGAGCGTCGCCCAGGTCAGCCCCGCAGGGTCGGCGCCGCGCAGTTCCTTCGTCGCCAGCCGATGCCAATCTTCCAGACGGGGGGGATCGATCCGGTCGGTCATGCTCCGGTCCTCTCGGTGTTGTCGTTTGTTTCGTCTTGCGCAGCGCCTATATCGAGGCCAGACGGAGGGCGCATGAAACCTTTATCCCTGATCGCTCTGGCCATTGTGCTGCCGCTCGCCGCGGCGGCACAGTCCGCCGCACCCTTGGCCGCCGCCGCGCCCCCTGCCGCGCCCGTCGTCGTGTCCGACGCGGCCGAGGCGGTGTCGGACACGCAGGCCCTGCCCGGCTGGGGGCCGGTCGATGCCACGACTGGCGTGACGCTGGAGGAATACCTGTATCGGCGGCGCCCGATCGTCGTCTTTGCCGACAGCCCGGAGAACCCGCAGTTCATCCAGCAGATGCGCCTGCTCGAAGCCGCGCCCGGGGCGCTGGAGGAACGGGACGTGATCGTCATCACCGACACCGACCCCGATGCGCGCAGCGCCGTGCGCATGCAGCTGCGGCCGCGCGGCTTCAGCCTCGTGCTGATGGACAAGGACGGGTCGGTCGCCCTGCGCCGCCCCTCGCCGCGCGACATGCGCGAGATCGCGGCCGCGATCGACAAGTTCCCGCTTCGGCGGCAGGAGATGCTGGAACAAAGGCCGGCGGGGCGATAGATCATCGCGCCGCCCCCCCGCCCCGCATGCCCAGCGCGGCCCAGAGGCCGAAGGCGAACAGCACCGCCGCCGCGGACACCATCGCCGTTTCGAGCGTGACGAGGCGCACAAGCGCCGCCGCAAGGGCCAGACCGCCGACCGCCGCGGTCAGCGGCAGGGCCGCGGCCCAGAACGCGGCGCCGCGCCAGCGGCCGGTGAGCGCACCGAAGCCAAGCTGGAACACCGCCAGCCCGGCAAGCGGCGCAAGGGCATAGGCGGCCGGCACCGTCGTGCCCGGCACCCGCAGCGTCGTCAGCCCGGTTGCGACCAGCACGGCCCAGGCCGCAAGAGCGGCAGCCGCAAAGGCCGCCGCATAGCGCAGGGCAAGGGCCGCCATCACTCGAACTCCATGATGACGTCATCCACCCGCAGCGATGCGCCCGGGGCGGCGGCGATGCGCTTGACGCGGCCCCGGCGTTCGGCCCTGAGGATGTTTTCCATCTTCATCGCCTCGACGGTCGCCAGCGCCTGCCCCTCCTGCACCTCGTCGCCCTCGGCCACGGCGATCTTCACCACCAGCCCCGGCATCGGACAGAGCAGATATTTCGACGTATCGGGCGGCGCCTTTTCCGGCATCAGCCGCGCAAGCTCGGCCGCGCGCGGCGTGCGGACATGCACCCTCAGATCGGCCCCCCGCAGCCGCACCCGGAACCCGCCCGAGATCTTGGAAACCTTCAACACGAGCGGCGCGCCGTCCACCGTCAGCCGCGCAAGCGGCTGGCCCGGCGTCCAGTCCGACACGACACGGCAGACTGCGCCATCGGCAAAGGTCACCGTCGCCCCGTCGCGATCGGCAGCGATGCGCACCCGATGCTCCTGCCCGCCGAGGGTCACCACCCAGTCGTCGCCCACCCGGCGCTGGTGGTTGTCCATCGTCCCCGAAATTCGCGTGCGCCGGATCTCGGCCACCCGGTTCATCGCTGCCGCCGAAGCCGCCACCCGGCGCAAGAGCGCATCGGGCAGCGTCGCGCCGTGGAACCCGTCCGGGTATTCCTCGGCGATGAAGGCGGTGGTGATGTTGCCCGACACGAAGCGCGGGTGGTCCATCACCGCGCCGACGAAGGGCAGGTTGTGCCCGATCCCCTCGACCTCGAACGTGTCGAGGGCGAGGCGCATCTCTTCGATGGCCGCCTCCCGCGTCGGGCCCCAGGTGCAGAGCTTGGCGATCATGGGGTCGTAGAACATGCTGATCTCGCCCCCTTCCGTCACGCCGGTGTCGTTGCGCACGATGCCGCCGCGGGGCGTCGGCCCCTCGACCGGCGGGCGATAGCGCGTGAGCCGGCCGATCGAGGGCAGGAAGTTGCGATAGGGGTCCTCGGCGTAAAGGCGGCTTTCCAACGCCCAGCCGTTGATCCTCAGGTCCGCCTGCCGGAACGGCAGCGGCTCGCCCGCCGCGACGCGGATCATCTGTTCCACAAGGTCGATCCCGGTGATGAGCTCGGTCACCGGATGCTCGACCTGCAGGCGGGTGTTCATCTCGAGGAAATAGAAGTTGCGGTTGCCGTCCACGATGAATTCGACCGTGCCGGCGCTCGTGTAGCCGACCGCACGCGCCAGGGCGCAGGCCTGCTCGCCCATCGCACGGCGGGTCGCCTCGTCAAGGAAGGGCGAGGGCGCCTCTTCGATGACCTTCTGGTTGCGGCGCTGGATCGAGCATTCGCGTTCGTACAGATAGACCGTGTTGCCATGCTTGTCGGCCAGCACCTGAATCTCGATGTGGCGCGGCTGGGTCACGAACTTCTCGATGAAGATGCGGTCGTCGCCGAAGGATGCCGCCGCCTCGTTCTGCGACGAGGCAAAGCCCTCGCGCGCCTCGGCGGCGTTCCAGGCGATGCGCATGCCCTTGCCGCCGCCGCCCGCGCTGGCCTTGATCATCACCGGATAGCCGATCTGGTCCGAGATCTTCACCGCCTCGTCCGCATCCGCGATCAGCCCCATCCATCCGGGCACGGTCGAAACCCCGGCCTCGGCCGCGAGTTTCTTGGACGTGATCTTGTCGCCCATGGCCTCGATGGCCGGCGAGGGCGGGCCGATGAAGACCACGCCGGCATCTTCGAGCGCCGCCGCGAAATCGCGCCGTTCCGACAGGAAGCCATAGCCGGGATGCACCGCCTCGGCCCCCGTTGCGCGCACGGCCGCCATGATCCTGTCGATCACGATATAGCTTTGCGCGGCGGGAGAGGGGCCGATATGCACCGCCTCGTCCGCCATCCTGACATGCAGCGCGCCCCGGTCGGCGTCGGAATAGACCGCCACCGTCGCGATCCCCATCCGGCGCGCGGTCTTGATGACGCGGCAGGCGATCTCCCCCCGGTTCGCGATCAGGATCTTCTTGAACATTTCGGTCCCTTCGAGGTTGGCGCCCGGCGCCCCTTCGGGGCGACCGGGTAAACGGCAAAGACCGCCGCGGCGCGGGGCCGCGGCGGCGCAAGGATGGATGCGGGGCGCGGGGCCCCGGCGGTCAGGTCACTGGCAGCGGGGCAGACCGGGCACGCCGCAGGACACGGCCCCCGCCGCACCGCCGATGAGCGCACCGGTGAGGACGTTGCCGCCCGTGATGCTCGACACGGCTGCGCCGGTAAGCGCACCCGCCCCCGCCCGCTCGACCGGGGTCGAGAGGCAACCCGACAGGGCCATGGCCATCGCCGCCACGCCCGCAATTGTGATGATCCGCATTCTGCTCGCACTCCGTTTTCGGATGTTGTGACCGCAGAATCGCACGCGCGCCCCGCGCCGTCAAACGACGCTTCGGTGATGGTCCGGGCATCGGCGGGAAACGGCGCGCAGGGCATCAGTCGTCGTCCCCGTCATCGTCATCCCAAACGGCCCGATCCTCGGCCGGACTGGCAAACACCGCCGGAAACGACGCCTGCGCCCGGGCAACGTCGATGCGCAGGAGCTGGTCGTAACTCGCCGGATCGGCCGGGTCAGTCGCCCAGACCACCTCGCGCCCGATCAGCCAGGACAGGCGCCCGGCGTCGAGGTTGCCGCGCTCGAAGGGCGCATCGCCGAAATGCTCCCACAGGGCGCGCATGAACCCCTCGTCGGCCGCGCGGTCGGATGCGCTGCGGTCCTTGAACCGCTCGCGCCGCACGATCCGGGTCGGGCCGTCCTTGTGGTTGGCGCGGCGGATGACGAACTGATGGTCGGTGCCGGGAAGGCGGCCGGGGAAGCCGCGGTGCTTGAGCATCAGAACGGCTCCCACCGGCAGGTGTCGCCGTCAGGGGTATAGGCCTCGAAGAACTGCGTCGCCTCGGGGGCGGCCTCGCCGAAGGCCACCGGAACGTCCGACAGCGAGATGACGATCTGTGCCGGCTCGGGCCCGGTGACGGTGCGGGCGCGCGGCAGGGCGTAGGTGTCGCAGAGGAACTGCATGTCCCCTTCGGCCGTCTCGAACGACACTGTCCCGCCGTTGCGCGCGATGGCCGGCGCGACGAAGCGGAAGCGCATCGTCAGGCCGGCATCGCCCGGTTCGTTCCAGATCACGTCCTGCAGCGTCACGACCTGCCCAGAGGGCACCGGCACGACCTCGGCAACCGCGCTTGCCGGCATGAGGGCGAGCAGGACGGCCGCCCTCATGCCGCCGGCCTGCGCGCGATGCAGTCGATCTCGACCAGCGCCCCGACGGCCAGCGCGGTGACCCCGACCGTCGTGCGTGCGGGGCGGCGGTCGGCGGGGAACCAGGCGGCATAGGTGTCGTTGAACGCGGCATAGTCGCGCTCGAACGCAGTGAGGAAACAGCGGCACTGCACCACATGCTCCCACCCGAGGCCGAGGCCGGCGAGGACGACGCCGAGGTTGCGCATCACCGCCCCGGTCTGGGCAACGATCCCGTCGGGCAGCGGGGCGTCAGGGGCCGCCGGGTCGGTCGGCATCTGGCCGGTCAGGAACACCCAGCCGTCCGCCTCGACCGCATGGGAAAACGGCGCGACGGGGCGCGGGCCGCCGGGGATCATGTGGAAAAGGGGCATCCAAGCCTCCTGCCGGCTTCGGGTTGCGGGCGGCCCTGCACGCAGGCCCAACCCTGCGTGGTCACAGCGGGATGTTGTCGTGTTTCTTCCACGGGTTGGACAGCTTTTTCCCGCGCAGGCTGGCGAATGCCCGGCACACCCGGCGGCGGGTCGATTGCGGCATGATCACCTCGTCGATGAACCCGCGTTCGGCGGCGACGAAGGGGTTGGCGAACCGGTCCTCGTAATCCTTCACCCGCGCCGCGATCCTCTCCGCATCGCCCAACTCGCTGCGATAGAGGATCTCCACCGCCCCCTTGGCGCCCATCACGGCGACCTCGGCCGTCGGCCAGGCATAGGAAAAATCGCCCCGCAGGTGTTTTGACGCCATCACCACATAGGCCCCGCCATAGGTCTTGCGCGTCATCACCGTGACCTTGGGCACCGTCGCCTCGCCATAGGCGAAGAGCAGCTTGGCCCCGTGCTTGATGATCCCGCGGTATTCCTGTTCCGTCCCCGGCAGGAACCCCGGCACATCGACGAAGGTCAGGATCGGGATCTCGAACGCATCGCAGAACCGCACGAACCGCGCCGCCTTGCGGCTCGCGTCGATGTCGAGACAGCCCGCGAGCACCATCGGCTGGTTGGCCACCACGCCGACCGTCTGCCCTTCGAGCCGGATGAACCCGGTGATGATATTGCCGGCGTGATCCTTCTGGATCTCGAAGAAATCGCCCTCGTCCGCGACCTTGAGGATCAGTTCCTTCATGTCGTAGGGCTGGTTGGGGTTCGCGGGCACAAGCGTGTCGAGGCTCGGCTCAACCCGTGCCGGGTCGTCGTGGAACGGGCGGACGGGCGGCTTGTCGCGGTTGCTCAGCGGCAGGAAATCGAACAGGCGCCGCGTCTCGGCGAGGAGTTCGACGTCGTTCTCGAACGCCCCGTCCGCCACGCTCGATTTCTTGGTATGGGTGGACGCGCCGCCGAGTTCCTCGGCCGTCACCACCTCGTTCGTCACGGTCTTGACCACGTCGGGGCCGGTCACGAACATGTAGCTGCTGTCCTTCACCATGAAGATGAAGTCGGTCATCGCCGGCGAGTATACCGCCCCACCCGCGCATGGGCCCATGATGAGGCTGATCTGCGGCACCACGCCCGAGGCGAGGATGTTGCGCTGGAACACCTCGGCATAGCCGGCGAGCGAGGCGACGCCCTCCTGGATGCGCGCGCCGCCGCTATCGTTGATGCCGATCACCGGGGCGCCGTTCTGCATTGCCATGTCCATGATCTTGCAGATCTTCTGCGCGTGCGTTTCGGACAGCGAGCCGCCGAATACGGTGAAGTCCTGGGAGAACACATAGACCTGCCGGCCGTTTATCGTGCCCCAGCCGGTCACGACGCCATCGCCCGCGGGCCGATCGGCCTCCATCCCGAAATCCGTGCAGCGATGGCGCACGAACATGTCGAATTCCTCGAAGGATCCCTCGTCGAGGAGCAGCTCGATCCGCTCGCGCGCCGTCAGCTTGCCCTTGGCATGCTGCGCGTCGATCCGGCGTTGACCGCCGCCGAGGCGGGCGGCGGCGCGGCGGCTTTCAAGCTCTTGCAGGATGTCCTTCATCGTCCCCCCGGGGTCTCTGCGCCTGTTGCGGCGCACCTTACCGGCGGGACGCAGGGGCGGGAAGCAGATTGCGGAAAATTTGCATACTCGTCGCAAGGCTATTGCTGCGAAATGCGAATTTGCTAAGCGATGCCGCCGGGCGCCGCACGTGCTATCGGGCAACGGTGTCTCATCCGGGGTTCTGCCATGTCCAGCCTGCCGCTCAGCCTTCCCGTGCCGGTCATCACCATCGGCCTGCTCGTTTTGTCCAACGTGTTCATGACCTTCGCCTGGTACGGGCACCTGAACTACAAATCCGCGCCGCTGGTCACGGTGATCCTCGTCAGCTGGGGGATCGCCTTCTTCGAATATGTCCTGCAGGTCCCCGCCAACCGGATCGGCCACGGCCATTTCAGCGCCGCCGAGCTCAAGACCATCCAGGAGGTGATAACCCTGACCGTGTTCGCGGTGTTCTCGGTCTGGTATCTCAAGGAACCGCTGGCCTGGAACCACCTGGTGGGCTTTGCCTTCATCGCGGCGGGGGCATTCTTCATCTTCCACCGCTGGTCTTGACCTCTGTCAAGGCGGCGGCGGGGGCGGTCTGCGACGCAGGGGGCCTGCGATGGAAGGAACGCCCGATGTCCAACACCCCCCATGAACTGGCCGCGGAATTCCCGGGTCAGGCCGACCGGCTGCACGCGCTCAAGGCCGCGAACGCGCATTTCGCGCGGCTGGTGGAGGAATACCACGACATCAACCGCGCCGTGCACCGGGCCGAGACGCGGGCCGAGATCGTCACCGAGGATCACGAGGCGCGGCTGCGCAAGCGGCGTCTCGCGCTCAAGGACGAGATCGCGCGGATGCTCGCGGCCGGATAGGCAGCCCTTCAGGCGATCGTCTTGCCCAGCCGGGCGAGGATGCGCCGCGTCGCGCCGTGGATCGCATCGGGCGCGGCGGCCGAGGCGGCCCGGCGCAGAAGGCCGCCCAGCTCGACCGTCATGGCATAGTCCACGCGGCTCCCCCGCCCCGCGGGCGCCATGGCCATCGTGCAGACAGCCTTGACCGACCCGGTGACAAGGCTGCGGCCCTGGAAGGTCACAGTCTCGGTCCCCGCGGGGCCGGAGGCGACGGTTAGCTGCGTGGTCAGGCGGACCTGCGTCGGGCCGATGGCGCGGGCAAAGACAGCCTCGAAGCGGTCGGGCCCGAGCGGCACGACCGACCGGCAGGCCGGCAGGACAGCCCGCAGCACCGCCGGGTCGCGCAGCGACCGCGACACGGCCTCCGGCGCCGCCCGTATCTCGATCGTGCCGCTCGTCTCCATCGCCGCCCCCACCCGTTTTCATGCATCTAGCCCGGCCCCGCGCCGGCATCAATGCGCCACCGCATAGGGCAGCATGCCGCGCCGGTCCGGGTCGATGGTCAGCTTGCGTTCGAGCGGCGGGACGGCCCGCTGGTGGCAATCGGGGCGGTCGCAGATGCGGCAGGAAATCCCGATCGGCTCGATCCGCCGCGTCAGGTCCAGATCGTCGGCATAGACCAGCGCCGGGGCATGGGCGATCTCGCACCCCAGCCCGATGGCATAGCGCCGCACCGGCGCGCCCCAGGCCCCGCCCGCCTTGGACACATCGCGCGCCAGGCACAGGTAGCGCACGCCGTCCGGCGTCTCGGCCACCTGCCGCAGGAACCGGCCCGGCGTCTCGAAGGCCCGGTGCACGTTCCACAGCGGGCAGGCCCCGCCGAACCGGGCGAATTGCAGCCGCGTCGCCGAGTGCCGCTTGGTGATCGTGCCGGCCTGATCGACCCGAACGAAAAAGAACGGGATGCCCTTGAGGCCGGGGCGCTGCAGGGTCGAAAGGCGGTGCGCCACCTGTTCGATCGAGGCGCCGAACGTGTCGGCCAGCCGTTCCAGATCGTGCCGCATCCGCTGCGCCGCGCCGAGGAAGGCGCGATAGGGCATCAACGCCGCCCCGGCGAAATGGTTGGCAAGGCCGACCCGCGCGATGTCCCGCGCCGCCTCGGTCTGGAACCGGGCGAGATCGAGCGTCGCCTCGATCAGGTCGCGCTGCAGGATCAGCGCCACCTGATGCAAGAGCTGGAACCGCCGCGTCGCATCCGGCACGCGGGCCGAAACCGTCAGCCGCCGCCCCGCCGCGTCATAGCGGCGCACATCCCCGGCATCCTCGAGCGCCACCGCGATGCCGCGCGCGCCCAGCGCCTCGCGCACCAGCGGCAGGATGTCGGCACCGGGGGCGAGGTCGCGCACGAAATGCTCGGCCGCGCGGTCCACCGCGTCGATGTAGTTATCGCAATAATGAAAGAAATCGCGCACCTCTTCCCAGGGGCTCGGCCGCAGCGCCGCCCCCTCGCGCCCCAGCGCCTCGTCGAGCGAGGCGAGCCGTTCGTGCGTCTGCCGGTAGGCGCGGTGCAGGTCGAGAAACGCCCGCGCCAGTGCCGGCGCGTTGGACGCGGCAAGGCGCAGGTCCGCAAGGGGCGGCGGCGCGGTGAACACCGGATCGGCCAGCGCCTCGCGCATGTCGCTGACGATCCGCTCGGAATCGCCTGCCGCAAGGTCGGTGACATCGAACCCGAACTCCGCCGCCAGCCGCAGCACGACGGCCGCCGATACCGGGCGATGGTTGTTCTCCATCTGGTTGAGATAGGGCAGCGAGACGCCCAGCTTGGCGGCAAAGGCCTTTTGCGTGACCCCGATCCGCAAGCGCATCGCGCGCAGCGCGGCCCCGGCATAGAGCTTTTGCGTCGCCATCCCGCCCCCAATGGTTTGCAAAGGCAGCCTAGCCTTTGCAAACCCGCGCCGGCAAGGTCAGACGGCCAGCCCGAGCGCGCGGTTGCGGCGGATCACGGCAAGGATCGACGCCAGCGCCAGGACCGAAGTGCCGAGCATCACCACGATCAGCGGCACCTCCGTCCCCCCCGGCACAAGCAGCGCACCGGCGAGCGCCGCCATCGCCGCGCCCCCGCCGATGGTCAACGCCCCGCCGAGGCCCGAGGCCGAGCCCGCAAGGTCCGGGCGCACCGACATCATCCCGGCGGTCGAATTGGGCAGCGTCATCCCGTTGCCGAGCCCGACGAGCGTGACGAGGCCGAAGAACACCGCCGGCCCGCCGAGCCCCGCCAGCGTCAGCACGAGCAGCAGGCCCAGCCCGCCGCACAGGATCAGCGACCCGAGGAGCACCATGCGCGTCAGCCCCACCTGCACCGAATACCGCCCCGAGACGAAGTTGCCGGCCGCATACCCCACCGCAGGCGCGCCGAACACAAGGCCGAGCGCGCCCGGCGTCAGCCCGAAGATCTCGCTGCCCACGAAGGGCGCGCCGCCGAGGAAGGAAAAGAACGCCCCCGACGAGGCCGAGGCGCAGACCGCATAGCCCCAGAACCGGCGCGAGGCGAAGAGCGCGGGATATTCGCGGAACTGCGCCGCGAGGCTCGCCTGCCGGCGCGCCGCCGTCTCGCCCATGTCGGCCCAGCACAGCAGACCGACCGCCGCGCCGCAGACGGCCAGCAAACCGAAATTCGCCTGCCAGCCGAAAATCTCGTCCAGCGCGCCGCCGATCATCGGGCCGACCATGGGCACAAGCGCCATGCCCATCGTGACATAGCCGATCATCGACGCGGCCTGCGCATCGGGCACCATGTCGCGCACCACCGCCCGCGCGAGCACGAAACCGGTCGCGATCACCGCCTGCGCCATGCGGAACACGAGGAACACCGTCGCATTCGGTGCGATCAGCGTGCCCAGCGTTGCCAGCACGAACAGCACGCAGGCGCCGAGCACGAGCGGGCGGCGGCCATAGCGGTCAGACAGCGGTCCGATCGCCAGTTGCAGCACCGCCGACAGGCCGAGATAGAGCGGCACCGAAAGCTGCATCACCGCATAGGGCACGCCGAACCACTCGGCCATCGCCGGCAAGGAGGGCAGGAACACGTTGAGCGACAGGGCGGACAGGCCTGTCAGGATGACCAGCGTCATGATATGCGGCGGTGTGGTCCGGTCGAGGAACCGGACGACGGGGCGCGCGGCGCTGTCGGGCTGGGCGATGCTCATGGGCGGCAGCTAGCCCGCCCGCCGCGCAAAGTCCATCGCAACGCCGCACAGCCCGGGCCGCCCCTTTGCACCGGGAGACGGGTCAGAGCAGCGGATCGCCCGAAAAGCCGAAGTCCCGCACCGTTCGCGGTCAGCGTGTCGTCCCCGTCGCCGCCTTGGATTAACGATCCCGGCCCGCCGGCAGGCACGAACAGCCTGTCGATGCCGGCAACCCCGCAAAGGCGGCCCGCGCCCGCATTCCAGAGCTGGTCATCGCCTTCCTCGCCCCAGAGCCGGTCGTCGCCCGCACCGCGATAGAACGTGTCGCGCCCCTCGTTGCCATAAAGCCGGTCGTCGCCCTCGCCGCCCGAGGCGACATCGTCGCTGCCGCGACCCTCGAAGCGGTCGTTGCCGCCGCCGACATCGCCGGGGATGAAGAAAAGATCGCTCGCGAGCGTGCCGACGATGCTCTCGCGGCGATTGGTGTTGCGGAAAGCAGCATGGCATCTCCCCACCAATTAACGCCCGTAAACCAAGAAGCGGATTCGATCCACCGCCAAGGCGCTCAGCGCTGCGCGCCGCGCCAGTCGTGATGAACCCAGGGCTCCAGGTTCATCGGCGCCAGCGGTGCCCGCCCCATCAGGTGATCGGCCGCCTTTTCCCCCACCATGATCGCGGGCGCGTTCAGGTTGCCGTTGGTGATGCGCGGGAAGACGGAGGTGTCGGCGACCCGCAGCCCCTCGACCCCGATCACCCGGCATTCCGGGTCGACCACCGCCAGCGGATCGTCCGCCCGCCCCATCCGCGCCGTGCCGCAGGGGTGATAGGCGCTTTCGGCATGGTCGCGGACAAAGGCGTCGAGCGCGGCATCGGTCTGGACGGCGGCGCCCGGCTGGATCTCGTGGCGCACATGCGCGGCCATCGCCGGCTGCGCGAAGATCTCGCGCGCGAGGCGGACGCAGGTGCGGAAATCGGCCCAGTCCTGCGGTTCGGACATGGAGTTGAACCGGATCACCGGCGGCGCATCGGGATCGGCGCTGCGCAGCCCGACCGACCCGCGCGCGGCGGATCGCATCGGCCCGACATGCGCCTGGAACCCGTGCCCCTCGGCCGCGACCCGGCCGTCATAGCGCACTGCCATGGGCAGGAAATGGAACTGGATGTCCGGGTAATCCACCCCTGCGGCGGACCGGATGAACCCGCCCGCCTCGAACTGGTTCGACGCGCCAAGGCCGCGGCGCGTGAGCAGCCACTGCGCCCCGACCAGCGCCTTGCCCCAGAGGTTCCAGTAGCGGAACAGCGTGATCGGCGCGCGGGCGGCGAACTGCACATAGACCTCGAGATGATCCTGCAGGTTCGCCCCGACCCCCGGGCGGTCGGCCAGCACCGGAATGCCATGGCCGCGCAAATCCTCCGCCGGCCCGATCCCCGAGAGCATCAGCAGCTTGGGCGTGTTGATCGCCGAGGCCGCCAGCACCACCGCCCGCCCGGCGCGGACCGTCTCGACAGCGGCCCCCCGCGCCACCTCGACCCCGACCGCCCGCCGCCCCTCGAACACCACTCGCCGCGCCAGCGCCCGCAGCACCCGCACCCGGCCCGACCTCAAGGCGGGGCGCAGATAGGCATTCGCGGCCGACCAGCGCCGCCCCTGCCAGATCGTCGCCTCGAGCGCGCCGAACCCTTCCTGCTGCGCGCCGTTGCAGTCGGCCGTCACGGGATAGCCCGCCTGCCGCCCCGCCTCGATGAAGGCCCCGAACAGCGGATTGGACCGCGGGCCGCGGGTGACATGCAGCGGCCCGCCCTGCCCCCGCCAAGCCGGATCGCCGCCATCGGCCTGCCCGTGCCAATCCTCCATCCGCCGGAAATAGGGCAGCACATCCGCGTAGGACCATCCTGCCGCCCCCGCCTCGGCCCAATGGTCGAAATCGCGCGCATGGCCGCGGACATAGACCATCCCGTTGATCGAGGACGACCCGCCGAGCACCTTGCCGCGCGGCACCGCAAGGCGGCGGCCGCCGAGGTGCGGCTCGGGCTCGCTCGACAGCCCCCAGTCGTAACGCGCCATGCCCATCGGCGTGCTCAGCGCGGCGGGCATCTGGATGAACGGACCGGCATCGGTGCCGCCATGCTCGACCACCGTGACCCGCAGGCCGCCCTCGGCCAGACGATACGCCATCGCGCAGCCCGCCGACCCCGCCCCCACGATCACCACATCCGCGTCCATCGCCCGCCCGTCCCGGCTGCGGCTGGCCCTGCAGGCAGGGCCGCCCGCACGCGCCTTCAGTAAGGTGCCGCCACCGGCCCCATGCCCACGTAAACAGACTTGACGCGCGTGTAATGCTCGACCGCCGCACGCCCGTTCTCGCGCCCGACGCCCGAAAGCTTGACGCC
This sequence comes from Gemmobacter sp., assembly GCA_046292445.1. GTDB lineage: Bacteria > Pseudomonadota > Alphaproteobacteria > Rhodobacterales > Rhodobacteraceae > CALIZF01. The sequence continues at coordinate 14,169 of JBKBQT010000015.1, forward strand.
GCCGAACGGCGCCTCGACCGGGGTGAGGTTGTAGGCGTTGATCCAGCATGTCCCGGCGTCGATCCGCGCGATGATGCGGTGCGCGCGCGCGAGATCGGCCGTGAACACACCCGCCGCAAGGCCGTAGGGCGAGGCATTGGCGCGGGCCACCACCTCGTCCTCGGTCTCGAAGGCCAGAACGGCCATCACCGGCCCGAACACCTCTTCCCGCGCGATTTCCATCGCGTCGGTCACGTCGGCGAACACGGTCGGCTGCACGAAGCACCCCGCATCCCCCTGCCGCGCGCCGCCGGTGACCAGCCGCGCGCCCGCGGCCCGCGCCCGCGCGATGAAGCCCAGAACGCGCTCCATCTGCGCGGCCGACACCAGCGGCCCCATCTGCGTGCCCGCGTCCAGCGGATCGCCCAGCCGGATCGCCGCGGTGCGCGCCGCAAGCCGGTTTAGGAACGCCGGCAGGATGCCGCGCTGCACGAAGACCCGCGTGCCGTTGGAACAGACCTGCCCGGCGGAATAGAAATTGCCCAGCATCGCCCCGCCGACCGCCGAATCGAGGTCGGCGTCGTCGAACACGATCAGCGGCGACTTGCCGCCCAGTTCCATCGTCGCCGCCTTGATCCCCCCGGCGGCGGCGGCATAGACCCGCCGCCCCGTCGCCACCGACCCGGTGAGCGACACCTTGGCCACCCGCGCGTCCGCCACCAGCGCCGCGCCGACCTCGGGCCCGCCCTGCACGACGTTGAACACGCCCGGCGGCAGGCCCGCCTCGGCCAGGATCGCGGCAAGCAGCAGCGCGCCGAGCGGCGTGACCTCGGACGGCTTGAACACCATCGCATTGCCGAGCGCGAGCGCGGGGGCCGCCTTCCAGCAGGCGATCTGGCTGGGGTAGTTCCAGGCCCCGATCCCGACGCAGACGCCCAAGGGCTCGCGCAGGGTATAGACGAAATCGCCGCCCCCCGCCGGGATCGTCTCGCCCGTCACGGTCGCCGCCAGCCCCGCGAAATATTCCAGCGCATCGGCCCCGGACGGCCAGTCGGCCACCCGCGTCTCGGCGATCGGCTTGCCGGTGTCGAGCGTCTCGAGCCGGGCGAGCGCCTCGCCCCGCGCGCGGATCAGGTCGGCGGCGCGGCGCAGGATGCGCCCGCGCTCCACCGGGCGCAGCGCGGCCCAGGCCGGCTGGGCGCGCGCGGCCGCCGCAAGCGCCGCCTCGATCACCGCCGGCGTCGCGCCATGGACGCAGGCGATCTCGGCCCCGGTTGCAGGGTGGATCACAGGGATCGCGGGGCCGGCGCTGTCCTCGTGCGGCGTGCCCTCCACGAAATGGCTCGCCGCCGGATCAGCGCGCATGGGCCGCCCCCTTGAATGCTGCCTGTCGCCCCGGGGCGTAGAGCATTGCGGCTCGCCCGGTCAATCGGCGATGCGGGGGTTCAGCCCTTGAGCGCGTTGACCGCCGGTGTCACCGGGCGGCGCCGCAGCCGCGCCTCGCGCCAGGTGATGTAGCTGACCGCGGCGATGATGATCGCGCCGCCGGCGAGCACGAAGGGATCGACCGCCTCGCCGAAGACCGCAAGGCCGAGGAGCGTCGCCCAGACCAGTTGCAGGAACGTCACCGGCTGGGTCACCGACAGCGGCGCGGCGCCGATGGCGCGCTGCATCGCATAGTGGCCGAAGGTCGCGAAGGCAGCGACGAGGCCGAGCCAGAGCACGGGCTCGACCCCGACCGGCACCCAGACCGCCAGCGCCAGCGGGGCGAGCGCGACCGTCACCGTCAGCGACATGAGCGCGACCACGGTGCCGGCCGGGATCAGCGCCGACAGCCGTTTGGCCAGCAGATAGGACGCCGCAAAGGCCGCAGCCGCGCCAAGCTGCGCCAGATGACCCGGCAACACCTCGCGCAGGCCCGGCCGCAGGATCACCAGCGCACCGATGAGCGCCACGGCAATGGCCGCCAGCCGCCGCGCCGCCAGCCGCTCGCCGAAGAACAGCGCCGCGCCCAGCGTCACGAGCACCGGGTTGAGATACCCGATCGCCGTGACCTCGGCCACCGGCAGGCGGGCCATGGCATAGAACCAGCAGACGACCGCCACCGTATGCGCCGCCCCGCGCCAGAGCGCCGGCCCCGCCACGCCGGGCGGCAGGCCCTGCAGCAAGAGCGGGACAAGCACCGGCACGAGGAACGCCGCGCCCCAGGCAAAGCGCAGAAAGGCCGATTGCGCCGCGGGCAGGTCGGTGCCGAGATACCGCACGATCCCCGTGACCCCGACGAAGGACAGCCCGGCGGCGAACATCCACAGCACCCCGACAAGCGGGCGGGGCGGCGGGGCGGAAGGATCGGCGGGGCGGGGCGGCATGGGGGCGAGGTGACGCAAGACGCGGGCCGGCGCAAGGGCCCGTGCCGCCGGCCCCTGCCCGCGCGTTTGCCCGCGCGCCGGCCGGGCGGGTCAGAGCCGCGCGGCGACCTCGTCCGGGATGTCGAAGTTGGCGGTGACGGCCTGCACGTCCTCGTCCTCTTCCAGCGTGTCGATGAGCTTCATCAGCCTCGCCGCCACTTCGGCATCGGCGACCATCGTGCGGTTCTGCGGCCGCCAGACGAGCTTGGATTCGGTCGATTCCCCCAGCGCCTTTTCCAGCGCATCGGACACATCCGACAGGGCATCGGGCGCGCAATAGACCCAGTGCCCGTCCGCGTCGCTCTCGACGTCATCCGCGCCGGCCTCCAGCGCGGCCATCAGCACCGTGTCGGCATCCCCCGCCTCCGGGGGATAGGTGATCTCGCCCACCCGGTCGAACATGAAGGCGACCGATCCGGTGGTGCCGAGGTTTCCCCCGTTCTTGGTGAAATAGCTGCGCACGTTCGAGGCGGTGCGGTTGAGGTTGTCAGTCATCGCCTCGACGATGATCGCGATCCCCTCGGGGCCGTAACCCTCATACCGGATTTCGGTATAGTCCTCGGCATCGCCGCCCATGGATTTCTTGATCGCGCGCTCGATCACGTCCTTAGGCATCGACTGCGCCTTGGCCGCCTTGACGGCGAGGCGCAGGCGCGGGTTCTTTTCCGGGTCCGGGTCGCCCATCTTGGCGGCCACGGTGATCTCCTTGGACAGCTTGGAGAACATCTTTGACCGCAGCTTGTCCTGCTTGCCCTTGCGATGCTGGATGTTCGCCCATTTGGAATGGCCGGCCATGGTGCCTCCGTCGTCTGTGCCCGTAGCGTCTGCGCCCCGCGTGGCCGGTCTATAGGCAGGGCGGCGGGTATCGGCAAGACACCCGCGGCAGGCGGGTCAGCGCACGGCGGTCGGGTCCGGCGGAGGCGAGGCAAAGGCGGTGACGCGCCCCGCGGCATCGGTCACTTCGATCACCGCGAAGGGTCGCAGCAGGTCGTCCGCTGCCAGCAGCCCCAGCCCTTCCTCGACGATGCGGCGCAGGATGTTCGATCTGGGGTCGGCCGTGACGCGCCACGTCAGGTCCGGGCAGTTGGCAAACCGTCCCAAGCCCGTCGTGAACGGCGTCAGCGCGACGCAGCGCGCGCCGTCGTCGCGGTGCACCACGAGGACCGAACGCACGATCTCGGCCGCGATCGGCTCGGGCGCCGCCCGCACGGTGCCGCAGGCGGCGAGCAGGGCAAGCGCGGGCAACAGGGCGATCCGGGTCATGGGCAGCTCCTCACAGCGGCCAGAGTAGCGGGATCACGAGGCTCGCCGCAATCGCCATCGTGACGTTGAGCGGCAGGCCCACGCGCAGGAAATCGGTGAAGCGGTAGCCGCCGGGGCCATAGACGAGCGTATTGGTCTGATACCCGATGGGCGTGGCGAAACAGGCAGACGCCCCCATCATCACCGCCACGATGAGCGGGCGCGGATCGACCCCGAGATTGGCGGCAAGCCCGATGGCGATCGGGGTCAGGATGACGGCGACGGCGTTGTTCGTCACCACCTCGGTCAGGGCCGAGGTAAAGGCATAGACGGCGAACACGACCGCAAAGGGCGGCACGAGCGCGAGGTAGGGCGACACGGCGTCCGCCACCACCCGAACCGCGCCCGAGGCATCGAGCCCCGCACCGACCCCCAGCATCCCGAAGATCAGCGTCAGCAGGCGCCCGTCGACATAGCCGATCGCCTCGTCCGCATCGATGCAGCGGGTGGCGAGCACGATGGCCACCCCGATGATCCCCAGCACCACGATGGGCGCGACGTTGAACGCCGACAGCAGCACCACTGCCGCCAGCACGCCGATCACGATGGGCGCGTGACGGCGGCGATAGGCGCGTTCGGACGGCTGGGCGATGTCCACGAGCTGCATGTCGGCCGCAAGGCGCTGGATGTCGGCCGGCGCGCCTTCCAGCAGCAGCGTGTCGCCGACCTGGACCACCAGATCGTCGATCTGCCGCCCGATGTTCTGGTTGCGGCGGTGCACGGCCAGCGGATAGACACCATAGCGGCGGCGCAGGCGCATCTCGCCGAGGCTGCGGCCGATCATCCGGCAGCCGGGGGTGATGAGCACCTCGACCGTCTGGGTCTGGACCGACGACAGCTTGTCCACGAGGCGCAACTCCTTGTTGGCCTGCAGGCCCAGCACCTCGGACATCGGCGTGCGCAGCACGACGCGGTCGCCGGACTCCAGCGTCACCGCGGCAAGGTCGCGGCGCAGCGAGGCGTCGCCGCGCAGCACGTCGATCACCCGCGCGCTCTCGCGCTTGAAGATATCGACCTCGTCGAGCTTCTTGCCGACGAGGGACGAGCCCTCGGGCACCGCGACCTCGGTGAAGAACTTCATCCGGCTGCGGTCGGACAGCAGCGCGGCCATCGACTCGCGGTCGGGAAGCAGGCGCGGCGCGACGAGGGCGAGATAGGCCAGCCCCACGGTCGCCATGACAAGGCCGACGGGCGTGATCGAGAACATCCCGAAATGCGGCAGGCCCGCGGCGACGGCCACCCCATCGACGACGAGGTTGGTCGAGGTGCCGATCAGCGTGATCGTGCCGCCGAAGATCGACAGGTAGCTGAGCGGGATCATGAGCTTGGAGGGCGAGACCGAAAGCTGGCGGGCAAGCTGCATGAAGATCGGGATCATCACGACGACGACCGGCGTGTTGTTCACGAAGGCCGACAGGCCCATCACGCCGATCGACAGGCCGACGAGGGTGGTGACGGGGCGCCGTTCCACATGCCGCGCCGCAGCCTGGGTCACCCAGTCGAGCGCGCCGGTCCGCACGAGGCCGCCGACGATGATGAACATCGCCGCGATGGTCCAGGGCGCGGGGTTCGAGAGGACGGCGAGCGCCTGCGCCTGCGGCAAGATGCCGAGCACCATCATCGCTGCCGCGCCGGCGATGGCCGTCACCTCGACCGGATAGGTCTCGCGCACGAAGAGCACGAGCATCGCCAGCACGATCAGGATAGCGGCAGGTGCCATCATGTCGGGCGGCAGTGACAGTCCGAACATGCGCGGTCCTTTCGGGCGGGGCAGCGGCCGCCTAGGTTCAGCGTTTCGCGCCGCGGCGCAAGGGGTGCGCTAGCCGGCCCGCTGCCGCGGGCGCACCAGCGCCACGCCCGCCAGCATCACCCCGAGCGCCAGCCAGAAGAGCGGCGTCAGCGTCTCGCCCAGCAACACCACGGACCACAGCACGCCGGCCCCGGTCACGAGATAGGCGGTCTGGCCGGCGAACACCGCCCCGGCCCGCGCCACGAGCCAGACGAAGGCGGCATAGACGAGCGCATGGACGCAGGACGACAGCACGAGCGCCCGTTCCGCAACGCCCCAGGGCGCGAGCGGGTCGATCCACTGCCCGCTGGCGAGCGTCACCGGCAGGCAGAGCGCGGCGCCGGTGACCGACGCGCCGAACATCGCATGGATCGGATCGAGCCCCGCCGTGCCGTGGCGCGCGACATAGACGTTCTCGACCGCATAGCAGAGCGGGCCGAGCAGTGCGACCGGCAGCCACAGCAGCATCGCGGCGCCGGGCAGGACCGCGCCGGGCGCGGCGATCACGGCGACACCCGCGAGTCCGAGCACGAGGCCGAGCAGGCGCCGCCAGTCGAAGCGGTCGAGCCCGAGCGCGAGCGCCATGGGAAAGGCAAGGATCGGCACGGTCGAGATGACCACCGCCATCACCCCGGCCGGCAGGTGCGCGATGGCGGCATAGAAGGTGAACCCCGGCAAGAGGGTCCCGAAGAGCGCGACGACGAGGTAGAACCGCAGCCGGCCGGGGCCGCGGGCAAGGCCGCGGCCCCGGGCCAGCGTGATCGCGCCGAGCATGAGGGTGCAGATCACCAGTTGCCAGAACACGAGGCCGAAGGGCGGGTGGCCGGTGGAGGTCGCCAGCTTGCCCAGCGGTTGCGTGAGGCCCCAGCCGGCGCCGAGCAGCAGGAGGATGGCGACAAAGACCCCGCGCCCGGCGGGCGCGCCCGGCCCTGCGGCGGCCGGTCCGATGCCGGGCGGTGCGATGCCGGGCGGTGCGATGCCAGTCGGTGCGATGCCGGTCGGGGCGGTGCCGGTCGGGGCGGTCACGGGCGCGCCTCGGGCAGGCGCCCGCCGAGGCGGACGGGCACGATGCGGGTGGCGCGGCCGGTGCGGTCGTCGGTCTCGACATAGGTGCCGCAGAGCGTGGCGGGGCCGGCCGCCGGTTCGAACCTTCCCTTGGGCATCTGGGTGACGAAGCGGCGCATCGGCTCGGCCTTGTCCATCCCGATGACGCTGTCATAATCGCCGCACATGCCCGCATCGGTCTGATAGGCAGTGCCCTTGGGCAGGATCTGCGCATCGGCCGTGGGGATATGGGTATGGGTGCCGACCACGAGGCTCGCCCGCCCGTCGCACCAATGGCCCATGGCGGTCTTTTCGCTCGTCGCCTCGGCGTGGATGTCGATCACCGCCGCCTGCACCGCCGCGCCGAGCGGATGGGACTGCAGCACGGCGGCGACGGCAGAGAACGGATCGTCGAAGGGCCGCTTCATGAACACCTGGCCGAGCGCCTGGGCGACAAGCACCTTCTGCCCCCGCTGGGTGGTGAACACCCGCGCGCCGCGGCCCGGCGCGGCCCGGGCGAAGTTGAGCGGGCGGATGATGCGGGCGTCGGTTTCGGCATATTCCATCATGTCGCGCTGGTCGAAGGCGTGATCGCCGAGGGTGACGCAATCGGCCCCGGCGGCGAGGAGGCCCTGCGCATGCGCCGCGGTGATGCCGGCGCCGGCTGAGGCGTTCTCGCCGTTGACGACGATGAAGTCGAGCGCAAGCTCGGCGCGCAGCGCGGCGAGCCGCTCGGCCACCGCGGTGCGGCCGGCGCGGCCCATCACGTCGCCCAGAAAGAGGATGCGCATCGGACGGGCGCCGGTCTAGCGGCGGGCGCCGGGGGTTTCACACCCCCGGACCCCCGTGGAGTATTTCGGGAACGATGAAGCCGCGCTCTGCATGGGTTGCGGCGTAACGCGCGGGGCTGGGCGGCGCAAGCGGGGTCTTTGCGGGCGGCTGCCCGCGATGGGTTGCAGGGTCAGGGTTTGGGGCGGTCGTCCCAGTCCCGGGTGAGGATGCGGCGGGCGTCGCCCTCGGGGTCGTCGTATTGGCGATGGCGCAGCGTCCACAGGAAGGCGGCAAGGCCGACGCCGCCGAGCAGCAGCGAGGCGGGGATGAGGATCGTCAGGATTTCCATCGCGGTCCTTTCAGGCGGAGGGCGTTGAGGCCGACGGTGATCGAGGAGGTGGACATCGCGAGGGCGGCGATCAGCGGCGTGGCAAGGCCGACGAGGGCGATCGGGACGGCGACGACGTTGTAGGCGGCCGAGAGCCAGAGGTTCTCGCGCATCCGCCGGACGGCGATGCGGGCGGTCGCCGCGGCCTCGGCCACCGGGGCGAGATCGGCGCCGAGCAGGACGATGTCCGAGGCGGTGCGCGCGGCGTCGAGCGCCGAGGCGGGCGAGATCGAGACATGGGCGGCGGCAAGGGCGGCGGTGTCGTTCAGCCCGTCGCCGATCATCAGGACGCGGTGGCCCCGGGCGGTCAGGGCGGCGACATGGGCGGCCTTTTCGGCCGGCAGCATGCCTGCGCGGTGGTTCTCGATGCCGAGCCGGGCGGCCATGGCGGCGACCGGGGCGGGGGCGTCGCCGGAGAGCAGCCAGACCGCGAGGCCCTGCGCCTTCAGGGCGGCGACCGCCGCCTCGGCGCCCGGGCGCAGGCGGTCGATAAAGGGGATGGCGCGGGTGCCGGCGGGGGTCATCAGGTAGGTGGCGGTCTCGGCCACGGGTTCGGCGCCGGTCCATTCGGCACGCCCCAAGCGGACGGGGCGGCCGCCGAGGCGGCCTTCGATCCCGAAGCCCGGAGCCTCGCGCAGGTCGGTGACCGGGGCGGGCACGACGCCGGTCGCGGCGGCGGCGCGGGCGAGGGCGGCGGCGAGCGGATGGGCGGAGCTGGCGGCGAGGGCGGCGGCGATGGCGAGATCGGCGGGCGGAATCGCGGCGAGATCGGCCGGCTCGGGCGTGCCGAGGGTCAGGGTGCCGGTCTTGTCGAACACGGCGGTATCGACGGCGGCGAGGCGTTCGAGGGCCGAGCCGGACTTGATGAGGAGCCCGCGGCGGAAGAGGCGCCCGGAGGCGGCGGTCACCACGGCCGGCACCGCAAGGCCGAGGGCGCAGGGGCAGGTGATGATGAGCACGGCCGCCGAGATGTTGACGGCATAGCGCAGATCGCCCCCCGTCGCCCACATCCAGTAGCCGAAGGCCGCAAAGCTCAGAAGGTGGACGAGCGGCGAATAGGCGCGGGCCGCGCGGTCGGCGATGGTGGTGTAGCGGTTGCGCGCAGTCTCGGCGACGGCGACGAGATCGGCCATGCGGGCCAGCGCGCTGTCGCGCCCGGCCGCGGTCACGCGCAGGGTGAGCGGGCCGGTGAGGTTGACCTCGCCGGCGCAGACCGGGGTGCCGGGACCGGCCGGGGCGGGGAGTGTCTCGCCGGTGAGGAGCGCACGGTCGATCTCGGACGTGCCATGCGTCACCACGCCGTCGGCGGGGATGCGGCCGCCGGGGCGCACGAGGATCGTGTCGCCGGGCGCGAGGTCGGCGACGGGGACGGTTTCTTCGCCCGTCACGGTGATCCGCGTGGCCCGCGGCACCTCGAGCGCGGCGAGCACCTGGGCGGCCGAGCGGGCGGCGGCACGGGTGCGGTGGTCGAGGTAGCGCCCGCCGAGCAGGAAGAAGGTGAGCATCACGGCGGCATCGAAATAGGCGTGATGGCCCGAGGCCCATGTCTCAAAGGCCGAGATCGCGGTGGCGAGGATCAGGGCGAGCGAAATCGGCACGTCCATGCCGAGGCGGCCGGCCCTGAGCGAGGCCCAGGCGGCGCGGAAGAACGGCTGGCCCGCGAAGGCGACGGTGGGAATGGCGATCATCCCCGAGATCCAGTGGAACAGGTCTCGCGTCGCGGCCTCGGCCCCCGACCAGACGGCGACCGACAGCAGCATGATGTTCATCATCGCAAAGCCCGCGACGCCGAGGCGCATCAGGAGATCGCGCCCCGCCCGGTCGGTCTCGGTCGCCGAGAGCATGCCGGCGTCAAGCTCGTGCGCCTCGTAGCCGAGGCGGGCGAGGTGGGGGATCAGGCTTTCGGCGGTCACCTCCGGGTCGGCCTCGACCAGCACCCGCCTGAGCGTGAGGTTGACGCGGGCGCTGCGGATGCCCGGCAGGCGTTCGAGCCCGTTCTCGACGGTCGAGATGCAGGCGGCGCAATGCACGCCCGGCAGCGAGAGCATCAGCCGCGCCTCGGTCGGGGCGGCCTGCGCCAGCGCTGCCGGGGCGACGCCGCAGGCCGGGCAAGCCGAGACGCCCGGCGCCCCGAGGCCACGAGGGTCGGCAAGGGCGCTCACCGCGGGCTAGCCCCGCACCACGAGGTCGAGCCGCTGCTGGAACCGTGTGCCGTCCGCGCTGCGCGCCTCGATGCGCAGGAGCCACTTGCCGGGGGCGAGGTCGAGCGGCGCCAGAAAGCTGTCGCCATGGCGGATGAACACCGGTGTCTGGTCGTCCCGGGCGACGGTCGCGCGGCCGACGAGCACCGAAAGATCGGCGACCTCGGACGGCAGGCCGGTGGCGGCATCGGTGAAGGTCAGGCGCAGCACGCCATCGCGGTAGTCCTGCGCGACCGTCCAGCCGAGCGCATCCTGCGCAAGGCGGTCGCGGTCGAAGTGCTGGCTGGCGATGTAGGAATTGCGGACCTCGACGCCGGGAAAGGTGGCAACCGCCTGATAGGCGAGGGTCAGGTTGACCGCGATGATGATCGAAAACGCACCGACGGTGACGATGGCGACCTTGGTTCCGGTGATCGGGCGCATTTCAGCCTCCATGTCCGTTGAACAGGGTGTCATGCCAGATGCGGTCGGTCGAGCCCGTATCCTCGACCCAGAGCCGCAGGGGCGTGCGGTCGGCGGTCGCGGCCGCGCTGCCCGCCGGGGCGACGACATAGACGCGCTGCGTCAGCGTCTGGTTGGCGGGCACGATGACCCGCAGCGTCTCGGTCCCCTCGAGGCTGATCCTGAGGATGGCATCGGCGGTCAGCGACACGCGGAATTCCCGGTCGTCGCCATGCTTGTTGCGCAGGCGAAGATCGTAGGTGTTGCGGATCGAGCCGTCCGACAGGGTGACATAGGTCGGGTTGCGCACCGGGGTGACGTTCACCTCGATATCGCTGCGCAGGAACAGCGCGACGATCAGCCCCGCGCCGATCCCGGCCCAGAGCGTGGTGTAAAGGATCGTCCGCGGGCGGAAGATATGCGACCAGACCGATCTGGGCGGCTTTCCGGCGCGTTCGCGCGTCTCGTCGGTCAGGGCGAGATAGCCGATCAGGTCGCGCGGCTTGCCGATCCTGTCCATCACGTCGTTGCAGGCGTCGATGCACAGCCCGCAGGTGATGCAGGCGAGTTGCTGGCCGTTGCGGATGTCGATGCCCATGGGACAGACGTTGACGCAGGCCATGCAGTCGATGCAGTCGCCGAGCCTCGCGGCATCTTCGGCCTTGCGGTGCTTGCCGCGCGGCTCGCCCCGCCAGTCGCGATAGCCGATGGTGATCGTGTCCTCGTCCATCATGGCGGCCTGGATCCGCGGCCAGGGGCAGGCGTAGATGCAGATCTGTTCGCGGAAGAACCCGCCGAAGAAGAAGGTGGTCGCGGTCAGGATCGCGATCGTCGTGTAGGCGATCGGGTGGGCCGAGAAGGTCAGAAGATCGCGCAAGAGCGTCGGCGCATCGGTGAAATAGAACACCCAGGCCCCGCCCGTGGCGAGGCCGATCAGCAGCCAGACCGTCCATTTGACCGCCCGCTTGCGGATCTTTTCCGCGTTCCACGGCTGGTTCCACAGCCGCACCCGGGCGTTGCGGTCGCCCTCGATCCAGCGCTCGACGAGGATGAAGAGATCGGTCCAGACCGTCTGCGGGCAGGCATAGCCGCACCAGACCCGCCCCAGCGCCGAGGTGAAGAGGAACAGGCCGAGCCCGGCCATGATGAGCAGGCCGGCGACGAAATAGAATTCGTGCGGCCAGATCTCGATCATGAAGAAGAAGAACCGCCGCCCGGCGAGGTCGAGCAGCACCGCCTGATCGGGCAGGTTCGGCCCCCGGTCCCATCGCAGCCAGGGCAGGACGTAGTAGACCCCCAGCATGGCGGCCATGAGCCACCACTTGAGCGTGCGGAAATTGCCCCTGACGCGGCGCGGGAACACCGGCTCGCGCGCCTTGTAGAGGCTTTGGGGTTCGGTTGCTTGGCTCGACACGCCGGTTGTCCTTCGTCTGGTGCCCTGTTGTGGGCGGTGGCCGCCGCGGGCACATTGACCTGAGTCAAACCCATATCGGGGATTCAGCCTTGGGGCGCGGGTCAGTGTGTCGCGGGGCGCGCTGACGGCGCTGCGGCGGCCTCAACCGCTTGCGGCGGCGGCGAAGGCGCGCGCCTCGGCCGGGGCGGTGCCGAGCCAGAAGGGGCCCAGGACCGCCGTATCCCAGTCAAGCGCGGGATGGGCCGCGGCGGCGAGGGCGCGCAGCGGCGTGCCGGTTGCCGCCGCCTCGCGGGCGAGCGCCCCGGCGGCCGCCGCGGCTTCGCCCCGCGGCATGGTCCGGGCAAGGGCGAAGGCCAGCGCCTCGGCCATGAGCGTGCCGCCGCCGGCCTCGAGCCCGCGCGCCATCGCGGCCGGGTCGGGCGCGATGCGGGCCGCGACGTCGCAGCCGAGCGACAGGGCGCGCCCCGCCGCCATGCAGAGCGGCGGCAGGGTGAGCCATTCGGTGAACCACGCCGCCCCGTCGCGCTGCTGGCGGTGCAGCATCGCGCCCTGCATCGTCGCCGCCAGCCCCTGCGCGGACCGGGCGAGCGCGACGAGGGCCGACGGGCCGACGGGGTTGGCCTTCTGCGGCATGGTCGAGGATGCCCCTGCCCCGGCGACGGCAACCTCGCCGATGCCGGTCTGGGTCAGCAGGATGAGATCCTCGCCCATCCGGCCGAGCGTTGCGCAGGTGGCGGCCATCCAGGCCGCAAAGGCGGCAAGGCCGGCACGTTCGACATGCCACGAATGGCCGGGATCGGCGAGGCCGAGGGCCTCGGCAAGGGCAGCCCGGCAGGCAGGGCCGCCCTCGCCCATGGCCGATAGCGTGCCCGCCGCGCCGGACAGCGAGACGATCAACACATCGCGGCGCACCGCCCCGAGGTCCGCCCGGTGGCGCAGCAGGGGCCGGCCCCAGGACGCGACAACGGCGCCGAAGGTGGTGGGCGTCGCCGCCTGGCCGTAGGTGCGCGCGGCCATCGGAAGGTCGGCATGGCTTGCCGCGAGGGCGCCGAACGTGCCGAGCAGCGCGGTCAGGCGGCTTTCCCACAGGTCGAGCACGGGGCGCAGGCGCAGCGCCAGTGCGGTATCCATGATGTCCTGCGACGTCGCGCCCCAATGCGCCCATTCCATCGCGCCCGCATCGCCCGCCGCCCTGCGAAAGGCCGCGACAAGGGCAGGCACCGGCACACCGTTGGCGGCGGTTTCGGCGGCGAGTGCCGCAGGGTCGATCTGGACCTCGCGCGCGGCGCGGTCGATCGCCGCCGCCGCCTCCGCCGGGATGAGCCCGAGCGCACCCTGCACGCGGGCCAGCGCCCCCTCGACCAGCAGCATCGCGCGGATTTCGGCCGCGTCGCTGAACAGACGCGCGGTTTCGTCATCGCCGAACAGGCCCCGGTAGAGCGCGCTGTCGGCAGGGTGGGCCGGCATCAGGCGGCGCGGTCGGCGCCGACGGGGCGCAGGCCGAGCATCGCACGCGCCTGGGCCGGGGTGGCGACGGGGCGGCCGTAGCGCGCGGCGATGGCGGCGGCGCGTGCCACCAGCGCGGCATTCGACGGCGCAAGGGTGGTGCGGTCGAGGCGGACGTTGTCCTCGAGCCCGGTCCGCGCATGGCCGCCGGACGAGATCGCCCAGTCGTTCAGCACGATCTGGCTCGGGCCGATCCCCGCCGCGCACCATGGCGCATCGATGCCGAAGAGGCGCTTGACCGTCGCGACGTAGAAATCGAACACCGCGCGGTCGGCGGGCATGGCGTTCCTGACACCCATCACGAACTGCACATAGGGGCGGGCCCTGAGCTGGCCCGCGTCCCACATCGCCTTGGCCTTGAAGATGTGCGACAGGTCGAACGCCTCGATCTCGGGCACGACGCCGTAGCTCGCCATCTCGGCCGCGAGCCAGTCCACAAGGTCGGGCGGGTTTTCGTAGACGCGCGTGGGAAAGTTGTTCGACCCCACCGACAGCGACGCCATGTCGGGGCGCAGGGGCAACATGCCGCCCCGCGCCCGCCCCGCCCCCGACCGCCCGCCGGTCGAAAGCTGCACGATCATGCCGGGGCAGTGCGCCTCGATCCCCTCCTTGAGGCGGGCGAAGCGTTCGGGGTCCGAGGTCGGTTTGCCGTCGTCGTCGCGGACGTGGCAATGGGCGATGGACGCCCCCGCCTCGAATGCCGCGTGGGTGCTTTCCACCTGTTCGGCGATGGTGATCGGCACGGCCGGGTTGTCGGCCTTGGTCGGCAACGATCCGGTGATGGCGACGCAGAGGATGCAGGGCGTGGCGGTCATGTCAGATGTCCAGGAACACGGTTTCGTCCGTCCCCTGAAGGCGGATGTCGAAACGGTAGGCGCCGGGGGCGGTGGCGCGCGCGATCAGGGTGCCGCGGCGGTGCTCCTGCTCGATCAGCGTCAGGACGGGGTCGGAGGCGTGCAGCGCGCCGTCCTCGGGGAAATACATCCGGGTGTTCAGGCCGATGTTGATGCCCCGCGCCACGATCCACAGGCTCAGATGCGGCGCCTGCATGCGCCCCGACCGGCCGGGCACGGCGCCGGGGCGGATCGTGTCGAAGGACCACAGGCCCGTGTCGAAATCGGTGATGACCCGGCCCCAGCCGCGAAAGCCGGGGGCACAATCGGCATGGCGCGGGTCGTCCGGGTGCGGATAGATCCCCGCCGCGTCGGCCTGCCACACCTCGAGCAGCACGTCCTTGACCGGCGCGCCGGTGCCGTCGATCACCAGCCCCTCGACGCGGATGCGCTCGCCCGGCACCTCCGGGGCGGCGATGACCCGGCCGAGTTCCTGCGCAAAGATGGTAAAGCCGGCGGCGCCCGGCGCGAGGCCGATATGGACATAGGGCCCGGCCGTCTGTGACGCGGTTTCGTGCAGGTAGGGCAAGGGTTGCGGCATGTCAGTTGCCCTCCGGCCGGTTCTCGAACAGCGTGGAGCGCCGGCCGCGCAGCACGATGTCGAACCGGTAGGCGAGGCAGTCGAACGGGATCGCTGCGTTGAGGTCGAGCGGCGCGATCAGCCGGTCGACCGCGCCCGGATCGGGGATCGTGCGCACGATCGGGCAACGGGCGATCAGCGGATCGCCCTCGAAATACATCTGGGTGATGAGCCGCTGCGAAAAGGACGCGCCGAAGATCGAGAAATGGACATGGGCGGGGCGCCAGGAGTTGACGTAGTTGCGCCAGGGATAGGCGCCGGGTTTCACGGTGCGAAAGACGTAATACCCGGTGTCGTCCGTCAGCGTCCGCCCGCAGCCGCCGAAATTGGGGTCGAGCGCACCGAGATAGGTATCCTTGCGGTGCCGGTAGCGGCCCGAGGCATTGGCCTGCCAGACCTCGACCAGCGTGCCCGGCACCGGGCGCCCCGTCTCGTCGCGGACATGGCCGTGGACGATGATCCGCTCGCCCACCGGATCGCCGCCGTGGCTGTAGTTGCGGATCAGATCGTGATCCAGCGGCCCGAGGTCGGCGTGCCCGAAGACCGGCCCGGTGATTTCCGACAGCGACTGTTCGACCGACAGCAGCGGCTGGCGGGGCGAGCGCGCGACGGAGGTCTTGTAGCCCGGATCGAACCCGGGCGGATGGATGTCGCGGTTGCGCTGGAAATACTCGGCCGGACTCATGCCCCCTCCCCCGGCTCGCCGGCGATCTCGCGCCCGAGGTCGATGCCCATCTCGGCATAGACCTCCCGGGCGATGCGGAAGGCGGTATTGGCGCGCGGAACGCCGGCATAGATCGCGACATGCAACAGCACGTCGCGCACATCCGCCGCCGTCGCGCCGGTATTGCGCGTGGCCCGCAGGTGGAGCCGGAATTCCTCCTCGTTTCCCAGCCCCGCGAGCAGGGCCAGAGTGATCATCGACCGCTCGCGCGGCGCGAGCGTGTCGCGCGACCACACATGCCCCCAGGCGGCATCGGTGATGAGGTTGATGAACGGCGCATCGAACGGCGTCGCGTTCGCCTGCGAGCGGGCGACATGGGCATCGCCGAGGACGCGGCGCCGGGTTTCGGTGCCGGTTTGGCGCAGATCGTCGGTCATGGCCATGTCCCCCATCCGCGGCACGCGGCACGTCGCATGCCGTGGAATGCCACAGGTCGGGCACCGGATGGA
Organism: Gemmobacter sp.; assembly: GCA_046292445.1. Classification (GTDB taxonomy): domain Bacteria; phylum Pseudomonadota; class Alphaproteobacteria; order Rhodobacterales; family Rhodobacteraceae; genus CALIZF01. The sequence continues at coordinate 30,058 of JBKBQT010000015.1, forward strand.
ACCCGGAATATTCGGCACGCGGCGCGGCTGCCGGCCGCCGGATGCCGGAAGGCACCGCATCCTGCCGCCTTTTCGGGCAGGCACCCGAGGCTCGCCCGCGGCGCAGCGCGCGAATCGCTTGACACCACGGCAACCCGGTCGCTAACCCTGTCATGTTCATGGTAACCCGTCGAAATTCGTGATGGTGCAACGGCCGCCCCGGCGTTGTGCGGTGCTGTTTCGTGATGGAGTTCGGCCATGGCATGGTTCCTGAGCATCGTTGCAATCGGCGTCGCGGCGATCCTGCTGGTCCTGTTCCTCAACCGCTATTACCGCAAGGCCACGCGCGAGGTGAGCGTGGTGCGGACCGGGGCGGGCGGGCAGAAGGTGGTGCTGGACGGAGGCTGTCTTGCGCTGCCGTTCCTGCACAAGGTGGCCGAGGTCAACATGCGCACCACGCGGCTCGAAATCGAGCGGCTGGGGCCGAAATCGATCATTACCCGCGACCGTCTGCGGGTGGATGTGGCGGCCGAATTCTATGTCCGCGTGATGGCGACGAAAGAGGGTGTGGCGACCGCCGCGCAGGCGCTGGCGGGCAAGAGTTTCCGCGCGGCGGACCTCGCCGATACGCTGGAGGGCAAGCTGGTGGATGCGATGCTGTCGGTCGCGGCGCGCTACACGATGGACGATTTGCAGGACAACCGCGGCGCCTATGCGCGCGAGGTGTCGGCCCTTCTGGCCGAGAATCTCGCGCAGAACGGGCTGATGCTCGAATCGGTGTCGCTGACGCGGATCGACCAGACGCCGTTTCACGCGCTGGACGAGAACAACGCGTTCAACGCGCTCGGGATGCGGCGGCTGGCCGAGATCATCGCGGTCAACAAGAAGGAACGCGCGGCGATCGAGGCGGATGCCGAGGTTTCGGTGCGCCAGAGCCAGCTCGACGCGACCAAGCGCAAGCTGACCATCGCGCGCGAGGAGGAAGAGGCGATGATCGCCCAGCAGCGCGAGATCGAGATCGCCCGCTCGCGCAGCCATGCCGAGACGGCCGAGGAACAGGCGGCAAGCGAAAAGCGGCGCGAGGCGGCGCGTATCGCCCGCGAACGCGAGGTGCGGCTGACCGAGATCGAGCGCGACAGGGAACTGCGGGCGCGAACGCTCGAATCCGAACTGGCGGTGGAAACGCGCAAGGCCGACAATGCCGTGGCGCTGGCCGCCAAGCGGGTCGAGGCGGCCGAGGCCGAGGCGGCGGCCATCGCCGCGCGGGCCGGCGAGGCGACGGCCGAAGAGGGCGTGCGCACGGCGCGCGAGACGGCGGCGGCCGAGCGCGACAAGGCGCTGGCCCTCATCCGCGCCGCCGAGCAGGCCGCGGTGGACGACACCCGGGTGCGGTCCGAGGCCGGAACGCTGGTGTCGATGGCCGAGGCCGAGGCGAAGGCGATGCTGGAGCGGGCCGAGGCGCAAAAGGCGCGCCTTCTGGCCGAGGCGCAGGGGCGCGCGGCCGTGATCGCTGCGGAAAACGCGCAGACCCCGGAACTGATCGCGATGAAGCTCGACGAGGCGCGGCTGAAAGTGCTGCCCGAGGTGGTCGAGCGGATGATGAAGCCGGCCGAAAAGATCGAGACGATCCGCATCAACCACATCACCGGGATGGGCGGGGCAGGCGGCACCGGCGAGGGCGGCGCCGAGAAATCGACCGTCAACCAGGTGGTCGACAGCGTGCTGTCGATGGCGCTGCAACTGCCGGCCGTGCAGAAGCTGGGCGAGGAGGTCGGCCTCAACATCGCAGGCGGGGTGCGGGGGCTGTCGCGCCCGCTCGACCGCAAGGGCGCCGGCAAGACGGAGACGGGTCAGGACTAGGCCCGCAGGACAGCATCGGACCGGCGCGGCACGAACCGCCCTGGCAGAGCAACAGGAGAGAACGCCATGACCGTTTCCCGCAGAACCTTCGTCCTCGGCGCCTCGGCGCTCGCCCTTGCATCGCCGCCCGTGATCGGGCGGGCGCAGGGGTCGGGCAAGATCGTGTTCGCCTCGATCCTCGATCTGTCGGGGGGCCTCGACATCTACGGGGCGCCGATGGCCGAGACGACGAAGATGGCAATCGACGACATCAACGCGGCGGGTGGCCTTCTCGGCCGCGAGGTAGAGCTGAAGCTCTACGACGCGCAGTCAACCATCCAGTTCTACACCCAGTATGCGACGCAGGCGGCGGCGGGCGACCGGGCCGACACGGTGCATGCCGGCATCACGTCCGCGAGCCGCGAGGCGATCCGCCCGACGCTGGCGCGGTTCAACACGCTCTATTTCTACAACGTGCAATACGAAGGCGGCGTGTGCGATTTCAACACCTTCTGCACCGGATCGACGCCGGCGCAGACGGTGGCCAAGGTCGTGCCCCATGCCATGAAGAAATGGGGCAAGAAGGTCTATATCGTCGCGGCCGACTACAATTATGGCCAGATCACCGCGCAATGGATGCAGAAGTTCGTGGCCGACGAGGGTGGCGAGACGCTGGCGGTCGAGTTCTTTCCGCTCGACGTCACCAACTTTGGCCCGACGATCAACAAGATCCAGCAGGCCAGGCCCGATTTCGTGATCTCGGCGCTGGTCGGGGGCGCGCATGTGTCGTTCTACCGGCAATATGCGGCGGCCGGGATGAACAAGGACATCCCGATCGCCTCGACCACCTTCGGGGTGGGCAACGAGCACAAGCTGATCTCGGCCGAGGAAGGCAACGGGTTGATCGCGGCCTATTCCTATTTCGAGGCCATCGACAACCCGGCGAACAAGGATTTCCTGGCCCGGTTCTCGGCCCGGCTCGGGGCAAACCGGCCGGCGCTGAACGAACTGGCCATGCGGTCCTACGAGGGCGCGATGCTCTGGGCGGCGGCGGTCAGGGCGGCGGGGACGGTGGACCGGGCGGCGGTGATCGAGGCCTTGCGCACTGGGCTGAGCCATGACGGGCCGTCCGGTGCCGTGACCGTCGATGCCCGGACGCATCACTGCACGATGAACGTCTACCTGGGCGAGCTGAAGGACCAGGAGTTTGCGATCATCGAAAGCCATGCCGACCAGCCCCCGGCCGACACAGCGCTGGTCTGCGATCTCGTGACCAACCCGAACCAGTCCACCTTCTACTTCGAGAACGGCCTCGCGGCGGCCGGCATCAAGTGACGGCCTGAACCGGCCCCTCAGACCTGGGAGACCCCGTTGGACCTCGTCGCCGCGATCGTCCTGCAGCTTGTCTACGGCATTGCGAACCTCGCCCTGATCTCGGTGGGCCTTGCGATCATCTTCGGGATGATGCGGGTCATCAACCTTGCGCATGGCGAATTCCTGATGCTCGGCGGCTATACGGTCGTGGTTTCGACCAACAACGGGGTCAACCTGTGGTTCGCCATGCTGATCCTCGCCCCGCTGGTCGTCGGCGTGATCGGGGTGATCGTGGAGCGAATGCTGATCCGTTGGCTCTACGGGCGGATGATCGACACGCTGCTGGCGACCTGGGGGCTTTCGCTGCTGCTCATCGGGCTGGTCACGTCGATCTTCGGCGCCTCGACAGCGACGACCGTCTCGCCGCCCATCGGGACCATCCGTATCGGCGCCTACACGGCCTCGGGATACGAGGTGTTCCTGATCTTCGTCACGCTGGTGCTGGGCGCGGCGATCTGGGCGGTGCTGCGGTTCACGAAACTGGGGCTGGTGGCGCGGGGAACGATGCAGAACGCCGAGATGGCCGCCGCGCTCGGCGTGTCCACCAGCCGGATCTACATGATAACCTTCGGGCTCGGCGCGGCGGTCACGGGGCTTGCGGGCGGACTGCTGGCGCCGGTGACTGGGGTTCTGCCGACCATCGGGGCGACCTATATCGCCAAGGCCTTCATCACGGTCATTTCGGGCGGATCGGCGATCCTTGCCGGGACCGCGGCGGGGTCGGTGCTGCTGGGCCTTGTCAACGGGGTGGTCACGTTCCTGTCCGGGCCGACCTTCGGCGAGGTCGCGCTGCTGGTCGCGGCCATCGTGCTGCTGCGGCTGATGCCGCGCGGGATCACCGGGCGCTTTTTCCGGAAATCGTTGTGAGCGGCGGGGGCACGCTGCACGCGATGCGCGGCACCTTCGCCTTCGCCACGATCGGCATCCTCTTCACGCTGATCGCACCGCAGGTGCTCGCGCTGTTCACGATCATCAACCTCACGACCGCCATCGCGCTGGCCATCCTTGCGCTGAGCCTCGCACTGGTCTGGGGATACGGCGGGATCCTGTGTTTCGGGCAGGTCGCGTTCTTTGGCCTCGGGGCCTATGCCTACACGATCGGGGCGATCAACTTCGGCGGGACGACATGGGCCATCCTGCTGGCCATGGTCGTGGCGGCGGCGGTGGCGGCAGTGCTCGGGGCCTTCATGTTCTACGGGCGCATTTCGGACGTCTACCTCGGCGTCATCACCCTGACCGTGACGCTCATCCTGTTCTCGCTGATGCGCCGGACGTCCGGGCCGGAATACAAGATCGGCAAGTCGCTGCTGGGCGGGTTCAACGGCGTGTCGTCGCCGCCCCTGCACCTGCCCTGGGACACGCGGGCGATCCTGTTTCCCGAACAGGTGTTCTATGTCGCGATGGCGGCGCTGATCCTGGCCTATCTCTTCTGCGGCTGGCTGGTGACGACGCATTTCGGCCGCGTCTGCGTCGGCATCCGCGAGAACGAGCTTCGGGCGGAACTGCTGGGCTATGACACGCGGGCCTACAAGCTGGGCATCTTCACCATCGGCGCGGCCATCGCGGGGCTGGGGGGCGTGTTGTTCTGCAACGGGGTGGGGCGGATCACGCCGGATGTGTTCAGCCTCTACAATGCCGCGCTGACGATCATCTGGGTGATCGTGGGCGGGCGGGGCACGCTGGTGGGGCCGGTGATCGCGACCTTCGCGCTGTTCTATCTCACGTCGTCGCTGGGCGGGCAGAGCCTGTTCAACTCCAACCTCGTGCTCGGGATCATCCTGATCCTGTTCGTGCTGTTCGTGCCCAAGGGTATCGCGCCAACCGTGGCGGACCTCGCCCGCGGCCGCCGCCCCGCAGCCCCCGCCCGCCGCACCCGCCGCAGCCGAGGGGCGGCGGAATGAACCGCGCGCGGGGCGAGCCGGTGGTCGAGACGCGGGCGCTCGACATGCATTTCGGCGGCGTGCGGGCAGTGGACAGCGTCGATTTCACGCTGTTCGACCGCGAATTGCGCTGCCTGATCGGGCCGAACGGGGCGGGCAAGTCGACGTTCTTCAAGTGCTTGACCGGCCAGTTGAAGCCGACAGCCGGCGAGGTGGTGATCCGCGGCGTGCCGATGACGGGGGCCGAGCCGCATGCGGTCGCGTCGATGGGGGTGGGGATCAAGACACAGGTGCCCAGCGTGTTCGACAGGCTGAGCGTGGAGGAGAACATCTGGCTCTCGGCTCGCCGCTGGCACACCGCCCCGCGGGCGCGCACGCTGACCGCCGAGACGCTCGACCGGCTGCGCCTCGGCGACATCCGACGGCGGCAGGTCGGCGCGCTCGCCCACGGGCAGCGGCAGTGGGTGGAACTCGGGATGGTCGTCGCGGCCGAGCCCTGGCTCGTGCTGCTCGACGAACCGGCCGCGGGCATGACGCATGAGGAAACCGCCCGCACCGCCGAGCTTATCCGCGAGATCAACGCGACGGCGGCGCTGATCGTGGTGGAACACGACATGCAGTTCATCCGCATGATCTCGCGCACGGTGACGCTGTTCCATGAAGGGCGGATCCTGATGGAGGATACGATGGACGCGATCTCGGCCGACCCGCGCGCGCGCGAGGTTTACCTCGGGCATCGCGCATGACGGCCCTGCTGAAGGTGTCGGGGCTGCGGGCGGGCTATGGCCGGGTGCCGGTGCTGCACGGGATCGACCTGACCGTTGCGCCGGGCGAGATGCTCGGCATCCTCGGGCACAACGGGATGGGCAAATCCACGCTTCTCAAGGCGCTGATGGGGATCGTGCCGGCGGCGGGGGGGACGATCACCTTCGACGGGCAGGATCTGACGCGGGCGCGGGTGCCGGCGCGGGCGCGGATGGGCATCGGTTATGTGCCGCAGGGGCGGGGGATCTTCCCGAACCTCAGCGTGCGCGACAACCTGCGGATGGGCGTTGCGGCGCAGGGGATGGACGACGAGGCGGCGATCGACCGGGTTCTGGCCGATTTTCCCCGCCTCGTGCGCCTTCTGGACCGCGACGGCGGCGCGCTCTCGGGGGGGGAGCAGCAGCTTCTGGCGCTCGCCCGCTGCCTGATCGCGGACCCCGACCTGATCCTGCTCGACGAGCCGACCGAGGGCATCCAGCCCTCGATCATAGACGAGATCATCGCGCTGCTGCGGGCGCTGAACGACCGGCGCGGCGTCGCGGTGGTGCTGGTCGAGCAGAACCTCGATTTCATCACCGCCCTGTCGGACCGCGTGCTGCTGATCCAGAAGGGGCAGATCATCGGCGAGATCGCAGGGTCCGAGGCGGCCGATCCGGCGCTGATCGCGGAATTCACCGGCTTTGGCAGCGATACCGCGGCGCGGCCCGCGGCCGGCGCCGCTGCCGTTGCCGCGCGGCTCGCCGGCGCCGCGCCCGCGCCTGCACGCCCCGCATCCGGCCAGCCCGCATCCGGCCAGCCTGCATCCGGCCAGCCTGCGCCTGTCCGCAGCGAGCCATCCGGCGGGTCGCCCCGGCCCGCCACCCGCACGCCCCCTGCCCCCGCGGTTCAGGAAAGGATCGCCTACATGACCGTCCAGCGCCCCACCCACGCCCAGCTCAAGGCCATCGTGGCCGAGCTTGGCATGCACATGTCCGATGCCCGCGTGCAGGAGTTTCTCGACGTCATGCAGGGCACGCTCGACGCCTATGACGTGGTGGACCGCCTGCCCGATTACCTGCCCCCCGTCCTCTACCCCCGCACCTCGGGCTATCGGCCCACGCCCGAGGAAAACCCGATGAACGCCTGGTATGTGAAGACCGAGATCCGCGGCGCCCCGCGCGGCCCGCTGCTGGGCCGGACGGTCGCGCTCAAGGACAATGTCTGCCTTGCCGGGGTGCCGATGATGAACGGCGCCTCGACGCTCAAGGGCTATACGCCCGACATCGACGCGACCATCGTCACGCGCCTTCTCGATGCCGGGGCGACCATTGTGGGCAAGGCGCATTGCGAATACTTCTGCCTCTCGGGCGGCAGCCATACCAATGCGACCGGCCCGGTCCACAACCCGCACAGGCACGGGCATACGGCGGGCGGATCCTCGTCCGGCTCGGGTGCGCTGGTCGGCGCGGGCCTCGTGGACATGGCCATCGGCGGCGATCAGGGCGGGTCGATCCGCATGCCCGCCTCGTTCTGCGGCGTCTACGGGATGAAGCCGACGCACGGCCTTGTTCCCTACAGCGGCGTCATGCCGATCGAGACGACCATCGACCATGTCGGCCCGATGACGCAGACCGTCATGGACAACGCCCTGATGCTCGAGGCGATCGCAGGCGCTGACGGCCTCGATCCGCGGCAATACGATGTGGTGACCGACCGCTATTCGGCCGCCGTCGGGCGCGGGGTGTCGGGCCTTCGGATCGGCGTCGTCAAGGAGGGCTTCGGCCATGCCGTGAGCGAGGCGGACGTGGACGCCCGCGTGCGCGCGGCCGCCGAGGCGTTCCGCAGCCTCGGGGCGACGGTCGATGACATCTCGATCCCCTGGCACCTGCATGGCCTTGCGATCTGGACGCCCATCGGGCTCGAGGGGCTGACCAACCAGATGATGCACGGCAACGGCATGGGCACGGGATGGGAGGGGCTCTATACCACCTCGCTGCTCGACTATCACGCCAACTGGCGTGCGCGGGCGGACGAGCTTTCCGATACGCTCAAGATCAGCATGTTCGTCGGGCAGTATCACCTCAAGCACACCCGCGGGCACTACTATGCCAAGGCGCAGAACCTCGGCCGCAAACTGCGCGAGGAATACAACAAGGTCTTTGCCTCCTACGACCTGCTGCTGATGCCGACGACGCCGATGAAGGCGCCGCCGCTGCCGCCCCCCGATGCCCCGCTCGCACTCTGGTGCCAGCGGGCGTTCGAGATGCTGCCCAACACCGCCCCCTTCGACGTGACGGGCCACCCGGCCATGTCGATCCCCTGCGGGATGAGCGGGGGGCTGCCCGTCGGGATGCAGCTCGTCGGCCGGCGCTATGACGAAAGCACGATCTACCGCGCCGCCGGCGCCTTCGAACGTCTGGGCGACTGGCGGGCGATGTGATGGCGGCGGCCCCCGGCATCCGTCCCGCGGGCGGGCTGAGCCATGTGCGCGGCGCCACGGACCGGCCGCTGCTCGAGGCGACCGTCCCGGCATTCCTGGCGGAAGTCGTCCGGCGCCACGGCGGCCGGCCCGCGGCAGTGTTCCGCGCGGCGGGGATGCGCTGGACCTACGCGGAACTCGCGCAGGCGGTTGACCGGCTCGCAGCCGGCCTGCTGTCGGTCGGGATCTACCGTGGCGACCGGGTCGGCATCTGGTCGCCGAACCGGCCCGAATGGCTGCTCTTGCAATTCGCGACCGCGCGGATCGGGGCGATCCTCGTGAACATCAACCCGGCCTGCCGGGCGTCGGAGCTGGACCATGCCCTGCGCAAGGTCGGGGTGAAGGCACTGTTCCTCGCCCCCGCGTTCCGCGGGTCCGACTACAGGGCGATCCTGGCCGAAGTGGCGCCCGACCTCGCCACCAGCACGCCGGGGCGCCTTGCGGCGGCGCGCCTGCCGGACCTGCGCGCAGTGGTGCAGCTTGGCCCGGACCCCGGGCCGGGCACGCTCGCCTTCGATGCGGTGATGGCGGCGGGGGGCGCGGCAGGTCGCGCGCGGCTCGACGCCATCGGCGCCGCACTCGCCCCGGATGATGCGATCAACATCCAGTTCACCAGCGGCACCACCGGCGCACCCAAGGGCGCGACGCTGACCCACCGAAACATCCTCAACAACGCGATCTCGGCCGCACGCTGCATGAAACTCACTCCGGGCGACCGCCTCTGCATCCCGGTGCCGCTCTACCACTGCTTCGGCATGGTTCTCGGCGTGCTGGCGGCCACGGCCTATGGCGCAGCCATGGTGTTCCCGGGCGAGGGCTTCGATCCGGGCGAGACGCTCGCCGCCCTCGCGGCCGAGCGCTGCACGGCGGTCCACGGTGTGCCGACGATGTTCCAGGCGATGCTGGACGACCCCGGCTTCGCCGCCCATGACCTGACCGCCCTTCGGACCGGCATCATGGCGGGCGCCCCCTGCCCCGCCCCGCTGATGCGCCGGGTGATCGGGGCGATGCACTGCCGCCAGATCACCATCGCCTACGGCATGACCGAAACCTCTCCCGTATCGTTCCAGACCGCCGTGGACGACCCCGAGGACCGCCGGGTCGGAACCGTGGGCCGCGTCCAGCCGCATGTCGAATGCCGCGTGGTCGACGCCGAGGGGCGCACCGTCCCGGTCGGCACGCAGGGCGAGCTGCTGACCCGCGGCTACCTTGTGATGAAGGGCTACTGGGGCGACGCCGCGCGCACCGCCGAGGCGATCCGCGACGGCTGGATGCACTCGGGCGACCTCGCGGTGATGGACGCCGAGGGCTACCTGCGCATCGTCGGCCGGTCCAAGGACATGCTGATCCGCGGCGGCGAGAACGTCTATCCGGCCGAGGTCGAGGCGTTCCTGATGACCCATCCCGCCATCGCACAGGCGCAGGTCTTCGGCCTGCCCGACGCGCGGCTGGGCGAGGATGTCGCGGCCTGGATCATCCTGCGCCCCGGCGCCGCGCTCGACGCCGACGCGCTGCGCGCCTGGTGCAAGGGCCGCATCGCCGGCTACAAGATCCCCCGCCACATCCGCTTCGTCGCCGATTTTCCCATGACCGCGACCGGCAAGCCGCAGAAGTTCCGCATGCGCGCGGCCATGCTGGCCGAACCGCAGTAACCCGCCGGGCTGCGGCCGCCATCGCCGCCTCCGGCGCCCTCACCGGACACGCCGCGCGATCGGCCGCCCGCACCCATCCCGATACGACGGCCGCCGACCCGCTGCACCGGCGCCCGCCGCACGGCCCCCCGTGCCCGCAGCCCCCGGGGAGGCGTGCCGCGCCGCACCACGCAAGCCAGCACCCCGCCGGGATCGGAAATTCGCCCCCGGACGGAATGCGCCTGCTACGCCGCCGATCGAGGCAAGACCGCGCAGGATTGCGCCCGACCACGCGCCGAACCGTCTTCGCCCCGCTTCATCGTTCCCCAAATACTCTCGGGGGGGTGAATTGCCGCAGGCAAGAGGGGGGGCGGAAGGCCCCCCCTTTCGTCAAAGCTGCACCCCGCGCGTCAGGGCGCCGTCGATCACAAGGTTCGTCCCGGTGGTAAAGCTCGACGCCGGCGAGGCGAGGAACACCACCCCCCGCGCCACCTCCTCGGGTTTTGCCATGCGCCCCGTCGGGTTCAGCCGCATCGCCTCGGCGAACAGCGCGGGGTTGTTGGCCTCGATCCACTGCCAGATGCCACCCTCGAAATAGGTGTTGCCCGGCGACACGGTGTTGGCTCGGATGCCCTTGCCCGCCAGCTTGAACGCCAGCCCTTGGGCGTAATGCACCAGCGCGGCCTTGAACGCGCCATAGGCCGGGCCGGTAAAGTCGATCTCGCGCCCCGAGACGGAAGCGATGAGGGTGATCGACGCGGCCTTCGATTTCTCCAGCCATGGCATCGCCGCGTTCACGAGGCGGACCGAATGCATCATGTCGGTGTCGAACTCCGCCTGCCAGGCCGCCTCGTCATCGGCCACGGCAAGGGCCGAGACATTGCCGACCACGATATCGATCCCGCCGAGCGCGCTGGCCGAATCCTGCACCCAGGACCGCAGCGCATGGCGGTCGGCCACGTCGAACGCCCGGCCGAATGCCGCCACGCCCTTGCCCTTCAGCGCTTCGACCGCCGCCGTCACCCCCCTCGCCTCGCGCGCGCAGATCGCCACATTCGCGCCCTCGGCCGCGAGGATCTCGGCCACCTGCCGCCCGATCCCCTTCGATCCGCCCGTCACGAGCGCGTTCAACCCCCCGAGCCCCAGATCCATCGCGCCCCCCTACCCCAGATATGCCTTGGCCATCGACGCGCCCATCGTGTATTTCGGATCGACCATGTTCCCCAGCCGCACGCGGCCGGCCTGCGTGGCGAGGAAATAGGCCTCGGTCTCGTCGAACCCGTACTCGCTCACCAGCCAGCGGACGAGATCGCGGTAGGCCATGCGTGCGGCATCCTCCATCGGGCGGGCGCTGCCGACGGCCATGATGAACTCTGCCGTCTCGAGCCGCACGCCGGGGATGGACCAGCCCTTGATGAGGTCGATCTGCACCGTGACCGTCGCCGCCATTTCCACCGCGACACCGCAAAGCTCGCCGTCGCCCTGCCGCGCATGGCAGTCGCCGATGAAGAAATGCGCCTCGGGCCGCTGGACGGGAAAATAGATCACCGCCCCCGGCGCCACGTCGGGCAGGTCCATGTTCCCGCCCCAGTAATCGGGCTGGAGCGACGAGACCGCCTCGATCTCGGGGCTGACCCCCATCGTGCCGACGAAGGGCTCGTAGGGCAGGGTGATCCGGTCCGAGAAGATCACGCCGTCTGGCGTCACCGCCATCCGTTTCACCGTCTCGGGCAGCGGGGCGTTGAGATGCGTGAGGTCGGTCGAGGTCAGCCCGCCGAAACCGGGGATCAGCGCCGTGGTGCCCGCCGGCTGCGGGCCGCGCGGCCAGAGCGAGCGGATATGCACGGCGAGCGTATCGCCCTTTTCCGCCCCCTCGACCGCGATCGGGCCGTTCTGGGGATTGACGAAAGGCATGGTCAGCACCCGCGACGGCAGGTCGCCCTCGGACCGGATCGCGCCGCCGAAGGCGTCGAGCGTCTCGATCTCGACCACATCGCCGGGCGCGATGCGCATCACGGGGGTCGAATAGGGACCATAGACATAATGGAACTGCCCCTGCCCCGCCTCGGTCAGGCTGTGGCGCGCCCCCGGCCGCCCCCGCGCCACCCCGCGCCGGCCCATGTGCGACGTTGCGATCCAGTCCATCCCGCGCCCTCCCTGTGTCAACGATGCCCGATGCTGCGCCGCCGGCGGGCGGGCGGTCAACCGTGGCCGAACGCATGCGGCCAGAGCCGGCGCGCCGTTTGCGCGTCATAGCGCCCCAGCCGCACATCCTCGGCCACCGCGCCGGGATCGCGGGCGGCGGGCGGCCCGTAGCCGCCCCCCCCGGGCGTCTTCACGCGCACCCGGTCGCCGGGGGCGAGCGCGATGTCCTGCGCCTTGGACAGGTGCGGCGGCACCTCGACGCTGCCATCCGCGCGCAGCACCTCGACCCGGTTCACCGCGCCGTCGCCGCCGCCCAGCACACCCTGCGGCCCGGTGCGCCCGTGGTCCATCACGAAACTCGCCCGTGCCGCGCCGCGCCGCAACTCCACCTCGTAGTCGAGCCCGAAGCCGCCCCGCCGCGCCCCCGCGCCGCCCGAATTCTCGTGCAAGGCATAGCGGCGATAGAGCACGGGATACTGCTGTTCCATGATCTCGACCGGCGGGGCCTTGGAAATGCCGATGGTCGAACAGCCGTTCGACAGGCCGTCATGGCCCGCATTGCCGCCATAGCCGCCGCCCGAGATCTGGTACATCACATAGTCCCGCCCCGATTCCGGATCGTGCCCGCCGAGGCAGAAATTGCCCGAGGTGCCGGCCGGCGCCGCCGTCACGCGCCCCGGCAGCGGCTGGACGAGGGCGGCAAACACCGCTTCTGCGATGCGCTGGCTGACCTCGGCGGCGCAGCCCGACACCGGGCGGGGATAGCGGGCGTCGAGGAACGTGCCCGCGATGCCGGTAACGGTCAGCGGCTCGAACGCGCCGGCGCTGAGCGGCACGTCGGGAAAGATGTGGCGCACGGCGAGATAGACCGACGACAGCGTGGTCGCGCGGACCGAGTTCATCGGCCCGGCGCAAAGGGGCGAGGAACCGGCGAAATCGAAGGTCAGGCCCGCCTCGTCCCGGATGACCGCGAGACGGATGGTGAGCGGTTCGTTCACCACCCCGTCGCTGTCGATCACCGCCGCCGCCTGCCAGGCGCCCGGCGGGATCGCCGCGATCTCGGCCCGCATCTGGCGCGCGGCAAGGGCGCGCATCTGCGCGACGGCGGCGGCCACGACCGCATCGCCATAGCGGTCCAGCAGGGCGGCGAGGCGTTCGGCGCCGATCAGAAGGGCTGCGGCCTGCGCCCGCACATCGCCGATGCGCTGGTCGGCCACGCGGATGTTCGACGTGATGATCGACCAGATCGCATCGTCCATCACCCCGCGGCGGAACAGCTTGACGGGCGGCAGGCGCAGTCCCTCGGCCTCGACCGACAGGGCCGAGGCGGAAAACCCGCCCGGCACCGCGCCGCCCGTGTCGGGCCAGTGCCCGGTATTCGACAGCCAGCACCAGATGCGCCCGTCCCGCCAGAACGGCATGGCAAAGCGCACGTCCATGAGGTGCGTGCCGCCGAGGTAGGGATCGTTGACGATGTAGATGTCGCCGGGCTCCGGCGCCGGCGTGATGCCTTGCGCGATGCGTTCGATGATGGTGCGGGTGGAAAACTGCATCACGCCGACGAACACCGGCAGGCCCCGCGCGCCCTGCGCGATCAGCGATCCGTCCACCGCGTCATAGATCCCGTCCGACCGGTCGTCGGCCTCGGCGATCACGGGGGAAAAGGCGGCGCGGGAAAAGGTCAGGTCCATCTCGTCGCAGACCTGCTGGAGGCCCGCCTGGATCACGGCGAGGGTGACGGGATCGACGGTCATGCTTCCCCCAGCGTGACGATCAGGTTGCCCTGCGCATCGGTTTCGACCCGGTCGCCCGGATCGACGACAAGGGTCGTATCCATCTGTTCGACGATGGCCGGGCCGGCGAAGGCGGCGCCGGGCGGCAGACGCTCGCGGCGATAGACTGGCGTGACGCGCGGCGCGCCATCGAACCACACCGGCCGATGGCCCGTGACCGCATCGGCCAGCCGCGCCGCCCGCCCCGCCGGGTCGATCAGCGCGGCAAGGTCGATCGCCGGGCGCAGCCCCGTCACCGACGTGGCGAGGTTGACGAGCATCGCCCGCACCTCGGGCATCGCGACGCGGAAGCGGGCGAGATAGGCCCGCTCGAACGCCGCCTGCAGGCCCGCGCGCGTCGGGCGGCCGTCCGGCAGCGGGATCCGCAGAAGGTGGGTCTGGCCGCGGAACTGCATGTCGGCGGCATGGTCCACCCGCACGGCGACGACAGGCGCCGTCGCGGCGGCGACGCGCGCGCGCCCCTCGGCCTCCTGCGCGGCGAGGATGGCGGCGACCTCGTCCTCGTCCAGCGCATCGACGGCCCGGGCATGGGTGCGCAGGAAATCGTGGCGCAGGTCGGCCACCACGCAGCCGAGCGCGTTGGTCAGCCCCGGCCGCGCCGGCACCAGCACCCGCGGGATCGCCAGATCCCGCGCCAGCGCCGCCGCATGGAGCGGGCCCGCGCCGCCGAAGGCGAAGAGCGCGAAATCCCGCGGATCGGCGCCGAGCGAGACCGACACCATGCGGATCGCCCCGGCCATGTGGGTGTTGGCCAGCCGGATCACCGCCGCCGCCGCCGCCTCGGGGCCAAGGCCGAGCGGGGCGCCGATCTGGTCCGCAAAGGCCGCGCGCACCGCCGGCAGCGCCCCGGCGAACCGGTCCGGCGAAAGGCGGCCCAGCAGCAGGTTGGCATCGGTGATCGTCGGCCGCGTGCCGCCGCGCCCGGCGCAGATCGGCCCTGGATCCGACCCCGCGCTGTCCGGCCCGACGCGCAGCATGCCGCCGCCGTCCACCCGCGCGATGGACCCGCCCCCGGCCCCGACGGTGCGCACATCGACCATGGGCACATGGATCGGCATGGCATAATCCACCGCGATCTCGGTCGAGACCGGCACCGCCCCGCCCCGGATCAGCGCCACATCGGTCGAGGTGCCGCCCATGTCATAGGTGATGAGGTCGGGGATGCCCGCCGCGCGCCCGGTCGCCGCCGCCGCCATGACGCCCGAGGCCGGGCCGCTCATCACCGTCTTGACCGCCTCGCGCGCGACATCGCCGGCCGCGACCATCCCGCCGTTGCCGTTCATCACCAGAAGGTCCTGCCGATAGCCCCCCGCCGCCAGATCGCGCGCCAGCCGCGCGACATAGCGTTCCAGCACCGGCTGCACCCCGGCATTGACGGCCGCCGTCACCCCCCTTTCATACTCGCGGCTTTCGGACAGGAGTTCATGGCCCGCGGTGACATAGGGCGTGGGCCACAGGGCGCGGGCGATTTCGGCGGCGCGGCGTTCGTGAGCGGGGTTGGCATAGCTGTGGAGGAAATGGATCACCAGCGCCTCACAGCCCGCCGCGATCAGCCGGGCGAGCGCATCGCGCAGCGCGACCTCGTCCAGCGGGGTGACGACGCGGCCCTGCGCATCCATCCGCTCGGGGATCTCCAGCCGCAGGTCGCGCGGGATGACCGGGACGAAATGCCCGGTCATCCCGTAGGCCTGCGGGCGGGTGCGGCGCCCAAGCTCCAGCACGTCGCGGAACCCTTCGGTCGTGACAAGGCCCGTCCGCGCCAGCCGCCGCTCTAGCACCGCATTGGTGGTGGTCGTCGTGCCGTGCACGATGAGATCGACCCCCGCCAGATCGAGCCCCGCCGCGGCAAAGGCCGCGATCACCCCCGGCGCCTGGTTGGGCAGGGTGGTCGGCACCTTGGCCAGATGCACCGCGCCCGTCGCGGGATCGACCGCCACCAGATCGGTGAAGGTGCCGCCCACATCGACGCCCGCGATCAGCCCCCCCATGGTCAGCGCAGCCCGTCCTCGCCGGTCACCTGCCAGACCTCGAGCCCGCCCATCCGGCTGTGGATGCGTCCGCCCCTGGCCATGGCGAGGGCCAGCGCGATCTCGCCGGCCCGCGGTGCGTCGGGGACAGATACCGTAAAGGCGTCGAAATGGCTGCGCACATAGGCGGCGTTGATATGCCCCAGCGGCACGTCGAGCGATGCGCCCATCCCGCCGACCTTCATCGCCGAGGGCACGATGGCCCGGCTTTCGCCCAGACGCGCGCGCATCGCATAGCCGCCGGGGACGTGCCAGAGCGCGCCATGTTCCGCCTCGCCCGCCTCGCCGACGATGGCACCCTTGCCATAGCCGTCGATCCCGTCGCGCCCGCCGAGGGCGGCGATCAGGCGGTCGGTCATCGCAAGGCCGAGCGGCCTCAGGTCCTCCATCGCCGGTTGCAGGTCGGGCTCGAAGCGGTGGGCGAAGGGGTTGGCGACGATGGCGACGACAGCGCCGCGCAGGCGGGGCGCGGGCGGCGGGGGGCCGAAGTCATGGGCGATCTCCTCGACGGTGAGGATCATCTTGCGCAGGGCAAAGTCAGGCATGGGCAGGCTCCGCTGCGGGCAGGGCGAGGGGGCCGGCGATGCGGCGCTGCCCCCCGAGGAACAGCGCGGCGGCCACGATCAGGCCGCGGGCGCGAAAGGCCTCCGCCGCCTGCGCGCCGCGGTCGAGCGCAGCGGCGGTCTCGGCCGCGGTCAGGGGGCCGACCGCGACCGTCACCATGCGGTCCCCGAGGTCGCTGCCCGCCTGCATCGCACGGGCCGGGCGGCGGGTGATCGCGGGATGGCCCGGCAGGTCCACCGCGTTGGCGATCATCGTGGCGGCCGCATCGGCCTGCGCGGCCGTGGCGGCGAGCACCGTGACAGCATCGGCGATGCCGAGCGACCAGCTTCGCCCACGCCAGCCGGAGGTGGCGATGCCGCGCACGGTGTCCGCATGCGTTATGGTCACGCGCGGGGCGCCGGGGGCGCCGGCGATGGCGGCGGTCAGGCTCGTGCCGGGGGCAAGATGCAGCGCGATGTCGCCGCCGTTGTTGGCATAGGCCCGCGCGATGCCACCCCCGGCGACGAGGGCCGCCAGAACCTCCTCGGCCACCGCCCCGGCGACGGCGGCCATGGGCGTGACGAAGGCGGGGCGGAAGGGGGCGACGGCGGCCGCCATGCGGCGGGCGACGGGGCCGGCGAGCGGGCGCGGTTCGCTCGCGCGCAGGGCGGGGAGTTCGGCGACAAGCGCGGCCAGCAGGCCCGAGAACCGCGCGGTCGCGGCGGCATGGGCCGCCCGCACCGCCGCGGGCGCGCCCCAGGCCTCGACGATCAGGTCGATGGGCCCGTGATGCAGGTGCAGCCGCCGCCCGTCCGGCAGAAGGCGCGCGGCGGCGGTCATGCCGCCCCGCCCGGGCTGGCGGCGATCCGCGCGGCGGCGCTGTATTCGCCGCCCCGCTCCATCACGTCGCGCAGGCTGCGGATCGCGCCGTCGTGCCCGCCGAGCGCCCGATAGGCCGCACGCGGGAGCGTGAATTCGAGCGGTGCGACCAGCGCCGGGGTCGGCACCGCGCCGAAGGCGCCGGCAGGCAGGCGCGTGACATCGACCATGAAGGTGATCCCGCCGCCCGGCCAGACATAGACCGGCGCCCCGCCGCAGGTCAGCCGCGCCGTCCCCGCCTGCACCGCCCGCGTCAGCCGCACCGGGTTGCGCGTCACGCCCGACCGAAGGCTCCCCCCCGCCCCGCCCATGAACAGGACGGTGCAGAGGGCGGGTTCGCAATTCTCGGCGATCAGCGCGACCGCCGGCGCCAGCGCCGGCGGCAGATCGAAGCGCACAGGGTGCAGCGCGTCGTCGAGCACGTAATAGGCATGATCCTCGCCCGTGGTGGACACCATCAGAAGGCGCAGCCCCGGCCGCGCCCCCCGCGCCGCCTGCCACGGCCCGAGGATGTCGAGCGGATCGGTTAGCCGCGTGCCGCCCCAGCCCGGCCCCGGTTCGGACACCCGGAAATACCGCCCCGGCGTGGACCGGTGGCCCTTGACGCGGATGCCGGTCGGCTGCCAGCCGATGACCCGGCCCGCCTGATGTTCCGACACGACGCCGGTGATATGGTCATCGACCACGACAACCTCATCCACCAGCCCTGCCCATTGGTCGGCGAACATCCCGATCGTGGCCGACCCGCAGCCGACGCGCATCCGCCGCTCGGCCGCGCCGTCTACCACCGGCGGCGCCCCCGCCTGCACCGTCACCGCCGCGCCGCCGTCGATGGTCAGGTCCGCCGCATGCCCGTTGCACAGCGCGAGCAGCGCGTCGCAGGTCGCCCGCCCTTCGGCCTTGGACCCGCCGGTCAGGTGATGCACCCCGCCGAGCGACAGCATCTGGCTGCCGTATTCGGCGGTGGTGACATGGCCGATGGCCTCGCCCCCCGCCCGCACCACCGCGTCCTCGGGGCCGAGGTGGCGGTCGGTGTCGATCTTGGCCTTGACCCCGCAGTAGGAGAATATCGCCTCGGTCACGACCGTCACCATGTCGGCCCCCTCGATGTCCGAGGCGACGATGAACGGCGCGGGCTTGTAGTCGGGATAGGTCGTGCCCGCGCCGATGCCGGTCAGCCGCGCGCCATCGGGCACCGCGCCCTCCCCGGCGCCGGCAAAGGGCACGACGCGCCCGCCTGCCTCGACCGTGCGGGCCAGCAGCACCACCGGATCGGTGCGGATCAGCCGGCCGGCGTCGTTGGCATAGCGGTCGCAGGCCCCCGTCTGGCCCGGCGCGATGTAGCACAGCACCGGGCAGGCGTCGCAGCGGATTTTCCCGCCCATCCGCGCCGCGGCCGGCCCCGTCATCCCCGCGCCGCCCGGATCGCCGCCAGCACCCGGTGCGGCAGCGCGGGCAGGCGCGGGATGACGGCGCCGGTCGCATGGCGGATCGCATTGAGGATCGCCGGCGCGGTGGGGATGAGGACATGCTCGCCCAGGCCCTTGGCGCCGAATGGCCCCTCGGGATGCGGCACCTCGATCAGGATGCTGTCCACCGGGGGCACGTCGCCGAAGGTGGGGATGAGGTAGTCGTGCAGGTTCTCGGTCCGGCCCGGCAGGTATTCTTCCATCAGCGCAAGGCCGATGCCCTGCGCGATGCCGCCCTCGATCTGCCCCTCGGCCAGCGTCGGATTGATCGCGCGGCCGACGTCATGCGCCGCCGTGATCCGGGTGAGGTGCACCGTGCCGAGCGCGATATCGACCGCCAGCTCCACCATCTGCGCGCCAAAGCCGTAGACGGCATAGGGGCTGCCCTGCCCGTCCGCATCGAGGGCGGTGGTCGGCGGGTCATAGGTTTCCTCGGCCACCAGCACATAGCCCTGCGCATCGAGGGGCAGCGCGGCAAGATCGATCCGGCGCACCCCGTCCACCGCGACCGCGCCGGGGACCAGCGACAGCCGCGCGTCCGGGCCGGCGTTCGCCTGCCGCAAGATCGCCGCGCGCAGCGCCGCCCCCGCCGCCTGCGCCGCCCGCCCGCTGACATAGGTCTGGCGCGAGGCGGAGGTCTTGCCGGCATCGGGGGTCAGCGCGGTATCGGCCCCGATCAGGTCGAACGCGGCCAGCGGCAGGCCGGCCGCATCGGCGCAGATCTGCGCAATCACGCTGTCCGATCCCTGCCCGATCTCGGTCGCGCCCTGGTGCAGCACGACGCGGCCATCGGGCCGCAGGCCGACCCGGATGGTCGACGGATTGGGCAGTGATGTGTTGCCGCAGCCATACCAGCAGGACGCCACCCCCACCCCATGCCGCAGCGGCCCGCCCTGCGCATTGGCCGCCGCCGCCGTCGCCAGCGCCCGCGCCCAGGGCGCGGCAAGCGCATCGAGGCAGGCGGCGATGCCGGTGCCGGCCATCACCTGCCCCGTCGCCGTCGCATCGCCGTCGCGCAGCGCGTTGAGGCGCCGGAAGGCGAGCCGGTCGAGGCCCACCGCTTCGGCCAGCCGGTCGTAAAGCTGTTCGACCGCGATGGTCGCCTGCGGCACGCCGAAGCCGCGAAAGGCCCCCGCCACGGGGCCGTTGGTGTGCAGCGCCCGGGCGGTTGCGCGCACGGCGGGCACGGCATAGGGGCCGGTGGCGTGGACCGGCACGCGATTGGCGACGGTCGGCCCCCAGCTGGCATAGGCGCCGGTATCGAAAACGCCATCGAAATCGAGCGCGACAAGGCGCCCCTCGGCGTCGCAGCCCGCCCGCGCGGCGATGCGCGACGGGTGTCGCTTGGTGGTCGCGGTCATGGATTCGTGCCGCGTGAACGCCATCCGCGACGGCCTCCCCGTCAGCAGCGTGACAAGGCCCAGAAGCGGCTGAACCGACACGTCGAGCTTGGACCCGAAGCCGCCGCCGACCGCCGAGGGGATGATGCGCACCCGCGCCTGCGGCAGGCCGAGCACCCGCGCGGTTTCCTCGCGGTCAAGCGCAGGGGCCTGCGTGCAGGCACGGATCACGAGCATCTCGCCGTCCATCCAGGCCGCGCCGGCCTCGGGCTCGATAGAGGCGTGTTCGACGAAACCCGTCTCGACGGTGATCTCGGCCCTCTGCGCGGCACCGGCGAGCGCGGTTTCGACGTCGCCGCGCAAGACGCGGCCCGCGGCGAGCAGGTTTCCCGGGCGCGACGGATGGAGCTGCGGCGCATCGGCGGCTGCGGCCGCGCGCAGGTCCATCAGCGGCGGGAGCGGCGTCCACGCGACGGGAAAGGTGTCGAGGTCCGGCATGCCATCCTCGACCGCGACCAGCGCCACCGCCTCGCCCCGGAACCGCACGGCGCCGGCGGCCAGCACCGGTTGGTCGGCAAAGGCGGGAATGGTGCCGATGCAGTTGACGCCGGGAATGTCGGTGGCCGTGAACACCCGCGTCACCCCCGGGGTTTTCGCCGCCCAGGCGGCCACGTCACCCAGCACGAAATCGGCGCGGTGATGCGGGCTGCGCACGGCAAGAACGGTGAGGGCACCGGGCAGTGCGGCATCGGCCCCGAAGCGCTCGGCCCCGGTCACCTTTGCCAGCCCGTCCGCCCGCTCGACACGCGCGCCGACCGCCGCCCCGGCGGGCGGGGGCGGCGCGCCTTCGGCCTCGCGCCAGGCATCGCAGACCGCCGCGATGATCTTGCGATAGCCCGTGCAGCGGCACAGGACGCCGCCCAACGCCGCCTCGGCCTCGGCCGGCGAGGGGCGCGGCGTACGGGCGAGAAGGGCTGCGGCCGTCGTCAGCATGCCCGGCGTGCAGATCCCGCATTGCGCCGCGCCATGGCGCAGGAACGCGGCCTGAAGCCGCGAGAGCGTGCCCCCCTGCGCGAGCCCCTCGACCGTGGTCACCGTCCGCCCGGCGACCCGCGCGACCGGTGTGAGGCAGGCACAGACCGGCGCCCCGTCGATCAGCACCGTGCAGGCCCCGCAATCGCCTGCATCGCAGCCGATCTTGGTGCCGGTCAGCCCGAGATCCTCGCGCAGCGCCGCCGACAGGCGCCGGGTGGGCCGGCCTGCGGGCAGCGCGGCGGGCGCGCCGTTGAGGGTGAAGGCGATCTGCGGACGGTGGGTGTTCATGCATCCTCCGCCAGTGCGGCAACAGCGCGGGCGATCAGCACCGCCGCGGCCCCGGCGCGGTAGTCGGCCGTGCCGCGCACGTCCTCGATGGGGGCAAGCACGGCGGCGACGGCGGCGGGGTCCACCAGCGCCGCGGCCCCGGCCAGCGGCGCGCCGGTCAGCGCCGCCTCGATCTGCGGCAGGCGGCGGGCGACGGGGCTGCAGGCGCCGACCGAGACAGCGGCGCCGGTGATCCGCCCCCCTGCAGTGACAAGGCGGACGGCGACCATGGCGATCGAGATCACCAGATGCCGCCGCGCCCCGAGCTTGGCGAACCGGCTCTGCCCGGCGAGGGCGGCAGCTGGGATGTGGATCGCCGTCATCACCTCGTCCGGCGCAAGGGCAGTGCGGCGCGGACCGGTGAGGAAGTCCGCGAGAGGCAGGCGCCGGGCCCCGCGGAGCGATACCAGCTCGACCGACGCATCCAGCACCAGCAGCGGCGGCACGCCATCGGCGGCGGGCGATGCGTTGCACAGGTTGCCGGCAAGGGTGCCGGCGTTCTGCACCTGCACGCCGCCCACGTCGGCCGCCGCAGCGCGCAGCGCATCCAGCGCGGGCGGCAGGCGGGTGGCGCGGGCAAGCGCCGACCATGTGACGCCGGCGCCGATCCGCAGGCCATCATCCCCGATCGCGAGACGGTCGAACCCCTCGAGCGCGGACAGGTCGAGCACACGGCCGTCGAGCCCCCCGACCCCCGCCCCGGCGTAAAGGTCGGTGCCCCCGGCAAGCCGGATGCACGGGCCGGCTGCCAGCAGCCCCAGCGCCTCGTCCAGCCGGGTTGGCCTTGCGTAGATGGTCGCTCCCCCGATCCAGCGCCCCGCCCGCGGGACGCACCGCAGCATCGTGCGGCGGCGGGTTGCCGGCTGTCAACGCCCCGTGGCGGCGGAACGCGAAGGGGGCGGGCATCGGTGGACGCCCGCCCCCCTTGATGCCGCGGCGCGCCGGCTATTCGCCGCCGCCGAGCCCGTGGACATAGACCGAGACCGACCGGATATCCGCCTCGGACAGGCGGCCGCCCCAGGGCGGCATCACGCCGTAGCGGGCGT
Organism: Gemmobacter sp.; assembly: GCA_046292445.1. Taxonomy (GTDB): domain Bacteria; phylum Pseudomonadota; class Alphaproteobacteria; order Rhodobacterales; family Rhodobacteraceae; genus CALIZF01. The sequence goes on from JBKBQT010000015.1 coordinate 52,588, forward strand.
TGACCACCGAGTAGCGGATCGACGCCTCGCTGCCGCCGTAAAGCCAGATCGCATCGTTCAGCCGCGGCGCACCGATGTCGCGGTTCCCCTCGCCGGCATCGCCATGGCAGGATGCGCAGTTGTCGGCATAGACCTCGGCCCCCGGTTCGGCGAGCGCGGCGTCATGCGACTGGTTCGACATCTGCCGCACATACTGCACCACCTGGTCGATCTCGGCGGGCTCCAGCAGCTCGCCGAAGGCCGGCATCTGGCTGAAGCGCGCATCCTCGTCCTGCGTGTTGCGGATGCCGTGCGTGATGGTGAGGTAGATGTTCTCGATATCCCCGCCCCAGAGCCAGTCGTCGTCCAGAAGGTTGGGATAGCCCGCCGCCTGCACCCCCGCCGCGCCCGCGCCATGGCAGCTCACGCACCAGGTGCGGAACACGGCCGCCCCGGCGTTGGTCGCATAGTTCAGCAGCGCCGGATCCTCGGCGATCGCCGTCAGGTCGGCATCGACCAGCCGGGCACGGATGTCGGCATTGGCCGCCGCGAAGCGGTCGATCTCGGCCGCAACCTCGGCGCGCGTCGAATGGCCGAGCAGGCCGGGCGTGGCCCGGGTCAGCAGCGGCCAGGCGGGATAGAAGATCGTATAGATCAGCGCCCAGGCGATGCAGGCGTAGAACGTATAGAGCCACCACCGGGGGAGCGGGTTGTTGTATTCCTCGATCCCGTCCCAGCTGTGGCCCGTCGTCTCGACCTCGCCGGGTTTGGCGGGCTTGCTGTGCTGCGCGCTCATGGCCGCGCCTCCTTGTCGGTTTTTCTGGCATCGGTCGTGCGGGTATCGCTGCCGCGGGGGGCGACCGGCGCGGGCCGGTCGTCATGGCGGAAGATGGACGTTGCCGCCTCGTACTGGCGCCGCCGCGATCCGGGGCGGAACACAAAGACCACCACCCCGATGAAGAACAGCGTGAGGAACAGCAGCATCCAGCTGTCGGCGAAAGCGCGCAGGAAGGTATAGGTTTCCATGCCCGCCCCCTACCGGCTCGCGTCCGGGATGAAGGTCGAGAAATCGACCATCGTGCCCAGCACCTGAAGATAGGCGATCATCGCGTCGAGCTCGGTCAACTGCGGCTGGCCGTCGAAGTTGCGCGTCTGCGCCCCCGGATAGCGTTCGAGCAGCGCGTCCCAGTCGCCGTCCGCCGTCGCCTGCACGATCAGGTCGGCCCGTGCATTGGCGATCATCTCGTCGGTATAGGGCACGCCCACCATCCGGTGCGCCTTGAGCAGATCGGCGACATGGCGCGTGTCGAGCGGCGTGCGCGACAGGAACGCATAGGGCGGCATGACCGATTCAGGCACCACCGACTTGGGGTTGTAGAAATGGTCCTGGTGCCATTCGTCGGAATAGCGCCCGCCCACGCGGGCCAGATCCGGCCCTGTCCGCTTCGATCCCCACTGGAACGGGTGGTCGTACATCGATTCCGCCGCGAGGCTGTAGTGACCATAGCGTTCGACCTCGTCCCGCATGGGCCGGATCATCTGGCTGTGGCAGACATAGCAGCCCTCGCGCACGTAGATCTCGCGCCCCATCAGTTCGAGCGGGGAATAGGGCCGCACACCCTCGACCTTCTCGATGGTATTCTCGAGGTAGAAGAGGGGGACGATCTGCACCAGCCCGCCGATGGTGACGACGAGGAAGGACAGGATCGCCAGCAGCGTGGCATGCCGCTCGATCTTGCCGTGGGTGTCAAGAATGCTCATGCTGCGCCCCCCTCATTCCGCCGGGACCGCCGCGGGGGCGGTCTGTTTGCGGGCGACCGAGGTGACGGTCATCCACAGGTTGTAGCACATGATGATCCCGCCCGCGAGATAGAGCACCCCGCCGATGCCGCGCACCACATACATCGGGAACTTGGCCGCCACCGTGTCGGCAAAGGCGTTCACGAGGAACCCGTTCGCATCCACCTCGCGCCACATCAGCCCTTCCATGATGCCCGACACCCACATGGCGCTCGCGTAGAGGACGATGCCGATCGTCGCGAGCCAGAAATGCCAGTTGACGAGCGCCATCGAGTAGAGCCGTTCCCGGTTCCACAGCCGCGGCGCGAGGTAGTAGAGCGCCCCGAAGGTGATCATGCCGTTCCAGCCCAGCGCGCCGGAATGGACATGGCCGATGGTCCAGTCGGTGTAGTGCGAAAGCGAGTTCACGGCCTTGATGCTCATCATCGGCCCCTCGAAGGTGCTCATCCCGTAAAAGCCGATCGAGACGACCATCATCCGGATGATCGGGTCGGTGCGCAGCTTGTCCCAGGCACCCGAGAGCGTCATCAGCCCGTTGATCATCCCGCCCCAGGACGGCATCCACAGCATGATCGAGAACACCATGCCGAGCGTCGAGGCCCAGTCGGGCAGCGCGGTATAGTGCAGGTGATGCGGACCCGCCCAGATGTAGAGGAAGATCAGCGCCCAGAAGTGGATGATCGACAGCTTGTAGCTGTAGACCGGCCGCTCGGCCTGTTTGGGCACGAAGTAATACATCATCCCGAGGAACCCGGCGGTCAGGAAGAACCCGACGGCATTGTGGCCATACCACCACTGCACCATCGCATCCTGCACGCCCGAGAACACCTGCACCGATCTGGAGCCGAAGATCGACACCGGTATGGACAGGTTGTTGACCACATGGAGCATCGCCACCGTGATGATGAACGACAGCAGGAACCAGTTGGCGACGTAGATGTGCGGCTCCTTGCGTTTGAGCAGCGTGCCGACGAAGACCGCAAGGAAGGCAAGCCAGACGATCGTCAGCCACCAGTCCACATACCATTCCGGCTCGGCATATTCCTTGGATTGCGTGGCGCCGAGCAGATAGCCCGTCGCGGCGAGCACGATGAAAAGGTTGTAGCCCCAGAACACGAACCAGGCGAGGTTGCCGCCCCACAGCCGCGCCGCGCTGGTGCGCTGCACGATGTAGAAGCTCGACATGATGAGCGCGTTGCCGCCGAAGGCGAAGATCACCGCCGAAGTGTGCAGCGGCCGCAGGCGCCCGAAGTTCATGTAGGGCTGCGCCCATTCGAAGTTGAGCGCCGGAAACGCGAGCTGGAACGCGATCCAGGTTCCGGCGAGGAACCCGACCACACCCCAGAACGCAGTGGCGATCAGCCCCGCCCGGATGACATCGTCCATGTATTCGTTTTCAGGCATCGCGGCCCGCGGCTCGTCGATCCGGCGCACCTGCCACAGGAACAGGCCGCCGGCGACGAGCATCACGGTGATCGCGTTGACCATATAGGCCAGGTCGCGCGCATAGTTGGCGGCGATCGCGGCGCAGACCGCGATCACCCCCAGCACGACCAGTTTCGCGTAATCCCACATGTTGCGTCCCTCTTGTGAGGCGCGCGCAGGTTCGTTGCCCGCGCGGCTGCATCTCGGCATCATCCTTGTCGCAGCAGGGCCGCACGGCCTGCCTTGATCGAGGTCAATGTCGCCGGTTTGAGCGGCTGCGAGACTGCGACAAAGAATCCGCGAGGGGAGCCGTGACCATGGCCTACAAGACGCTGTTCACCACCGTGACCGCCAGCGCCGAGGGGACCGGCCGCATCGAGGCGCTGGATGCGGCCGTCGCGCTCGCCCGGAAATGGGATGCGCATCTGGATGTTCTGGCGCTCGGCGTGGACCGCACGCAGATCGGCTATTATTATGCGGGCGCGTCGGCGATGATCTACCAGCAGACGCTGGAACGCGCGCAGGACGAGGCGGCCGAGCAGGAAAGCGCCGCCCGCGACCGTCTGTCGCGCGAGGATATCCGCTGGTCGCTAGATTCGGCCGTCGTGCAGGTGGGCAGCCTCGGCACGGTCGTCGCGCAGCGGGCGCGGTTTGCCGACCTCGCCGTGATGCCCCGCCCCTACGGCCCGGGCCGCGGGGCCGAGAACGAGGCGGCGACCGAGGCGGCGCTGTTCGATGCGGCAACGCCGGTGCTCGTCGTGCCCGATGGCGCGATGCCGAAGTTCGACCGCGTCGTCGTCGGCTGGAACCAGGGGGCCGAGGCGCTGGCGGCGGTGCGGCAGGCGCTGCCGCTGCTGATCGGGGCGGGCATGGTGAACATCGCGGTGATCGACCCGCCCACCCATGGCCCCGAACGGTCGGACCCGGGCGGGCAGCTTTCGGCCTGGCTGTCGCGCCACGGCGTGCGGACCGAGGTTTCGGTGCTTGCGCGAACCATGCCGCGCACGTCCGACGTGCTGGCCCGGCATGTGCGCGATCAGGCGGCCGATATGCTCGTGATGGGCGCCTACGGCCATTCGCGGTTCCGGCAGGCGATCCTCGGCGGCACCACGCGCAACACGCTCGAACAGGCGGAGGTGCCGGTGTTCATGGCGCGCTGATGGCCCGCGTCAGACGAGAAAGCCCCCGTCGTTGTCGTCTGCCGCCTCTTCCAGCAGCCGCGCGATGTCGGGCACCGTCACATGCCGCTTGCCCTCGAGCGCGATCACGCCGTCGCGGCGCAGCGCCGAGATCTGCCGGCTGACGGTCTCGAGCGTCAGCCCGAGGTAATCGGCCATCGCCTCGCGTGTCAGCGGCAGGTCGAAGGTGATCGGCCCCCGCCTGCCGCGCAGCTTGAGCGTCGCATTGCGCCGGGCGAGGATCGACAGCAGCGAGGCGATCTTTTCCCGCGCCGTCTTGCGCCCGAGCAGCAGCATCCATTCCCGCGCCGCGTCAAGCTCGTCCAGCGTCATCTCGAGCAGACGGTGTGCGATATGGGGCGTGCGGCCCATCATGTCCTCGAACTGCTTCTTGCGGAAACAGCACATCACGATATCCGTCGTCGCCGTCACGTCATAGGCCGCATGGTCCCGCCCGGGCCGCCCGACGAAATCGGACGGCAGCAGAAGGCCCACCATCTGGCGCCGCCCATCCTCCATCGTCTGGGTCAGGGTGGCGATTCCCGTCACGACCGAGGCGACGAAATCCATCCGGTCGCCCGACCAGATGATCGTCTGCCCGGCCTCGAAGCTGCGGTAATACTTGATCTGCTCGAGCTGTTCGAGCTCGTCCGGCTCGCACCGGGCACAGACCGCGCGATGGCGGATGGGGCAATCGCCGCATTGCTGCGTCGGCGGGGGAAGGGCATCCTTCAGCGCCATGGATTCCTGCCGTTTGATCTAGATCAAGTCACGCCAGCCTGACACCCGGTAGCCTAAGGTAATGGACACCGCATCGCAACTCGCCTCGTTCGGTCTTTTCGACGCGCGGGTTCCGCGCTACACGAGTTACCCCACCGCGCCCCAGTTCGCGGGGGGCGTGGGTGAGGGCGAGTTCGCCGACTGGGTGCGCCGGATCGACCCCGGATCGGCGATATCGCTCTATCTGCATGTGCCGTTCTGCCGCCGGCTCTGCTGGTTCTGCGCCTGCCGGACGCAGGGCACGCAAACCGACGCGCCGGTGCGCGCCTATGTCGAGACGCTCGTGGCGGAATTGCACCTGCTGGCGCGTCACCTGCCGCCCGGCGTCATGCTGAGCCGCATGCATTGGGGCGGGGGCACCCCGACCCTTCTGCCACCCGAGGCGATGGCAACGCTCGCAACCGCAGTGTTCGACGTGCTGCCGCGTGGCCCGGACACCGAATTCTCGGTCGAGATCGACCCCAACGAGATCGACGCGGACCGGCTCGATGCGCTGGCCGCGGCCGGGATGACCCGCGCCTCGATCGGGGTGCAGGACTTCGATCCCGAAATCCAGGCAGCCATCGGGCGCGAGCAATCCTATGATGTCACGCGCGACGTGGCAGCGGCGATCCGCGCCCGCGGGGTGCAGAGCCTGAATGCCGACATCCTGTTCGGCCTGCCGCACCAGACCCCGGCCCGGATCGCGGATTCGGTGCGCAAGCTGCTGTCGCTGGCGCCCGACCGGGTGGCGCTCTACGGTTATGCGCATGTGCCGTGGATGAGCCGTCGCCAGCAACTCATCCCCTCGGACGCGATCCCGAGCCCGGTGGACCGGCTCGGGCTCTTCGAGGTCGCCCGGCAGATGTTCGTCCGCGAGAGCTATGCCGAGATCGGCATCGATCATTTCGCCCTGCCCGGTGACGGGCTGGCGCGGGCGCAGCGGGCCGGAACGCTTCGCCGCAACTTCCAGGGTTATACCGACGATACGGCGCCGGTGCTGATCGGGCTCGGCGCCTCGTCCATCTCGCGCTTTCCGCAGGGCTATGCGCAGAACCTCGCCGGCACGGGCGACTATACGCGCGCGGTGCGCGCGGGCCGGTTCGCAACCCATCGCGGGCATGCCTTCGCCGGCGAGGATCTGCTGCGCGGGCGGATCATCGAGGCGCTGATGTGCGATTTCGCGGTGCGCCGGGCCGAGCTTCAGGAGCGGTTCGCGGTGGCGCCGGCCACGATCGATGCGATGTTCCAGCACGCGGTCAACCAGTTCGGCACCATGGTGCATGTCGATGCCACGGGCCTGTCGATCCCGCCCGAGGCGCGCCCCCTTGCGCGGATGATCGCCCGCACCTTCGACGCCTACGGCGACACCAAGGCCAAGCATTCCGCCGCGATCTGACGGTCAGCCCCCGCGCGCCACCCGTTCCACGAAATCGGCGGTGCGCGGCAGGCATTCGGCAAGGTCATAGCCGCCCGTCAGGATCGTGGCCCGCGCCGCCGCCCGCTGCGCGGCAAAGCGTTCGGGCTGCGCGAGCCCCTCGACGATCGCCGCAGACCAGCCCGCGACATCGAAGAAATCCACCAGCCGCCCGTTCACCCCATCGGTGACAAGCTCCTCCACCGGCGCCGTGCGCGACGCGACGATCGCACAGCCGGTCGCCATCGCCTCGAGCAGCGACCAGGACAGCACGAACGGATAGGTCAGATAGGCATGCACCCGGCTGACCTGCATCAGGCTGACGAAATCGGCGTAGGGCACGCGGCCGACGAAATGGACGCGCGACAGATCGAGGCCGAGGCGCACCTCGTCGAGAAACGTGTCCTTCCAGGTCCGCCCGTCCTTGGGCTTGGCCCCGTAGCTTACATCGTCGCCGCCGATCAGCACCACCTGCGCCTCTGGCCGCGCGGCAAGGATCGCGGGCAGCGCGCGCATGAAGACGTGATAGCCGCGATAGGGCTCGAGATTGCGGTTGATGAACGTCAGCACCTCGTCCCCCGGCCGAAGCGTCTGCCCGGTCGGCAGCGTGTAGGACGCGGCGGGATCGGGGCGGCAGACAGTGGTATCCACCCCGTCGAAGATCACCTCGATCCGCGGCTTGAGCACATCGGGGAACGTGCTCGCCTGCCAGCGCGTCGGCGAGAGCGCCGCATCGGCCCGGAGCATCGAGAGGCCGATATGGGCGTTGCGCGCCTCGGTGATGATCGACTGGTCCAGCGAGGGGGGCGAGAACTCGGGATCGAACCCGACGTCGCGGCCCGTCGCGCCATAATAGAACTCGGCATAGACGATCAGCCGCGCCTCGGGAAAGACTTCGCGCAGGAACAGCGTCTCGCCCCAACCGTTGTGGCCGAAGATCACATCGGGCACGAAGCGGTGCTGCCGGCGGATCTGGGCGGCGGCGCGGGCAGCGGTCACGCCGCGGTCGGTCATGTCGGTATAGGTCCGCCCCAGACGGCAGGCGGCCGGATCGGCCTTCGGCGCGTCGTGAAGATACCGCAGGGTGGGCACCTTGGTCTCGCGCCTGTTCACCGCGTCGGTCAGGGCAAGGACGGTATGCCCCCTCCGCATCATCTCGGGCGCGAGGTGGAGGAACTGGCCGGGGAAATTCTGATGGACGAACAGGATGTTCAAGGCTTCCTCCGGTCAGGTCAGCCGGCGGCCACCTTGAGATCGAACGCCGCCGCCAGCAGCTCCCGTGTGTAGGGATGCTCCGGCGCGTTGAAAACCCTTTCGGAGGGGCCCTGTTCCACCACATCGCCCGCCTTCATGACGACGACATGGTGCGAAAGCGCCCGGATCACCCGCAGATCGTGGCTGATGAACAGATAGGCAAGGCCCCATTTCTGCTGCAGCGCCCGCAGCAGCGCCACGATCTGCACCTGCACCGTCATGTCGAGCGCACTGGTCGGCTCGTCCAGCACCAGAAGCCTGGGGCGCAGGATCATCGCGCGGGCGATGGCGATGCGCTGGCGCTGCCCGCCCGAGAATTCGTGCGGATAGCGCCCCGCCGTGGCCGGGTCGAGCCCGACCTCGGCGAGCACCTCGGCCACCATCGCGGCCCGGTCGCGGCCCGGATCGACGCCATGGACCCCGAGCCCCTCGGCCACGATCTCGCCGACCGTCATGCGGGGCGAGAGGCTGCCGTAGGGATCCTGGAACACCACCTGCATCTCCCGCCGCAGCGCGCGCAGGTCGCGTGACGCAAGGCCCTGCACGTCGCGCCCCTGGAACACGATCGGCCCATTGGAGGGGATCAGCCGCATGATCGCCAGCGCCAGCGTCGTCTTGCCCGACCCGCTTTCGCCCACGATCCCCAGCGTCTCGCCCGCCCGCACCGCGATGGTCGCGGCATTGACCGCCTTCACATGCCCCACCGTGCGGCGCAGCAGGCCCCGCTGAATCGGGAACCACACCCGCAGGCCCGTCGTCTCGATCACCACCGGCGCGCCCTCGGGCACCGGATCGGGGCGGCCCTTCGGCTCGGCGGCCAGAAGCGTGCGGGTATAGTCGTGGCGGGGGCTGGCGAACACCTCGGCCGCCGGCCCCTGCTCCACGATCTCGCCGTGCCGCATCACGCAGACCCGGTCGGCAAAGCGCCGCACGATGCCGAGGTCATGGGTGATGAACAGAAGGCTCAGCCCCTCGCGCCGCTTCAGGTCCATCAGCAGATCGAGGATCTGCGCCTGGATCGTCACGTCGAGCGCCGTAGTCGGCTCGTCCGCGATGAGCAGATCCGGCCCGTTGGCCAGCGCCATGGCGATCATCACCCGCTGCCGCTGCCCGCCCGAAAGCTGATGGGGATAGGCGCCAAGGCGGCTTTCGGCATCGCGGATGCCGACCTTGGCCAGAAGGTCGAGGATGCGCACCCGCGCCGCCGCCCCCGACAGGCCCTGGTGCAGGGCCAGCGCCTCGCCCAGCTGCTTCTCGATCGTGTGCAGCGGGTTGAGCGATGTCATCGGCTCCTGGAACACAAAGCTGATGTCGTTGCCGCGCACCTTGCGCAGCATCGGCTCGGCCGCGCCGACCATCTCCTGCCCCGCATAGCGGACCGAGCCCGAAACCGTCGCGTTATCGGCCAGAAGGCCCACCGTGGCGAGTGCGGTGACCGATTTGCCGGACCCGCTTTCGCCCACCAGCGCGACCACCTCGCCCTTGCCGACGGTGAAGGACACGCCCCGCACTGCCTCGACCACCCGTCCGTCCTGGGCAAAGCGGATCGTCAGCCCGGCAACCTCCAGCAGCGCCGTCACCGGAATGTCTTTCGCGGATCGAAGGCGTCGCGCACGCCTTCGAAGATGAACACCATCAGCGACAGCATGATCGCGAAGGTGAAGAAGGCGGTGAAGGCGAGCCACGGCGCCTGCAGGTTGTTCTTGGCCTGCAAGGTCAGCTCCCCCAGCGACGGGGCCGAGGACGGCAGCCCGAACCCGAGGAAATCGAGCGCGGCGAGCGAACCGATCGCCCCGGTGATGATGAACGGCAAGAGCGTCAGCGTCGCCACCATCGCGTTGGGCAGGACATGGCGGAACATGATCGTCAGGTCCCGCACGCCAAGCGCCCGCGCCGCGCGCACATATTCGAAATTCCGCGCCCGCAGGAATTCCGCCCGCACCACACCCACCAGCGCCGTCCAGCCGAACAGCACCATCAGGAACACCAGAAGCCAGAAGTTCATCTGCCAGATCGCGGCGACGATGATGATGACATAAAGGCTCGGCGTCGATCCCCAGATCTCGATGATCCGCTGGAAGATGAGGTCGGTCCAGCCGCCGAAATACCCCTGCACCGCACCCGCCGCGATCCCGATGACCGAGGTCAGGAACGTCACCACCAGCGCAAAGCCGACCGACAGGCGGAACCCGTAGATCACCCGCGCGAGCACGTCGCGCGCCGTGTCGTCTGTGCCGAGCCAGTGCCGCGCATCGGGCGGCGAGGGCGCAGGTTGGCCGATGTCGTTCACAGTCCGGTAGGATGCGGGGACGAGCGGCCAGAGCATCCAGCCCCGGGCGATCGGCTGGCCCTCGACCGTGCCGCGATCCCGCGCCTCGGCCATGGCGGCGTCGGGATCGTCGAGGCAAAGCTCCGCCCCGCCGGTGCGGATGAGGCATTGCACCTCGGCGTCGCGATAGACCGCCTCGGTCTGGAAATCGCCGCCGAAGGTGCGTTCGGAATAGAAGGTGAAGATCGGCGTGTAATATTGCCCGCGGAACTGCACCAGCAGCGGCTTGTCGTTGGCCAGAAGCTCGGCGAAGAGCGAGATCGTGAAGAGCGCGGCAAAGACGATCAGCGACCAGTAGGCCCGCCGGTTGGCACGGAAATTGCGCCACCGCCGCTGGTTGAGCGGCGAGAGCCGGCCCTTGCGCGGCGCCGGCACGGCGGGCGGCTGCACGGGTTCGGGGCGCGGGACGGGTTCGGCGACCATGGCTCAGCCCTCGCGCCGTTCGAAATCGATGCGCGGGTCGATCCAGACATACATCAGGTCCGACAGGATGCCGACGATCAGCCCGAGGAGCGCGAAGACGTAGAGCGTGCCGAAGATCACCGGATAGTCCCGCGCCACCGCCGCCTCGAACCCCAGCCGCCCGAGGCCGTCGAGCGAAAAGATCGTCTCGATGATGAGGCTGCCGCCGAAGAACACGCTCACGAACACCGCAGGGAAACCGGCGATGACGATCAGCATCGCGTTGCGGAACACATGGCCGTAGAGCACGCGGTTGGGCGCAAGGCCCTTGGCCCGGGCTGTCATCACATACTGCTTGCGGATCTCGTCCAGAAAGCTGTTCTTGGTCAGCAGCGTGAGGGTGGCAAAGGCCGAGATCGTCGAGGCCAGCACCGGCAGCGTGATGTGCCAGAAATAATCGACGATCTTGCCCCAGAGGCTCAGCTCCGCCCAGTTGTCGGACGCAAGGCCCCGCAGCGGGAACCATTGCAGGTAGCTGCCCCCCGCGAACAGCACCAGCAGCAGGATCGCAAAGAGGAACCCCGGGATCGCATAGCCGACGATGATCGCCCCCGATGTCCAGGTGTCGAAGCGCGATCCGTCGCGCACCGCCTTGGCGATGCCGAGCGGGATCGACACCAGATAGGCGATCAGCGTGGACCACAGGCCCAGCGTGATCGACACCGGCATCTTTTCCAGCACGAGGTCGATGACGCTGATCGAGCGGAAATAGCTTTCGCCGAAGTCGAAGCGCAGATAGCCCCAGAGCATCGTCAGAAACCGCTCGAGCGGCGGCTTGTCGAAACCGAACTGGCGTTCAAGCTCGGCGATGAATTCGGGCGGCAGGCCCCGGCTGCCGAGATAGCGCTCGTCCCCCGCCCCCTGCCCGACCGCTTGCGTGCCCGCATCGCCGCCGCCGGCGATCGACTGGAACACATCGCCCCCGCCCTCGAGCCGGGCGATCACCTGTTCGATCGGGCCGCCCGGCACGAACTGCACGAGGGAAAAGTTGATGATCATGATCCCGAGAAGCGTCGGGACGATCAGCAGGAGGCGGCGCAGGACATAGGCGGCCATCGCGGATCAGATGCGCATCAACGGATCGCGCCGGCAGCGCGCAGGGCGGCGGCCTTGCTTTCGTTCCACCACCAGAAATCGATCTGGCCGAGGCTGTAGGGCGGCAGCGGGTCGGGGTGTTCATACATGTCCACATAGGCGACCCAGTGCTCCGCCTTGAACCACTGCGGCACCCAGAACCGCTCGGCCCTGAGCGCCCGGTCGAGCGCGCGGGTGCCGTGGAGCACCGCATCCTCGGTATCGGCGGCGAGCACCACCTCGATCAGCCGGTCGATGGCGGGGGAGCGAAGACCCATCAGGTTGAAGGCCGAATTGTCCGCCGACTGCGATGCGAAATACTGCTTGAGGCTCGAGCCGGGCACATAGCTCATCGGGAACTGGTGGGTGACAATGTCGAAGTCGTAACTGCGCTCGCGGTTGACCATCTGCGCATTGTCCACGCGCGCATTGGTCGCGTCGATGCCAAGCTGGCGCAGGTTTTCGACATAAGGGTTGATGATGCGGTCGAAGGACGGGCTGTCGTTCAGGAACTCGACCCGGAGCGTCTGCCCGGCCGCGTTGCGCCGCAGGCCCCCCGCGCCGACCGTCCAGCCCGCCTCGTCCAGCAAGGCCGAGGCGCGGCGAAGGTTCGGCCGGTCGAGCTGCACCTGCTCGGCCCGGTCGCGCTCGCGCGTCCAGGACACCGGGGCAGGCACGGCCGGGTCGGTCAGGATCGACGCGGGCAGCAGGCCGTCATCGACCAGCGGCCGCAGGATCGCCGCTTCCTCGGGCGAGGGCGGGCCCTTCGCCGCAAGCTCGCTGTTTTCCCAGAACGATTCGATCCGCGCATACTGGCCGTTGAAGAGGGCGACATTCGACCATTCGAAGTTGAACATCAGCCCGATCGCCTCGCGCACGCGGGGGTCCGCGAACTGCGGCCGGCGCAGGTTGAAGATGAAGCTCTGCCCCGTCGCGATCGTCCCGTCGGGCAGCGCGCGCTTGACAACATGCCCGGCCCGCAGCGCCGGAAAATCATAGCCCGTCGCCCAGAGCGTCGCGCGCGCCTCGGTGCGAAAAGTGTAGCTGCCGCCCTTGAACCCCTCGAAGGCGGCATCGTAGTCGGCGTAATACTCGATGCGGATCCGGTCGAAGTTCGACCGCCCGCGCATGATCGGCAGATCGCGGGCCCAATAGTCCGGGTTGCGGCGATAGACGATGGTTTGCCCGACACGCATCGAATCAAGCACATAGGGGCCGCTGCCCACGAAGGGCTCGAGCGTGCTCGCCTCGAAATCGATCCCCTTGGCGTCGAAATGCGCCCTGGAGAATACCGGCAGGCCGCCCACCGTCGCCGGCAGATCGCGGGTCGGCACGCCCGCCTTGAAGTCGAAGCGGATCGACCGCGGCCCGAGCACTGCGGCGCTTTCCACCTGCTGCGACAGCACGAGGCGGAAATCGGACAGGCCCTTGGACAGGAAGGTCTGATAGCTGAACAGGACATCCTCGGCCGTCACCGGGGTGCCGTCGGAAAACCGCGCCTCGGGGCGGATGTGAAAGATCACCCATTCGCGGCCCGGCGGATATTCCATGCTCTCGCACAGCAGGCAATAGCTGGCCGAATGTTCGTCGGCCACGCCTGTGAGGAGCGATTCGTAGAAGATCGACGCACCAGCCCCCGCGCGCCCCTTGATCGTGTAGGGGTTCATCGAGTCGAACCCGCCGAAAGCCCAGAGCGAGATCTCCCCGCCCTTGGGCGCATCGGGATTGACATAATCGAGATGGGCAAAGCCTTCGGCGTATTTCAGCCCGCCGAAGGGCGAGATGCCATGCGTCCGGATCACCGCATCGCCCCGCGCCGCCTGCCCCAGCATCAGCCCCGCCGCCAGCGCAAGCCCGAACGCGGCCGCGGCCCGCCAGCCGGCGCGCTGCGGCGCCGGAAGCAGGGCGGCTTGGGTCGCGGAGCGGTTGGCGATGGGCATCGGGCAGACCTCCGGCATGCGTGTCCTGACTAGGGTCGTCTATGGTATGGGTCGGCTGATCGTCGCCGCAAGTTGCGATTGCGTGAAACATCGCGCGCACGACAAATTGCCCGCCGGACAGCGGGCGATGGCGACCGGCGCCGAAGCGGCCCGATCAGTTGCCGAAGGTCGCGATATAGGCGATCAGGTTCGCCCGGTCCTCGGCCCGCCGCATGCCGGCATAGGCCATCGACGTGCCGGGAAGATACCCGCGCGGGTTCTCGATGAAGGCGGCGATGTTCTCCGGCTCCCAGGCGCCCTCTGCGCCGGCCATCGCGGCCGAGTAGCGAAAACCCTCGACCGCGCCCTTGTCGCGCCCGACCACCCCCCAAAGATACGGCCCGGTGCCGTTGCGCCCCTGCTCCAGCGCATGGCAGGCCGAACATTGCCGCCACAGCCGCTCGCCGGCACCGGGGTCGGCCGAGGCGAGGAGCACCTCGAAATCGACAGCCTCGGCCGGCGCCTCGGCCACCGGCGCATCGGCGCCGGTATCGATGACATAGGCTTGCTCGCCATGCGCGCCGTGCGGCTGATACAGCGTCTCGGCAACCCAGGCGCCAAGCATGAAAACCAGCAAGGCACCGCAGAGCGCCCCCATCGTCTTCGTGAACGTCATCGTGTCGAGCATCGCGCTGTCCTGCCCCGTGGCGTTTCGGTCCGCGCGTCCTTATCCCCTTCCCGATCCCCGCTGCAAGATGTAGACGCGCGACCATTCGCCCCGCCGGGCCATTGCGCCGCCAGGAACACACCGCCATGACCGACCGCATCGCCTTTCAGGGGGAACCGGGCGCCTATTCGCACCAGGCTTGCCGCGAGGCGCGCCCGGCGCACGAGGCGTTGCCCTGCCGCACCTTCGAGGATGCGATCGACGCGGTGCGGCGCGGCGAGGCGGCTCTGGCGATGCTGCCGGTCGAGAATTCCACCTACGGCCGGGTCGCCGACATGCACAGCCTGCTGCCCGAAAGCGGGCTGCACATCGTGGACGAGGTGTTCGTGCGGGTGCACATCAACCTGCTGGCAGTGCCGGGCACCCGGCTTGATGACGTGCGCGCAGCGATGAGCCATACGGTCCTGCTCGGCCAGTGCCGCGGGTTCCTCAGGGATCATGGAATCCGCGCGGTGACCGGCGCGGACACCGCCGGCTCGGCCAAGGCAGTCGCCGAACGGGGCGATCCGACGCTTGCCGCGCTCGCCTCGGAACTGGCCGGCGAGATCTACGGGCTCGACGTGCTGGCCCGGCATATCGAGGACCAGGCCAACAACACCACACGCTTTGTCGTCATGGCGCGCGAGGCCGACCTGACGCGGCGCGGCGGCGGCACGATGAAGACGTCGTTCATGTTCACCGTCCGCAACATTCCGGCCGCGCTCTACAAGGCGATGGGCGGGTTCGCGACCAACGGTGTCAACATGACCAAGCTCGAAAGCTACATGGTCGGCGGGTCCTTCACCGCGACGCAGTTCCTCGCCGATATCGAGGGGCACCCGGACGATCCCGCCGTCGCCCGCGCCTTCGAGGAGCTGGCCTATTTCACGACCCGCTTTGCGATCCTCGGCGTCTATCCGGCGGCACGCCCCGACGCCTGAAGGGCTATTGCGCAGTCTTGGCTGCCTGCGCAGCGCGCCAGCGCTCGGTGACGACCTCGGCAAGCTGCACGGTGCGCGACTGCATCCGGCGGACGATGCGGGCGCGCGCAAGCTGTGCCGAGCGCAGCAGGATGCGCGCCGGCAGCGTCAAGGGCCGCACCTCGAGCGCGATGGCGATGCGCGTTCGCCGCCGCGCCAGTTCGACGAGGTCGATCGTCATGTCCCCCTCGAAGAGATTGCCGACACCCGAAAACACCAGCCGCCGCGGCGCCTCGATCGCGCCCTCGCGCAGCGTCAGCACCCGCCGCTGGCCGCGGAACATGAACGCGACGGTCCATTCGGGCCGCGCCGCGGTGCCGCCCCGCGTCACCTCGGCGCCGCGGCGCATGGCCGCCCGCTCGAACCAGTCGTAGTCGCGCAGCGTCTCGAAGACGGCCGCGACGGGCACCTCGACATCCTCGCGCGTCGCCAGCTTCATCGGCCGTCCCCGGTGCCTGTCCGCGGCCCGCGGCCGCCCGCGGAAGAGGTTGCGGTCATTCGAGCCGGTCCGCAAGCCATGCGTCGATCAGAAACCGCGCGATCGCGCCGCGGCGCGCGGGCTTGACCCGCGGGTGCCGGCCCAGCATCACCTCGACCATCTGCTCGCGCGACAGCCAGATCGCATCCTCGATTTCGCCCGGGTCGATGGCGATCTCCTCGCTCTCGGCCTGCCCCTCGCAGCCGAGCATGAGCGAGGCGGGGAACGGCCAGGGCTGGCTGGCGAGGTAGCGCACGGCGCCGACCCGCACCCCGGCCTCTTCCCAGACCTCCCGCCGCACCGCGGCCTCGATCGTCTCGCCGGGCTCGACGAAACCGGCCAGCAACGAATACATCCCCTCGGGCCAGCCCGGCGAGCGGCCGACGAGCACCCGGTTGCCGCGCCGGATCAGCATGATGACCACCGGATCGGTGCGCGGGAAGTGATGCGCGCCGCAAGCCGGGCAGCGACGTTGCCATCCGGCATGGTCGGGCAGGCTCGGCGCGCCGCAGCGGGCACAGAACCCGTGGGTCCGGTGCCATTCGATCAGCCCGCGCGCTGTCGCCGCCAGTTCCGCCTCGAGCGGCGAGAGCCGCGCCATCGCGCCGCGCAACTCGGCGAACCTCTGGCCGGCCGGCAGGGCCGGATGCTGCTGCTCGGTCGGATCGAAGAAGGCGACCGTCGCGGCGGCATCGACGCCGCCCGGCTGCCAGGCCGAGATGTCGGCGGCGAAATGCGGCACCTGCGCGGCCAGCCCGAGAAATACCGGCGCCTCGCGCGCGGCGGCGAGCGCGGGATGTCCATGCGGCACGAAGCCGAGCCTGTCGCGCCCCTCGCCCGCGATCAGCGGCTTGCCCTGCCAGAGCGGCAGCACCCGCGCCGCGCCGCCGGTCAGCCATGCGGCAACCTGCGCGGCATTGCCCCGTGCCGCCGCCGCCCGGTCGAGCCCGCCGCCCCCGAACGTGACCGTTTCGCTATCCCGCATCCTGCCCAGCCCCCGATACGCCGCGCGCAAGGAATGGCACGGGCCGCGCAGGCTGGCAAACCGCATCGGATGTTGCAGGATTGCAAGCCCGCACAACCAATACGGGAAAACGGCCGCGCGGCGCGCAGCCGGGCCTTACGCTTGGCGGCGATGCGCGCTAGGCACGGCCCGGGGATATCGTCGATCAGAGGCGCGACGGGGATCATGGCGGACCGGATCGCGGCGCAGGGCGCGGCGCTGCTCGACCTGCGCATACTCGCGACGAGCGATGTGCATGTGCAGCTTGTGCCGCACGACTATCACGCCGACCGGCCCGCACCTGGCCTCGGCCTCGCCCGCACGGCGGTCCTGATCGCCGAGGAACGCGCGGCGGCGGCCAATGTGGTGCTGCTCGACAATGGCGATTTCCTCCAGGGCAATCCCATGGCCGACTATGTGGCCGAGGTGCGCGGCCTGTCGGCCGATGCGCCCCATCCGGCCATCGCAGCGATGAATGCGCTCGGCTATGACGCCGCTTCGCTGGGCAATCACGAGTTCAACTATGGCCTGCCGTTCCTGGCCGCGGCGCTGGCCGGGGCGCGGTTCCCGGTCGTTGCCGCCAACATCGCGCCGCTGGTGCCCGAGGCCGCGGTTGCCGCACCCTATGCCCTCCTGCGGCGCGAGATGGTGGACCGCAGCGGCGCGCGCTGGCCGCTGACCATCGGCGTCGCCGGGTTCGTTCCGCCGCAGATCGCGGCCTGGGACTATGCCCATCTGAACGGCCGCATCACGGTGTCCGGCATCGTCGAGACGGCGCGCTGGCTTGTGCCGCAGCTGCGCGCGGCCGGGGCCGATATCGTCGTGGCGCTGTGCCATTCGGGGATCGGGCCGGACGACGAGCCCGCGCTGGCCGATCCGGCGGCCGAGAACGCCGCGCTCGCCCTCGCGCGGATCGCGGGGATCGATGCCGTCGTCGCCGGCCACAGCCACATCGTGTTTCCGCGGCCGGGGGACGATCCGATGCCGGGTGCCGATGCCGCCCGCGGGCGGATCGGCGGCAAGCCGGCGGTGATGCCGGGCTTTGCCGGCAGCCATCTCGGCGTGATCGATCTGGTGCTGCGGCGCGCGGGGGGCGGCTGGACCGTCTGCGCCGGGACCGGCCGGGTCCGGGCGGCGGCCGAACTGCCGCCGGGGGTCGCCGCCGCACCCGTGATCGCCGCCGCGGCGCGCGATCATGCCGCAACCGTCGCGCATCTGAACCGCGCCGTGGGCCAGACGGCTGTCCCGCTGCACAGCCACTTCGCCCTGTTCGAGCCGTCGGACGCCGTCCGGCTGATCGCCGAGGCGCAACAGGCGCATGTCGCCCGGCTGCTTGCGGGGGGGCCGCATGCCGGGTTGCCCGTGCTGTCGGCGGCGGCGCCGTTCCGGTCGGGCGGGCGCGGCGGCCCGGACAGCTATACCGACGTTCCGCCGGGCCCGGTCACGCTGCGCCACCTGGCCGATCTGTCGCCGTTTCCCAACACGCTCTGCGCGCTGCGGCTGACGGGCCGCGACATTCGCCGCTGGCTCGACCATGCCGCGATGGCGTTCCGCTGCGTGACGCCGCAGGCGCAGGATGCGCCGCTGCTCGATCCGGCCTGGCCCGGCTACAACTTCGACACGATCCTCGGGCTCGACTACACGATCGACCTCGCCTGCCCGCCGGGCCCTGGCCGGGTCTGCGGCATCACGATGGCGGGCCGCCCGCTGGACGACGATGCGCCGCTGATCCTGGCCACCAACAGCTATCGCGCGATGGGCGGCGGGGCGTTTCCCGGTGCCTGCCCGGATGCCGTCGTGCATGCGGGAACAGAGACGATCCGCGACGTGCTTGCCGCTCATCTCGCGCGGATCGGCCGGTTCTCGCCCGCCGCGCCGCCCGCCTGGCGCTTTGCGCCGATGTCGGGCACCACGGTGCTGGTCGAGGCCGGCCCCGGCGCGCGGCGCCACCTTGCGGGGCGGCCCTACACCGAAGTCGGCGAGACGCCCGAGGGGTTCGTGCAGTTGCGCCGCACACTCTGACCCAATGGGCCTCGAACCCCGATGCCCTTGAACCCGCCCGGCGGGCGTCGTATCTGATCGGGCGAGAGGTTGGCGCGGGCAGGCACCTCGCCAACCCGGTCAGGTCCGGAAGGAAGCAGCCGTAACGAGCCCCGCTTGGGTCGTTGTCCAGCCTCTCACCCTGCCCAGGCGTCAGGGCGCCACGCCAGCCTCGATGATGGTGATCGTCGGCGCGCCGATCGGCAGTTCGAACGTGTCGATCAGGATCGCGTCCTCTGACCCGAGATTGGCGGCGGACATGGGCGTATCCGAGGGCATGTAGTAGCAGGTGCCGGCGGGCCAGACCGAATCGGGCTTGCCCTCGACGAAATCGGTGATCGTCCCGGCAATGACGCAGGTATGCCCGCCGTATTCGTGCACATGGATCCCGACGCGCGTGCCCGCCTTGCGCGTGCCCATGGTGATGACCAGCCGCCGGCCGTCCGCAGTGATCGTGTCGAGCATGGTCGAAACGCCCTGCAGCGGCATGACCGTGCCGGGCGGGACGATGCCGTTCACCGTCGAGACCATCCGGTGACCGGCATGGAGATCGGCCGCCGGCGCTGCCGCGTGGCCCTCGGCACGGGCCAGAACCGGGATTGGCAGGGACAGGGCAAGCAATGCCGGAAGGAGAACCTTGGAGGTCAGCGGATGCATGGATCGGCTCGTTCGAAGTGATGCCCCGCCGTGCTACACCGCCACACACAAGCATTGAATGAACGTCGAACCGGCCTCGACAGCAAAGCATCCCGCCGTCTGCCGTTGCCTTCATCGCTGCGCGCCCCTACCCTCGCGCCATGTCCGGCACGCCCTATCAGGTCCTCGCCCGCAAATACCGCCCCCAGACCTTTGCCGACCTGATCGGGCAGGAGGCGATGGTGCGCACGCTGCGCAATGCCTTCGAGGCGGGGCGGATCGCCCATGCCTTCGTGATGACCGGCGTGCGCGGGGTGGGCAAGACGACGACGGCGCGGATCATCGCCAAGGGGCTAAACTGCATCGGCGAGGACGGCACGCGGACCGGCCCGACGATCGAGCCCTGCGGGGTCTGCGGCCCCTGCCGGGCGATCGCCGAGGGGCGGCATGTGGACGTGATGGAATACGACGCCGCATCGAACACGCAGGTTGACAAGATGCGCGACATCCTCGCGGCCATCCCCTACCGGCCGACCGAGGCGCGCTACAAGGTCATCATCTTCGACGAGGTGCACATGCTCTCGTCAGGCTCGTTCAACGCGCTGCTCAAGACGCTGGAAGAACCGCCCGCGCATGTGAAGTTCATCTTTGCCACCACCGAGATCCGCAAGGTGCCGGTCACCATCCTGTCGCGCTGCCAGCGCTATGACCTGCGCCGGATCGAACCCGAGGTGATGGCGGCGCATCTGAACGGCATCCTCGCGCAGGAAGGGGCGAGCCTTGCGGACGACGCGATGGCGCTGATCGTGCGGGCGGCCGAAGGGTCGGTGCGCGATGCGCTGTCGCTGCTCGACCAGGCGATCGCAATGGGCGGCGGCACGACGACGGCGGCACAGGTGCGCGCCATGCTGGGGCTGGCGGACCGGGGCCGGGTGCTCGACCTGTTCGATGCGGTGATGCGGGGGGATGCGGCGGGCGCGCTGGCGGAACTGGCGGCGCAATATGCCGACGGGGCCGATCCGCTGGCGGTGATGCGCGATCTGGCCGAGATCACGCATTGGGTGTCGATCATCAAGATCACCCCCGGCGCCGCCGACGATCCCACCGTGCCGCCCGAGGAGCGCGACCGGGGCCGCGACATGGCCGCCCGCCTGCCGCTGCGCGCGCTGACCCGGATGTGGCAGATGCTGCTGAAGGCGCTGGAGGAGGTGTCGGTCGCGCCCTCGCCGATGATGGCGGCCGAGATGGCGGTGATCCGCCTCACCCATGTCGCCGATCTGCCCGACCCCGAGCGGATCCTGCGCGAGTTGACCGAGGCCGCGCCGGGATCGGCCGCGCCACCGGCGGCCGCGGTGCCGCCCGGGCCCGGCCCGCGCGCCGCGGCGCCCCGGCCC
>JBKBQT010000016.1:0-3694 GCA_046292445.1 Gemmobacter sp.
CCGCCGGGAAAAGCGAGTGCCCCGCGGTCACGATTGGAGGAAGTTGCATGAGCGATGTGATCGACGCGGCCGTCACCAGGATGCGCGAGAAGATCAGGGATGGCTTCGACGGCGTCGCCAAATTCGTCATCACCGGCGAAGGGGCGATCATGCTCGATGCGAACGGCGTGCGGGCGGGCGACGAAGAGGCGGATGTGACGCTGACCGCCAGCGCCGAGACGTTCGAGGCGATCCTCGATGGCGACATGAATCCGACGATGGCCTTCATGACCGGCAAGCTGTCGGTGGACGGCAACATGGGGCTGGCGATGAAGCTCGGCGCCGTGCTCGGTTGACGGCGGCGGGTTACCCGGCCGCCCCCTATCTTGCGGCCCCGCCCGAGGCACCGGCCGGGGGGCATGCCGTCTGGCTGACCGCTGCCGATGGCGTGCGTGCACGCGCGGCCATCTGGCCCGAAGGCAGTCGCGGCACCGTCCTGATCCTGCCGGGGCGAACCGAGCACGCCGAGAAATACGTCCGCGCCGCCGCCGCCTTTGCGGCGGCGGGCCTCGCCTCGATCGCCATCGACTGGCGCGGCCAGGGGCTTGCCGACCGGGCGCTGCCCGACCGGCTCCGCGGGCATGTCGGCGACTTTGCCGAATACCAGCGTGACCTCGGCGTCATGATCGCGGCGGCCGATGCCGCCGGCCTTCCCGGCCCGCGCTACCTGCTCGCGCATTCGATGGGCGGCGCGATCGGCCTGCGCGCGCTGATGTCGGGCCTGCCGGTGCGCGCCGCCGCCTTCAGCGCGCCGATGTGGGGCATCCAGATGCCCGGCGGCCTGGCCGGGCTGTTCCGCTTCGTGGCCCGCACGGCGGTCACGCTGGGGCGCGGCGACCGCTATGTGCCGCCGCCCGCCACCGGACCGGTCTGCTATGCCGCCACGGCGGCTTTCGACAACAACGTGCTGACCTCGGACCCGGACGGCTTTGCCTGGATGCAGGCGCAGCTGCGCGCCACGCCCGATCTGCAACTCGGCGGGCCGACCTTCGGCTGGCTGGCAGCCGCGCTGACCGAATGCGCCGCACTCGCCCGCCTGCCGTCGCCGCCCGTGCCCTGCCTGACCACGCTCGGCACCCGCGAGCGGGTGGTGGACCAGCAGGCCGTGCGCGCGCGCATGGCGCGCTGGCCGGGGGGCGTGCTCGAACCTGTCGCGGGCGCCGAGCACGAGGTGCTGATGGAGGGCGCGGCAACGCGCGAGGCCTTCATGGCGAGGGTCATCGCGCATTTCACCGCAGCCTGACGTAACCATGCCGGGCTGCGGCCTTGTGACGTGACGTTTCGTTTACGTCCGCGTCAACATGTCTTGTATGCTCCGAGTCGTGAACGCACGTGTCATGCATGCAAGGTGCGAGAGTCAGGGTGATGACGGACGATGTGATGACCATTCGCGCGATGTGCGAGGCGTTCGACGTGACGCCGCGCACGCTGCGGTTCTACGAATCCAAGGAATTGCTGTTCCCGATCCGGCAGGGGCAGAAGCGGCTCTATACCCGCCGCGACCGCGGCCGGCTCAAGCTCATCCTGCGGGGCAAGCGGTTCGGGTTCAGCCTCGAGGATATTCGCCAGCTGCTCGATCTCTACGACCGCGACGGCCAGCCCGATGCACAGCTGCGCGCGACCTACGAGGCGGCGCGGCGCCGGCTTGCGACGATGGAGGCGCAGCGGGCCGAGCTCGACGAGGCGATCGCCGAGCTCAAGGGACATCTCGCCTGGGGCGAGGCGATGCTCGCCGCGACGGGCGCGCGCGCGGCGGCCGAATGACCGGCCGTTCGGGCAACTGACAAGGGACGCGCCGCAACGCGCGGAGTGGGAGAGAGACAGACATGCCGAGTTATACCGCCCCCGTGAAGGACATGCAGTTCCTTCTGCACGACCTGCTGAAGGTCGGCGCGTCGGACATTCCGGGCTATGCAGACCTCGAGCCGTCGTTCACCGCGGCCATCCTCGAGGAGGCCGGCAAGCTGTCGGCCGAGGTTCTGGCCCCGCTCAATGCGGTGGGCGACCTTCAGGGCTGCCGGCTCGAAAACGGCGTGGTCTACACGCCAGACGGGTTCAAGGCCGCCTTCGAGGAACTGAAGGCGGGCGGCTGGAACGGCCTCGATCTGCCCGAGGAATTCGGCGGCCAGGGCCTGCCCTATGTCATGGGCACGGCGGTGGGCGAGATGATGGTCTCGGCCAACATGGCCTTCAACATGTATCAGGGCCTGACCCACGGCGCGATCTCGGCCCTCCTCGCCCATGGCTCGGACGACCAGAAGGCGACCTATCTGCCCAAGATGGTCAGCCTCGAGTGGACCGGCACGATGAACCTGACCGAACCGCATTGCGGCACGGATCTGGGCATGATCCGCACCAAGGCCGAGCCGCAGGCCGACGGCAGCTATGCGATCACCGGGCAGAAGATCTTCATCTCGGCCGGCGAGCACGACATGGCCGAGAACATCATCCACCTCGTCCTCGCCAAGGCGCCGGGCGGCGGCGAGGGGACCAAGGGCATCTCGCTCTTCATCGTGCCCAAGTTCCTCGTGAACGCCGACGGCAGCCTCGGCCGCCGCAACGCGGTCGCCTGCGGCAAGATCGAGCACAAGATGGGCATCCACGGCAACGCGACCTGCGTGATGAACTATGACGGCGCCACCGGGTTCCTCGTCGGGGATCTGCACAAGGGCATGCGCGCGATGTTCACCATGATGAACGAGGCGCGGCTGGGCGTGGGCCTGCAGGGCTATGCCCAGGCCGAGGCGGCCTATCAGAACGCGCTGGCCTATGCCAAGGACCGGCTGCAGGGCCGCGACGTGACGGGGGCCAAGAACCCGAACGGCCCCGCCGACCCGCTGATCGTGCACCCCGACATCCGCCGCAATCTGATGGACCAGAAGAGCTTCGTCGAGGGCGCCCGCGCCTTCGTGTTCTGGGGCGCGCATCTGATCGACCGCAGCCACCGGACGGGCGATGCCGCGGCCGAGGGGCTGATCTCGCTGATGACGCCGGTCATCAAGGGGTTCCTGACCGACAAGGGCTTCGAGATGGCCGTGGCGGCGCAGCAGGTCTATGGCGGGCACGGCTATATCGAGGAATGGGGCATGTCGCAGTTCGCCCGCGACGCGCGGATCGCGATGATCTACGAAGGCGCGAACGGCATCCAGGCGCTCGACCTCGTGGGGCGCAAACTCGCTTCGGACGGTGGCAAGCACGTGATGGCCTTTTTCGAGATGGTCAAGGCCGAGGTCAAGGCGCATGACGGCGACGCGCGGATGGCGGGTTTCGCCGAACCTCTCAAGGCCGCGTCCAAGCAGCTGCAGCAGGCAGGAATGTTCTTCATGCAGAACGGCATGAAGAACCCCAACGCGGCGCTGTCGGGCAGCTACGACTTCATGCACCTGATGGGCCATGTCTGCCTCGGCCTGATGTGGACGCGAATGGCCAGGGCGGCGTATGACGCGCTCGATGCGGGCGCGGCCGACCGCGATTTCCTCGAGGCCAAGATCGCAACGGGCCGCTACTACATGGCGCGGCAATTGCCGGCATGCGGGATGCACCTGGCGCGGATCGAGACGGGGGCAGACCCGGTCATGGCGCTCGACGCCGCGTCGTTCTGAAGTCGGCGGCCGGGCCGGGGGCGAAAAATCTTCGCCGAAGATTTTTCGCCCCC
>JBKBQT010000016.1:3704-71517 GCA_046292445.1 Gemmobacter sp.
TGGCGGCGGCGGGGGCCCCCCCCCCCCCAAACCCCCCCCCCCCCCCCCCCCCCCCCCCCGCCCGACCGGCAGGGAGGGCCGGAGATGCCGAAACGCTTCCGCCTGACGCGCCGCTTTCCGGTGGCGATGACCGAGGACGGCTATCGCCGCCTCAAGCGCTTCGCCGCCGAGGCAGGGCTGGACGAGGGCGAGGCGCTGTCGTTCCTCTTCGAGCATTTCGACAGTGTGACCGATCAAGACAACCTGACCCACCGCCTGCGCCTGTTCAACGCCGCTATCGACGACAGGAAACGGTGAGGCAAACCCATATCGGAGGAACCATGGGCTTTCCGCTGCTGAAATCCGCCTGGATGACCGACGAGCATGCAATGCTCGAACAGATGACCCATGACTTCATCGCGAAGGAATGGATGCCTCACCTGCCGCGCTGGCGCCAGCAGGGCGAGATGGACCGCGAGACCTGGAACCAGGCGGGCGCGCTCGGCCTGCTCTGCCCCTCGATCCCCGAGGAATACGGCGGCGCGGGCGGCGATTTCGGGCATGAGGCGGTGATCCTGATGGAAACCGCGCGCGCCAACCTCGCCTCCTGGGGCCACGGCATCCATTCCGGCATCGTTGCCCACTACATCCTGCATTACGGCACCGAGGAACAGAAACGGCGCTGGCTGCCCCGGATGGTGACAGGCGAGCTGGTCGGCGCGCTTGCGATGACCGAACCCTCGGGCGGCTCGGATGTGCAGAACATCAAGACGCGCGCGATCCGCGATGGCAATGTCTACCGCCTGACCGGCAGCAAGACCTTCATCACCAACGGCCAGCACGCCAACCTCATCCTCGTCGCAGCCAAGACCGACCCGACGCAGCGCGCCAAGGGCACGTCGCTCGTGGTCGTCGAAACCGACGGCGCCGAGGGCTTCCGCCGGGGCCGCAAGCTCGAGAAGGTCGGCATGAAGGCTGCCGACACATCCGAGCTCTTCTTCGATAACGTCCCGATCCCGCCCGAGAACATCCTCGGCGCGGTCGAGGGCCAGGGCTTCTACCAGATGATGCGGCAATTGCCGCAGGAGCGCCTGATCATCGGCTGCGGCGCGGTCGGCGCGATCGAGGGCGCCGTCGAGCGGACCATCCAGTATTGCAAGGAACGTGAAGCGTTCGGCAAGCCGATCATCGAGTTCCAGAACACCCGCTTCAAGCTTGCCGAGTGCAAGACGAACGCTCTCGTCGCCCGCAGCTTCCTCGACGCCTGCATGACCGCCCATCTTGCGGGCGAACTGACGGCCGAGATGGGTGCGATGTGCAAATACTGGCTGACCGACCTGCAGTGCCAGGTGATCGACGAATGCGTGCAACTGCATGGCGGCTACGGCTTCATGCAGGAATACGCGGTGGCCGAGATGTGGACCGATGCTCGAGTGCAGCGCATCTACGGCGGCACCAACGAGATCATGAAGGAAATCATCGGGCGGGGGCTTTGATGAGTATCGGCGCGCTCTCTCCAAGCCCCGGGGCGCTGCCCCGGACCCCGGAGTATTTTGCGAACGATGAAGCGGTGGATGTGCGGACCCCGCCCCACGGGGGCGCCTGGCCGGAGGCGGGGTCACTTCACCGTTCACGGTCATCGGCTCTCCAGCCTGTACCGTGGCTCAAGGATAGCGCAGGCGTCCTTAAAATTGTGTTACCTGCGGCCTGCATGCGGCCCCGGGATGCGGCCCCTTCACTGTTCCACAAATACTCCGGGGTCCGGGGCAGGGCCCCGGGTGCGGGAGGCCCGCGAACCGGTCGGATGGTGCCTTCAGGACGGCGTGGCGCGGCGGTTCTCGCGCTGGCGGCGCTGCCGGCAGGGCGGTGCCGGCAGTTATCGTGTCTTCCCTCGGCAGGCGCCCGAAACGCGGGGGCGCTTCCCGCTCGGGTCGCCCGGCCCGGCCGGACGGCGACCGCTCACCTGCCGACCCCGGCCCGCTTCCCGGCCGGCCCCATTCCCATGATCTGATGCCGGGCAGCGCCGCTGACCCCGCGAAAGCCTGAACGGAGGAAACCATGACGGATGCCTATATCTATGACGCGTGCCGCACGCCGCGCGGCAAGGGCAAGCCGGACGGCGCCCTGCACGAGGTGACGGCGCCGCGGCTGTCGGCGATCGCGCTCAATGCGATCAAGCATCGCAACAACCTCGACACCCGCGCGATCGAGGATGTGATCTGGGGCAATGTCACGCAGGTGGCCGAGCAGGGGGCCTGCCTCGCGCGCACCGCCGTCCTTGCCTCGGAATTCGACGAGAGCGTGCCGGGGCTCAGCATCAACCGCTTCTGCGCGAGCGGGCTCGAGGCGGTCAACCTCGCCGCCAACCAGGTCAAGGCCGGGGCCGGCATGGCCTATGTCGCGGGCGGGGTGGAGTGCATGTCGCGCGTCCCGATGGGATCGGACGGCGGGGCGATCGCGGTCGATCCGTCGATCGCGATCACGCGCTATTTCGTGCCGCAGGGGATTTCGGCCGATATCATCGCGACCGAATACGGGTTCACCCGCGATCAGGCCGATGCGCTTGCGGTCGAGAGCCAGCGCAGGGCGGCGGCGGCCTGGGCCGACAATCGCTTTGCCGGCTCCATCGTGCCGGTGCGCGACGTCAACGGGATCGAGATCCTCGCGCATGACGAATACATGCGGCCGCAGACGGACATGCAGAGCCTCGGCAGCCTCAAGCCGAGCTTCAAGGACATGGGCGAGGTGATGCCGGGCTTCGACAAGATCGCCCTGATGAAATATCCCCATCTCGAGCGGATCGAGCATATCCACCATGCCGGCAATTCCTCGGGGATCGTGGACGGCGCGGCGGCGATCCTGATCGGCAGCCGGGAATTCGGCGAGAAGCACGGGCTCAAGCCGCGCGCGCGCATCCGTGCGACGGCCAAGATCGGCACCGATCCGACGATCATGCTGACCGGGCCGGTCCCGGTGACCGAGAAGATCCTGCGCGAAAGCGGCATGGCGATCGGCGATCTGGACCTCTTCGAAGTGAACGAGGCCTTTGCCGCCGTCGTCATGCGCTTCATGCAGGCCTTCGAGGTCGACCCCGCAAAGGTCAACGTCAACGGCGGGTCGATCGCGATGGGCCATCCGCTGGGTGCGACCGGGGCGATCATCCTCGGCACGCTGCTCGACGAGCTGGAGCGGACGGGCAAGGGCACCGGCCTTGCCACGCTCTGCATCGGGTCGGGCATGGGCGCGGCCACGATCATCGAGCGGGTCTAGCCCGCGCGCGGCAGGCGATGCGGCAGAGCCCGACGCGCCGCCGGCGCGGGGGCACAGGACAATGGCCGGACCGGCCCGCCGCCCTTTGCCCTATCGGGGGCGGGGATGGTGGCGCAGGACGGCGCAGCGAACGGGAGGGAGACCCCGATGACCGATTTCACCTATAGCGTCGATCCCGACGGCGTGGCGACGATCACCTGGGACGTGCCGGGCAAGTCGATGAACGTCATGTCGCAGGCCGGCTTCGCCGAGCTTGACGGCCTCGTGGACCGGGCGCTGGCCGATGCCGCCGTCAAGGGCGTCATCATCACCAGCGGCAAGAAGGATTTCGCCGGCGGGATGGACCTCAACGTCATCGCGCGGATGAAGGAAGAGGGCGGAGCCGACCCGGCGCGGGCGGTGTTCGAGGGGGTGATGAGCATCCATCACATCCTGCGCAAGATCGAGCTGGCCGGGATGGACCGCAAGACGCAGAAGGGCGGCAAGCCCTTCGTCGCCGCCCTGCCCGGCACCGCGATGGGGATCGGCCTCGAACTCCCGCTCGCCTGCCACCGGATCATTGCGGCCGACAACCCCAAGGCGCGGATCGGCCTGCCCGAGATCATGGTCGGCATCTTTCCCGGCGCGGGCGGCACGACCCGGCTGGTCCGCAAGCTCGGCGCGATGGCGGCGGCGCCCTTCCTGCTCGAGGGCAAGACGAACGAGCCGAAGAAGGCCATGGCGGCGGGCATCATCGACGAGGTAGTGCCGGCCGATCAGCTTCTGGCACGCGCCAAGGAATGGGTGCTGGGCGCCAGCGATGCCGATCTGGTGAAGGTCTGGGATCGCAAGGATTACAAGATGCCGGGCGGGACGCCCTATCACCCGGCGGGGTTCATGACGTTCCTCGGCGCGAGCGTGATGGTGCATGCCAATACCTGGGGCGTCTATCCGGCGGCCAAGGCGCTCCTCTCGGCGGTCTATGAGGGCGCGATGGTGCCCTTCGACACTGCGCTGAAGATCGAGGCGCGCTGGTTCACCCATGTGCTGATGAACCCGTCGTCGGGGGCGATGATCCGCAGCCTGTTCCTGAACAAGGAGGCGCTGGAGAAGGGCGCGAACCGGCCGGCTGTCCCGGACGAGAAGGTGGCCAAGGTCGGCATCCTCGGTGCCGGGATGATGGGCGCGGGGATCGCCTATGTCAGCGCCAATGCCGGGATCGAGGTCGTGCTGATCGACGCCGCGCAGGACGCGGCCGACCGCGGCCGCGCGCATAGCGCCGACCTGCTGGACAAGGGGATGAAGCGCGGCGCGGTCACGGCCGAGAAAAAGGCCGAGGTGCTCGGGCGGATCCATGCCACGACCGATTATGCCGCGCTCGCGGGCTGCGACCTGATCGTCGAGGCCGTGTTCGAGGATCCGGCCGTGAAGGCCGAGGTGACGGCGCGGGCCGAGGCGGTGATCCCGGAAACCGCGATCTTCGCCACCAACACCTCGACCCTGCCGATCACCGATCTGGCGCAGGCCAGCAAACGGCCCGCGCAGTTCATCGGCATCCACTTCTTCTCGCCCGTCGACCGGATGATGCTGGTCGAGATCATCAAGGGCCGCGAGACGGGGGACCGGGCGGTGGCCAAGGCGCTCGATTTCGTGCGGCAGATCCGCAAGACGCCCATCGTGGTGAACGATGCCCGGTTCTTCTACGCCAACCGCTGCATCATTCCTTATATCAACGAAGGCATGCGGATGCTGGGCGAAGGCGTCGCGCCGGCGCTGATCGAGAATGCGGCGCGGCTAGTGGGCATGCCGCTCGGCCCGCTGCAACTGGTGGACGAAACGGCGCTCGACCTCGGCGCCAAGATCGCCAAGGCCACCAAGGCCGCGATGGGCGATGCCTATCCCGACGACGCGGTGGACAGCATCGTGTTCTGGATGGTCGATCAGGGGCGGATCGGGCGCAAGGCCAAGGCGGGGTTCTATGCCTATGACGAGGCCGGCAAGCGACTGGGCCTCTGGGACGGGCTGGGGCGGAAGTTCCCGCGGGCGCTCCACCAGCCGGATGTCGGCGAGGTGCAGCACCGGCTGCTGATGGCGCAGGTGCTCGAGGCCGTCCGGGCGCTCGAGGCCGGGGTGCTGACCGACATCCGCGAGGGGGATGTGGGCGCGATCCTCGGCTGGGGCTTTGCGCCCTGGTCGGGCGGGCCTTTCTCCTGGCTCGACATCATCGGCGCGGCGCGCGCGGTCGAGATCTGCGATCGCTTGAGCGAGCGGTTCGGCAAGCGCTTCGAGGCGCCGGCGCTTCTGCGCGAGATGGCGGACAAGGGGCAGAGCTTCTACGGCCGCTTTGCCGCGAAGGCGGCCTGAGGCGTCAGGGCAAGGCCGGGGCGGCTGCGAGGGCGGCCCCGGCATCCTCGGCAATCATGCACGATGCCAGGACCCGCGCGGCACCCAGCGGCAACGGGACATAGCGCGGCGGATCCTCCGGCAGCAACGGCGGCGGCGACCCGGCGCCCGCACAGTGGAGCAGCAGTGCCGATCCGGCGTAGATCACCTGCGCCGCGTCGAACGCAAGCGCGATCGGCCGCAGGCCGCGCGAAGGCGGCACCGGCGCGATCCGCCGCCAGCCGACCAGGGCGCGCGCCGGGACCAGCGCAAAGGGATCGTCGAACAGGGCGTCGGCGGCCTCGGCCTCGACCAGCACGGGCTGATCGGGGAGCAGCGTGACCGGCCATCGATTGCCGAGCGCCCCGGCCGGCACCGCCAGCGGCCAGTGCGCGCGGGGCCAATGCGCGCTGGGCCAATGCGCGATGGGCCAATGCGCGCGGGGCCAATGCGCGCGGGGCCAGCCGGCGGGATCGCCCCCCTCCCCCGAAGGCTGGATCGCGCGGATCGGCACCGGCCCGTCGTCGACGGTCAGCACCCGATCGCCGGGCCGCAGCGCCTCGACGCTTTTCCAGCCGCCCGGCGTTGCGATCGGTGTGCCCGGTGCAAGGCCGCTTGACGCATAGCCGGCCTCGCCGCTTTCAAGCCCTGACCACGTTGCCCCGGTCACTGCACCTGCCCTGTCTGCATCACAGCCCGACCAACCCTGCCCCGTGCGGCACGGGCACGGCGCGATTGCGGCGCGGCGGCGGCGGCGTTGCGCAGGCGCGGACAATGCCGCAATGGCCGGCCCCGCGGCGCCGGGCCGTGCATCAATCGGCCGAGAGGCCGTCGAAGCTGTAGCCGAACCGGGCGATGTCCTCGGCGCAGAGATCGGCGATCAAGGCTGCATCGGCATCGCGGAAATAGGGCCGCCAGTCCCGGCCGCGCGCCGATTCGTTGATCCGCGCCAGTGGCGTGACGCGAAACCCCAGATGCGCCTCGAAGGGTGCAAGGTCGCGCTCGAGCCGCTCGAGCCGGGCGAAAAGGCGGCACCGCTCGACCCCGCCCGCGTCGCGCATATAGGCGCCGTAGGGCCAGGCCGCGAGGCTCGCCCGCGTCTGCGGATGGTGCAGGAAGCCGCCGAAATCATGCGTCCGCGCCAGCCCGACGGCAGGATGGGCAAAGGTCTGCGCGCGAAGCCAGTGGTAATAGCTCACCGCCCGGTCCCAGGGATTGCGCACGATGGTCAGGGTGAAGAGCGTCGCAAGCTCCTCCGCCGTCACCACCCCGTCGATATCGGCCAGCGTTGCATGTTTCCACAGCCGCCCCGCAGCCTTGAGCGCCCTGACCCGGCCGCGCCGCGCACGCGCCTTGGGCGTGTCGCCGATCAGGATGTCGTCGGCCTTGGCCCGCGCCTCGAGCGCATGGGCCAGCGCCGTGCCCCCGGTCTTGGGGATATGGACGAACACATAGCCCCGCCCGCGCGAGATAATCATGGCGCCGGCTCCGCCCGCGCCCGCGCCGCGATCATCGCACCCGCCGCCGCGATCAGCGCCATGCCCGCGAGGCCCGCGGGGCCGACCGCCTCGCCCCAGAGCATCCAGGCCCAGAACGCCGAAAACGGCAGCAGCGCATATTCGAACACCGATACCCGCCCGGTATCGGCGATCTGATAAGCGACGACGCCCATGCCCACGCCGACGGCCGCGCCCGCCGCCATCAGGCAGACCCACATCAGGAACGCCCCGTCCGGCGCCACCCAGCCGCGCGCGATGAACCCCTCCGACCCCGGCGGCACCGGCACCGGGAAGGCCGCCAGCGCCGCGATCCCGCCGAGGCCGAGCAGCATCAGCGCCCCGAAGAACCCGAGCGTCAGCGCCGCCGGCGGCTCGCCCGCACACCATTCGCGCGTGACGATGTTGCCAAGGGCATAAAGCGCCCCCGCCCCGAGCGGCAGGAGGCTCGCCACCCGCAGCCCGTCCAGCCCCTGCGGCGCCACCACCAGCACCACACCGGCAAACCCCGTCGCCACGGCCAGCACGCGCCAAAACCCCAGCGTCTGCCCGAAGAAGAGCCGGCCGAAGATCAGCACGAACACCGGCGCGGTAAACATGCCGGCAACCGCCTGCGCAACCGGAATGACGGCGAGGCACCCGAAATAGATCAGCAGGGCGAGGCCGTGCAGCGCGCTGCGCACCGCCACGGCGCGCCAGTTGTGCGGCCGCACCCGCCAGCCAAGCGCCCGCCCAAGGGCGAGGATCAGCGCGGCCACGATCACACTGCGCGTTGCGTGGAACTGCCACAGGCCATAGTCGGGCGCCACGATGCGCACGAGGTTGTCGGACAGACCGACGACCGCGGTATAGGCGAGGACGAGCGCGCCCGCGGCGAGCGTCCGGTTCGGCGCGGCGGTGATCGCGGATGCTGACATGGCCCTTCCCTGCCCTCGCATATCCCGTCAGGATGGGATGCCACAAGCGGCGCGATGACCGCGGGCAAGAGACGGGGGGGGGGGCGATGGGCTGGCTTGCCGACGAAACCGGGCTGGACCGGTGCGATGCGAATTTCGTGCCGCTCACGCCGCTGTCGCACCTGAACCGCGCCGCGGCGATCTGGCCGGAACGCGAGGCGCTGGTCTACCGCGCCCGCCGCTGGACCTATGCCGCATACCACGCGCGCGTCAGCCGCCTTGCCTCTGCGCTGGCCCGCATGGGCGTGCGGCCCGGCGACGTGGTCGCGACGATCCTGCCCAACCTGCCCGCGCAGGTCGAGGCGCATTTCGGCGTCCCCGCCTGCGGCGCGGTGCTCAACGCGATCAACACGCGGCTCGATGTCGATACGGTCGCCTATATCCTCGGGCACGGCGGGGCGCGGGTGCTGCTGTGCGATACCGCCTTCCTCGGGCTGGCCGAGGCGGCGATAGCGGCGATGGAGGGGCCGGCGCCGATCCTGATCGAGGTCGCCGACGATCAGGCCGGCCATGGCGCGACGGGCCGCCACCCCGAATACGAGGCCCTGCTGGAGGGCGGCGATCCGGCGTTCGCCTGGATCATGCCGCAGGACGAATGGGAAAGCCTCGCGCTCAACTACACATCGGGCACCACCGGGCGGCCCAAGGGCGTCGTCTACCACCACCGCGGCGCCTATCTGAGCACCATGGGGCAGGTCGTCAGCTGGCGCATGGTCCTTTATCCGCGCTACCTGACCATCGTGCCGCTGTTCCATTGCAACGGCTGGTGCCATGCCTGGATGATCCCGCTGCTCGGCGGCACGGTGATCTGCTGCCGCGACATCACCGCCGCGGCAATCTACGAGGCCATTGCGGTCGAGGGGGCGACGCATTTCGGCGGCGCGCCCATCGTGCTCAACACCATCATCAACGCGCGGGACGCCGACCGCCGCCCGTTTTCCTACAGGGTCGAGGTCTTTACCGCCGGCGCCCCGCCCCCCGCGGCGACCCTCGCCGCGATCGAGCCGCTCGGCTTCAACGTCACGCAGGTATATGGGCTGACCGAAACCTACGGTCCGGCAACCGAATGCACCTGGAAGGGCGAATGGGACGCCCTGCCGCAGGCAGACCGCGCCGCGATCAAGGCGCGCACAGGCGTTGCGATGCCGTTCATGGAGGCGGTCGCCGTGCTCGACGGCGATCTGCTGCCCGCCCCCCGCGACGGCGCAAGCCTCGGGCAGATCATGCATCGCGGCAACGGCGTGATGAAGGGCTATTACCGCAACCCCGAGGCGACGGCCGAGGCGTTCCGCGGCGGCTGGTTCCATTCGGGCGACATCGCCAATGTCACGCCCGACGGCTATATCCGCATCGCCGACCGCGCCAAGGACATCATCATCTCGGGCGGCGAGAACGTGAGCTCGGTCGAGGTCGAGAACGCGCTTGCCCATCACCCGGCCGTCGCCCTGGTGGCGGTGGTCGCCAAGCCGGACGATCACTGGGGCGAGGTGCCCTGTGCCTTCGTCGAGCTCAAGGAAGGCGCGGCGGCGAGCGAGGCGGAATTGATCGCCTTCGCCCGTGCGCGCCTCGCCGGGTTCAAGACGCCCAAGCGCGTGATCTTTGCCGAACTGCCCAAGACCTCGACCGGCAAGGTGCAGAAGTTCGAACTGCGCGCCCGGGCCCGCACGCTCTGACCGTTGTCGTTGTGACCGTCGTCGTTGTGACCGGGGCCCGGGCGCGCTATGCTCTGCCCGGCACAGAAAAAAGAGCAGGCCCGGCCGCAATGACGGCGCGCAATCCATGACCGTGCTTCGACGGTATGTCCGGCTCGAATCCTCCGGCCTCTGGCGCGATGGGCCCAATGCCCAGCGGCGCGATGTGGTGGTGCAGCTTGGCGATGCCTCGCTGACGTTCCTCGATGTGCGCTCGGGCGTGGCGCTCAGCCACTGGTCGCTGCCAGCGCTGGCCCGGCTCAACCCCGGGAGCCTGCCTGCGCTCTACGCCCCCGGCGGGGACGACAGCGGCGAGACGCTCGAACTGGCCGAAGCCGAGATGATCGACGCGATCGAAACGGTGCGCGGCGCCATCGGTGCGGCGCGGCCGCGGCCCTGGCGCCTGCGGCTGGCGATCCTGACGGGATCGGTCGCGCTGCTGCTGGCGCTGGGCGTGTTCTGGCTGCCGCGGGCGCTGGCCACCCATGCCGCCGCAGTCGCCCCGGCCGCTGCACGGGCCGAGATCGGGCGGCTGGTGCTGGCCGATCTGTCGCGCTTCACCGATCGCCCCTGCATCGCGCCGGCGGGCCAGCGGGCGGCGCGGGCGCTGGCCGAGCGGCTGTTCGGACCGGGGGGCGCGGATATCGTGGTTGTCCGCGACGGCATCCGCGGGGCGGTGCAATTGCCGGGACGCATCGTGGTTCTGGACGCCCGCACCCTCGGCGCGGTCGATGCGCCCGAACTCGTTGCGGGCCATCTGCTCGCGGCGCGGCTGCAGGCCGAGGCGGTCGATCCGCTGATCCCCGTGCTGCGTTATGCCGGGGTCGCGGCGACGCTGCGCCTGCTTACGTCGGGCAAGCTGCCGCGCGACTCGGTGGCGGGCTATTCGAAGGGGCATATCGCCCTGCCGCCGCATCCGGTCGGCGATGCCGCATTGGCCGAGCGGGCCGCAGCCGCGCAGGTCGATCTCGGCCCCTATGCCGCGGCCATGGGCGGGCGGGCGGCGCTGCTCGACGCGATGGAAAAGGCTCGGGTCACCGCCCCGCGCGTCGTGCTGTCCGATGCCGACTGGATCAGCCTGCGCGCCATCTGCGACTGAACGCATAAGGCGCCCCGGCCTTGCGGCCGAAGCGCCCCCCTGCACTGCTCCGGGTTTCTGCCGCCCCGCTGCCTGACCCTGCCTGCGCCGTCAGCGGCGCAGGATCGCATCCCCGAAGCCGGCCCGCCGCGCCGCGGCAAGCGCGCCCTGCGCCTCTGCCTCGCTGGCGAAGGGACCGGCGCGCACGACCTCGACCGGCTTGCCGCGCAGCATTGCCCGGTCGGTCTGCACCGGCAGGCCGAGCGCGGCCAGCCGCGCCTCGGCACCCCGCGCATTGGCCGGAACGGCAAAGCTGCCGACCTGCACGAACCGCGCGCCGCCCGGCGCGGGGGGCGCCGCAGCGATCGGCGCCTTGGACGAGATGCGCGCCGTGGCGCCGGCCGGCGCTGGCGCCACAGCGGCGCGGCGCGGCTGGTCGACCAGCAGGCCCTGCGGCACATCCATGGTCCAGACCGCCGCCATCTGGCGATCCCCCGCAGCCGAGCCCTGCCCGCGATGCGGGTTCAGCCGGTCGTCGCGCCACGCGAGGCGGTAACCGGGCGGCACCACCACATCGGGCAGGCGCGGATCGGGCTGCGCCGCCACCGCACCGCCCTGTGGCAAGGCCCGCGCGGCCCCGCGCGGCGGATCGCCGGGCCGCGCACCGGTGATGACAACGCCGGGTTCGAGGCAGAGCACGACCGTCCCGCCGCCGACCAGCTCGAAGCGTTGTGCAACCGGCGCCCGCGCCGGGCAGCCCTGCGACACGACCACCGGCGCGGCTGCCCGCGGCTGCGCCGGCGCCTGCGCCGCTGCCACAGGGCGGACGGGCGCTGGTGCGACGGCCGGTGCCGCCACGCGCGGCACATCGGCTGCCGTTGTAGGCGCTGCTGCATCGGCCGCCAGCTGCGCCTGCGCCCGCGCCATGCCCACGCGCGTGGGTTGCAGGCCGCACATCGGCCGCCGGTCGCCGCTCACCCGCCGAACCCAGGTCACCTGCCCGCCATGGCCGGCCCGGACGAAGGCGCAGCCGCGGCTGTCCACGTATTGCACCCCGGTGAACCCGGCCGGCGGCAGCTCGGCCGGCCCGTTCGACCGGCCCTGCGCCGCCGCGGGCAGGGCGATCGCGTTGGCCGCGACGAAAGCAACGATGACGGCCTTCCAATGCATGACTACCCCCATGTGGCTTGAGGTCATCATGCAAC
This sequence comes from Gemmobacter sp., assembly GCA_046292445.1. Lineage (GTDB taxonomy): Bacteria > Pseudomonadota > Alphaproteobacteria > Rhodobacterales > Rhodobacteraceae > CALIZF01. The sequence goes on from JBKBQT010000016.1 coordinate 15,741, forward strand.
AGGATGTGGTATGCGTAAAGGGGCGCCCCCTATTTTGTGCCGAACATGCGGTCGCCCGCATCCCCTAGCCCGGGCACAATATATCCATGGTCATTCAAGTGGCTGTCCACAGCCGCTGTGACGATGGGGACATCGGGATGCGCCTGCCGCATCCGCTCGATCCCCTCGGGTGCCGCCAGCAGGCACAGGAATCGGATGTTGCGCGCCCCCTGCGCTTTCAGCAGATCGACCGCCGCGACCGACGAATTGCCCGTCGCCAGCATCGGATCGACGACGATCGACATGCGCGAATCGAGCATGTCGGGCACCTTGCAGTAATACTGCACCGGCTGCAGCGTCTCGGGATCGCGGTAAAGGCCGATGAACCCGACCCGCGCCGCCGGGATCAGTTCCAGAATCCCGTCCAGCAGGCCGTTTCCCGCCCGCAGGATCGAGATCAGGGCAAGCTTCTTGCCCTCCAGCGTCGGCGCATCCATCGGGCCGAGCGGCGTTTCGATCCGCTTTGTCGTCATGTCGAGCTCGCGCGTGACCTCGTAGGCCAAGAGCAGGCTGATCTCGCGCAAGAGGCGGCGGAAACCGGCGGTCGAGGTTTCCCTGTCGCGCATGATGGTGAGCTTGTGCTGCACCAGCGGGTGATCGACGATGGTCACGTGGCGCAGCATTCCTATCCCTCCAGCCTTTTTGCGATGCGGGCGCGGGTATCGGCATCGCAGAAAGCGGCGTCAAGCGCAGTACGATTGATCTTTTCGAACTGACCCCGGTCCCAGTCGAAAGCTTCGGCAAGGCGCGCGTATTCTGCCTCCATCGTCGTGTGGAAGAACGGCGGATCGTCGGTCGAAACCGTGACGCGCACGCCGCGCCGGTCCAGTTCGGCGATCGGATGGTCGCGCCATCGCGGATAGAGCCCGAGCGCGACGTTCGAGCCCGGACAGACCTCAAGCACGACGCCCGTCTCGGCCAGTTCGTCCACCAGCGCAAGGTCCTCGATCGCCCGCACCCCGTGGCCGATCCGCGACGGGCGAAAGGCGGCCAGCGCATCGCGCACCGATGCCGGGCCGCCCCATTCGCCCGCATGGGCCGTCAGCCCCAGCCCCGCCTCGCGCGCGCAGTCGAAGGCCCAGGCGAAATCGGCCGGATTGCCCGCCCGCTCGTCCCCCGCGATGCCAAAGCCGGTGATGAAACCGCCCGCCGTCTCGGCCGCGCAGAGCGCCGTCTCGCGCGCCTTGCCCGGGCCGAAATGGCGGATGCAGGTGACGATGCCGCGCAGGGTGATGGTGCCGTCGAGCGGCCGTGCCGCCTCGGCCATTGCCGCCACATAGTCGCGCCAGGCCGCAACATCGCGCCCGCCGCAGAAATCGGGGCTCAGGAACGCCTCGGTGTAGACGACCCCGCACGCTGCGCTTTCCTCGAGCACGGCGCGAGTGAGGCGGGCGTAGTCCTCGGGCGCGGTCAGAACGCTCGTCGCCGCCTCGTAGACCTTGAGGAACCCGGCGAAGTCGCGGAAGGCGTAATGCCCGCGTTCGTCGAAGATGCCGCCGATGTCCACGCCCTTTTCGCGGGCAAGCCCGCGGATGAAGGCCGGCGGGGCCGCGCCTTCGAGGTGCAGGTGCAGTTCGATCTTGGGGATCACAGGAACGACCTTCCGGGTCCGGGGTTGGGGATGCCGAGATGGTCGGCGATCGTGGCCGCAATATCGGCAAAGGCGACGAGGCCGATGGGGCCCGCACCCGCACCGTGGCAGAGCACCGGCACCCGCTCGCGCGTGTGGTCGGTGCCCGGCCAGGTCGGATCGTTGCCGTGGTCGGCGGTGAAAATGGCCAGATCCCCCGGCCCGAGCCGCGCGAGGAACGCCCCCGCCACGCCGTCGAACCATTCGAGCGCGCGGGCATAGCCGGCCGCGTCGCGGCGGTGACCATAGAGGCTGTCGAACTCGACGAAATTGGCGAAGGTCAAGGAACCCGGCTCGGCATGCCCGGCAAGGGCAAGCAAATGATGCGAAAGTGCAAGGTCATTCTCCCCCTTCCACAGCCGCCCGATGCCCCGGTGGCTGAAGATATCGCCGATCTTGCCCACGGCATGGGTCATCCGCCCCGCCTGATGCGCCACGTCGAGAAGGGTGGGCGCGGGCGGGGGCACCGCGAAGTCGCGCCGGTTGGCTGTCCGACGAAAGGCGCCCGGTTCGCCCGTGAAGGGCCGTGCGATCACCCGGCCCACCCGCATCGCATGCAGGCGCGGCGCCACGGCCTCGCACAGGGCGATCAGCCGGTCTAGGCCAAAGGCGCCCTCATGCGCCGCGATCTGGAACACGCTGTCGGCCGAGGTATAGCAGATCGGCCAGAGGCTGCGCAGATGCGCCGGGCCGAGGCGCTCGATGATCTCGGTCCCGGAGGCGTGGCAGTTGCCGAGCGTGCCGCCCGTTCCCGCCGCCGCCGCCACCGCCGCGAGAAGGTCGGGCGGAAAGACCGGATCGGCGGTCGGGAAATAGGTCCAGTCCCAGGGCACCGGCACGCCTGCCAGTTCCCAGTGCCCCGACGGCGTATCCTTGCCGCGCGACACTTCGGATGCCGCGCCCCAGCGCCCTTCCGGCACCGCACCGAGCCCCGGCATCGCGGCCCCCGACGCCGCCGCCACGGCCGCCGCGAGGCCGAGCCGGTCGAGCACCGGCAGGCGCAGGGGCGCACCGACCGCCGCCTGCGCCGCCGCGATTTGGGCGAGTGTATTGGCCCCGTCGTCACCGAAGGCCGCCGCATCCGGCGCGCCGCCGCAGCCGACCGAATCCATCACCACAAGGAACGCCCGCGCCATCAGCCCACCCGCCCCTGCACCAGCGGCACGGCCGCAGGCACTTCGCCGAGCGCATAGGCCGCCCGCAGCGCCGCCGCGGCTGCCTGTGCCGCCGCGTCGCTGGCGGCATGCACCCGCCCGATCGGCGCGCCGGGGCCCACCGCATCGCCGGGCGCGGCGAGCCGGTCGAACCCCACCGACGCATCGATCCGGTCGCCGTCCCGCTGCCGCCCGCCGCCGAGCGCGACGACCGCCATCCCCACTGCCCGCGTGTCGATCCGCGCGACATGGCCCGGCGCGTCGGGCAGCACGTCGCGCACCACCGGCGCGCGTGGCAGGTGATCGACCCAGCGCTCCACAAAGTCGCCCGGCCCGCCGAGCGCCGCGACCATCCGCCCGAACCGCTCGGCCGCCGCGCCCGAGGCCAGCGCCGCCGCCACCCGCGCCGCCCCCGCCGCGGCATCGGGCATCACGCCCGCCAGCGCAAGAACTGCGCCGCCCAGCGCCGCCGTCAGGTCATGCAGCCGCGGCCGGGGGCCCGTCCCGGTCAGAACGCCCATCACCTCGGCCACCTCCAGCGCATTGCCCGCACTGCCCGCAAGCGGCCGGTCCATGTCGGTGACAAGGGCAGCGGTGCGGCAGCCGGCGCCGTTGGCCGTCTCGACCAGACTGCGCGCAAGGGCCTGCGCCGCCTCCGGCGCCGGCAGGAATGCGCCCGAGCCCACCTTGACATCCAGCACCAGCGCCTGCAGCCCCGCCGCGAGTTTCTTCGACAGGATCGACGCCGTGATGAGATCGATCGATTCCACCGTGCCCGTCACGTCCCGGATCGCATAGAGCCGCCTGTCGGCCGGCGCGATCCGCCCCGTGGCGCCGACGATGGCGCAGCCGACATCGGCCACCACGGCGCGCAGACGCGCCGCGTCCACTTCGACCGTGTAGCCCGGGATCGCCTCGAGCTTGTCGAGCGTGCCGCCTGTGTGGCCGAGACCGCGGCCCGACACCATCGGCACCCAGACGCCGCAGGCCGCCAGCGCCGGCGCCAGCAGGAGCGAGATCGAATCCCCCACCCCGCCCGTCGAATGCTTGTCCACCACCGGCACCGGCGCGTCCCATTGCAGCACATCGCCCGAATCCCGCATCGCCCGCGTCAGCGCGACCCGGCCCGCATCGCCGAGGCCGTTCAGGCAGACCGCCATGGCAAAGGCGCCCGCCTGCGCATCCGTCACCGTCCCGTCCGCGAGCCCCCGCGCGAACCAGGCGATGCCGCCATCGGGCGGCGGGCGGCGGTCGCGGATCGCGGTGATGACGCCGCGCGCGTCCATTCAGGCCCGCGCCATGAACGACGCATCGAATGCGCCGGGCAGAAGCTCGGCCAGCGTCATCGTCAGGCGCTGGCCGTCGGTCGTGCACATCGTCACCGGCACGTCGCCGTCGCCGAATTCCTTCAGCTTCTGCCGGCATCCGCCGCAGGGCGGCACCGGGGCCGGGCTGTCGGCGATGACCACCACCGCGACCAGCCGCGTATCCCCGGCCGCGACCATGGCCGCGATCGCCCCGGCCTCGGCGCAGGTGCCTTCGGGATAGGCGACATTCTCGACGTTCACGCCGACATGGATCGCACCCGAGGCGGACCGCAGCGCGGCGCCGACCTTGAAGCGGGAATAGGGGGCATAGGCCCGGGGGAATACGGCCGCTGCGGCGTCGAGCAGGGCGGGATCGGGGGTCATGGCACCTCGCGTGGCTATCGGCCCGAGACTGCGGCGCCGGGGGCGCGGATGCAAGCGCCGCGGGGTTGAGAGGCAGCGGCAGAGCGCGTAAACCGGCGCGGCGCGGGGTCGTTCAACGCTGAACCATTTGCGGGGTCGGGGATGGAAGAGGTCAGGCAGGAGAACGTCCGGCAGGCGGCGCTGGATTATCATGCGCATCCGCGGCCCGGAAAGCTCGAGATCCGGGCGACCAAGCCGCTCGCCAACGGCCGCGACCTGTCGCGCGCCTACAGCCCGGGCGTGGCCGAGGCCTGCCTCGAGATCAAGGCCGATCCGGGGGCGGCGGCGCGGTATACAACGCGAGGCAACCTCGTGGCGGTGGTGACCAACGGCACGGCGGTGCTCGGCCTTGGCAATATCGGCGCGCTGGCGTCCAAGCCGGTGATGGAAGGCAAGGCGGTCCTGTTCAAGAAATTCGCCAACATCGACTGTTTCGATATCGAGCTCGACGAACCAGACCCTGAACGCCTCGCCGCCATCGTCTGCGCGCTCGAGCCGACGTTCGGCGCGATCAACCTCGAGGATATCAAGGCGCCCGACTGTTTCATCGTCGAACGGCTCTGCCGCGAGCGGATGAAGATCCCCGTTTTCCACGACGACCAGCACGGCACCGCCATCGTCGTCGGCGCGGCGGCGACCAATGCGCTTCATGTGGCCGGCAAGGCCTGGGGCGATATCAAGGTCGTCTCGACAGGGGGCGGCGCGGCGGGGATCGCCTGCCTCGACATGCTCGTCGCGCTCGGCGTGCGGCGCGAGAACATCTGGCTCTGCGATATCCACGGCCTCGTGCACGAGGGGCGCACCGTGGACATGACGCCGCAAAAGGCGGCCTATGCCCAGCCGGGCGGACCGCGCGGCGTGGGCGACGTGATCGACGGCGCGGACCTCTTCCTCGGCCTCAGCGGTCCGGGCGCGCTGACGGGCGAGATGGTCGCCCGCATGGCGCCGCGCCCCATCGTCTTTGCCCTCGCCAACCCCACGCCCGAGATCATGCCGGACGCGGCACGCGCCTCCGTGCCCGATGCGATCATCGCCACGGGGCGGTCGGATTACCCCAACCAGGTCAACAACGTCCTGTGTTTTCCCTTCATCTTCCGCGGCGCGCTGGATGTGGGTGCGACCGAGATCAACGAGGCGATGAAACTGGCCTGCATCGAGGGCATCGCCGCCCTCGCCCGCGCCACGACCAGCGCCGAGGCGGCGGCGGCCTATCAGGGCGAACAGCTCACCTTCGGCGCCGATTACCTTATCCCCAAGCCGTTCGATCCGCGCCTGATGGGCGTCGTCGCCACCGCCGTGGCCCGCGCGGCGATGGAAACCGGGGTTGCGACACGCCCCATCGCCGACCTCGGCGCCTACAAGCAGCGCCTCGACGGGTCGGTGTTCCGCTCGGCGATGATCATGCGGCCGGTGTTCGACGCCGCCCGCAGCGCCGCGCGGCGGATCGTGTTCGCGGAAGGCGAGGATGAACGGGTGCTGCGCGCCGCCCATGCGATCCTCGAGGAAACCAGCGAAGTGCCGATCCTGATCGGCCGGCCCGACGTGATCGCGGCGCGCACCGAACGGGCGGGCCTGCCGATCCGTCCCGACCGCGATTTCGAACTGGTCAACCCCGAAAGCGACCGGCGGTATCGCGACTATTGGGAAACCTATCACGGCCTGATGGAACGGCGCGGCGTGACGCCCGACATCGCGCGGGCGGTCATGCGAACCAATTCCACCGCCATCGGCGCGATCATGGTGCACCGCGGCGAGGCCGACAGCCTGATCTGCGGCACCTTCGGGCAGTATCTGTGGCATCTGAACTACGTGCGGCAGGTGCTGGCGCGCGGCGGGCTGCGCCCGATCGGCGCGCTCAGCCTCATCATCCAGGACGAGGGGCCGCTGTTCATCGCCGACACGCAGGTGAACCCGGAACCGACCCCGGAACAGATCGCCGAGATCGCCATCGGCGCGGCCCGGCACGTCCGCCGCTTCGGGGTCGAGCCGCGGGTGGCGCTGTGTTCGCATTCACAGTTCGGCAACCTCGACACGGCCTCGGGCCGGCTGATGCGCCGCGCGCTCGACCTGCTCGACGCGCGCGAGCCGGGCTTCGTCTACGAGGGCGAGATGACGGTGGATGCCGCGCTCGACGCCGATCTGCGCAGCCGGATCTTCCCCGCCTCGCGCCTCGACGGGGCGGCCAATACGCTGGTGTTCTCGGGGACCGAGACGGCGAGCGGGGTGCGCAACATCCTCAAGATGCGGGCGGGCGGGCTCGAGGTCGGGCCGATCCTGATGGGCATGGGCAACCGCGCCCATATCGTCACCCCGAGCGTCACGGCGCGGGGCCTTCTGAACATGGCCGCCCTCGCGGGCACGCCGGTCGCCCATTACGGCTGACGGCGCCGCCGCGCGGCCGAGGGTATGCCGAGCGCGGCGCGATACTTGGCCACCGTGCGCCGGGCGGCCGGAATGCCCGCCTCGGCCAGAAGCGCCGCAAGGGCGGCGTCCGACAGGGGTGCGCCCTCTTCGTCCGCCACGGCACGGCGCAGCATCGCCTGTGCACGCGCCGCCGTCGCCTCGTCGCCCAGCGCGGCGGCGAAATAGGCCGACAGCGGCCGCGTGCCGCGGGGCGTCCTGACCGCCGCCCCGGCGACAGCGCGGCTGACCGTGCTTTCGGCAAGGCCCAGCGCCGCAGCGACCGCCGCGCGCGTGAGCGGGCGCAGCGCGCCCGGCCCAGCCTCGACCGCCGCGGCCTGATGGTGCAGGACATGCTGCGCCACCGCCAGCAGCGTCGCCTGCCGCCGCGCCACCGCCGCGACGAGATCGCGCGCCGCGCGCCAGCCCGGATCGTCGGCCGGGCCGGCACGCAGGCGCAAAGGTGGAAGCGCAGCGTCGTTGAGCGTGACCTCGAGCCCGGCCTCGGTGCGGGACACCAGAATATCGGGCGGTTGCGGGGGCGAAGCCGCCGCGAACCGGACCCCCGGCTTGGGGTCGAAGCGCCGGATCGCCGCGATGCGGACGGCAAGCGCGGGGTGGTCGAGCGCCGCCGCCGCGGCGAGCGCCGCGGTATCGCCGGCCGCCAGCAGGTCAAGCCGATCGATGATGCGAACCATGCCCGGATCGAGCAGCCCGGCATCCTCGGCCTGCAGCCGCAGGCATTCGGCCAGCGAACGCGCAAAGACGCCCGGCGGATCGAAGCGTTGCAGCCGGGCCAGCACCGCGGCCGCTGCATCCTCTGCCACCCCGGCCTCGGCCGCGATCTCCCCCACATCGCTGTCGAGCCAGCCGGTCGGTGCCAGCGCCCCGGCAAAGGCGAGCGCGATGGCCCGGTCGGGACCGGCCGGAAAGGCGTGATCGATCTGTGCGCAGACATGCGCGATCAGGCCCATGGTCCGGTCGGGCAGTTCCCCCGTGCCGCTCGAATCGCTGTCGCCGTGCCGGGGCGGCGCGCCCAGATCAATCCAGGGATTGCCGGCTGCCGCCTCGACCAACGCCCCAGCCAGATCGGCCGCCGGCATGCGCAAGAGGCGGATGGACTGGCGCAGACCCGGCGTCAGCGCAAGCCGCGCCGTCTGCCGCATCGACGCCCCGATCCCTGCCCCGACGCGCCCCATGCCCGGCCCCTGCCCTTGCCCGAGCCTATCCCTCGGCGCGCGTCACGGCCAGCGCACGACGCGGTTGGTGGGATCGAACACATCGCCCGGATCGATCGGCGCCCGGCACTGCACGCGGACGATCCCGCCGGGGCAGTAGAACACGACATCGCGGGCCGGGTTCAGCCGGAAATGGCCCACCACGAAGGCGATGGCCCTGAGCGGGTCGAGCACTGCGCGCGCGTCGATCTCGCCGCGATCCACGCGGAACTCGACGACCTCGCCGCCGCCTTTCCAGACATCGATCACACCGCGATAGCTGCCATCCGCAGACCGCTTGTTGGTCGGGAAGATCTCGTAGACTTCGGCCGCAGCCGGCGCCGCCATGGCGAGCGAAAGCGCCGCGACAAGCCCCAGCCGCCCGGGCCGCCCGCCGCTCACGGCCATGACACGACCCTCGCGCCGCCGTCACGCAGGCCGCCCGGGTTGGCGCAGCTCACCCGCACGATCCCGCCGGGACAATAGCGCACCACATCGCGCGCCGGGCTGAGGTTGAATTGCGCCACCACATGGGCGATGGCCGCCCGCGCATCGAGCACCGTGCGCGCCGGGATGTCGCCGCGATCCACGCGGAACTCGGTCACGCTGCGCCCGCCCTGCACGACGTCCAGCACGCCCTGATAGGACCCGTCCGGGGACCGCTTGTTGGTGGGGTAGATCTCGTAAAGCTCGGCCGATGCGGGCCAGGCCGCAAGCGCAGCAATGACGGCCGCACCCTTGAGGGAAACGAATGTTCGCATGCGATCCTCCTGCGCGCAGAAGATACACCCCGCACGGGGCCGATCCACACACGAAGCTGTCACGCCCCGATCACGGCACCGGGATTGAGGATGCCCGCCGGGTCGAGCGCGCCCTTGATCGCCCGCATCGCGGCCAGTTTCACCGGATCGCCGTAGCGGACGAGATCGCGGGTCTTGAGCCGCCCGATCCCGTGTTCCGCGCTGACGGAACCGCCGCGCGCATGGACAAGGTCGTGCACCGCCGTCTTGATCGCGTCGCGCAGATGCGCGTGATCGGCCCGGCTGCGGCCCGGCACCGGAAAGACGTTGTAATGGAGGTTGCCGTCGCCGAGGTGGCCAAAGCAGTTGATGCGCCAGTCGCCGAGCGCCGCGAGCATCGCCCCCGCCTCGTCGATGAAGCCCGGGATCGCACCGAGCGGCACGCTGATGTCATGCGACGACACCGCGCCGATGCGCCGGTTCGCCTCGGGGATGCTTTCCCGCAGGTGCCACAGCGCGGCGCGCTGCGCCTCGGACGCGGCGATCACCCCATCCGTCGCAAGGCCCGCCGCCGCCGCCCGGTCCCAGAGCGCGGCCAGCACGGATTGGGCATCGAGGCCCTCGGGCAGGCCGAGATCGACCAGCACCGACCATTCGGGCATCGGCGAGAGCGGCAGCGCAAGGCCGGGGATCGTCTCGGCAATGAAATCGAACCCGGTCCGGTGCATCAGTTCGAATGCCGAGACGCAGCCGGGCGCCAGCGCCTCGGCCAGATCGAGCAGGCGCAGCGCCGCCGCCGGCCCCGGCACCGCGATCAGCGCCGCCCCGGTGATGGCCGGGCGCGGCAGAAGGCGCAGCACCGCCGCCGTGATGATGCCCAGCGTCCCTTCGGACCCGATCAGCAGGTTGCGCAGGTCATACCCGGTGTTGTCCTTGCGCAGCCGCCGCAGCCCGTGCCAGACCGATCCGTCGGCCAGCACCGCCTCGAGCCCCAGGCACAGCTCGCGCGCATTGCCCCAGCGCAGCACGTTGACGCCGCCCGCATTCGTCGCGAGCACGCCGCCCACCGTCGCCGTCCCGCCGGAGGCCAGCGACAGCGGAAAGAGCCGCCCCGCATCCGCCGCCGCCGCCTGCGCCGCCGCCAGCGTCACCCCGGCCTCGAGCGTCATCGCCCCGTCCTCGGGCACCACGTCCCGCACCGCCCGCATCCGCTCGAGCGACAGGAGAACGACCGGCGGCCCCTCGGGCGCGATCTGACCACCGACAAGGCCGGTGCCCCCGCCCCAGGGCACGATGCCCACCCGCGCCGCGGCGCAGGCGGCGACGATGGCCGCGACCTCGGCCGTGCTGCGCGGCGCGGCGAGCGCGCCCGCCTGCCCGCGCCAGCGCCCGCGCGGCTCTTCGAGGTGCCGCGGCTCGGGGCTGCGCAGCGCGCCCTCGGGCAGCGCGGCGGCAAGCGAGGCGACGAAGGCGGCATCGGCGGGGTTCAGCATGCCCGCTGCCTGCCACGCGGCCCTGCGCCTTGCAAGATCGGCCCGCGCGATCAGCGCAGGAACTGCGGATCGAGCACGATGATCGTCGGCCGCCCCGGCAGGGACTGGAGCGAGAGCTCGATCGACGGCTGGTCGAGCCGGACGATGTCGAACTGCCCTTCCATCCGGTTCAGGAAGGTCGCCAGCGACGCGCCCGAAAACCAGTGCATCGGCAGCACCACCGAAGAGCGCAACCGCGACACGATCCCCGTCATCGTATCGAGCCCGACCGTATAGCCGCCATCGACCGGTGCCATCACCACGTCGAGCCGCCCGATGGCCGCGTATTGCTCGTCGCTCGGCTCGTGATGCAGATGGCCGAGATGGCCGATGCAAAGCCCGGCCACCTCGAAGATGAAGATGGAATTGCCGTCCTTGCGCGCCACCCGCTCGTCCCAGGCCGAGCGCACATCGGTCGGCACGTTGCGCACCAGCATCTCGCCGAGGTCAAGCCGGTGCGCCGCCGCCACGCCGTCCTCGGCCCAGCCTTTGAGCACATGGGGGATGCGCGGGTCCGGCCGGTCGGTCCAGTGCGTGCGATGGGCGTTGTTCATCGTGACGACCGTCGGGGCATGGTCCGTCCGCCCGATGTAGCCGGCATAATCGGTGACCGCCGTCAGGCCGCCCGGCGTCTCGATCGCGAACATCGCATGGTCGATGAAATGGATGCGCACCCGGTTCTCGGCCAGCGGCGCGCCGAAGGCTGCGCGCTGGAGGTATTCGAGACCGGGCGCTGCGGCTATGGCCTGGCAATGCGACGGGATCCGGTCCTGTGCGGCCCCCGCGAGCGGCATCATTGCTGCCAGCACGAAGGCAAGGGCGGGGGCTTGTCGGGTCATGCGGCACCTCCATGGCCCGAGGGTAGGGGCGCCCGCCCGCCGGTCACGCGAAACCGCCGACGCTCGCGCATCGGTGAACGGCAAGGGCCGGCTCTGCCGCATCCTGCGGCAGTCAGGCCGCGTCGGTGCGCCCGCGCCGGTCGCTGCGCAGGTTGGCGTAGAGCACATGGTTGCGCCACCGCCCCGCGATCTGCAGATAGCTCTGCGCAACGCCCTCGTATTTGAAGCCGCATTTCTCGAGCACGCCGCGCGAGGCCGCGTTTTCCGGCAGGCAGGCCGCCTCGATCCGGCTGAGGTCCATCACGCTGAAGGCATGATGCACGACCGCCTGGATCGCCTCGCGCATGTAGCCCTGCCGCGCATGGGGCTGGCCGATCCAGTAGCCCAGCGTGCCGGCCAGCGCCGGCCCCCGCCGGATATTGTCGAGCGTGATCGCCCCCATCACCGCCCCGTCCTGCCGCCGGATCAGGAGAAGCGGCAGCGCGGCCCCCTGCGCCTCGGCCCGCGACGACCAGTAGACACGGGTGGTGAAGGCGCGGCGGCTCAGGTGATCGTCGGCCCAGACCGGCTCCCACGGCCGCAGGAACGCCTCGCTGTCCGCGCGCAGGGCCGTCCAGGCGCGATAGTCGCCGTGTTCGGGCAGGCGCAGCGTCAGGCGCTCGGTCTCGATCCGGGGCCTCGGGCGGCGGCCGAACATCCCCGTCAGGCGGCCAGGCGCGCGCGCAGCGCGTCCATGCCGGGCGCCGCGCCCGCCGGACCATAAAGCGCCATCGCCGCACGGCCCCCGAAGGCGAGCGCCCCGGCATAGTCGCGCGTGCCCGCCGCCGTCACCGCGTCGATCCGCGCCACCGTTTCGGCCACATCGGGCACCCGCCCCCAGATCGCCAGTAGCCGCGCGGCGCGCTCTGCCCGGGTCGAGGGGCTTTCCTGCCCCATCAGCAGGCTTGCGCGAAGCTGCGCCTTGGCGCGCGCCACCTCGGCCTCGGTCAGGTCATCGGCCGCGCGGCGCAGTTCCTCGACCGTGAGATCGGCAAGCGCCACCACATCCTCGGCGCCGGTGCCGGCATAGAGCGTGACAAGCCCGGTGTCCTCATGCGCCTGCGCCTGGGCGAAAATGGAATAGCACAGCCCGTGCTCTTCCCGGATCCGCTGGAACAGGCGGCTCGACATGCCCCCGCCCATCGCCGTCGCATAGACCTGCGCCGTGTGCACCAGCGGATCGCGCCAGCCGGGCGCCTCGAAGGCGAGCGCGAGATGCACCTGCTCGAGATCCTTGATCTCGCGCCGCTCGCCGCTGACGAAGCGCGCCGGTTCCGGCACGCGCGCGCCGATCGGCCGCAGCCCGCCGAAAAGGCGCGTCGCCTCGGCCACGATGGCGTCATGGTCCACCGCCCCCGCCGCCGACAGGATCATCTGGTCCGGCCCGTAGTGATCGGAGGTGAACCGGCGGAAATCGGCATCCGCAAACCCCGCAACCCGCTCGGCAGGACCGAGGATCGACCGCCCCATCGGCTGGTCGGGAAACGCCACCTCCTGCAGCCAGTCGAAGATGATGTCGTCGGGCGTGTCGAGCGCCTGACCGATCTCCTGCAGGATGACATGCCGCTCGGTCTCGATCTCGCGCGGGTCGAAGGCGGGGTTGAGCACGATGTCGGCAATCACGTCGAGCGCGAGCGGCACATCGGTTTCCAGCACCCGGGCGTAGTAGGCGGTATTCTCGCGGCTGGTATAGGCGTTGATATAGCCGCCCACATCCTCGATCGCCTCGGCGATCGCCCGCGCGCTGCGGCTCGCCGTGCCCTTGAAGGCCATGTGTTCGAGGAAATGTGCGATCCCGGTCTGATCCGGCCCCTCGTGCCGCCCGCCGGCGTTCACCCAGATGCCGACCGTGGCCGAGGCAAGGCCGGGCATGGTGTCGGTGACGATGCGAAAACCGTTGGGCAGGGTTGCGATGCGGATCATTGACCGGTGCGTTCCAGGATGAGGGTTTCGATGGCTGTCAGATCGTCGGGCACGCGCGTCACCCGCTCGGGCCGGTCGAAGAGGTCGGCCATGCGGGGCGGCAGCGCCGGGCGGATGCCGGTCGCGGCCTCGACCGCATCGGGGAACTTGGCGGGATGCGCGGTGGCGAGCGTGACCATCGGCACGGGGCCGAGGTGCTGTTCGGCCACATGCACGCCGACGGCGGAATGCGGGCACAGAAGCTCGCCCGTCTGCGCGAGGGTCCGCGCGATGGTCGCGCGCGTGTCCTCCTCGGATGCGCGGCCCGAGGCGAAACCGGCACGCAGGCCCTCGAGCGCGCCCTGCGGGATGCGGAACGCGCCTGCGGACCGCAGATCGCCCATCAGCGCCGCCACCGCCGCCCCGTCGCGCCCGAGCGCATCGAACAGCGCGCGCTCGAAATTCGACGACACCTGAATGTCCATCGAGGGCGAGATGGTCGGCTGCACCGTCTCGGTCGCATAGACGCCGGTCGTCAGCGCGCGGTGCAGGATGTCGTTGCGGTTGGTGGCGATCACCAGCCGCTCGATCGGCAGGCCCATCGCGCGGGCAATGTGCCCGGCATAGATGTCGCCGAAATTCCCGGTCGGCACGGTGAACGACACCGCGCGCTGCGGCGCGCCGAGTGCCACGGCGGCAGCGAAGAAATAGACCACCTGCGCCAGCACCCGCGCCCAGTTGATCGAGTTCACCGCCGCAAGCCCCACCCGGTCGCGGAAGGCGAAATCGTTGAACATGTCCTTGACGCGGGCCTGGGCGGTATCGAAATCGCCGTCGATGGCGAGCGCATGGACGTTGCCCTCCACCGGCGTCGTCATCTGCCGCCGCTGCACGTCCGACACCCGGCCGTGCGGGTAGAGGATGAACACATCCACTCCCGGCAGGCCGCGGAACGCCTCGATCGCCGCCGATCCGGTATCGCCGCTCGTCGCGCCCGCGATGGTGATGCGCCCGCCGCTGCGCGCGAGGTGATGGGCGAAGAGGCGCCCGATCAGCTGCATCGCGAAATCCTTGAAGGCCAGCGTGGGGCCGTGGAACAGCTCCAGCAGGAAATGCCCCCGGGCCAGTTGCTTGAGGGGCGCGCGGGCGGGATGGGCAAAGCCGGCATAGGCCGCGGCGATCAGGCCGCGAAAGTCGTCATCGCTGAACGCATCCCCGAGGAAGGGGCGCATGACGCGAAACACGACCTCTTCGTAAGGCAGGCCCGCAAGCGCGGCGATGTCGCCCGCCGGCATCGCCGGCACTTCGGCCGGCACATAAAGCCCCCCGTCGCGGGCCAGCCCCGCCATCATCGCCTCGGCAAAGCCGAGCACCGGCGCACTGCCGCGGGTCGAGACGTATTGCATGATCTGTCCTCAGCCTGTCCGGCGGGCAATACGCCAGACAAGGAACGCTGTCATCCCCAGCCATACGGCCGCAAGCCCGAACCACGTCACCGCATACCCGAGGTGGTCGTTCGGGATGCCGCTGGTGTCGAGCGGCATCGGATCCAGTGCCGGATCGGCCGGCTCGACGGCCTTGGCAACGACCAGCACCGGCTCGGTGCCGAGCGCGGCCGCCATCGCCGGCAGGTCGCGCGCGAACCAGATGCCGCTGCGGGCGTCGGGTGGGGGGGTATAGCCGTCGACCTCGTCGGGCCAGTGCAGATTCCCGGCAACTTTCGCCGCACCGCTGGCCGGCGGGGCGGTCTTGGCGGCCTCGGGCAGAAAGCCCCGGTCGATCAGGATGCGCCGGCCATCCTCCGTCTCGTAGGCCGCCACGACGCGATAGCCCGCGCCGTCCCCCTTGCGCGACACCAGCACCCGGATGTCGCGCCCGGCAAAGCGGCCCGCCACCGCGACCGGCAGATAGCGGTCAGCGGCCGGATCGGGCACGGCCGGCAAGGCAACCGGTTCGGCCTCGATCCGCGCGGTGATGTCCGCCAGGATCGCCTCCTTCCACGCCAGCCGCTGCACCTGCCAGAGCCCGAGCGCGACGAGCACGCCGGCCCCGGCGAGGCCGAGCAGCAGCGGAAAGACCAGACGGCGCAGCATGGCGCATCCCTCAACGGAACGCGGGCCGCCGGAGCGGCCCGCAGGATCGGACGGCCCGGGCCGCCGTGACGGCTCAGCGGCCCCAGACGTAGATGGCGGCGAAAAGGAACAGCCAGACCACATCGACGAAATGCCAGTACCAGGCCGCCGCCTCGAACCCGATATGCTTGTCGGGTGTGAAATGGCCGCGCATCGCCCGCATCAGGCAGATCGCGAGGAAGATCGTCCCGATCACGACATGCGCCCCGTGGAACCCGGTCGCCATGAAGAAGTTGGCGCCGTAGATGTTGCCCGCAAACCCGAAGGCGGCATGGCTATACTCGTAGACCTGAAGGATCGTGAAGAACACGCCCAGAAGGATGGCGAGGATCAGGCCGTTCTGCAGATCCTTGCGGTTGTTCTCATGCACCAGCGCATGGTGGGCCCAGGTCGCCGCCATCCCGGAACACAGGAGGATCAGCGTGTTGATGAGCGGCAGATGCCAGGGATCGAAGGTCTCGATCCCCGCCGGCGGCCAGACGCCCTCGACCATCGGGCTGAGGCCGTCGGGATGCATCGGGTAGATCGCATGCTTGAAGAAGCTCCAGAACCATGCCGCAAAGAACATCACTTCGGACATGATGAAGAGGATGAAGCCATAGCGCAGCCCGATCGCCACGACCGGCGTGTGATCGCCCGCCCGGCTTTCGGCGACAACGTCCGACCACCAGGCGAACATGACGTAAAGCACCGCCGCGAGGCCGGCGAAGAACAGGAAGGGCGTGATGTCCTTCATCCACAGGACCGCGCCGAACAGCATGACGAACCCGCCGACCGCGCCCATGAACGGCCAGATCGACGGGGGCAGGATGTGATAGTCGTGGTTCTTCGCGCTCGCCATGGGTTCCCTCGTGTCGGTCTTGGCGTCAGTTGGCCGCTGGTGCGGGGACGGTCAGCCCCGCCTGCTCTTCCGGCAGCGGCGTTGAATGAAACGTGTAGGACAGGGTGATCTGCCGCACGAAGCGCCCCTCGCGGTCCGTAACCATCGCCGGATCGACGAAGAAGGTTACCGGCATCTCGACCCGCTCGCCGGGCTGGAGCACCTGCATCTCGAAGCAGAAGCAGTCGATCTTGGTGAAATAGCCGCCCGCCGTGTCGGGGGTGACGTTGAAGCTTGCGGTGCCCGCTGTCGGCTTGTCGGTCGGGTTGTAGGCCTCGTAGAACGCAAGGCCGACCTCGCCGATGCGGATGTCCATCTCGCGCTGGAGCGGGCGGAAGGTCCAGGGCATCCCCGCCTCGCGCGAGGCATCGAAGCGCACGCGCACCGTGCGGTCGAGGATCACGTCGGGCGCCGCGCTGGCCACAGCCGTCGTGCCCCCGTAACCGGTCACGCGGCAGAACCAGTCGTAGAACGGCACCGCCGCGAAGGACAGCGACGCCATGAGAACCGCGACCCCGACCAGTTGCGCCGCCGTGCGGACCTGCGGGGTCATGGCCGGCGCTCCGGCAGCATCTCGGGCCGCAGGACATGGTCGAACGCCTGCATCGGATCGCCGCGCGTGACCTTGACCACCGTCAGCCCGAACACCAGCACCACGAAGGCGCAGAGCACGACGAGCAAGCCCACATTGCGCCCGAAGCGGCGCCGGTGCAGTTCATGATCGGGCCGGAATGCCATGCCTTACCACCCTCCGAGGCCATACGGCCGCAGCGCCGTCTCGGCCAGTATCGCACCGAAATGCAGGAACAGATAGGTGAGCGAAAAGCGGAAGAACCGCCGCTCCGCCCGGTGCTGGTCGGCCGCCGAGGCCGCATCGTCGCGGCGCCACAGCCGCACGGCGCCGGCGACGAACAGCGCGTTGAGCGCGACCGCCACGGCAAGGTAGAGCGGCCCGCCGACCGACGTGAATGCGGTGCCGATGGCCACCGGCACCAGCAGCAGCGTGTAGGCAAGGACATGATTGCGCGTGACCCGCCGCCCGTGGGTGACGTTGAGCATCGGCACGCCCGCGCCCTCGTAATCGCCCTTCATGAACAGCGCCAGCGCCCAGAAATGCGGCGGCGTCCACATGAAGATGATGAGGAACATCGCCGCCGCCTCGAGCGATACCGACCCGGTCGCACAGGCCCAGCCGACCATCGGCGGAAAGGCACCGGCCGCCCCGCCGATCACGATGTTCTGCGGCGTCGCCCGCTTGAGCCACATCGTGTAGACAACGGCGTAGAAGAAGATCGTGAACGCAAGGAAGGCAGCGGCGAACCAGTTCGCCGCAAGCCCCAGCATGACGACCGCAAAGCCCGAGAGCGCAAGACCAAGCCCCAGCGCCTCGCCCCGCGATATACGCCCGGCAGGCACCGGGCGGCCTCGGGTGCGGCGCATCTGCGCGTCGATATCGGCGTCCCACCACATGTTGAGCGCGCCCGAGGCCCCGGCCCCGAGCGCGATGAACAGGATCGACGCCAGCGCCTCGACCGGGTGCATCGCCCCCGGCGCCGCCAGCAGGCCCACCAGCGCCGTGAACACGACCAGCGACATGACCCGCGGCTTGAGCAGCGCGACATAGTCGCCGAACGACGCCTCGGGCTGGCCGATCTCGGTGGCGCGGATGTCGGTCACCGGCGGGCCTCAGTCGGCCGCCGCGACGCGGCGGGCGGGCAATGTCGCCGGATCGCCCGCATATTCGGCAACGGCGCCTTCGAGCCATTCGGCATAGGCTTCGTCGCTTACCACCTTGACGGTGATCGGCATGTAGGCATGGGCGATGCCGCAAAGCTCCGAGCACTGGCCGAAATAGACCCCCTCCTGCTCGGCCTTGAACCACAGCTGCGCGAGGCGGCCGGGCACGCCGTCCTGCTTCACCCCGAAGGCCGGGATGGTCCAGGAATGGATCACGTCGGCCGCGGTGACCTGCAGCACGACGACCTTGTTCACCGGCACCACCATCGCCGTATCGGTCGCCAGCAGGAAATGCTCGCGGCTGTAGCCGGCGTCGACCAGCTGCGCCTCGACCTCGGGCGTCAGGCGGAAGTCGCCACCCGTGGCAGGCGCGCCGATCATGTAGCTGTCGAACTCGAACTCGTGGTCGGGGTATTCGTAGGTCCAGTACCACTGCTTGCCGGTCGCCTTGATGGTGATGTCGGCCATCGGGATTTCCTGCTGCTTGAACAGCACGGGAAGCGAGAAGGCCCCGATGAACACGAGGATCAGGATCGGCACGACCGTCCAGGTCACCTCGAGCGGCGAATTGTGCGTGAACCGCGCCGGCACCGGGTTGGACTTTTCGTTGTAGCGCAGGATCACGATCGCCAGCAGCGCGGTGACAAACAGCGTGATCGCGGTGATGATGACCAGCACCATGCCGTCGAGCCACTGCAGGTCATGCGCAAGTTCCGTGGCGGCGGGCTGGAACCCGAGGCCCCCCTGCACCGGCACGCCGATCACCGGCAGGTCCTGCGCAAGGCCGGCCGCCGGCACGAGGGCGGCCGCGGCGAGGAGGGGGCGGAAGATAGAGGCAAGGCGCATGTCGAATTCCCGTCCGGTTCCCGTTGTCCGGTCGGCACTGGGCCGCCGGCTGTGACGTCGGGCACACCGCGGCATGCCGCAGACGCCCGTTGTCGCTCGCAGTCGTGAAACCATATATCACCGGGCGCGACAAGCTTGGCCGATGCGGCAAAACCGCGCCGCTTGACCTCGATCAACGACCGGAAGGACACGCGATGGACGCCAGCCGCTTTGCCCCCTTCGAGACGCATCTGGACGAGGCCCGCGCCCTCGCCCGCCTGCGCGATGCCCTGCACGGGGCGGAGGACGGCGAATTGTTCCTCGAGCGGCGGCGGTCCGAGGTCATCAGCCTCGACGACGGGCGCATCCGCACCGCCAGCTTCGACGCCTCGGAAGGGTTCGGGCTGCGCGCCGTCAAGGGCGATGTGGCCGGTTACGCCCATTCGACCGAGATCAGCGAGGCCGCCATCGCCCGCGCCGCGGATACCGCGCGGCTGGTGATCGGCGCGGGGGGCGGCATCATGGCGCCGCCCCCGCCCGGCACGAACCGGCGGCTCTACACCGATGCCGACCCGCTGGCGGATGCCGCCTTCGCCGCCAAGGTCGAGACGCTGC
This sequence comes from Gemmobacter sp., assembly GCA_046292445.1. Taxonomy (GTDB): domain Bacteria; phylum Pseudomonadota; class Alphaproteobacteria; order Rhodobacterales; family Rhodobacteraceae; genus CALIZF01. The sequence continues at coordinate 35,152 of JBKBQT010000016.1, forward strand.
GCGCGATCGACGCCTTTGCCCGCGCGCTCGACCCCCGCGTCGTGCAGGTGAGCGCGACGCTCTCGGCGGCGCATCAGGAGGTGGAGATCCTGCGCCCCGAGGGGCTGCGCCTCGCCGATGTGCGCCCCATGGCGCGAATCGCCGTGCAGGTGATCGTCGATCGGGACGGGCGGCGCGAGACCGGCAACGCGGGGGGCGGCGGGCGGTTCGGCCTTGCGGCGCTGATGGCACCCGATCACTGGCAGGGCCTTGTTCGCGAGGCGCTGCGCATCGCCACCGTGAACCTCGATGCCGAAGCCGCGCCGGCGGGCGTGATGGACGTGGTGCTGGGCCCGGGCTGGCCGGGGATCCTGCTGCACGAGGCGGTCGGGCACGGGCTCGAGGGGGATTTCAACCGCAAGGGGACCTCGGCCTTCGCCGGCCTGATGGGCAGCCGGATCGCCGCGCCGGGTGTCACCGTGCTCGACGACGGCACGATCCCCGATCGCCGCGGGTCGATCACTATCGACGACGAGGGCACGCCCGCGGGCCGCAACATGCTCATCGAGGACGGGATCCTCGTCGGCTACATGCAGGACCGGCAGAACGCCCGCCTGATGGGCGCGGCCCCGACCGGCAACGGCCGTCGCGAAAGCCACGCCCATATCCCGATGCCGCGGATGACCAACACCTACATGCTCGGTGGCGATGCGGACCCTGGCGCCATCCTCGCAGACCTCAGGGACGGGATATGGGCGGTGGGCTTCGGCGGCGGGCAGGTGGACATCACCAACGGCAAGTTCGTGTTTTCCTGCACCGAGGCCTACCGCGTGCGAGGCGGCAAGGTGGTCGCGCCGGTCAAGGGCGCGACGCTCATCGGTGACGGGGCCACCGCGCTCAGGGCGATCCGGGCGATCGGCAACGACATGGCGCTCGACCCCGGCATGGGCAATTGCGGCAAGGCCGGGCAGTGGGTTCCGGTCGGGGTCGGACAGCCGACGCTGCTGATCGGCGGTCTGACCGTGGGCGGGGCGGCGGCCTGAGCATCGTGGCCGGCACCCGCGGCGGGCTGGGCATCGCCGGCCGGGCCACCGCCGGCGCCGGCAGACGGGGCTGCGGTAGCCGACGCGGCGGCGGCATTTCACCGGCCCGGACAGTTGTCCACAGCTTTCGCATCCGGGGAGCGGAAATTGCCGAAACCGGCGTTAAACTTAACCCTGCATTAACCCCGGCGGGGCATGGTGGCCCTGCGGATGAGGCGAGGTTGCGATGGAAGACGGTTTGTTGGCTTCCCACCCACCCTTCACCCCACCCACCACGGAAGGCGACAGATTGTCGTGGCTCCGTCTCATCCGCTCCCGCCGGGTCGGCCCGGCGACCTTCCATCGCCTCACCACGGAACACGGCACCGCCGCTGCCGCGCTCGACGCTTTGCCGGACATCGCGCGGGCCGCGGGCGTCGCGGATTACAGCGCCTGCCCCGAAGGCGTCGCGCTGGCCGAGATGGCGGCGGCGCGCCGTGCCGGGGCGCGGATGGTCTGCTATGGCGCCCCGGACTATCCGCCCGATCTGATGGACTTGCCCGATGCGCCGCCGCTGCTCTGGGTCATCGGCGATCCGCGCTGGCTCGCCCGCCCCATGGTCGCCCTCGTCGGCGCGCGCAGCGCCTCGTCCAACGGGCTGCGCATGGCGCGCCGGCTCGCCGAACGGCTTGCGGCCGAGGGGATCGTCGTCGTCTCGGGCCTCGCCCGGGGGATCGATGCCGCGGCGCATGAAGGTGCCCTCGCCGGCGGCACCGTCGCGGTGCATGCCGGCGGCGTCGATGTCATCTACCCGGCCGAGAATGCCGACCTCGCCGCGCGCATCGCCGCGCAGGGCGCGCGGCTGTCGGAACTGCCGATGGGCCAGGATCCGCAGGCACGGCATTTTCCGCAGCGCAACCGCATCGTGTCGGGCCTCGCGCTCGGCGTCGTCGTGGTGGAGGCGGCGGAAGGCTCGGGCAGTCTCATCACCGCCCGCACCGCCGCCGACCAGGGGCGCGAGATCATGGCGGTGCCGGGCCATCCGGTGGACGCCCGCGCCGCGGGCTGCAACGCGCTGATCCGCGACGGCGCGACGCTGGTGCGCCATGCCGAGGATGTGGTCGAGGCGCTCGGCCCGGCACTCGCCGCCGCCCGGCAGGCCCGCGCCGCAACGGCGGCGCTGCGTCCCGCGGCCGCGGAACCCGACCGCACGATCCCCGCCCCGCCGCACCGCATCGGCCGGCTGACCCAGGCGGCGCTCGATGCGATCCGCGGCCGCATGACCGCCCAGGACGCCGCCGCGCCCGAAACCGGGGCCGTGCGGCCCGGCCGTGTGCAGGGCGCGATGGCGGCCATGCCGCCGCCGCCCGCGCCGGGGCCACAAGCCAAGCCGGCGGCGCCGGACGCGGCGGCCCTCGAAGGACAGCGCACGCCCGCTTCTGCATGCCGCGGCACGCAAGTGCGCGGTGTTGCGGCGAGCGAACCGGCGGGCGCGGCACCGGCGACCGACGGCCGGCGTCCGGTGCCGCAGGGCGGCCATCCGCTGCACAGCCGCATCCTCGCCCGCATCGGTCCGGCGCCGATGGCCGAAGACCAGCTCATCCGGGACCTCGCGCTGCCCGCCGCCGCGGTCGCGCCCGAACTGCTGAACCTCGAGCTGGACGGCCTTATCGAGCGTCAGCCCGGCGGACTGATCGCGCGCGTGGGCTGAACGGCACCCTGCGGCTGCGCAATCCGGGTCGCCCCGCCGCGACCTTGCGTCGGTGGCCCGCCCGCGCCCGGTCGGCAGAGAACGGCATTCGCACGCCCGGTCCCCGCCTGCCCGGTCCGCATGCCCGCCACCGGCGTCGCACCGTGCCCCAGCGCCCCCCGGCGCTCTGGCGGGCCTTGCCCTTGCCCGCCGCGTCGCGTGCGCCACCACCCGTCGCCGCGGCAGATTGACATTGCCAAAGCCGCCCCCACATGGTGCCGCCCCGACCGTCCGGCGGCGCCCGGACGGCCCCGAAAGGATGCCCGCATGCCTGTCGTCGTTGTCGAGTCCCCCGCCAAGGCCAAGACAATCAACAAGTATCTCGGCCCGGACTACACTGTCCTCGCATCCTTCGGCCATGTGCGCGACCTGCCGGCCAAGGACGGGTCGGTCGATCCCGATCACGGCTTTGCCATGACCTGGGAGGTCGCGGCAGACAGCCGCAAGCACATCCGCGCCATCGCCGAGGCGCTCAGGACCGACGACAGCCTGATCCTTGCCACCGACCCCGACCGCGAGGGCGAGGCGATCTCCTGGCACCTGCAGGAGGCCCTTGCGCCGCACCTGAAGAAGAAATCGGTCAGCCGCGTCGCCTTCAACGCCATCACCAAGGCCGCCGTGACCGAGGCCATCGCCCATCCGCGCGAGATCGACCGCGCGCTGGTCGATGCCTATCTTGCGCGCCGGGCGCTCGACTACCTCGTCGGCTTCACCCTCTCGCCGGTGCTGTGGCGCAAGTTGCCGGGGGCGCGGTCGGCGGGGCGGGTGCAGTCGGTCTGCCTGCGCCTGATCGTCGAGCGCGAGATGGAGATCGAGGCCTTTCGCCCGCGCGAATACTGGACCGTCACCGCCGCGCTCGCCACCCCGCGCGGCGCGGGTTACGAGGCGCGGCTGACGGTGCTCGGCGGCAAGCGGCTCGACCGGTTCGACATCGCAACGGCCGAGGCCGCCGAACTCGCCGTCGCGGCGGTGCAGGCGCGCGATCTGACCGTCAAGACGGTCGAGGCCAAGCCCGCCAGCCGCAACCCCTGGCCGCCCTTCATGACCTCGACCCTCCAGCAGGAGGCATCGCGCAAGCTCGGCATGGGGGCGAAGCAATGCATGAGCACCGCGCAGAGGCTCTATGAGGCCGGGCACATCACCTACATGCGCACCGACGGCATCGACATGGCGCCCGAGGCCGCGGCCGCCGCGCGCGCCGAGATCGCGCGCCGCTTCGGCGATGCCTATGTGCCGTCCAGCCCCCGGCTCTACAAGAACAAGGCCAAGAACGCGCAGGAAGCGCATGAATGCATCCGCCCGACCGACATGGCCGCATCGCCCGATGCGCTGCGGCTGGCCGAGGCGGACCAGCGGCGGCTCTACGATCTGATCTGGAAGCGCACCATCGCCAGCCAGATGGCCTCGGCCCGGCTGGAGCGCACGACGGTCGATGTGGCCAGCCGCGACGGTCAGGTGGAGTTGCGCGCGACCGGGCAGGTGGTGCTGTTCGACGGGTTCCTCAAGGTCTATGACGAGGGCCGCGACGAGGACGGCGAGGATGACGGCCGCCTGCCGCAGATCATGGCGGGCGAGCCGGCCGTCAAGCAGGCCGGGGCCCATGCCGCGCGGCTGGCGCAGGCACCGGCCCTCGATGCGCTGATCGAGGAACGGGCCGGCAGCACCATCAGGCGCGAGGGCCTCGTGGCCGATGCGGAGGCCGCGATCCTTGCCACCCAAAGCCACACCCAGCCCCCGCCCCGCTATACCGAGGCGAGCCTCGTCAAGCGGATGGAGGAACTCGGGATCGGTCGCCCCTCGACCTATGCCTCGATCCTGACGACCATCGTGGACCGGGAATATGTCAAGAAGGACAAGAACCGCCTGATCCCCGAGGACAAGGGGCGGCTGGTGACGGCGTTCCTGACCAATTATTTCCGCCGCTATGTCGAATATGACTTCACCGCCGACCTCGAGGGCGAGCTGGACGACGTGTCCGCCGGATCGGCCGACTACAAGGACGTGCTCGCCCGGTTCTGGCGCGATTTTTCCGCGGCCGTGGCCGAGACGGCCGATCTGCGGATCGGCGAGGTGCTGACGACGATCGACGATTTCCTTGCGCCGCATCTCTACCCCGCGCGTGCCGATGGCGGCGATCCGCGCCTGTGTCCGTCCTGCGGCGTGGGGCGGCTGCACCTCAAGACCGCGCGCGCGGGCGGGGCCTTCATCGGCTGCGGCAACTACCCCGCCTGCCGCTATACCCGCCCCATATCGGGCGGCGATGAGGGCGGCGGCGGCGGCGACCGCCTGCTCGGCCAGGCCGAGGATGGCGAGCCGGTGACGCTGCGCAACGGCCGCTTCGGCCCCTATGTGCAGAAGGGCGAGGCGACGCAAGAGGTGCCCAAGCCGCCGCGCGCCAGCCTGCCCAAGGGCTGGTCTGCCGAGACGCTGACGCTCGAACGGGCGCTGGCGCTGCTCGCCCTGCCCCGCCGGATCGGCGCGCATCCCGAGGACGGGGTGGATGTCGAGGCCGGGATCGGCCGCTTCGGGCCCTTCGTCAAGCACGGGCCGCGCTATGCCAATATCGCGGATGTCGATGAGGTGTTCACCATCGGCATGAACCGCGCCGTCGAGGTGCTGGCCCAGAAGGCCAGCCGGGGCGGCCGCCCCGCAGCGGCCAGCGCCGAGCCGCTGCGCGATCTCGGCATGCATCCCGACGGCGGGCCGGTGCTGGTGATGCCGGGGCGCTACGGCCCTTACGTCAAGTGGGGCAAGGTCAATGCGACCATCCCCAAGGACATCGCACCCGAGGCGCTGACGCTGGACGAGGCGCTGGCGCTGGTAGCGGCCAAGGCGGGCGCGGGCGGCAAGGCGAAGGGCGGCAAGGCCAAGACGGGCAAGGCCGCCGCCGGGGCAAAGACCGTGGCAGGGGCCGGGACGGCCGCCAAGCCCAGGGCCGCCGCCAAGCCCGAAGCAGCCGCAAAAACCAAGGCGACCAAGCCCAAGGCCGCCGCAAAAGCCAAGGCGACCAAGCCCGCCACGCGGGACGAGGCATCCGCCGCCGCCCCGCGCCGCCGCAAGGCGGCCGACGGCTGAGGCGCAGCCTGCCCGCCGCGCCGGTTGACTAGCCGCGCCGCCCGCGCCAATAGGGCGCTGACCAATCCGGCGGAGGGCGCGATGAAAAAGGTCTACGAAAGCGCGGGCAAGGCGCTCGACGGGCTCCTGTTCGACGGGATGACCATCGCGGCGGGCGGCTTCGGCCTTTGCGGGATCCCCGAAAACCTGATCCTTGCGATCCGCGATGCGGGCGTGAAGAACCTCACCGTCGCCTCGAACAACGCCGGGGTGGATGACTTCGGTCTCGGCATCCTGCTCAAGTCGCGGCAGGTCAAGCGGATGATCTCGTCCTACGTCGGCGAGAACGCGGAATTCATGCGCCAGTATCTCTCGGGCGAGCTCGAGCTCGAGTTCAACCCGCAAGGCACGCTAGCCGAGCGGATGCGGGCGGGCGGCGCGGGCATCCCAGGCTTCTACACCGCGACCGGGGTCGGCACGGTCATCGCCGAAGGCAAGGAGCACAAGGACTTCGACGGGCGCACCTACATCCTCGAACGTGCGATCGTCGCCGACCTCGCGATCGTCAAGGCCTGGAAGGCCGATCCCTCGGGCAATCTCGTGTTCCGCAAGACGGCGCGCAACTTCAACGTGCCCGCCGCCACCTGCGGCAAGGTCTGCGTCGCCGATGTGGAGGAAATCGTGCCGCTCGGCGCGCTCGACCCGGATGCCATCCACCTGCCCGGGATTTACGTGCACCGCATCGTGCAGGGCACGTTCGAGAAGCGGATCGAGAACCGCACCACGCGGGCGGCCTGATGACCATCGACGACCGGCTCGGGACCTATGAAGCGGTCGCGGCGGCGGCGCCGGCCCATGCCGGCACGCTGGCCGCGATCCGGGCGCTGGCGCATGCGCTGCACCCGGACGGGATCGAGACGGCAAGCACGCGCGAGCGCAGCGTGTCCTGGGGCCTCGCGGGCGGCAAGACAGCCGCATGGTATGCCTACATGATGCCGCACCAGGCGCATGTGAACCTCGGGTTCTTCCACGGGGTCGATCTGCCCGACCCCGACGGCTTGCTGACCGGAACCGGCAAGCGGCTGCGGCACGTCAAGATCACCGAACCCGCACAGGTCGCGACCCCCGCGATCCGTGCCCTCCTCTGCGCCGCGCTGGCCGAACGGCGCGCGGCGCTTCACCCCTGACCAAGCGAGGCGACGATGCCCTGGGACCGTAATCGGATGGCCGCCCGCGCGGCGCAGGAACTGCAGGATGGCTGGTACGTCAACCTCGGGATCGGCATCCCGACATTGGTGTCGAACTATATCCCCGAAGGGATCACCGTCACGCTCCAGTCGGAAAACGGCATGCTCGGCATGGGCCCGTTCCCCACCGAGAACGAGGTTGACGCCGACCTCATCAATGCCGGCAAGCAGACGATCACCGAACTGCCGCAGACCGCCTATTTCGACAGCGCGACCTCGTTCGCGATGATCCGCGGCGGCAAGATCGCCATGGCGATCCTCGGCGCGATGGAGGTGGCGGAAAACGGCGACCTTGCGAACTGGATGATCCCCGGCAAGCTGGTCAAGGGCATGGGCGGCGCGATGGACCTGGTTGCCGGCGTCGGCCGTGTGGTGGTGGTGATGGACCACACGTCCAAGCACGGCGAATCGAAGGTGCTGCGCGCATGCACCCTGCCCTTGACCGGCAAGGGCGTGGTGGACCGGATCATCACCAACCTCGGCGTGCTCGACGTCGTTCCGGGGGGCCTGCGGATCGTGGAACTGGCCGATGGCGTGACCGAGGCCGACCTGCGCGCGGCAACCGAGGCGACGATCGTTGACTGACGCCATGATCGAGAGCGAAGATCGTGCGTCCGGTGGCCGCCTCGTGCTGCGCCGCGGCGGCGCCGAGGCCGAGCTGACCTGGACCACCCTCGCGCCGGGCCGGATCGCCGCCGACCATACCGGCGTGCCGGAGGCGCTGCGCGGCACCGGCGCCGGGCTGGCGCTGGTGCAGCGGCTGGTCGAGATGGCGCGGGCCGAAGGGCTGCGCATCGAGCCGCGCTGTTCCTTCGTCGCCGCCCAGGCGCGGCGGCACCCGGACTGGGCGGATGTCTTTGCGCCCCTGCCCTAACCGCCCGCCCGCACGACGCGGAACACGCAAGGATCGGTCACGAGTTCCGGCGGGCTGACGCACAGGCCCTGCGCCACCTGCCAGGCGGCGAGCACCTTGGGCACATAGTCCCGCGTCTCGGCATAGGGCGGCACGCCGCCGCTCGCGCGCACCGCCCCTTCGCCTGCGTTGTAGGCCGCGATCACCATCAGCGGATCGCGGTCGAAATGCCGCATGAGCCAGTCGAGATAGGCCACGCCGCCCTTGATGTTCTGCGCCGGGTCCGTCGCATCGGTCACGCCGAACCGCGTCGCGGTGGCGGGGATGAGCTGCATTAGGCCCTGCGCCCCGGCATGGCTGACCGCATCGGGGCGACCCGCGCTCTCGATCCCGATCACGGCAAGGACGAGCGCGGGGGAAACCTCGGTCCCGATCGTCGCGCGCAGGATGTCGGTGCCATAGCGGCGCGCGATGTCCTGCAGGTGCTGGAGCCGCGGCGCCGATACCCGCGTCCCGGCCGGCCCGTCCGACAAAGCGGCGAGCGCCCGCCCGAACCGGCCGTCCACGGCGCCCAGCGCCGGCGGCACCGCATCCCAGAACCAGCCGTAGCGCGACGACGGTGGCATGCCGGGCGCGCGCGGCGCCTCGGCCGTGCCGGGGGATTCAGCCTCGGAAGGCGTCCCGGGCCGCGGGCGCACGACGGGCAGCGCGGCCAGCAGGCGCTTCTGCTCCTCGGGGTCGATCTGCACGATGGCGCGCGGGCCGCCGCCGGGGGCCGGCGGCTTGAGGCTGCGAAAGGTGAAATCCGCCCGCTCCTGCGCTGCGGCCAGCGCCGGCCCGAGCGCGAGGGCAAGCCCCCACGCGATCACTGCCGGGGCGCCCCGCGCCCCGCCCTGCCGTCCTGCCACCATCGTCCGGGTCCTGCTCGACCTCTGATCCGTTGTTTTGTGCAGCGTCGCAGAGACCGGCACGTCATGCCAGCGGTTGATTCCCGCGGCCGCGAATCACGGACCGGCGATGCAATCACGCCACGCGCCCCGACCGTCCAAGCGCGGCTGGAAAACCTTTTTATCGTAATTTATCATGAAGATAACCAGGAACATCCAATACGTTTCAACAGCCCGAAAATACCCGAACCCCGCCCAATTCGCGCCACGTTTGAGGGGCCTTATGCATCCATGCCGAGACGGAAGGCAGACCGGAACAGAGGCCGGGATGACGCCGGAAAGCAAGGCAAGAACCGAGCACACATCCTCAGACAAGGGACATGCACCATGAAACTCTTCAACCTCTTCAAGACCTTCCGTTCGGACGAATCGGGCGCCGTGACGGTGGACTGGGTCGTTCTGACCGCTGCGATCGTCGGCCTCGGCATCGTCGTGATGCAGACCGTTGGCGGCGGGATCGGAAGCCTCGCTAGCAGCATCAGCACGAGTGTGTCCGAAACCCAAGTCGGCTACCCCGGCAGCACCGGCGGCACCGGCGGTAGCGGCGGCGGCGGCTGATCCATCGCGGATCCGTCGGGACAGGCCGCGCCCCAAGGGGACGCGGCCTTTTCCGTTCCGCGCCAGCCGCAGCGACCGGCAGGACAGAACGGCAAAAGGCAAAGACCCCACGAACGCCCTCACTTTCGCCCCATTCGCCCCGGACACTGCCGGCATCGACGTTCTCCACCACTGCGATGCCTCAGCACAGGGAAGGAACCGCACCATGAAGCTTGACCCGATCAGGGCCGCCCGGCGGTTCCTCCGTTCAGACCTCGGCGCCGTCACGGTGGACTGGGTCGTTCTGACCGCGGCCGTCATCGGCATGGCCATGCTCGTCCTGATGCCGGTCGCCCTCGGCACCGAGACGCTGGCCGATTCGGTCGGCGGCAGCATCGCGGGCGTCGTCGCCGGATACGGCAACAACTGACCGAACCTGCCGCGAGGCGGGCGGTTGTGCCATCTTCCTGCCCGGATTGACGCTTAGGACTTCGGATCAGGCATGCGACAGGCTGCGGATCGCGAGGCGACCGCGGCGAGAGATCGGGAAAGGGTGACGACCGATGCGGATGATCTTCGGGCTTGTTCTTGTGGCGGGGCTGGGGCTGGCCGGTTTCGCCGTCTACATGGTCAAGAGCTATGTCGGCCAGACCGAAGCGGCGTTGCGCGCCGAACGGGCCGCGCGGGCGCAGGCGGTGCCAACGGTGCCGGTGATGGTCGTCAACAAGCCCATCGCTTTCGGCGCCCCCCTCACCCCCGCTGACGTGCAGGTGGTGAGCTGGCCCAAGAACGCCCTGCCCGACGGCGTCTTTGCCGACCTCGCCGCGCTCTTCCCGGAAGCGGGCAAGAACCGGACCGTGGTGCGCCCGATGGAAAAGTTCGAACCCGTGCTGGCCGTCAAGGTGACTGCGCCGGGCGAGGATGCGGGGCTGACGACGCGGCTCGGGCGCGGCATGCGCGCCTTTGCGATCAAGGTCGATGTCGCCTCGGGCGTCTCCGGCTTTCTGCGGCCCGAGGATCGGGTGGATATCTACTGGACCGGGTTGAGCCCGAATGGCGACGGCGAGATCACGCGGCTGATCGAAACGGGCGTGCGCATCGTCGCCGTGGACCAGACGGCCGATGCCGAACGCAGCACCGGCGCGATGATCGCCCGCACCGTGACGGTCGAATCGAGTCCGCAGCAGGTCGCGACCCTCGCCCAGGCGCAGGCCACGGGCCGCCTTGCGCTGTCGCTCGTGGGCGTGGGCGATACCGAAACGTCGCGGTCGGTCGAGGTCACGCGGCGCGACCTTCTCGGCCTTGCGGCCGAAAGCGCGGTCGTTGCGACGCAAGAAAAAGTCTGCACGATCCGCACGCGGCGCGGCGCCGATGTCATGGAAATGCCGATCCCCTGCACCAACTGACCGGGCGCACGAAAAGCCCTGCCGCAATGCCGGGCCTGAAAACGCGCCGCCCCCGCCGGGGCGGCGCCGCCTTTCCGGCGACCTCCGCTTTGGTGCCCGCGGCGAGACTCGAACTCGCACGGCCGAAGCCTGGGGATTTTAAGTCCCCTGTGTCTACCGTTCCACCACGCGGGCGCGGCGCGACGCTAGCCGGTCGGGCCCGCAAGGGGAACCCGTCGCTGCGGCACGCCATGCCAAGGCCGGCGGCACGGGATTTGACACGGCTGCAGGCAATGCCCACCTTCGCGCTGCACACGATCCGGAGACACCCGATGCCCCGCCGCCTTGCCGCAGCATTCGCAACCGGCCTCACCCTTGCCGCGCCGTCGGTGACGGCCCAGACCGACACCCTGACGGGCGAAGCCTTCTATCGCGAGCGGATTGCGCTCGACCCCGGTGCGCTCCTGCTGGTCGAGGCGCGCGGCGCGGGGGGCGAGGCGCTGGCCGAGGTGCGGGTGCCGACCGAGGGGCGGCAGGTGCCGCTCGGCTTTTCGCTCGCCGTGCCGTCCGGGGCGGCGATCACGCTGCATGCCGGCCTCTTTTCGGGCGGGATGCCGCAATTCCTGTCGGGGCCGGTCAGCGTTCCGGCGGACCGCGACACCGGCGCGCTTCCCCCGATCCTGCTGACCCGCGAAGCCGCGACCGTCATGGCCTCCACCTTCCGCTGCGGCGACATCGCGGTGGCGGTGCGCCTGACCGAGGCCGGCGTGCGCCTGCGAAGCGGCGGCGCGGTGCATGACCTCGTGCCGGAACCCGCCGCCTCGGGCGCGCGCTACACCGGGCCGGGCGCGCAGTTCTGGTCGCGCGGCAACTCTGCCAGCGTCAGCCTCGATGGCGCGGAGCTGCCCGAATGCGCGCCGACGATCCCGCCCACGCTGCTCCCGCTGACGGCCCGCGGCACCGAGCCGTTCTGGCGGCTCGACCTTGCCGGGGGCGAGGCCCGTTTCAACCCGATGGGCGGGGTGGAAACGGCCGAACCGCTGCCGGCCGCCGAAGCGCTGGCCGAGGGCCTGCGGTTCACGCTCGGCTCGGGGCGCGTCGTCACCCTGACCGAGGCGATCTATCGCGACGCGATGACCGGCATGCCCATGCCGCTGACCGCGACGATCACGCAGGATGGCGAAACGCTGGTCGGCGGGGCGGGCGATCCGCGCGCGCTGCTGACGGGCGGGGAATGGCGGGCGGTCGCGCTCGAGGGCGCGGCGCTGCCCGCGGATGCCGAGATCACGCTCGCCTTCCTCGAAGGCGACAGGGTCGCCGGCAAATCGGCCTGCAACCGCTACATGGGCAGCCTTGCCCTGACCGGCGAGGGTGTGACCTTCGGACAGATGGCCGGAACGATGATGGCCTGCCCCGATCCGCTGATGACGCTGGAGCGCCGCTGGCTCGACGGACTCGCGGCCGTGAGCCGGTTCGATATCGGCGAGGGCGGCGCGCTCGTCCTCTATGTCGGCGATACCGAGTTCGCCCTGCTGGAACGCTAGGATCGCCCGCGCGGCGCGTGGACGGGCGGGGTTGCGACCGGCGCGCCGCGCTGTCGGCAGGGCGCGCCGCGGCGCTATCCGGGCGCGTCCTTCACCGCCTCCATCGCGACATAGGTCGAGGTCGAGGCGACATGCGGCAGCGCGCCGATCCGCTCGGCAAGCACGCGGCGATAGGCGCCGATATCGGCGGTGCGCACCTTGAGCAGATAGTCGAAGCCGCCGGCGATCATGTGGCACTGCTCGATCTCGGGCACCGTCAGCACCGCCCGGTTGAACGCCTGCAGCGCCGCCTCGCGCGTGTCGGACAGCCGAACCTCGACGAAGGCGACATGCGCAAGCCCCATGCGGATCGGATCGAGCACGGCGCGATAGCCGGTAATGACCCCCGCCGCCTCGAGCCGCCGGAGCCGCGCCTGCGTCGGCGATTTCGACAGACCGACCCGGCGCGCCAGTTCGACGACCGGAATGCGCCCTTCGGCGGCAAGGACGGCGAGAATGGCCCGGTCCGTCCGGTCGAGGTCCGCCAATCCATCCTGCATCGTCCTGCCCCCCTCTTCGGGCCGATCGCCTGCGCGCGGGCGATCTTCGGTCCGAAAGCCTCCATGCGTTCGGCTATCATGCTGCATCGCTCTTGCCGAGGCCATGCCGATGACCACTGCCCGCGCCCCTATCCAGCCAGCCCCCGACCCCTGGGCGATCATCGACGGGGCAGCCCGCGCGCCCGAAGGGCCGCTGCTGGGGCAACTCGTCGCCGCCGCGGGCCTCGATGCGCCCGCCCGCGCCGCCGTCGCGGCCCATGCCGCCGATCTCGTCCGCGCGATCCGCGCCGGCGGCGGGCCCGGCCTGATGGAGACGGTTCTCGCCGAATACGGCCTTTCGACCGACGAGGGCGTGGCGCTGATGTGCCTGGCCGAGGCGCTGCTGCGGGTGCCCGACGCGGCGACGATGGATGCGCTGATCGCGGACAAGATCGCGCCCGGCGACTGGGGCCGGCATCTCGGCCGCTCGGCCTCGAGCCTCGTGAATGCCTCGACCTGGGCGCTGATGCTGACCGGCCGGGTGCTCGACGACAGGGGCGCAGGGGCGGATGGGGGGCTGGCGGCGCGACTGACCGGCGCGGTCCGGCGGCTGGGCGAACCGGTGATCCGCGCCGCCGTCGCAGCCGCGATGCGCGAGATGGGGCGGCAGTTCGTCCTGGGCGAGACGATCGCGGCCGCCATGGCCCGCGCGGCCCCGGACGAGGATCGGGGCGTCGCCCACAGCTACGACATGCTCGGCGAGGCGGCGCGAACCGGGGCGGATGCCGCGCGCTACCATGCCGCCTATCTCGCCGCGATCGAGGCCGCGGCGGCCCGCGCCGCGATCCCGGCCGCGCCGGGCGTTTCGGTCAAGCTTTCGGCCCTGCATCCGCGCTACGAGGCGGCACAGGCGGCGCGGGTGCTCGGCGACCTTGCCCCCCGCCTCGGCACCCTCGCGCGCCGCGCCGCCGCGCTCGGCGTGCCGCTGACCATCGATGCCGAAGAAGCCGACCGCCTCGCCCTGTCGCTGCGGGTCGTCGAGGCGGTGCTGCCCGATCCCGCGCTGGCCGGCTGGGACGGATTCGGCGTCGTCGTGCAGGCCTATGGCCGCCGCGCCGGGGCGGTGATCGACTGGCTCGACGCGCTCGCCACCCGGCTCGACCGCCGCATCACGGTGCGGCTGGTCAAGGGCGCCTATTGGGACAGCGAGATAAAGCGGGCGCAGGCGCTGGGGCTCGAAAGCTTCCCCGTCCTGACCCGCAAGCCGGCAACGGATGTCAGCTACATCGCCTGCGCGCGGCGCCTCCTGCAGCGGACAGACCGCATCTATCCGCAATTCGCCACCCACAACGCCCATACCATGGCCGCCGTCCTGCACATCGCCGCCGCCGAAGGGGTGCCGCTGGCGGCCTTCGAGTTCCAGCGGCTGCATGGCATGGGCGAACGGCTGCACGCCGCGGTGAGCGCGCGCCACGGCACGCGGCACCGCGTCTATGCCCCGGTCGGCGCGCACCGCGACCTGCTCGCCTATCTCGTGCGGCGGCTGCTGGAGAACGGCGCGAATTCGAGCTTCGTCAACCGGATCGTGGATCTGTCGCTGCCGCCCGAAACGGTCGCCGCCTGCCCCTTCGCCGCGCTGGGCGCCGCGGGCACCGCCGAGAACCCGGCGATCACCCCCGGCGCCGCGCTTTTTGCCCCGCGCCGCAATGCCCGCGGCTGGGACATCGCCGATGGCGCCGACCGGGCGGCGCTCGACGCGGCGCGCGCGCCCTTTCGCGAGAGCGGGTTCGCCGCCGCCCCCATCCTCGCGGATGACGCAGCGGGCGGCGAGGCCCGCCGGGCGACCCGCGGCATCGCCAGCCCCGCCACCGGCACGCCGGTCGGCACCGTGGCCGAGGCGGGCGCGGCCGATATCGCCGCCGCGCTCGACGCCGCCCGGCCCTGGGCCGCCGAGGCCGCATCGCGTGCCGCCACCCTTCGCCGCGCCGCCGACCTGATGGAGGCCGATCACGGCGCCCTCCTTGCCCTGCTCGCGCGCGAGGCGGGCAAGACCCTGCCCGACGCGCTGGCCGACCTGCGCGAGGCCGTGGATTTCCTGCGCTATTACGCGGATCGCGCCGAGATGCTGGGCCGGCCTGCGCGCGGGATCGTCGCGGCCATCGCCCCCTGGAACTTTCCGCTGGCCATCTTCACCGGCCAGATCGCGGCGGCGCTCGCCGCCGGCAACGGCGTGATCGCCAAGCCGGCCGAACAGACGCCGCTGATCGCCCACCGGGCCGTGATGCTCCTGCGGCAGGCGGGGGTGCCGGGGGCGGCGCTGCAATGCCTGCCGGGCGCAGGCCCGACGGTCGGCGCCGCACTGACGCGCGATCCGCGCATCGCCGCCGTCGCCTTCACCGGCGGCACCGACACCGCCCGCAGCATCCGGCAGGCGATGGCGGACCATCTCGCCCCCGGCGCGCCGCTGATCGCCGAGACCGGCGGGCTCAACGCGATGATCGTCGATTCGACCGCCCTGCCCGAACAGGCGGTGCGCGACATCCTCGCCTCGGCGTTCCAGTCGGCCGGGCAGCGCTGTTCGGCGCTGCGCATGCTCTATGTGCAGGCCGAGATCGCCCCGGCGCTGACGGACATGCTCACCGGCGCGATGGCCGCGCTGACCCTCGGCGATCCGTGGGACATCGCAACGGACATCGGGCCGGTGATCGACGAGGATGCGCAGGGTACCCTCGCCGCCCATGTCGAGGCCGCGCGGCAGTCCGGGCGGCTGATCGCGCAGGGGCCGGCACCGTCGGCAGGCCATTTCATCGCCCCCGCCCTGATCCGTGTCGGCGGTATCGCCGATCTCGGCGGGCGCGAGACGTTCGGGCCGGTGCTGCATGTCGCGACCTTTCCCGCCGGCGGAATCGGGTCTGTGATCGACGCGATCAACGCCACCGGCTATGGCCTGACCTTCGCGTTGCACAGCCGGATCGACGCGCGGGTGCAGGACGTGCTGGGGCGGGTGCGGGCAGGCAACCGCTATATCAATCGCAACCAGATCGGCGCCGTGGTGGGCAGCCAGCCCTTCGGCGGCGAGGGGCTGTCGGGCACCGGGCCCAAGGCGGGCGGCCCGCAGACGCTCCTGCCGCTCACGACCGGGCCGCATCCGGGCCCCGCCGCGGGCTGGGCCGGCACCGACGACCCGGCACGCCTTGCCGCGGCCCTGGCGGCGGCCATGCCGGCCGAGGCCCCGCTGCATGTCGCAGACCTGCCCGGACCGACGGGCGAATCCAACCGCCTCGCGACCCATCCCCGCGCACCCGTCCTCTGCCTCGGCCCCGGCGGCGCAGCGGCGGCGGCGCAGGCGGTAGCGATCCGCGCCCTCGGCGGCGCGGCCGTGACCGCAGCCGGCACGGTGCCGCCGGATGTGCTGGAAACCCTCGGCGGCTTCTCGGCCGTGCTCTGGTGGGGGGATGCGGCCACCGGCCGGCACTACGCCCGCGCCCTCGCCCGCCGCCCGGGCCCGATCCTGCAACTGGTCACGGAAATGCCGGCCGCCCACCACGCGACCCTCGAACGGCACGACTGCATCGACACCACGGCAGCCGGCGGCAACGCCGCCCTCCTTGCCGCCGCTGGGGGCTGAGACGATCCGGCGTTGACGCGGGCGGCCGGATCGGAAACGCTGCCGCCATGTTTCCGATCCGCGATCACAACCCCTCGGGCCGCACGCCCTATGTCACCTGGGCCCTCATCGCGGTCAATGTCGCGGTATTCTTGCTCTACTGGCCCTTCCTGACGACCGAACTGGAAACCTACCGCTTCTTCGTGACTTGGGGCGTCGTGCCTGATGCGGTCACGCGCGGCCTCGACTGGCACACCCTGCTCACATCGATGTTCCTGCACGGCGGCTGGATGCATTTGGCGGGCAACATGCTGTTCCTGTGGATCTTCGGCGACAACATGGAGGATGCCTTCGGCCACGCAGGGTTTCTGGGCTTCTACCTCTGCGCCGGCCTCGCGGCGGCGGGGCTGCAAATCGCGGCCGATCCCGGATCGCCGATCCCGATGGTCGGCGCCTCGGGCGCCATCGCGGGCGTGCTGGGCGGATACCTCCTCCTTTACCCGCGGGCGCGGGTCGATGTGCTGATCATCCTCATCATCTTCTTCCGCGTGCTGCCGGTCCCGGCATGGCTGATGCTCGGCCTGTGGTTCATGTTCCAGATCGTCGGCGGGCTCAACACACCCTCGGACGCGGGCGGCGTCGCCTACTGGGCCCATGCCGGCGGTTTCCTCGCGGGCCTCGCACTGACCGTGCCCGGCTGGCTGCGCCGCGGCGGACCGCGCTACTGGACGCGCACCCATGGCGCGCCGCCCCACCCCGAGGCCGCCTATCCGCTCGCGCGCAGCTCCGTCCCCACGGTCCGCCGCCGCCGCTGATGCGCCCGGCCCCGATTTCGGGAGCCTCCGGCGGGGATATTTGAGCCAGCCTGAAAGTTGCGCGGTCGCGCCCGGGCTTGTCCGGCTTTGCGCGCGACCGCAGTCCGCGCCCGTCGGTTGCGGCTTCAGGCTGGCTCAAATATCCCCGCCGGAGGCTCCCGCAGCCGACTGCCCGCACGCGGCCGGGCGAACGTGCCTAGCCGCGGATGATGGCGGCAAAGGGATCAAACAGGGCTGCGTTGCCGGCGAGGATCGCCCCGTCGTCGAACGGCTTGCCGCCCGCGCGCACCGGCCCGACGAACCCGCCCGCCTCGCGCACGAGGATCATGCCCGCCGCCATGTCCCAGGCGTTGATCCCGCGTTCCCAGTAGCCGTCGAGCCGCCCCGCCGCCACATACGCCAGATCGAGCGCCGCCGCGCCCCAGCGGCGCACCCCGGCGCAGACCGGCATCAGCCTTGCGAGATCCTGGAGCGTCGCCGGCAGCGTGC
Organism: Gemmobacter sp.; assembly: GCA_046292445.1. Taxonomy (GTDB): domain Bacteria; phylum Pseudomonadota; class Alphaproteobacteria; order Rhodobacterales; family Rhodobacteraceae; genus CALIZF01. Next base: position 52,899 of record JBKBQT010000016.1, read on the forward strand.
CGCGCCCGCCGAAGGGGACGCCGGTGGCGAAGATCGCCTCGATCATCTCCTTGCGGCCCGACACGCGCATGCGGCGGTCGTTCATCCAAGCGCCCTGGCCCTTCTCGGCCCAGAACATCTCGTCCTTGGCCGGGTCGTAGACCACGCCCGCCACCACCTCGCCGCGGTGTTCCAGTGCGATCGAGATCGCCCAGTGCGGCAGGCCGTGCAGGAAATTGGTCGTCCCGTCGAGCGGGTCGACGATCCAGCGCCGCGTCGGATCCTCGCCCGCCGTCCCGCCGGTTTCCTCGCCCAGCCAGCCGTAGGTCGGACGCCCGCCGAGCAGTTCCTCCTTGATGATGCGTTCCGCCTCGCGGTCGGCGCGGCTGACGAAATCGCCCGGCCCCTTGGACGAGACCTGCAGGTTCTCGACCTCGCGGAAATCCTTCACGAGGCTGCGCGCCGCCTTGCGGGCAGCCTTGATCATCAGATTGAGGTTCGCGCTGCCTTGCATCGGGGTCTCCGCCGGTTCGGGGGCGGTATAGGCGGCCGGACCGTGAAAGGAAAGCGGGGCATCGGGGCGACAGGTGCGTTGACAAGCCCGTGATCGGCCGAAACTCGGCCCGCGCAGGCGCCGTTGTTCTTGGCACGAGGATGCGGGACTGGCCCGCACCCCAGTCGGAGGAACCATCCATGTCCAACCGGATCGCCCTTGCCGCCGCCCTGATGCTCGCGGCCGCCTCGGCCCATGCTGCGAACCCGATGGTCGGCGGCGCGCCGATGTTCGTCGAGCGGAACATCGTCGAGAATGCCGTGAACTCGGCCGATCACACCACGCTTGTCGCCGCCGTGCAGGCGGCCGGCCTCGTCGAGGCGCTGCAGACGCCCGGCCCCTTCACCGTTTTCGCCCCGGTCAACGCCGCCTTCGCCGCGCTGCCTGCGGGCACGGTCGAGACGCTGCTGAAGCCCGAGAACAAGGCGATGCTGCAAAAAGTGCTGACCGCCCATGTCGTTGCCGGCAAGCTGAACGCCGACGACCTGCGCCGCCGCGCGGCGCGCGACCGCAACGGGTTCGTGCACCTCACGACGCTGTCGGGCGACGCCCTGTCGGTGCAGGTGCGCGGCAACACGATCCGCGTGTTCTCGGAATCGCGCGATGTGGGGACCGTGACGATCGCCGATGTCAACCAGTCGAACGGGGTGATCCACGTCGTCGATACCGTGCTCGTGCCGAAGTGAGGCATGGGCCGGGGCCGGCCTTCGGGCCGGCTCCTGACATTGACCGACCGATGCAGCACCAAGCCGGCCTCAGGCGCGCTGGAGCTTGACCGGCTCGGACCGGCCCAGCCGCAGGAAATGCGCCATGAAGGGCTGCGCCGCATCCGCATCGCGCGTGGCGGCGTAGAGCCGCTTGACCGGCCGCCCCGCCAGCGGGCGGGTCACGAAATCGGTGTTGCTGCGCACCTCGCGCAACACCCAGTCGGGCAGCACCGCCACCCCCCGGTCGGCCGCGACCAGCATCAGGATCACCGCCGTCAGCTCGACCGGGCGGATGGCCCGCGGCTCCACCCGCGCGGGGACCAGAAGCTCGGTGAACACATCCAGCCGGCTCTTCTCGACCGGATAGGCGATCAGGACCTGATCGCGGAAATCCTCGGCCGCGATCTCGTCCCTGGCCGCCAGCGGATTGCTCGCCGCGGCGATGAACCGCGGCTCGTAGTCGAAGAGCGGGTTGAACGTCACCCCCTCGAGCGGCTCGGGATCGGACGAGATCACGACATCCACCTCCTCCCTCATCAGCGCCGGCAGGGCGGTGAAGGCAAGCCCCGGGCGGATATCCACATCCACCTCGGGCCAGGCGCGGCGGAACTGTTCCAGCACCGGAAAAAGCCAGTCGAAACAGGCATGGCACTCGATCGCGATGTGCAGCCGCCCCGTCTTGCCCTGCCGAAGGGCGCGGAATTCCTCCTCCAGCGCCGCAATCTCGGGCAGCACCCGCTCGGCCGCGCGCAGCATCCGCATGCCCGCCGCCGAAAGCCGCATCGGCTTGGCGCGGCGCACGAACAGCTCCACCCCCGCCTGATCCTCGAGGCCCTTGACCTGATGCGACAAGGCGGACTGGGTCATGTTCAGCACCTCGGCCGCCCGCGCAAGGCCACCGGCGGAATGGATGGCGCGGATCGTCCGCAAGTGGCGCAACTCGATATGCATGAACCGCCCTCATGTTGGACTTGAAGATTATGAGTTTGTCTCACAAGGCCACAGGATGCGACAAGATGGGAAACAGGAGTCATCTCATGCCCGCACCGCGCATCTCGTTCGAGTTCTTCCCCCCCAGAACGCTCGATGCCGCGTTCCGGCTGTGGGAAACGGTGCAGATGCTCGCCCCGCTCCAGCCCGGCTTCGTCAGCGTGACCTACGGCGCCGGCGGAACGACGCGTCAGTTGACGCACGAGGCGGTCGAGGCGATCGGGCGGCACTACGGCCTGAACGTCGCCGCCCACCTGACCTGCGTCGAGCAATCCCGCGCCGAAACGCTCGCCATCGCCGATGCCTATGCCGCGGCAGGCGTGCGGGAGATCGTCGCCCTGCGCGGCGATGCGCCGAAGGGCGCGAGCCGGTTCACCCCGCACCCGGACGGATTTGCCTCGTCCGTCGAGCTTGTGGAGGCCCTGGCGGCAACCGGCAAGTTCACGCTGCGTGTGGGCGCCTACCCGGAACGCCACCCCGACAGCGCCGATACCGCGGCCGATGTCGCCTGGCTCAAGCGCAAGATCGATGCCGGGGCCTCGTCGGCGATAACCCAGTTCTTCTTCGAGGCCGAGACATTCCTTCGCTTCCGCGATGCCTGCGCCGATGCCGGGATCACGGCGCCGATCCTTCCGGGCATCCTGCCGATCGAGAACTGGGACGGCGCCAAACGCTTTGCCCTGCGCTGCGGGTCCGATGTTCCGCGCTGGATGGACGATGCCTTCACCACCGCGAAACGCGATGGGCGCGAGGACCTGCTCGCCGTAGCCATCTGCACCGAGCTTTGCGACCGCCTCCTGTCCGAGGGTGTCGAGGATCTGCACTTCTACACCCTCAACCGTCCGCATCTGACGCGCGATGTCTGCCACGCGCTCGGGGTCGCCCCGCAGACCGGCCTGCAGAAGGTCGCCTGACGCCGCCAGCCCGCGGCAGCGCTTCGGGATTCAGGCTGGCCCAAATATCCCCGCCGGAGGCTCCCCAACCCGCCACCGGCGCAAGGTTCGAGTGCGGGAGCCTCCGGCGGGGATATTTGGGCCAGCCTGAAGCCGTAATGGCAGTCCCTGGGCCTCATCGGCGCGCAGCAAGGTGCAGTCGGATGCCATCGCGCGCGCGTACGGTCAGATGGGCGACCGGCACCGGGGGCGGGCCCTCGGGGGCGAGTGTGAAGGCGGCGGCGATCTGCGCGAGGAGGAGCGTGCCCTCAACCATGGCGAAGCCTGAGCCCGGGCAGACGCGCGGGCCGGCCGAGAAGGGGATATAGGCGTCGCGGGCGCAGCGGCGCGTCTCGGCGCGCGACCAGCGGTCGGGATCGAAACCGTCGGGGTCGGGCCAGAGCCGTTCGTGCCGGTGCAGGTGCCAGGGCGACAACACGATCTGGGCGGCCGGGCGGACCGGGCGGGCGCGGAAGGTCTCGGGGCGGATCGTCTCGCGCACCATCATCGGCACCGGCGGATAGAGGCGCAGCGCCTCGCGCAGCACATCGCGCGTGAAGCGGAGGCGGGCAAGGCCGGCGAATGTCGGGTCGGCGGCGAAGGCGGCGCCCTCGGCTGCGACGCGCGCCTGCGCTTCGGGGTGGGTGGCGAGCAGGTAGAGCGACCAGGCTAGGGCCGAGGCCGATGTCTCGTGCCCTGCGAGAAAGAAGATCGCGACCTGGTCGACCATCTCGGCCGCGTCGAACGCTGCGCCCGTGACCGGATCGGCCGTGGTCATGATCTTGGTTGCAAGATCGTCCGGGGCGGTGCCCGCGGCGATGGCCGCCATGCGGTCGGCCGTCAGCCCGGCGATCAGGGCCCGGATCGACCGGGCCGCCCGGCGCGTGCCGCGCCGGTGCGGGCGCGGCAACCAGCGCGGCAGGGGCAGGAAGGCCGCGAGGTTCAGGATCGGCTGATTGCGCTGGTAGAGCCGGAACTGGACAAAGACCTCGGTCGCGACATGATGCTCGATCGGGATCGAGAAGAGTGTGCGGAAGATGACGTCGGCGGCGGCATGGCTCGCCTCGGCCTCGATCTCGATCGTGCCGGGCGCGCGCGCGGCGAGGCGCGCGACCGCCGCCGCGGCGGCCGCCCGCATCGCGGGGAAGGTATCGCGCAGCCGGCCGCCCTCGAAGGCCGGGTCGATGATGCGGCGCTGGCGCTTCCATGTCTCGCCGTTGGTGACGAAGACCGAATTGCCCAGCAGCGGCGCCAGCCCCTCGCGGATGCGGTTCGATTTGGGAAAGTCGTCCGGGCGCTGCTTGAGGACGAGCGCCACAAGGGCGGGATCGTTGCACAGGTAGCTGCGGAAGAACGGCGTGCGGAACTCGGCCATCCAGGCACGGTAGAGGCGCGCGGGCTGGGCCGAGAGGAGGTCGGCCCGGAAAAGGCGCAGGTAGCGCCAGAGGCTCACCCGGTCGGGCCGGCTTGCCGGTTTTGGCGGGATCATGCGGCCCGGGCGCCCTGGCGCGAGGTATAGCCAGAGGTCGGGGTCTCGATCCGGCTTTTCGACGGCGGGCGGCCGGCATAGCGGGCCGCGAGGGTCTGCGGGCCGGCGGTGGTGCGGAAATAGTCGTAGTCGTCGGCATGGCCGGGCAGGTTGTCGAAGGCGCAGAGATACTGGAAGTGCAGCCGGAAGAAGCGCCAGCGCAGCCGTTTCCATGTCGCGGGCTTCAGCGACCGGGTGAAGGCGCAGGAGAGCACGAGGGGCCAGCGTTTGCCTTCGGGTGCAACGCCCGTCACCGCCACCGGATCGCAGAGCGCGAAGGCGCAGCCGTCGCCGGGGGCGGTCACATCGACCCAGGCGATGGCATCCGACCCCGCGAGAAGGCGCAAATCGGCGCGCAGGCGGTCGGCCCGCGGCAGGAAGGACGCCATCGGCACCGACTGGCCGAGCGTCAGGAGCGACAGGGCCGTGCCATCCGCCGGTCGGCCGCCGCGCAACAGGTCGGCCAGTACCGAGATCGCGAGATGCGCGCCGGTGGAATGGCCGACCACCAGCACCTCGTCCGCCCCGCCCGCGAGCGCGGCGTGGATGCGCTGGCGGAAATCGACCAGCCGTGCCTCGAGCGCGGCCGGATAGGCGCCGCCGTCCTGCGCCGTGAAGGCCAAATCATGCATCAGGTAATAGACGAACAGCCGCGCGTCCCACTGGCGGAAGATCGCCAGCACAGCCCAGATCGCCCCAGCCGCGATCACCCCGCCCGCCCAGCCCGGCAGGGCCAGCACCGCCAGCCGCCAGGCGCCCCAGCCGGCCAGCAGCGCCAGCGCCAGTTGCACAAGAAGCATGGCAACGGGGTAGAAGCCGGCAAGGATCGGCCCCTTGCGCAGACGGGCGAGGCGAAACACCGCCCCCGAGCCGAAATAGACCCCGATCACCGCCAGCATCTGCAGGTAGGTCGCGCCGAGCCCCTGCGCCATGGAGACCCGGACGATGTCTGACCAGGTCAGAACCTCGAATTCTGTCTCGACCCGTGCGCCGTCGATCTCGGCGCGGACATGCCAGCCGTATCCCTGCCCTGTGCGGGCCCGCACGGCGAGCGTATAGCCCGACAGTGCCGCCTGGGCCGCGCCCTCCTTGCGGTAGAGTTCGCGGTAGCGGCGGGGGTGGAACGGATCGTAGCCGGGGATGTAGAACACCCGCCGCCGCCGGACCTCTGCGCGTCGCTTGGTCATCCATCGCCCCTTTGCCTCGAGCATACCCGGGGATTGGGGCAGAACTAAGCCTCAGCCGAGGGTGGAGAGGATCGGGAAGGTTTCCAGCAGCCACCACGAGAAGGCCGAAAAGCCGCCCGTCAGCATCAGAAGGCCCACCGTCCAGAGCAAGAGGCCCATGATCCGCTCGATCCGTTCGAGGTGCCGCTTCATGAAGGCCATCGCGCCGGTGAGCCGCGGAAAGAACGCCGCGACGGCGAGGAACGGCAGGCCGAGCCCCACCGCATAGACGCCGAGGAGGGCGGTGCCGCGCGTCAGGCTCGCCTCGTTCGCCGCCAGTGACAGGATCGCGCCGAGCTGCGGGCCGATGCAGGGGGTCCAGCCGAAGGCGAAGGCGAGCCCCAGCACATAGGCGCCCAGCGCCGAGCCGCCGCGATCGCCGGCGTCCATGCGCATCTCGCGGTCGAGGAACCCGATCCGGTAGACGCCGACGAAATGCGCGCCAAAGGCCATCACGGTCAGGCCTGCGATGGTGTTGAACCAGTCGGCATTCGACAGGAAGAACGCGCCGAAGGCCGAGGCGGTGAAGCCGAGGAACAGGAACACCGTCGAGAGGCCGAGCACGAAGAAGGCCGCGGGCAAAAGCGTGCGGGCGCGGGCGCTGCGGCGCGCGCCCATCTCCTCGACGCTGATCCCGCCCATATAGGCGAGGTAGGGCGGCACGATGGGCAGCACGCAGGGGCTCAGGAAAGACAGCATGCCGGCCGCGAAGGCGACAAGCATGGCCGGCAGCAGCGTTGCGTCGAGAATGTCGATTCCGAACATGACCGGTGCCTACGCCTGTTCCCCCGATCCGTCACGCCCGGCCCGGTCACGTTGACGTGCCGGGCCGCTGCGGACGGTCAGCGGCCGATCGACCACCAGCCCCGCTTGCGCGGCTTGTCGCCGCCGCTCGTCGCCGCCGGTTGGGGATCGGGGCTCGACGCCTCGGGCCAGACGGCACCGGCGGGCGCAGGCGCGGGTTCCGGCGCGGCCGGCCAGCTTTCGGCGGCCGCTGCCGGCACCGCGTCATCGGGCATCGCGACCTCGGGCGAGGGCGAGGCGCCCCAGGTCTGGGATGCTGGCGCGGGGTCCGGCTCGGGTGCGGCCGGCCAAAGGTTCGCCGCAGCAGAGCCTTCGGCTATGGCCGGGGCGGCTGCGGGCTGGGCCGGTTCGTGCTGGGCCGGTTCGGGCTGGGCCGGTTCGGGCTGGGCCGGTTCGGGCTGGGCGGCCGTCTTGGCCTTGGTGGTCCGCTTGCGGCTTGTGGTGCTGGCCTTGCGCGTTGCCTTGGGCTCTGCCGCAGCGTCGTCGGCCGCGTCGGCCGCCGGTTCGGCGGCGGCCTTGGCCTTGGACGTGCGGCTGCGGGTCGTGCGCTTTTTCGCCGGGGCCTCGGGCTCGGCAGCAACCTCGGCCGCAGCGACCGCCTCGGGCGCAACCACGGCCTCGGCGGCGGCGGGTTCGGCGGCGGCCGGTTCGGCCGGTTCCTCGGCGCCTGCATCCTCGGCATCGTCGGATGCGGCATCTTCGGCCGCTGCCTCGGCATCGGTCATGGGCCGGTCATCGGACCGCTCGCCACCCCCCGCGCCGCCGCGACGCCGGCGCCGGCGCCGGCGCTTCTTCTTGCCGCCCCCATTGCCGTTTGCGCTGCCGGTCTCGGACTCGTCCCCGGCGGCGCTCTCCTCCGTCTCGTCCTCGTCCTCGATCTCGTCGATCTGGTCGATCTCTTCCTCGTCCTCGATATCGGCCATGGTCGAACTTTCGATCGACACCACCGGCGAGGGCAGCGGGGCGACCACGCGGGTGGCGGTCTTGAACTTGTCGATCACGTAATCGGGGCTGATCATGGCCGGATCGGCCTCGATCCGCACCGCCATCCCGTAACGCAGCTCGATCCCGGCGATATGTTCGCGCTTGTGGTTCATCAGGAAGTTGATGATGCCCACCGGCGCCTTCAGCAGCACCTCGCGCGAGCGCTTGCGCGTCCCCTCTTCCTCGAGCGCGCGCAGGATGGCGAGTGCCTGGCTGTCGTCCGACCGGATCAGACCCGTGCCGTGGCAATGCGGACAGGGCTGGGTCGTGGATTCCAGCATCCCGGGCCGCAGGCGCTGGCGGCTCATCTCCAAGAGGCCGAAGCCCGAGATGCGCCCGACCTGGATGCGGGCGCGGTCGGTCTTGAGCTTGTCCTTGAGCTTCTTCTCGACGGCGGCGTTGTTGCGCCGCTCCTCCATGTCGATGAAATCGATGACGATCAGGCCCGCGAGGTCGCGCAGGCGCAGTTGCCGGGCGATCTCCTCGGCCGCCTCGAGGTTGGTCTTGAGCGCGGTTTCCTCGATCGAGCCTTCCTTGGTCGCCCGGCCCGAGTTCACGTCGATCGCCACCAGCGCCTCGGTCACGCCGATGACGATGTAGCCGCCCGATTTGAGCTGCACGGTCGGGTTGAACATGCCGGCAAGATAGCTTTCGACCTGATAGCGCGCGAACAGCGGCACCTGGTCGTGATAGGGCTGCACCACCTTGGCGTGGGACGGCATGATCATCTTCATGAAGTCCTTGGCGGTGCGGTATCCCGCCTCGCCCTCGACGAGGATTTCCTCGATCTCGCGGTTGTAGAGATCGCGGATCGCGCGCTTGATGAGGTTGCCTTCCTCGTAGATCGGCGCCGGCGCGATGGATTTGAGCGTGAGCTCGCGCACCTGTTCCCAGAGCCGGATCAGATATTCGTAGTCGCGCTTGATCTCGGCCTTGGTGCGCTTGGCGCCTGCGGTGCGGATGATGAGGCCGGCGCCGTCGGGCACCTCGAGTTCGCCCGCGATTTCCTTGAGCTTCTTGCGATCGGCGGCCTGCGTGATCTTGCGGCTGATGCCGCCGCCGCGCGCCGTATTGGGCATGAGCACGCAGTAGCGGCCCGCCAGCGACAGGTAGGTCGTGAGCGCCGCGCCCTTGTTGCCGCGCTCTTCCTTGACGACCTGGACCAGCATGATCTGCCGGACCTTGATGACCTCCTGGATCTTGTATTTGCGCGGACGGGGGCGCCGCTGTTCCGGGATTTCCTCGGCCACGTCCTCTTCGGCGACCGATTCGATCTCGTCGTCGATCTCGGCGGCGTGGTCCATCGCGCGGTAGGTCCGGCGGCCTCCGTCGCCGTTGCCGCCGTCGCCGTTGCCGCCGTCGCCGCGCTCGTCATGGCCGGCATCGCCGTTGTCGTCATCGGCGTCCGAAGGCCTGCCGGGCGCGTCGCGCGCATCCGGCTCGAACAGCGCATCCGCACCCGTTTCCTCGCCCAGATCGACCACGTCCATCGCACCGGTGCCAGAGGTTTCCGCCTTCGGCGCCGGCTTGCGCGCGGGCGGGCGGCGGCGTCCGCGACCCTCTTCCTCTTCCTGCTGGCGCTGGTAGGCGCGTTCTTCCTCGATCAGCGCCTTACGGTCCGCGACGGGGATCTGGTAATAGTCCGGGTGGATCTCGGCGAAGGCAAGGAAGCCGTGGCGGTTGCCGCCGTAATCCACGAACGCTGCCTGCAGCGACGGCTCGACGCGCGTCACCTTGGCAAGGTAGATGTTCCCCGCCAGTTGCCGCTTGTTGACCGTCTCGAAATCGAATTCCTCGACCTTGTTTCCATCCACCACGACGACGCGGGTTTCCTCCGCGTGGGTGGCATCGATAAGCATCTTCCTGGCCATGTTGATCCGTCACGCGCCGCGCCACCGCCAAGCCTGCGGTCGGGTCGGGGGGCGTGCCTGATTGGGGCGATGGTGCGCGGGACTGCGGTGCCGGATCGGCACCTGCGGCAGTCTGGGGTAACCCGTTGACGCAACATCGCGGTTCTGTCCCGGCCCCGATGTCTCGGGACCACTGAAATAAGCCCGCTACGTCAGAGACTTGACGGACAATCTTGCGGTCTTGCGACCATTCAGGCTGCGGTCCCGACAACGCACTGGGCGCCCGGCAGAACCACAGAGAATCTTGCCGCGCGAGCAGCCCCTCCGGTCCTGCCGCGCGTCCGGTGACCGTAGGGCGAAAGCGGCGCCGAACACAATGGGCGAATTGCCTCGCGGGCGCGGTCAGACGTATTCCGACCGCTGGAGCCCGTATTTCGCCATCTTCTCGTTCAGCGTCCGCCGCGGCAGGCACAATTCCTCCATCACCGCGACGATGCTGCCCTTGTGGCGGCGCATCGTGTTGTCGATCAGCATCCGCTCGAAGGCCTCGACATAATCCTTCAGCGGCTTGCCTTCCGTCGTCATCGCCGGCCCCGATGCCTCGTTGTCGGCCATCAGCAGCGAGGCGATCGACCCCGATCCCCGCCGGTTCTGCAGCACGGCGCGTTCGGCGATGTTCACCAGTTGCCGCACGTTGCCCGGCCATGGCGCCTGCAGCAGTTGCGCCGCCTCCTGCGCGGTGACGGCCGGCGCCTCGCAGCCGTATTCCTCGGCGAACTGTTCCGACAGGCGGGTAAAGAGCGTCAGGATATCCTCGCCGCGCTGGCGCAGCGGCGGCAGGGTGATCTTCATCGCGCCGAGGCGGTAATAGAGATCAGGGCGCAGCGCATCCTCGACCGTCTTGTCGGGCGCATGTTCGTTGCAGATCGCGATGATGCGCGTTTCCGGCGGGGCGCCCTGGTCGTTGATGAAGGTCAGCAGACGCGCCTGCATGGGCCCCGACAGCGCCTCGATATCCTCGAGGCAGAGCGTGCCGCCCCGCACTTCTTCCACCAGCGGCAGGCTCGCGCCCGATGGGACCGGGCCGAAGAGACGCTCGGCAAGCTGGTCCTCGGCATAGGCCGAACAGGACAGCACCGCAAAGCGCCGCCCCGCACGCGGGCCGACGGCATGCAGCGCATGGGCCGCGAGCGTCTTGCCCGTCCCCGTCTCGCCGTCGATGAGCACATGGCTGTCGGCCTGGCCGAGATCGAGGATATCCTCGCGCAGCCGGTCCATCACCGGCGAGGATCCGATGAGCTTCTTCATCAGCGTGCCGCCGTCGGCCAGTTCGCGCCGCAGCGCGCGGTTGTCGAGCGTGAGGCGGCGCTGGTTCGTCGCGCGTTTGGCCAGTTCGGTCATCCGGTCGGGGTTGAAGGGCTTCTCGAGGAAATCGAACGCACCGATCCGCATCGCCTCGACCGCCATCGGCACGTCGCCATGGCCGGTGATGAGGATGACGGGCAGGCCGGAATCGACGCTCATCAACCGCTTGAGAAGCGCCATGCCGTCCATCCCCGGCATCTTGATGTCGCTGACCACGACGCCCGGAAACTCGGTCCCGATGCCCTTGAGCGCCTCTTCGGCGCTGGCATAGGTCTCGGTATCGAACCCCGACAGCGCCAGCCACTGGCTGATCGACTGCCGCATGTCCGCCTCGTCATCGACGATCGCCACCTTCATTGCGCGTGCCATGTCGCCCGTCCCGCCAATACCCCGGCACAAACGCGCCGGATGCCCCGCCTATTCCGAAAGCCGCATCCGGTCACCCAGAAGCGGCAATTGCACCTCGAACACCGCGCCCGAGCCCTCGCCGTTGCGCGCGGTGAGCCGGCCCCCAAGGTCGTTCACGATCCCGGACGATATGGCAAGCCCGAGGCCCACGCCCTCGCCCGCTTTCTTGGTCGTCCAGAACGGCTCGAACAGCTTATCGAGATCCTGGATGCCCGGCCCGTTGTCGCGCACGACCAGTGTCGCCGTCTCGCCACTGGTCAGGATAAGCTCGATTTGCGGCGCCGCAACCTCGCGCGTTGCGTCGAGCGCATTGCGCAGCAGGTTGATGATGACCTGTTCCAGCCGGATCCGGTCGGCCATGACCATCACCGGGCCGCGCGGCAGGGTGCGCACGATCTTGACCCGCCGCGGCTTGAGCTGCGGCTCCATCATCGACAGCGCCTCGCCGATGCAGGACCGCATGTCCACCGGCGCGAAGGCCTCGCCGCCCTTGCGGGCATAGGACTTGAGCTGCCGGGTGATCGCCCCCATCCGGTCGATCAGGTCGTCGATCCGCTGGAACGAGGCCAGCGCCTCGTCCGGCCGCCGCCGCTGCAGCAGGAGCCGCGCGCCGGCCAGATAGGTTTTCATCGCCGCCAGCGGCTGGTTGAGCTCGTGGCTGACCGCCGCCGACATCTCGCCCAGCACTGCCAGCTTGGACGATTGCGCCAGCGTCTGTTCGGCGACCGCGAGATCCTTCTGCACCTTCTCGCGCTCGGCGATGGCCCGCTGCAGCCGGGCGTTGAGCGCGCGCAGCTCGGCCGATTCCCGCTGGAAGGCCGCCGACTGGAACTGCATCCGCCGACTGAAGAGATAGAAGCCGAGCGCAAGGAGGATGGCAAAGCCCATGATCTCGATGGCAAGAAAGGTGTTCACCCGTTCGCGCACAGCGTCGTAGCGGGTGAAGGATACGATCTTCCAGCCGCGGAAGGGCACCCGCACCTCCGCCCGCATCACCGGCGCCCCGCGCAGCCAGGCATCGGGCGCAGGCTGGGCGAAATCGCCCACAGCCTCGAGGACCCGCGCGACGGGCGACAGCGCCGCCCGCGGCTCCAACGCCTCGGCCAGCGCGCGGCCACGCCAGCGCGGCTCGGTCGACAGCAGCACCTGCCCCTCGCTGTCCACCACCGCGACGGCATCGGCAAAGCCGGCCCAGGCCCGCTCGTATTTGAGCATGTCGACCTCGACCATGATGACGCCGATCGGGCGCCCCTCGGCGGTGATGCTGCGGCTGAAGGTAAAGCCGAAACCGCCCGCCTCGCGCCGCCAGGCGCTGAACACCGTGTCGCGCGACCGCTGGGCCTCGACGAAATAGGGTTGCGGCTTGTGCAGCGTGCCGATCCGGTTGCGGTCGGTCGCCGCGACCGCCCGCCCTTCGGCATCCAGCAGCAGGATCGCCGCAGTCCCGAGCTCGTTCTGCAGCGAGATGAGCCGCTGCGATGTCGCGGAATAGTCGCCCGAGGCGAGCGCATCGGCCAGCGCCGTGTCGCGGGCCAGAAGCAGCGGGACCACCGAATTGCGCTGCAACTCCGACATCAGGTTGCCCGAAAACAGCGCGAGCCGCAGGTCGGCCCGGTTGCGGATGGATTCGGAGAACCGCTCGGTCAGAAGATGGTTGGTCACCAGCACGACGGCCGCCGCGACGGCCACGACCACCAGCACCATCAGCCGAAGCGCCCCGGTCGGGTTCGCGCCCTCCGCGGTGCCGGCCGGACCCAGAGGTGGCGCGTCCGTGTCGCTCATGCCCGAAGTTTAGGGACGACAGGGCTGCCCGGCAAGCGGCGGGGCGTCAGGCCGCCACCCCCGCCGAGACCAGCGCGCGGAACAGCGCCGCCCCGTCGGCCGGACCGAGCGCCGGATCGGCCGCGCGTTCGGGATGCGGCATCATGCCCAGCACCCGGCGATTGGCCGAAAGCACGCCCGCGATGTCCCGCGCCGACCCGTTCGGATTCTCGCGGTAGGTGAAGGCCACGCGCCCCTCGCCCTCGAGCCGGTCGAGCGTTTCGGGATCGGCCTGATAATTGCCGTCGTGATGAGCAACCGGCAGCACGATGTCCTGCCCTGGCGCATAGCCGGCGGTGAAGGCCCCGCCCGCCGCCCCGACCCGCAGCGGGACCGCGCGGCAGACGAACCGCAGGCCGGCGTTGCGCATCAGCGCGCCGGGCAACAGGCCCGCCTCGGTCAGCACCTGGAACCCGTTGCAGATGCCAACCACAAGGCCCCCCCGCGCCGCATGCGCCGCCACCGCAGCCATCACCGGCGCGCGTGCCGCGATCGCGCCGCAGCGCAGGTAGTCGCCGAAGGAAAAGCCCCCCGGGATCCCGACGATATCCGTGCCCGGCGGCAGGTCGGTGTCCTTGTGCCAGACCCGCGCAACGCGCGCGCCGGCCTGCGCGAAGGCAACCGCAAGATCGCGGTCGCAGTTGGACCCCGGAAAGGTGATGATAGCCGCCTGCATGCCCCTGCCCCCCGTCGCTGCCCGACCCCCCGGGCCGCCGACGCCTCAGACGAACTCGACCGCCCAGGTCTCGATCACGGTGTTGGCCAGAAGCCGCTCGCACATCGCGCGCACCTCGGCCTCGGCGGCCGCGCGGTCGGCGGTCGCAAGGTCCAGCTCGATCACCTTGCCCTGCCGCACACCCGACACCCCCGTGAACCCGAGCGCGCCGAGCGCGTGGCGCACCGCCTCGCCCTGCGGGTCGAGCACGCCGTTGCGCAGCATCACCGTCACTCTGGCCCGCATGCCTGTCCCCCGGCTTCAGTTGATCAGCGTCGGCTTGCCCGCATGCGTGACGTTGGACGGCAACACGCCGAGCCGCCGCGCAAGTTCGGTGTAGACATCCGCCAGCGGACCCGGATCGCGGGGCTGCCCCTCGGAATCGACGCCCTCGACCGCACGCAGATCCCACAGCCGGCAACTGTCCGGGCTGATCTCGTCGGCCACGATCAGACGCATGAAGTCGCCTTCCCAGATCCGCCCGACCTCGATGCGGAAATCGGCAAGCCGCACGCCCACGCCGAGCATGACGCCCGACAGGAAATCGTTCACCCGCAGCGCCAGCGCCACCATGTCGTCGAGATCCTGCTGGCTGGCCCAGCCGAAGGCTATCACATGCTCCTCGGTCACCAGCGGGTCGCCCAGCTTGTCGTCCTTGTAATAGAATTCCACGATCGGGCGGGGCAGCGGCGTGCCCTCGGGGATGCCGAGCCGGCGCGACAGATCGCCGGCGGCAAAGTTGCGCACCACGACCTGGAGCGGCACGATCTCGACCATGCGGATCAGTTGCTCGCGCATGTTGATGCGCTTGATGAAATGCGTCGGCACCCCGATCGCGTTCAGCCCGGCCATGAAGAATTCCGACAGCCGGTTGTTGAGCACCCCGCGCCCGTCGTTGGGCGTGGCCCGCGTCGTCTGCTGGTTGGCCGCGTCGTCCTTGAAATACTGGATCAGCGTCCCCGGCTCGGGCCCTTCGTAGAGGATCTTTGCCTTGCCCTCGTAAATCTTCTTGCGCCGTGCCATGCCTGCTCCGATCCGGTCACGCGCGGCGGGACAACACCGCACGACCGCAAGCGGCGCCGGGACCGCCGGTGCCGCACCTCGTCGCGGCTATACGGCAAGACCCGGAACGTCGCAAGGCGATCGCAACCCTTGCGGGACCGCGCCCGGGCAGGCATATGGGTGGCAACCCGTGAAAAGCCAAGCGAGGCGTGCCATGACCACCTTCGACGACCGCGAAAAGGCGTTTGAAAACAAATATGCCCATGACCAGGAAATGGCATTCCGGGCCAATGCGCGGCGCATGAAGCTGCTCGGGCTCTGGGCGGCGGAACTGCTCGGCCTGACCGGCGACGCGGCGCAGGCCTATGCGATCGAGGTGGTGAAATCCGACTTCGAGGAGGCCGGGCACGAGGACGTGGTGCGCAAGGTCGCCGCCGACCTCGCGGGCCGCGCCTCGGAGGGCGAGATCCGCAGCCGCATGGAGGCGCTGCTGCCGGTTGCCAAGGCGCAGCTCGCCAGCGAGGCCTGACGCACCGACTTGCGGCGCATCGCAAGTCAATCATGCGCGCTTTGCATTTGCGCCCTGTCCTGTGTCGTGCCAAGGCGGCATGCCATCCGTTGTGGAGTCGTCGATGCCCACCGATCCGCTGTCCCAGATGCTCGCCGCGCGCCCCTGGATCCTCGCCGACGGCGCCACGGGCACGACGCTGTTCAACATGGGACTGTCCTCGGGCGATGCGCCCGAGTTCTGGAACATCGATCGCCCGGATGACATCCGCACCCTCTATCGCGGCGCAGTCGAGGCGGGGTCGGACCTGTTCCTGACCAATACCTTCGGCGGCAACGCCAGCCGCCTCAAGCTGCACGGCGGCGAGGCCCGGGTGCGCGAGATCAACCGCGCCGGGGCCGAACTCGGGCGCGAGATCGCCGACAAGGCCGTGCGCCGCGTGATCGTCGCCGGGTCCATCGGCCCGACGGGCGAGATCTTCGCGCCCATGGGCACGCTCACCCACGCCGTCGCGGTCGAGATGTTCCACGAGCAGGCCGAGGGGCTCAAGGACGGCGGGGCCGATGTGCTCTGGGTCGAGACGATCAGCGCGGCCGAGGAATACCGGGCAGCGGCCGAGGCGGCGGCGCTGGCCGGCATGCCCTGGTGCGGGACGATGAGCTTCGACACCGCTGGCCGCACGATGATGGGCCTGACCTCGGCGGGTCTTGCCGACCTCGTGGAGAAGTTGCCGCAGCCGCCGCTCGCCTATGGCGCCAACTGCGGCGTGGGCGCGTCGGATCTGCTGCGCACCGTGCTCGGCTTCTTCGCGCAGGGGTCGGAGCGGCCGGTCATTGCCAAGGGCAACGCCGGGATCCCCAAATATCATGACGGGCACATCCATTATGACGGCACGCCGTCCCTGATGGCCGATTACGCCGTTCTCGCGCGCGATGCCGGCGTTCGGATCATCGGCGGCTGCTGCGGCACCACGCCCGACCACCTGCGCGCCATGCGGCAGGCACTGGAGACGGTGCCGCCGGGCCCGCGCCCGACGCTCGAGACGATCGCCGCACGGCTCGGCGCGTTTTCCTCGGCCTCCGACGGCACCGGCGATGGCGCGGCCGAGCCACGGCGCGAGCGCCGGCGGCGGGGATAGTGGGGGGGGGGGGCGCGGTGCCGCGCCCGCCCCGGGGTCGCCCCCTGCGCGCAGGGATCAGGGGAAGCTGAACGACAGGGTCACGCCAGCGACGACAAGGCTGTTGTCGGGGGCGGGAAGCGAGGTGCCGTGATACGCGACGAAGGCCGAGGCCGCATCGCTGATCGCGTAGCTTGCCCCGACGCTCCAATACTGGTGCCCGCCGTTCGAAATCGTGCCGTAGCGCGCATCGAGCCCGAGCTTGTCGGTGACGGCGAAACTGCCGAGCACGCGCGTGTTCACCGTGCCCGTATTCGGATCCCAGGCGGCATAGGCGCCGAGGTTGACGCGGTCGGTCACGTCATAGCCGAGCGAAAGGATCACCTCGCCGCAGCAGGCGCCGGATCCGTTGTAGAAGTAATGCGCATAGGACAGATCGTAGCTGAGCGCGCCGACCGCGTTGCGATAACCGGCATAGAGATCGTATTCGAACGTGTCGCCCGCCCCGATGATCGCCGGATCGACGTTCGATGCCCAGATGCCGGCGTAGAACCCGCGATATTCGGCCTCGACGGAGGGTTGGAAGGCGACCCCGTTCGACTGCCGCAGGCCGTTGGATTCGTATTCCGAGGCGATGGTGGCCCCGAACGTGAGGGTCACGCCCTCGGCGCGGCTTGAAACGGGAAAGGCAGCGGCAAGCGCCAGGATGGTCGCTGCCAGCGGACGGCTGAGCATGGTTGACACCCGATAGAAAGAGTAACAGGAGCGTTACAATCAAGTGCTATCATGATGACGACGATCAAAAAACCTCCACCGCGCGGCCCCGCCCCGAAATTTAGGCCGACGTGATGCCGCTGCGCAACCAATAGGCAAATCGGCGCCGACCCGGGCGAGTTTTGTGGCGGCCCGCGATGAACCCGCGCGCGCCTGCCGCAGAGGGGCCGACGCTCGCCCGAAGCCGCCCGCCGACTACCGCGGCATGAGCGCCCAGTAGTCGAGATCGAGCAGCACGCGCGGGTGATACTTGCCCGCGGCGTCCTTGAGCACGAACGGCTCCCCCCCGTGCTTGTAGGCCACGAGCCGCAGGCGGACCGCGCCGACCCCCGGCACCGCCGTCTCGGCCTTGTCCAGAACCTCGGACCAGGCCCGCACGGTATCGCCCGCCAGACAGGGGTTGGCATGCGCGCCGGCGTTGAGCGCGACGATCATCTGCGCATTGGCGAGGCCGTTGAACGACAGCGCCCGTGCCAGACTGATGACATGGCCGCCGTAGATCAGCCGCTTGCCGTCCGGTCGCCATGTCGCATCGTAATGCACCTTGGCGGTGTTCTGCCACAGCCGGGTGGCGATCATGTGCTCGGCCTCTTCGATGGTCACGCCATCGACATGGTCGATCATCTCGCCGACGGCATAGTCGCCCCAGCGCCAGCCCTCGCCCGCGGCCGCGAAATCGTAGTCGGCGAAGGTCAGGCCGGCCGGCACCACGAGGTCGGCGGGCGCGACGACCGGGGCGAGGTCCGGCACGACGGCAGGGCCCACGGGCGCCTCGGTTTCGCGCTTGCGCACCATGACCCAGCGAACATAGCTGAGCACGGCCTCGCCCCGCTGGTTGAACCCGGTCGTGCGCACCCAGATCACCCCCGCCGCGCGGGTCGAGGTTTCCTTGAGGCCGATCACCACCGATTCCGACCGCAGCGTGTCGCCCGGATAGACCGGGGCAAGCCAGCGCCCCTCGGCATAGCCGAGGTTGGCCACCGCATTCAGGCTGATGTCCGGCACCGTCTTGCCGAAGACGGTATGAAACGCGATCAGGTCATCGAGGGGCGCGCTCGGCAGGCCGCAGGCCTGGGCGAAGGCATCCGAGGAATAGAGCGCCCCCCGCGCAGGATAAAGCGCGTGGTAGAGCGCCCGCTCGCCGCCCGAAATCGTCCGCGGCACGGCATGGCGGATCGTCTCGCCCAGCCGGTAATCCTCGAAGAACCGGCCCGCATTGGTCTTGGCGGCGGGTGCGGCGGCGTCGGCGCGAAGGTGCAGCGTCATCACTGGTCCCCCAGTCTGGTGTCGGGCGAATAGGTGCCGGGCGCGTCCTTCACGACCGCCTGGGCACAGCGCATCACGCCGCGCGCGGCG
>JBKBQT010000017.1:0-70532 GCA_046292445.1 Gemmobacter sp.
CGGCGCGGGCGCGGGCATGGCGCTCACCGATGCGGCCGGCGCGACGGCCATGGCCGGCGGCGCCGGCGCGGCCTCGGGGCGGGGCGCGGGCTGCGGCGCCGCCGCGGGCGGTGCAACCGGCGCGGCATCGGATGCGGACGGCAGGCCGAGGATGAGGCCGACGACCAGCAGCACCACGACCCCGATGGCAACCGATCCGGCCGCATTCACGCCGACCGGCACATAGGCGGCACCGAACGCCACCAGCCCCGCGCCGACCGCGATCGCCCAGCCGTCCAGCCGCGGCGCCTGTTTCATCTCTGCCTTCGCCATCCGCCGTCCCTCCCGATCAAAGGGCCCTGCTGTCCCGTCCCGGTTCCGTCCCCGTGCCGTCAGCCCGCCCGCTCCTTCAGCCAGGGCGCCACCAGCGGCACCTCTGTCCCGTCGATCCGCTTGATCGTGTCGCCCACCGCCAGCGCCGCGGCGACCGAGGCATTGTGCGGCGCGCGGTCCGCGATGTGATCCTTGAGCGTGGTCGGCCCGCCAAGCGGCTCGGACGCATAGCGCCCATTCTGCGGCCCGGGAACGGGCACCTCGCCCGCCGCAAGCGCGTCAAGGATCGCGGCGAAGGATTCGGCCGTCAGATCCTCGTAATAGTCCTTGCCGATCTGCACCATCGGCGCATTGGCGCAGGCGCCGAGGCATTCGACCTCTTCCCAGCTGAACCGCCCGTCGGCCGAAAGCGCATGCGCCCGTGGCGCGATCCGCGACCGGCAGACGCCGATCAGGTCCTCGGCGCCGCAGATCATGCAGGTCGTCGTCCCGCAGACCTGCACATGCGCGACCGACCCGACCGGTGCGAGCTGGAACATGAAATAGAACGTCGCCACCTCGAGCGCCCGGATATAGGCCATGCCGAGCATGTCGGCGACATGCTCGATGGCCGGCCGGGTCAGCCAGCCCTCCTGCTCCTGCGCCCGCCACAGGAGCGGGATAATCGCGCTCGCCTGCCGGCCCTCGGGATACTTGGCGATCTGCGCCCTCGCCCAGGCGAGGTTGGCCGGCGTGAAGGCGAAGGATGCCGGCTGGTCCGGGTGCAGGCGGCGCAGCATCAGTTGCACCCCGCCGTCTTGAGCCGCAGCGTGCCGCCCTCTACCGCCGCCCGGCCGTCGGCCAGCAGCGCCGCCACGATGGCCGAGGCCTCGTCCTGCGTGAGGTTCGCCGCCGCGAGGACCGCCGCGTTGTTGCCTTCGCGCACCTCGCAACCCGACGCCGCGATGGCCGCAATCAGCGCCTCGGTCTGCGCAGTCGTCTGCGCCAGCGCCGGCGCGGCAAGGCCGACCGCAAGGGCAAGGGTGATGATCCGTGTCATGTCCGTTCTCCGTTCACAGTCCCGCGCCACGCGCCCGGGCCTGTCAGCCAGCGGCCGAGCCGGCTTGCTATGCAATATCACCGGTCGATCTCGCCGAAAACGATGTCGAGCGAGCCGAGGATCGCGCTCACATCCGCCAGTTGATGCCCCTTGCAGAGGTGATCCATCGCCTGAAGATGCGGGACCCCCGGCGCGCGCAGCTTGGCCCGCCAGGGGCGGTTGGTGCCGTCGGCCACGAGATAGACGCCGAATTCGCCCTTCGGCGCCTCGACGGCGGCATAGACCTCGCCGGCTGGCACGTGAAACCCCTCGGTGTAGAGCTTGAAGTGATGGATCAGCGCCTCCATCGAGGTCTTCATCTCGGCGCGCTTGGGCGGCGTGATCTTGCCGCGCGCCAGAACCTCGCCCGGCTCGCGGCGCAGCTTCTCGACCGCCTGCCGGATGATCCGCGTGCTCTCGCGCATCTCGGCCATGCGGACGAGGTAGCGGTCATAGCAATCGCCGTTCTTGCCCACCGGCACCTTGAAGTCGAATTCGTCATAGCATTCATAGGGCTGCGCCCGCCGCAGATCCCAGGCAAGGCCCGATCCGCGCACCATCACGCCCGAAAAGCCCCAGTTCTGGATGTCCGCCTCGGTCACCACGCCGATATCGGCATTGCGCTGCTTGAAGATGCGGTTTTCCGTCAGCAGACCGTCGATATCGTCGAGCAGCGCCGGAAAGGCCTGCGCCCAGGTGTCGATATCCTCGATCAGTTCGGGCGTCAGATCCTGATGCACCCCGCCGGGGCGGAAATAGGCGGCGTGAAGCCGCGCCCCGCAGGCCCGCTCGTAGAACACCATGAGCTTTTCGCGTTCCTCGAACCCCCAGAGCGGCGGGGTCAGCGCGCCGACATCCATCGCCTGCGTCGTCACGTTCAAAAGGTGGCTGAGGATCCGCCCGATCTCGCAGAACAGCACCCGGATCAGGCTTGCCCGCCGCGGCACGACCGTGCCCGTCAGCCGCTCGATAGCGAGACACCAGGCATGTTCCTGGTTCATCGGCGCCACATAGTCGAGCCGGTCGAAATACGGCAGGTTCTGCAGGTAGGTGCGGCTTTCCATCAGCTTTTCGGTGCCGCGATGCAGCAGGCCGATATGCGGATCGCAGCGTTCCACGATCTCGCCGTCAAGCTCGAGCACCAGGCGCAGAACACCATGCGCTGCGGGGTGTTGCGGACCAAAGTTGATGTTGAAGTTGCGGATCCGCTGCTCGCCCGTCAGAACGTCGTCGAAATTGCCGTCCATCATGCCGCCCTTTCCGTCACGTTCATCGTCCAGCGCGCCGGCAGATCGCCGAGATAGGTGCGCACGGCCGCATATTGCGGCTCGAGCAGCGCCCGCGCGCGTTCCGCGCGCGCCGCGTCCAGCGGCGCCGCCCCGCCTTCGTGCACGCGCCGCGCATAGTCGCCCTTGCGCATCCCGATACCCAGAAAGCTGCACAGCCGCGCGACACCGGCATCCTCGAAGAGCCGTTCGTAGAATTCGATGAAGAGCGCCCCGGGCCGGATCGCGCCGCCCAGCTTGGGCAGGATGGCCGCGTAATCGCCCCGCGCGGTGATCTCGGGATGGCCGCCTGCCGCCCAGGTATCGAATGCCGCCTGCGCCGCCGGCAATACCGCCGGGCCCGCATGGCCCGCGCGCCCGGCGACCATCCGCAGATGCGACCACAGCCGGTCCACCGGATCGCGCAGCAGGTAGACGAACCGCGTGTCGGGCGCGATGCGCTGCATCCGGTCCAGCGTCTCGGGGGCGAGCAGCGCATAGGCCGGGGTGATGTCGCCGACCACCCGCCGCCCCCCGGTCCCCGCAGTCAGGAAGGCGCGGTAGGCCGCTGCATCCTCGACCCCGCGCGCCAGAACGTCCGCCCAGGCGTCGAGCGCGGCGATGCTGCGGTCGAGTGCGCGGGCGCGCGACGGCGGCGCGTCGCCGCGGTCGCGCGCGAGCCGTGCCCGCTTGTCGCGCACGATCTTCAGCTCCCTGGCCAGCGTCCCGCTCTCGATCCGGTCGAAATAATGCAGCTCCTTGTTGGGCGGCATGGCGCAGTCGGGGTGCGCCGACAGGTAGCGGTGCAGCCAGGTCGTGCCCGCCTTGGTCGCCCCCAGCCCGAACATCACCACCGGATCGGCCATCCGCCCTCAGCCCCGCTTCTCGTCACCGGGCAGGACATAGCGCGCGCCTTCCCAGGGGCTCATGAAATCGAACTGGCGGTATTCCTGCACGAGTTGCACCGGCTCGTAGACCACGCGCTTGAGCACCTCGTCATAGCGCACCTCGGTATAGCCGGTCGTCGGGAAATCCTTGCGCAGCGGATGGCCGCGGAACCCGTAGTCGGTCAGGATGCGCCGCAGGTCCGGATGGCCCGAAAAGAGGATGCCGAACATGTCGAACACCTCGCGCTCGAACCAGTTGGCCGAGGGGTGGACGGCCGTTATCGAGGGCACCATGTCGCCCTCGCCCACCGCGGCCTTCAGGCGGATGCGGTGGTTGCGATACATCGACAGGAAATGCCAGACCAGATCGAACCGGTCGGCCCGTTCCGGCCAGTCCACGGCCGTGATGTCCACCAGCGTCGAGAACCGGCAGTTCTGGTCGGACCGCAGGAATTCCACCAGCCCGACGATCCGCGGCAGCGCCACCGTCAGCGTCAACTCGCCATGTGCGACAGCATGCCCGATCACATCGTCGGGCCGCCGTTGCGCGATATGGGCCGCCAGTTCCTCGAGCGCCTCGGACATGGGGATCACCGCGTGATGGTGCCGGTGCGGCGGATCTTCCGCTGCAACTGCAGGATGCCGTAAAGCAGCGCCTCGGCCGTGGGCGGGCAGCCGGGGACATAGATATCGACCGGCACGATCCGGTCGCAGCCGCGCACCACCGAATAGCTGTAGTGGTAATAGCCCCCGCCGTTGGCGCAGGACCCCATGGAGATCACGTAGCGCGGCTCGGGCATCTGGTCATAGACCTTGCGCAGCGCGGGGGCCATCTTGTTGGTCAGCGTGCCGGCGACGATCATCAGGTCGGACTGACGGGGCGAAGCACGCGGCGCGGTGCCGAACCGTTCGAGATCGTAACGCGGCATCGAGGTATGCATCATCTCGACCGCGCAGCAGGCCAGGCCGAACGTCATCCAGTGCAGGGACCCGATGCGCGCCCAGTTGATGATATCCTCGGTCGAGGTCAGCAGGAAACCCTTGTCCTGCAGCACGGCGTTGAACTCGGCCGCCTGCTGGTCGCGGTCCGGCCCGACGGCGGTGCCCGTCATCACTCCCATTCCAGCGCCCCCTTCTTCCACTCATAGGCGAAACCGACCGTCAGCACGCCGAGGAACACCATCATCGACCAGAAACCCACCATCGAGACATCCTGGAACGCCACCGCCCAGGGGAAAAGGAACGCCACCTCGAGGTCGAAGATGATGAACAGGATCGACACGAGATAGAACCGCACGTCGAACTTCATCCGCGCATCGTCGAAGGCGTTGAAGCCGCATTCATAGGCGCTGACCTTCTCGGGGTCGGGGTTGCGCACCGCGATCACCGCGGCCGAGAGCATCAGCACGAGCCCGAGGCCCACCGCGAGCGCGAGCAGGATGAGGATCGGCAGGTAGTTGCGCAGCAGCTCGTCCAACGTCCGGCTCCTTCACCCGTTTGCGGCGATTGACCGGGTTATCCCCGATCCGCCGCAGGGGGTCAACAAAAGCCCCCGTTTCCGGCACGCGACAGCACGTCGCCCCGCATCCCGGCCCGTGCGGGATACAACGGCATGCTGCGGCTGCACAAGGGCGCCCTGCCATGGGCCGCTTGCCGCAGGGGCACGGCGGCGCTAGGATTTCCCTCGCCGGTCCAACCAAGTTTCTCACGGAGCATTCCATGCGCAGATTCGCCCCTGCCGTCATCCTCGCCGGCCTTTTCGCACCGCAGCCCGTATTGGCGAACGATTATTGCGACATGCTCTGGGTGCATCGCAACATACTGTTCCACCGCGCGGGCTATTGCTTTGCCAGCCAGCTCGGCCAGAGCCTGTTCGGCAACGCGGGCTGCGTGACCGCCGATGCCGGCGCGCTGCAAGTGAACCGGGCCGAGGTTGCACGGCTGCGCGAGTATGAGGGGGGGATCGGCTGCCGCACCGCAACCGGCCGCAACCCGACGCCGGCCATGCGCAGCCTCAAGGCCAGGCTAGACCGGCTGATCGACATCCCCGAACCGATCGAGGGCGGCTTTGCCTGCTGGGGCTATACCGGCCCGGCCTTCGCGCTGCATGCCGGCACGGGCCCGGGGACGCCGGTGATCGGGCGGATGGACCCGGGGCTGTCGGCCATCACCGAATACTGGCCCAAGAACGGCTGGACATACATCGTCGTCTCGACCGGGCCGGGTGGGGCCACCCTCGCCGAGGGCTGGACAACCGCCCAGATCAGCGACCGGCAGTGCCGCGCGGTGGCCGGCTAGCCGGCATCGGGAACGGGGTCGGGCGCGGGGTAGAAGGGCCGGGTGTAGATCTCGGCCGGACCGTCCGCCGCCAGCGCCGCGCGATAGGCCGGGCGCGCGGCGAGCCGCGCGGCATAGGCGGCGATCGCGGGCAGCGCCTCGAGGCTGACGAACCGCTGCGCGAGGATCACGCCGTATCCCGCCTGCACATCGACCGCCGAGAACCCCCCCGGCAAAATCCAGTCCTGCGCCGCCACAGCCCGCTCGAGACCCTGCAGGACGCGGCCGAGCCGCATCGCCTCCAGCTTCATCACCGTGGGCGAGCGCATCCAGTCCTCTCGCAGCACGATGTGCTGCTGCGTGAGCTGCGCGAGATGCTGGCCGATCGTCTCGCCGTAATGCAGCCATTCGAGCCAGGCCGCCCGCTCGGGATGACCGGCGGGCCGGCCGAGGCCGGGCGCCCGCGTCTCGCAGAGATATTCGAGGATGGCGCCCGATTCGAACATCGCCCGCCCGTCGATCTCGGCCGCCGGCACCCGCCCGGCGGGCGAGACGGCGAGAAAGGCCGGATCGCGCAGCGCCCTGCCGGCAAAGGACATCAGCCGCAGGTCATGCGGCAGGCCCGCCTCGTGCAGGAACCACAGGACGCGGAAACTGCGCGACTGGGGGACATGCCAGAGGGTGATCATGCCGCGTCCTCGTCCAGCCGGATCAGCGCCGCCCCGGCCTCGACCTGCGCCCCGGGCTCGACCAGAACCTCGGCCACGGTGCCGTCGCGGGCGGCGGTCAGGACATGCTCCATCTTCATCGCCTCGAGCACGGCGAGCCGGTCGCCCGCCTGCACCGCCTGCCCGGCCGCGACGAACACCGCCTTGACAAGGCCGGGCATGGGCGAGCGGGTGATGCCGCCGCCGCCGGCCGCCGCGACCGCCCGGTCGAGCGGATCGGCCCGCGTCACGCCGAGCGTGCGGCCGGGGCCGAAGACATGGATGGCCCCCCCCGCCTCGATCACGGTCAGCGGCGCGTGCCCCGCGACCGACCAGCCGGCCGGGGTGCGCGCGGCCTGCAGGGCCTCGCCCTCGACCGCGATCAGCGCGCGGTCCGGCCCGTCGAGCGTCACCAGCGCCGGCACCGCGGCATCGCCGCGGCGCAGCACCACCGGATGGCGGAGCGGCGACCAGAGCGCAAAGCCCGCCAGCGGCCCGTCGGGCAGCCGCGCCGCCGCGAGCACCGCCGTGCCGAGCATGGCGCGCTCGAGATCGTCGCGGGCCGGCACGGCGGTGAGCGCGGGCAGGTCGCGCGCGATCAGCCCGGTATCGACATCCCCCGCGACAAAGCCGGGATGCCGCGCCAGCGCGCCGAGAAACGCAAGGTTGGTCACCGTCCCGGCCACCTGCGTGTCGTCGAGCGCGCGGGCCAGCCGCGCGAGGGCGATGGCGCGGGTGGGGCCGTGGACGATCACCTTGGCGATCATCGGGTCATACCATGGGCTGATCGCATCGCCCGTCCGCACCCCGGTATCGGCCCGCACGCCGGGCGGAAAGGCCAGATGCGCCAGCCGGCCCGTCGCCGGCAGGAAGCCCGCCGGCACATCCTCGGCATAGAGCCGCGCCTCGACGGCATGGCCGGCGATGGCGAGCTGGTCCTGCCGCAGCGGCAGGGGCTCGCCGGCGGCGACGCGGAGCTGCCATTCCACCAGATCGACGCCGGTGATCGCCTCGGTCACCGGATGCTCGACCTGCAGGCGGGTGTTCATCTCCATGAAATAGAACCGGTCGGCGCGCAGCCCGTCGCTCGCGTCCACGATGAATTCGATCGTGCCCGCGCCGCTGTATCCGATGGCGCGGGCCGCCTTGACCGCCGCCTCGCCCATCGCGGCGCGCATCGCCGGCGTCATGCCCGGTGCCGGCGCCTCCTCGATGACCTTCTGGTGGCGGCGCTGGAGGCTGCAGTCGCGCTCGAAGAGATGCACCGCATCGGTGCCGTCGCCGAACACCTGCACCTCGATATGGCGCGGCTTGGCGACGTATTTCTCGACCAGCACATCGGGGTTGCCGAAGGCGCCCGTCGCCTCGCGCTGCGCGCTCTCGAGCGCGGCGCGAAAATCCTCGGGCCGCTCGACGCGCCGCATGCCCTTGCCGCCGCCGCCCGCGACGGCCTTGATAAGCACCGGATAGCCGATGGCATCGGCCGCGCCGGCGAGATGCTCGGGGTCCTGGCTCTTGCCGTGATAGCCCGGCACCACCGGCACGCCGGCCTCGACCATGAGCCGCTTGGCCGCATCCTTGAGGCCCATGGCGCGGATCGCATCGCCCGAGGGGCCGATGAACACGAGGCCCGCGGCGGTCACCGCATCGACGAAATCGGGGTTCTCGGAGAGGAAGCCATAGCCCGGGTGGATCGCCTGCGCGCCCGTCGCCAGCGCCGCGGCGATGATCGCATCGCCCCGCAGGTAGCTGTCGCGCGGCGCCGGCCCGCCGATATGCACCGCCGCATCGCAGGCGGCGACATGCGCCGCGCCGGCATCGGCGTCGGAATAGACCGCGACGGTTGTCACGCCGAGCCGGCGGGCGGTGGCGGCGATGCGGCAGGCGATCTCGCCGCGGTTGGCGATCAGGATCCTGGCGAACATGGGCGCACCTCGGGCGTTCGGCTTGTGGCGAGGCCGGGGGCCGCCTGCCCCCGGACCCCCGGGGATATTTGGGCCAGCCTGAAGGGGCAGGGCGCGCGGTTCAGCCGGTCCCGATCTGCGGCAGGCGGCCGGCCGGGGGTGGCGGCGCCGCGCACCAGCCCTGTCGCGGGCCGCCGGCATAGGGGCGCGCATGCCCGGCCGCGATCATGCGGCGGGCGAGCGGGGCGCCGTCGATGGAGACGGCGGCGAGGATCCGGCCGTAGCGGTCGGTCCCCTCGCGCAGCACGCGGGTCTCGCCGGCCGACCAGAGCATGCGGCGCAGCGCCCAGGTTGCCGCCATGCCGGCCTGCCATTCGGCGGTGCAGCGGGGCGAGAAGACCTCGGGCGCACCGAAGCCGGCAAGGCGGGCGCGCGCCGTGCCGGTGCCGGCGCACCAGAGCGTCACGGTATCGCCGTCGATGACCGAGAGGATGCGGCAGTCGCTGCCGGCGGCGCGGTCGGTCAGGCCCGCGGTAAGGGCACCGTCGGCGATCGGCAGCGCGAGGATCGCCAGCGCCAGGGCCAGCGCGATCCGGTTGCGGCTGTGGAAGCGCCGGTCGGCCGCGGCGCGAACCGGTTGCGGCGGGACAGGCGGCGGTGCGGCCATCCAGGCGCGATGCGGGGCGCGGCTGCGGCGTCGCGGATGATCTGGGCGCGGCGGTTTCATGCGCGGCAGGCTGGCAGGCAACCATGGCAACAGCAGGGCGCATCGCCGTCACATCCGGAACACGCCGAAGCGTGTCGGCGCGATGGGGGCGTTGAGCGCGGCCGAGAGCGACAGGGCGAGCACGGCGCGGCTGCGGCGGGGGTCGATGATGCCGTCGTCCCAGAGCCGGGCGGCGGCGTAGAGCGGGTGGGACTGGCGGTCGAACATGGCGATGGTCGGGGCCTTGAAGGCGGCCTCGTCCGCGGCGGACCATGTGCCGCCGGCGCGCTCGATCCCCTCGCGCCGCACGGTGGCGAGCACGCCGGCGGCCTGTTCGCCGCCCATCACGGCGATGCGGGAATTCGGCCACGTCCACAGGAACCGCGGCTGGTAGGCGCGGCCTGCCATGCCGTAATTGCCCGCGCCGAAGCTGCCGCCGACGAGCATGGTGATCTTGGGCACGGCCGTGGTGGCCACCGCCGTCACCATCTTGGCGCCGTGCCGGGCGATCCCCTCGTTCTCGTATCTGCGGCCCACCATGAAGCCGGTGATGTTCTGCAGGAACACCAGCGGGATGCAGCGCTGCGAGCAGAGTTCCACGAAATGGGCGCCCTTGACCGCGCTGTCGCTGAACAGAACGCCGTTGTTGGCCACGATGCCGACGGGGATTCCCATCACATGGGCGAATCCGGTGACGAGCGTTTCGCCGAAGCGCGGCTTGAATTCGTCGAGCCGGCTGCCGTCCACGATGCGGGCGATCACCTCGCGGATGTCGTAGGGGGTGCGCAGGTCGGGCGGGACAACGCCGAGGATCTCTTCGGGGTCATAGGCCGGGTCTTCGGGGGCTTGCAGCACGACCGTTTCCGGCTTGCGGCGGTTGAGGCTGGCGACAGCCTGGCGTGCGAGCGCGAGGGCATGGGCGTCGTCCTCGGCCAGGATGTCGGCGACGCCGGACAGCCGCGTGTGCACGTCGCCCCCCCCGAGATCCTCGGCCGAGACCACCTCGCCCGTCGCCGCGCGCACGAGCGGCGGGCCGGCGAGGAAGATCGTGCCCTGGTTCCGCACGATGATCGAGACATCCGACATCGCCGGCACATAGGCGCCGCCGGCGGTGCAGGACCCCATGACGACGGCGATCTGCGGGATGCCGCGGGCCGACATCTGCGCCTGGTTGTAGAAGATGCGGCCGAAATGGTCGCGGTCGGGGAAAACCTCGTCCTGATTGGGCAGGTTGGCCCCGCCGCTGTCCACAAGGTAGATACAGGGCAGCGCGCATTCGGCCGCGATCTCCTGCGCGCGCAGGTGTTTCTTGACCGTCATCGGGTAGTAGGTGCCGCCCTTGACGGTGGCGTCGTTGGCGACGACCATCACCGCCTGCCCCATGACGCGGCCCACGCCGGCGATCACGCCGGCGCAGGGCGCGTCGCCGTCATAGAGGCCGTGGGCGGCCGTGGCCCCGATCTCGAGGAAGGGCGCGCCGGGGTCGAGCAGGCCCGCGACACGGTCGCGCGGGGCCATCTTGCCGCGGGCGGTGTGCCGCGCCTGCGCCTTCGGTCCGCCGCCGGCGGCCGCGAGCGCGGCGGCCTCGGCGACGGTGTCGATCATCGCGAGATGGGCGGCCCGCCAGGCGCGGAAGGTCTCGGACGTCGGGATCGCGCGGGAGGTCAGTTTCACCGGATCACCTCGAGGGGCGCCGCGGGCTGGCTTGGCCCGGCCGGATGCCGCGCGGGCCCGGGCGAGGGCACGCGCCTCACGCCGTCGCCGCCATGAGTTCGCGCCCGACCAGCATCCGGCGGATCTCGCTGGTCCCCGCCCCGATCTCCATCAGCTTGGCGTCGCGGAACAGCCGGCTCACGGCGCTGTCGTTCAGAAACCCGGCGCCACCAAAGGCCTGCACCGCCTGATGCGCCTGCACCATCGCCTGCTCGGAACAGTAGAGCACACAGGCCGCCGCATCGGCGCGGGTGACCTCGCCCCGGTCGCAGGCCTTGGCGACCTCGTAGAGATAGGCGCGCGCGGTGTTCATTGCCGTATACATGTCGGCGATCTTGGCCTGCATCAGCTGGAAGTTCCCGATCGGCTGGCCGAACTGCTCGCGCGTGTGCATGTAGGGCATCACCTCGTCGAGGCAGGCGGCCATGATGCCGGTGCCGATCCCCGACAGCACCACCCGTTCGTAATCGAGGCCCGACATCAGGACGGCAACCCCCCGCCCCTCCTGCCCGACGACATTCTCGAACGGCACCTCGCAATCCTCGAAGATCAGCTCGCCTGTGTCGGACCCGCGCATGCCGAGCTTGTCGAAATGGGGCGAGGTGGAAAAGCCCTTGAAACCCCGCTCGATCAGGAAGGCGGTGATGCCCTTCGACCGCGCATCGGGGTCGGTCTTGGCATAGACGACGAGCACATCGGCGATGGGCCCGTTGGTGATCCAGTATTTCGTGCCGTTGAGGACGTAATAGCCGTTGCGCCTCTCGGCGCGCAGCTTCATCCCCACCACGTCCGACCCCGCCCCCGCCTCGGACATGGCCAGCGCGCCGACATGCTCGCCGGACACCAGCTTGGGCAGATACTTGGCCTTCTGTTCGGCGGTGCCGTTCAGCTTGATCTGGTTCACGCAGAGGTTGGAATGCGCGCCGTAGCTGAGGCTGACCGAGGCCGAGGCACGGGCCACCTCCTCGATCGCGACCGAATGGGCGAGATAGCCGAGGCCCGCGCCGCCATAATCCTCGTCCACCGTGATGCCGAGCAGGCCGAGTTCGCCCATCTCGCGCCAGAGATCGCGCGGGAACGTGTTGTCGCGGTCGATCTTGCCGGCCATCGGCTTGAGCCTCGCCTGCGCCCAGGCGTGCACGGTCTCGCGCAAGGCGGCGATATCCTCGCCCAGATCGAACGTCATCGACGCGTGGAACATGGCGCCCCTCTCCCCCCGGACCGGCATTATCTGAACGCTTGTTCAATTCATACGGCGCGGCCCCGCACCGGTCAAGCCGACTTGGGCAGCCGCAGCCAATCCTCGGGCACGATGCCCTGCCCCGCAAGGGCCGGATCGTCGAACCACGGATCGGGTGCGATGGTCAGCCCGCCCGGCTCGCCCAGCCAGGCCCCCCACCAGGAGAAGGACGAATTGGCGATGATGTGGTGGCGGCACGCGGCCATCAGCGCGATGTCCCATTCCGGGGCCTCGGCATTGCCCTCGACAAAGAGCGCGCCCGCAGGCAGGTCGAGCGCGCCGCGGCACCAGGGAATGTCATCCGAGAACACGGCGATGCGCACGTCAGGCACCGCCGCGCGCAGCCGCGCGAGCGCGGCGCGGTAATAGCCGGGGCTGCACAGGCCATGCACGCGCGTGGTCGCCGCATGCGCCGCATAGTCGCCGCGCCGGACATGCAGCGAGGCGAAGGGGCTGCCCCGCAGCGTTGCCAGCAGGGCCGCATTCCGCGCAGAGGCGGCGGCGCGCGGCGCGAACTCGGCCCGCAGCCTGTCGCGGATCGCGGCGAAATAGCGCGCCGACTGGTAATAACCGTCGAGCGCGGTGCCGTCGGGCAGGTCGTCGAAGGCCGGATCATGGGCCAGCGAGCGCTCGAAATGCCAGCGCGTGCGCAGGCCGGCGCGGTGCCCCAGCCGCGCCAGCTCGCGCCGCCAGGGGGCGAGGCGGGCCGCCTCGGCCGGCAAGGCCGCCCGTCCCGTCACCCGCAGGCGGTCGATCAGCAGCGGGCGCAGGCGGTAATGGCGGAAATCGCGCCCGTCCCAGACCACACCGGTGCCGTGCCGCGCGGCCAGCGCCCGGGCCGCGGCGTACTGGAACATCTGGTTGCCGAGGCCGCCGAGCAGGCGGACAAAGATCGTCACGCGCGTTCGGAATACTCGAAGGTCTCGGTATTGACGATGATGAGCTCGTCCACACCGATAAAGGGCGGCACCATGACCCGCAGCCCGTTGTCGAGCACGGCCGGCTTGTAGCTCTTGGCCGCCGTCTGGCCCGATTGCACCGGCTCGGCCTCGACGACGCGGCAGGTGACCTTGGGCGGCAGCGCCACGGCCAGCGCCTCGTCGCCGAAATACTGGACCGTCGCGATCATGCCGTCCTGCAGGAACGGCCGCCGGTCGCCCAGCAGCTCAGCGTCGATCTCGACCTGGTCGAAGGTCTCGGCATCCATGAACACGAGCCGGCCGTCGGTTTCGTAGAGGAACTGCTGGTCCTTCTTGTCGAGATCGACGGCATCGACCTTGTCCTCGGACCGGAAGCGTTCGTTGAGCTTGCGCCCGTCGCGCAGGTTCTTGAGTTCGACCTGCGCGAAGGCGCCGCCCTTGCCGGGCTTGACATGGCTGACCTTGACCGCCGCCCAGAGGCCGCCGTCGTGGTTGAGCACGAAGCCCGGCTTGATTTCGTTGCCATTCACGCGGGCCATCGCACATCCATTGAAAAAGTGTTGATCGGTTGGCCCGAGTCCCTATATCTGGGCGACCGCGAGGCGGCAAGTTGGCCATCGCGCACCGGAATCGGGCAGCCTTGCACAGAACGCATGCCGGTCATGCAGGATGGGCATTACCGAATCGGGCGTGGTTGGTCGTAGCTAGCCGGACGCCAGAAACGCAAGAGCAAGAACAAGGAACGACGAAATGTCTGATTTCGTTGACGGGAGCGCCTTCAACCACGAACAGGGTGCGCGCGCGCGCAAGCTGTTCGCCGCCGTTGTGCTGGCCGCCCTCGACGATGCCATTGCCGATGACAAGAAATACGGCAACGGACCCGAACAGATCGCCCGCTGGGCCCGCTCGCGCGATGGGCGCGAAGTGCTGTCCTGTGCCGGGATCGACCCCAACGAACGGGTGGTCAAGGGGCTGATGGATTTCGTCGCCAAGGGGGTTCGCACGTCGGTCGCGCTGTCGCGCGAGGAAAGCGAACGGCGTCACGCGCTCGAGATGGAGCAGGCCGAAGCGGCCTGAACCCGCGGGGCGCTTGCGCCCCTGCCGTTTCGGCGGGGCGCCGCGCCGCCCGCGGCGGCTGCGGTCACAGATCGCGGGACGCCATGACCCGGGCGATCTCGGCCCGGACGAGCTTGCGCACGTTGCGTGTGATGCGCTCGCCAAGCTGGCCCCGAAGCTCGTCGTGCAGGATGTCGCGCACCATCTCGCGCAGCATCGCCTCGTCGATAAGATCGCCGTCGCCCACGGCCGGATCGAGGAACACATCCCCGTCCGGGGCGTGTTCCCAGACCGGATCGGCGACCTCGGGTTCGGCTTCTACGGCCTGCTCGGCCGGATGGTCGGTCCGCTCGACGATCCGGCGCGCCCGCTGACGGGCGCCCGCGGCGGGCGCGTCCGGTCCGGTCTCGCCAGAAGCATCGCGATCATACCCGGCTCCGGCGGCATCACGGGGCGACTGCAGCGCCATGTCCTGCGCCTCCGCTGTGCCACCTTCCCTGACCTGCTCTGCGGCCGGGTCGACAGCGCCGTCGTGGCCGCGGGCGCCAGGCGCGGCAGACGCCGGCGCCGCGTCGGCGGCGGCACGTGCCGCCAGCGATCCGACCTCCGGCGACCGAACACCGTCGGCATCCGATCCGCCGCGAAGCCTGATCGGCGGCAGATCCCGACCGCCACCGGTTTGCCCCGTTGCCCCGGACGCCGCCTGCCGCGGCAGCGCGGGCGGGGCGATGAAGGGATCGCCCTCCTCCGCCTCGAACCCGGCGCCGGGCATGTCGGCCGGCACGCCCAGCAATGCCTCGAGTTCGGCGATCCGCACCTCGAGTGCATCCTCCGCCGCTTCCGCCGCCGCCGTTTCCGCGGGCGGCAGCACGCGCTCGGCCGCCGTGAGGACAAGCTTGGGCGGCTGCCGCGTGAGCGGGGCCCGCGCCTCTTCCGAGACGAGGCGGCGGATCGAGGACAGGATATCCTCGATCTCGACGTTGGTCATGCGATCAGCCATGCCTGTCCCTTGCGCCGTTTCCCGGTTCGTTGCCGATACCATACAGAGACCTGCCCGCCCGCTCAACGGCCCCGAGGGGCCGCTTGCCTCGGATTGTTTCCGTCGCCTGCGCGCAAAGGCCGATCAGGGTGCGCGGCCGATAGACCCCATCACCCGGTCGAGCGCCCGCCCGCGACCCGATGTCGCCGGGGCCGTGCTCACGGCGTTGTAATAGGCCGCCGGGTCATAGGTCGCCACGCCGAGCCGCAGGTGCTGCACCGTCAAAAGGCCCATTGCCGCCAGGAGCCCGTAGTTGGCGGTGTATTCGTTCGACAGCGCCGTGAGCAGGTTGACCCGTGCATCCAGCAGCTCCTGCTCGGCATTGAGCACTTCGATCGTCGTGCGCGCGCCCAGCGTCGCCTCTTCGCGCACGCCGTCGAAGGCGGCCTGCGCGGCGGCAACCTGCTGGCGGCTCGCCGCGATACTGGCCCGGGCGACCTGAAGCTGCGCCCAGGACCGGCCGACGGCGTCATCCACCTCGGACGCCGCGCGGGCCAATCGCGCGCGGGCGGCATCGCGCCGGGCGATCGCCTGCCGGAACAGCGCCGAGAACTGGCCGCCGGCATAGAGCCGCTGGCTCAGCCGCAGCGACAGCGTGGCCTGGTCGGCGCCGCTGTCGCGCAGCACGTATTCCGCCCCGCCGACAAGCCGCGGGCGCATCGCCGCCTCGGCCCGGGCCACGAAAAGCTCGGCCGCCGCGACCTCGTGCTGCGCGCCGAGGATCGCATAGTGGGTGCGGCGCGCGATGGCCTTGGCCTCGTCGACCGATCGGGCGGTGGCCGGCGCCCGCGGCGGCGGCGGCAGCACGCCGGGAAAGCGGCCGACGTTGAGATTGAAGGATTCGCGCGCCACCGCAAGCTGGCCGCGCGCCGCCTCGAGCGCCGAGCGCGCCGCCGCGACCCGCGCCTCGGCGATGGCGACGTCGGTGCGCGTCACCTCGCCCAGTTCGAACCGGTCGCGCGCCGCCTGCCGCTCGCGCTCGATCACCCGCACGTTGCTTTCGCGCAGCGCCACCGTCTCGACCGCAAGGCGCACGTCCTGATAGGACGCGACGGCCGAGAACAGCACGTTGTGCTCCACCCCCACCAGCGACTGCCGGGTGGCCAGAACAAGCTCTTTCTGCGCGTCGAGCGCAAAGCGGTTGGCGCCGAAGTCGAACAGCGTCAATTCCGCCGCGATCCGCAGCGTGCCGGAAAGCTCGGTCGTATCGCGCCCGAACCCGACGAGGCGGCGGTCGCTGTTGGTGAGGTTCGCGCCGATCGACCAGTCCACAACCGGGCGGAGCGTCGCGACAGCCTGCGCCACATCCTCGTCCGCCGCCCGCAGCACGGCGCGGTTCTGCTCGAGCAGGCTCGAGTTGCGATAGGCGGCGATCAGCGTGTCGGTCAGCGACTGCGCCATCACGGACGGCGCGGCAAGCGTGACGGCAAGGGCGGCGGCGGCGGCAAGACGGATCACAGCGCAAACTCCCGCAGGGCGGCAAAGCCGGGCATCACCGGCGCGGCGGCATTGAACGACGGCCGCCAGGCGACGCGCCCCGCGGCCTTGCGCCCCAGCCGCACCTCGCCGAGCGCCCCGCGCATGAACAGCGCAGCGATCCGCCCGCCGTCCTTGAGCTGGTCCGTGAGCGCATTCGGCACCACCTCGACGCCGCCCTCGATCAGGATCGCATCATAGGGCCCATGCCGCGCCGCGCCGGCCGCAAGGGGGCCGGTCATCACGGCGGCATTGTCCACGCCCTCGGCGGCCAGAACCGCCTCGGCCTCGGCCGCCATGCCCTCGTCCTCCTCGAGCGCGACGACCGCCTCGGCCAGCCGCGCCATGACCGCGGCGCCGTAGCCGAGGCCGGTGCCGACATGAAGCGCAAGATCGGTCGGCTGCAGGTCCACCGCGTCGAGCATCTTGGCGAAGGTGCGCGGATCGAGCAGGACGCGGCCGGGCGCGAGGGGGATGTTCTCGCCCACATAGGCCGCCTCGCGCAGCGCATCGGGCACGAAGCGTTCGCGGGGCACGGCGAGGATGGCAGCGATCACGGGGAATTTCGTCACATCCGACGGCCGCACCTGGGTATCGACCATCATCACGCGGCGTGCGGCGAAATCCGTCATGGCTGACCTTTCAAAACGGTTTGGCAGGGACATGCCACAGATGCCGCGAGGCGGCAACGGGGCAAGCCCTAGCGCCGCGCCGAGATGACGCCCGTTGCAAATCCGCCCATCCTGAGCTCGCCGTGCAGCCGCTGGTATTCGATCTTGGGGCAGCGGTTCTGCACCACCGCCAGCCCGCGCGCCCGCGCCGCCGCGGCGGCCTCGGGATGCGCGACGCCGATCTGCATCCAGATCGTGCGCAGATGCGGCAGATGCGCCAGCGCCTCGGCGACGATGGCCGGCACATGCTCGGAGCGGCGAAAGATATCGACCATGTCCACCGGCACATCGGGCGGAATGTCGGCGAGCGCCGCGCGCACCGGTTCGCCCAGCAGCATCTCGCCCGCATGAACCGGATTGACCGGGATCACCCGGAAGCCGCGCAGGCCGAGATAGCGGGCGACGAAGTAGCTCGGCCGGACAGGATTGGCCGAAACGCCCACCACGGCCACAACGCGCGTCGTGGCAAGGATCTGGCGCAGGGCATCGTCGGCGGGCTCGTCCATGCGGCGGGATTAGCCCCACCCTGCAGACGCTGCAAGTCGCCCGCGGCCGCGGGCGTGAGAGCGCACAAAAAAAGCGCCCGGAAAAGGCCCCGGGCGCAGTGCGGAACGAGGGACAGTGAAGAACTGCGCGGATGTTCCGAACCCGCGCTTCTCCACGATGTAGGCACGAGCGCCGCGCCCTGCAGCCTCTCTCGCGCAGCTGTGACCGGCCGTCACCCCGCCGTGGCCGCATAAAGTGCCACGGCCGCCGCGTTCGACACATTGAGCGAGCCGAATGCGCCCGCCGCCGGGATCCGCACGAGGCTGTCGCAGGTCTCGCGCGTGCGCTCGCGCAGCCCCGCCCCTTCCGCGCCGAGCACGAGGCCGACGGGGCGTCCGGCGGCCCGCGCCACACCCTCGGCCAGTGCGATCCCCGCCGTGCCGTCGAGGCCAAGCAGGACATAGCCCATGGCGCGCAGGCTGCCCATCGCTTCGGCAAGGTTCGTCACCCGCAGGTAGGGCTGCCGCTCCAGCGCCCCCGATGCGGCCTTGGCGAGCGCGCCGGTCTCGGGTGCGCCGTGGCGGGCCGTGGCGATGACGGCGCGCGCGCCGAACACCTCGGCCGACCGCAGGATGGCGCCGACATTATGCGGGTCCGTCACCCGGTCGAGCAGGACGACCAGCGGCCGCCCCGCCCCGCCGGCCGCGACATCCTCGAGCCGGCCCCAGTCGAGCGGCCGCGCCTCGAGCGCGGCGCCCTGATGCACGCTTTCGGGGGCCAGCGGCGCGTCGAAACGGCGGGGATCGACGATCTCGGGCGTCATGCCGGATGCGGCGATCGCCTCGGCCAGCCGGTCGGCGGCATTGCGCGTCACCATCAGCCGAAGCCGCCCGCGCGCCGGGTTGACCAGCGCATCGCGCACCGCATGCAGGCCGAAGAGCCACACCGTCTCGGCCCCCGCGGCCCGGCGCGCGCGTTCCTTGTCGATCACCCAGTCCGGTTTCTTCATGCCGCCTCCGCCCCCGACTGTGGCGGCCCCGCACGGCGCCCGCAACCCCCCCCAAGACGGGCGTGCCGCGCCGAGAATGCGCTTGACCCCCCTGCCCTGCCATACTATCCCGCCCGCCATTGGGCGACGTGCTGCAAGGTGCGGCAGCGGACTGTAACTCCGCCGGGGAGACCCACGCCTGGTTCGATTCCAGGGTCGCCCACCATCTTCCTTTTTCATCCAATCAGATCAATGGCCTACGGGGCAGTTTTGTAAAACTGTGAGGCGGGTTTTACAGTCTATGTTCCCGCTTCTTTCCGTTCCAGCGCCGCGACGGCACGTTCCGCAAGGTGGATTCGGTTCGCCGCGACGGTGTAGCGGGTGACTTCGGCAAGCGTCTGGTGCCCGCTGATCGCCATGATTTCATGCGCGCTGCATCCGGCTTCTGCGAGTTTGCGGCACGTCGCCTTGCGCAACCCGTGCGGGGAAAGACCATCTGGCAACAGCCGCTTGCCATCAGCGTCGACGACAGCTTCCACCAGCTTGCGAAACCAGTTGGTGAAACCCTCTGGTGTCATCGGCTTGCCGCGTTCCGACATGATGAAAGTCAGATTGTCCTTCGGCAGAGCGTCCAGAACCGCGCGCAAGTTCGGGTGCAGGGGTATACTGACTTCCTGTCCGGTTTTCTGTTGAACGATGGACAGGACGCCCGCCCGCACATGCTGACGGCCCATGCGCACCACGTCGCCCCGCCGCTGCCCCGTGTAGAGCAACAGACAGAACGCCAGATGCGCCCGGCTGCCCGGCCCGTGATGCGCAAGAAACGCTTCAATGTGTTCCTCTTCCCATGTGGTAAAGCTTTCGGTGCGGTGCCGCAGTTTCTTGACACCCGCAGTCGGATCGTCGCGCCGCCAGCCCAGATCAATCGCATGGGCAATCAGCGTTCGCAGCAGGCGCAGAAGGCGGTTCGCCGCGTCTGGTGTTGCCGCCTTCTCGGCCATGATCTTCTGAATGTGGCGCTTTTCCAGATGCGCAACGCGCTTGTCCCCATGTTCGGCGCGAAAGCGTTCGAGGATGTTGCGAACCGCGCGCTTGGTGGCGTCGGCCATGCCGCTGTAATCCGCGCTACGGTAATAGCTGGCGATCAAGGCTGCGATGCTGCCCGGCAGGGTCTGTTTCTTGCCGATCTCTGCCTTGTCGCCTTCCATGGCGGCGGCATATTCGGCCATGAATTGCGGGGACCAGGGCAGGCCCGGAAGGGCGCGGCGCGGATAGCCGGGGCGGCGGAAATACCATCGCGGCTTGCCGTGGCGGTCTATCATCCCCTGGCAGTATTTCGGCGGTCGTCTGAGTTGTTTCATGCGGTCAATCCCAATCGTTCGCGTCTGCGTCGACGCAGTCGGGATTGTCGGTCGACAAGCGGTCGAATGCCAAGTCGACTTCGAACCTGTCCCAGACATTGCGAACGCCGATCCGCTTGGGGCGGGGCATCTGTCCCGCTTCAACCAGCTTGTCGAACAGGGTTGTGCCGATGCCGATGTAGCCCGCTGCCTCTGTGCGAGAGAGGCCGCGCTTGGCTGGCATCTGCATCATGGGGGAACGGGCTGCATCGGTCATCGGTTGCGCCTCAGAAGCCCGAGAGGCGAACCTTGATCGAGGCAACACCGGCCCCGGCCGCTTCCACGGCAACGCCGATCTTGGTATTCCCGGACGCCGTGACGGTTGCCAGCTTGGAAGTGCTGTTCCAGTAGATCGCCACGCCCAGGGTGGCAACATCCGCGCCAACCTTGGGCAGTTCCCAAACGCCAGAGGTTTTCACGTCGACCGATGCGCCGGAAGCCGCGTCACCTTGGGCAACGCCGATGATCGCGCCCGCGATGACCACACCGCCAGAGGTGACCGCAGCCGGGGCGGGGATGGTCAGGGTATCGCCCGCCTGAATGAAGTTTTTTGCCATTGGTCAGAGTCCTTTGCTGGAATTGAAGATGATCGAGGTGGACGGGCGATTGCCGCCCATCCGCCGAATTTCGGTGTCGAGAGAGGCAAGCGCGGCTGCCAGTTCGGAATGACTGCGGTAGCGGATCGACTCGCCGCTGGAATCCGTCACCATCAGGACGCCGGAAAACTTGGCGTCCATCAGGCGTTCGCGCCATTCTTCAAGTTGCGCGAGGGTAACAGCCATTACGCCCCCGCATTCCGGTAAGCGCCCCGGTGATCCGTCGCGCCCGCGCCGAAGTCGAGGGTGACGCGGAATTCCCGGCCCAGCACTTCCCAGCCGTCGCGGCTGGACAGTTGCGGCCCTTGCGCGCTGGACAGATAGGCATATTCCAGCACGGGCGCGGTGGACGGGTCACCGAACAGATACCAGCCGTTGCCGGTCAGGCGCGGTTCCACGATCAGCGACAGCTTGCCGCCGAAGGGGTTCACGTCTGCCGTGGTGTTCGGCTGGATCGAGGTCAGCAGCTTTTCGGCTGCGGTTTCCAGCGCCGGACTGACCACAAGGAAGCGCGGGACCACGTTAACCGGGGTCTTGCCATCCATCATCTTCTGGGTGCGCATGGCCTGCCGCGCCGTGTCCAGCGAAAGCACGTCCAGAAGCGAACCGGCTGCGGCAAGGTTGCCGTGATCGGCATGGAACAGCGCCTTGCCGTCGCCCATCGTGACGCCCGCGCCCGCGTTCGCGGTCAACAGCGCCAGAAGCTGCCCGGCTTCGGTTTCCGCCGCTGCCTTGCCCATCATTTCGCCCCAGCGCGCGAAAGCGCCCAGATCGTCATTGATGATCGCTTTCCGGGACAGGCTGAAAATGCCGCCGAAGGTTTCAAGGCTGTAGCCTTCCTTGGCTTCGGCCGTCGACAGGGCTTTGATTTCCCCGGCTTCGGTCACCTTTTCCAGCTTGGTGAAGTTGCCCACCTTGAGGGTCGACAGCGGCCGGAAGTCCGCAGCCGTGCGCTGCCGGGCAAGCTGTTTCAGGGGGCTTTCGGCGCGCCGGTAGGCATCGGCCAGAACACGGTTGCCCGCGCCGGTCAGCAGGTCCGGGAAGTCCGAAACCGTGTGCATGGCACGTTGCAGCAGTTCTTCCCGGCCCATCATCGCCACGCCCACGGTGCCGCTGCGGGACAGGGCATCGCGGGCATATTCGGCAAGGCCCATCTGCATGAAGGGGCGCGCCGCGTCGGTCGGGGCGGTGCCCATCATCCGGGCGGAAAGAGCTTCCACCTGCCGGGTGCGAATTGCGGCCGGGTCATCACTGGCCGCGCCCACGGTGGCGGTGCGGATCGGCGCAGCCGAACGCTGCGTCATCGCTTCAAAGGCCGCGCTGCGGGCTGCGGTCACATCCGCGCCGGAGTCGATCTGCGAGTCGGCCCATGCCGAGTCCAGGCCCGCCGTGGTGGCAATGGCGCGGATCGCGGCGCGGGTTTCAAGGGTTGCCGCGTCGGGCGCGGTGGTCACGTCTTGGGGCAAGGGTGCACTCCTGATAAGGGCTTGGGGGTCTGCGGGAATGGCGACAAGCGAGGCTTCCACCAGTTCCCAGGCGGTGGCGGTTCGGACGCGCTGCCCGGTGGCATCGGACGAGTCCTGCCACTTGGTCACGCGATAGCCGATGCTGACTCCGGTCACGTCGCCGCGTTCGATTGCGGCAAGGGCTGCGGGGTCGCTGATGCGAAGCGTCGCCACGATCTGCCCGGCTTCAAACCGGACATTTTCCACGCGGCCCTTCACGTCTTGGATCGAGGCTTGCCGATGCGAGTCGAGAACCGGCAGGCGCGGCGCGATGGTCACGGCTGCGGGGTCGATTGCGAGGCGTTCGACATAGCCCGCGCGCTTGACCGGCGCGCCAGTGGACAGAACCACGTCGA
This sequence comes from Gemmobacter sp., assembly GCA_046292445.1. Lineage (GTDB taxonomy): Bacteria > Pseudomonadota > Alphaproteobacteria > Rhodobacterales > Rhodobacteraceae > CALIZF01. Next base: position 22,583 of record JBKBQT010000017.1, read on the forward strand.
CGGTGCCGTCATCGCGGTTCAGCGTGGCGGGTGCGAGGATCGCAGCCCGCGTTTCAAGGGTGGTCATTCGTCGCCAGCTTCCTTCTGCGGTTCGGGCGTGGCGGCGCGAGGGGTGAAGTTCAGTTGCAGCCGGGTTTCGCGGTCCCGGTCTGCGGCAATTTCGGAGTCGAGGGTTTCAATGTCGAAACCGCGTTCGGCAACCGCCTGGCGGCGCGACATAAGCCCGGCTTCCAGGGCATCGCGGATCGCTGCAACATCCTTGGCCGGATCAATCCACGGCATCGGCGGGGGATAGTGTTCAGCGCCAAGCCAAAGGGCTGCGGCTGCCTCAAAATCGGCTGCGGGCAGATCGCCGCGCAAGATCAGGGCGGAAACCGCGCGTTCCCAGATCGGCCCGCAAAGCTGCGGAATGATCGTGCCGAATTGAATCTGTTCCAGCTTCTGCCGGAATGCCACCATGCCAGCGCGCAAGCTGCCATAGTTCGCTTCCCGCAGATCGCCGCTGACCAGATGCGCCGGAACGCCCAAGCCTGCCGCAATGGCGCGGATTTGGTGCGAGACGAATTCGGCGGTTTGCTGCGCTTGCTGCGGGGTGCTGAACCGAATGTCGAAACCGGACGGCAGGCGCTGCAAGACGCCCGGTTCAAGGCCACGGGTCAATAGCCCTGACTCGTCGCTGGCATCGAACGGTTCGCCCGTGCCGTTCTGGTCGACAAGGAAGCCCGCGAACATCGCGGCAGTCTTGACGCCAACCGCAAGGGCATCTTCCAGTTGATCGAGTTCCGAAAGGCGCAGAAGAACCGGCGCAAGCCAAGAGACGCCGCGAACCTGCCCGGCCCCAAGCGGGTGCATGAGGTGCAGCATATCTTCGGCGGGAATGCGGATCGTGCCATAGGTCGAGGCGAAAACCTCAGTCGGGCGCGCTTTCAGAACGTGATAGGCCACGCGCTGCCCGGCCGCGTTGAATTCGATCCCTGCCACGACATAGCCGCCGTTCGGCACGTCGCGGGTGTCGGACTCGTCCACCATTTCAGCGGGCAGAAGCCGCAGCCGCAGCCCATTGGCGCGGGTTTCCATGTGCAGGAAGGCTTCGCCGTCGACGATCATAGCCCGAACAGCCGCAGCCTGAATTCCGAAAAGATCGGTCCTGCCTTCCGAGTCGGCCCGCTTGGCCCATGCGCTGAACGCCGCGCCGATGCTGGCACGGCTGCCCGCGTCGGGATGCTGGGAAGCCGGTTTGATGCCAAAGCCAACCAGCCCCGAAACCAGCGCCGAAACGCCATTCGAGGCCCACGGGTTGTTCGCCACAAAGTAGCGCGCCCGGCTGCGGATCGGGGCAGACGCTGCCAGCGTTTCCGGCCCGGTGCGCCCGAAGGAAGGCGCAGATGACCAGCGCCGCCCGCCTGCCGCGCCGTCAAAGCGCCGGGTTTGCAGCGGTTCGGCCTTGCGCTTGAAAAGATCAAGAATGCCCAAGGGTCAGGACTCCATTAGTGCCAGAAGGGCGGCAATCTGGGTCGACGCGGGCGCGGTGTAGCGCCCCACTTCGGGCTTGTCGGAAAGCAGCCCGTCAAACTTCGGGTTGCGCTGCCAATCGGCATAGAGGTGCGGTTGACCATCCGTCAGAAGCGCCACGTGGAAGGCAAAGGTTTCGCCCGCGCGAACGCGGCGAATGGCTTCATCCACCAGCGGCAGGCCAGTTTCGCCGCCTGCAACCTTTACGCGCGGCCCCCCGACCGGGTGACGCTGCAACCAGCGCGCATATTCTTCCGTCAGGATGCGGTCCAAGCCGAACAGAGTGGCCTGATAGATCAGGCGCAGCGCGACGATGGAACCAAGCGAATACGTGTTCGTGCGGCCTTCAAGGGCAACGGGCGGCAGGTAGAAGCGTTGCGAGATATTGCGCAGCGCCTTGTCGACGCTGACAACCTTTTCGAGGGGCAACTTGTCCAGGCCCACAAAGTAGGGAACGGCTTGTGCGATGCTATAAGTCATGTGTGTGCCTCTTTCTTTCGCTCTATATCTCACTTTTGAGTTGTAGAGTCAAGAAGAGAGTGCTACCAAGGTTCCACGTTCGAGTGACATAGACGAATCGGGGCGGGAAACCGGCCCGACAGACTGCAAGAGTTTTCGCGCTGCGGTGTTTCCAGCATCGTTTCTTCGCAACGCGAAAGAGGGTCCGGGTTGACTCCTTCCCCCGGTTCAAGGGCGGCGCTGGCGGGTGCCGCCCTTCCCTTATTTCAGAAGGAGTCACGCCATGAAGAAACAGACCAAAGCCGATTTGCAGAATGAAGCCCGGTCCCTGCGCCGCTTTGTCACTGATCCTTATCTGATCGGTTGGCTTTGGCCCTGGGACCATGCGCGGATCGTAAAGCTATTGCAGGAAGTCGACAAACGGTGGTTTGAAAAGAACCACAATCGAATTCTGCCGCCTGTTCCAATTCAGAAGGTCGAGATTGTCCGCGCTGCGCTTGAAGATGAATACAAGCTGTTGGTCTAAAAGCACTTCTGCCGTGAAATGCACAATGAATGAGCCGTAGACATAAAATCCCCGCTCATTCATAACTCGATTCGTTCAAACCGAAAGGAGTCGCATGATGCAACTGCTACAATCCACCGGAAGCATGGAAGCCGACCGCCTCATGGTCGACTTCATTTCCAATCCACGCTTCCCGGAAGCGCTTGCCCGGATCAAGCGCGCCGCAGCCGAAAACGACGATGAATTCTTGGCTGACTTCCTTTTGCGCGCCTATCTGGGGTCGACGCCAACCGGGGAATGATCGACGGCAGGGCGCAGGCCGGGTTATCTCGGCTTGCGCGTGAAATCAAACCGAAGATCAGACTCGGAAATCCAAGACGGCTGCGGCAGTCGTTCGCTTGCGTCCGGGTCGATAGATTTCAGCCACCAGAAGAATTCAAAGGCTGCATGTTCGGCCGAATAGTTGTCGGGAATGTGCCGCGATGCGCGAACCGCCAAGACCACAGTTTCAATCCGCCCGCCAACTGAAATCTTGTGCCGGTCCTTGGGGTCAAGGTCCAAACAGATGTTGTGCGAGTCAAGCATGACCATCGTTTGAACGCACCACAGGAATTCTTCTTGTTTCGTCATATCGCTACCTATTTTTCGGTTCACTCTTGCGGCTTTGCATTAGAAGAACCGGATGTAAGTCATAACAAGGCCAGCTATTGCTATGGCTGACCCTGTCACCCATTTCCATTCGACTTTCAGGAAGTCGAAGATTGAATGCGCCGCGCGTGAAGTCCAGTGCCGCCGCTGCCATCCGCCAACAAAGAACACGCCGCTATTCGGGTCGTTTTCGTATGGCTCAAACTCACCTTCCCACCAAGGCCTAAACCGTTCGCGCATTCCCGTTACCTGTTCAACCATGTCGACCGAACAACTTGCGGCTGTTTCTTCGGCGCTGCCTCACTCGATAGTTCTTCGGCCCGTCTGTCAAGGTTCACCCCGATCAACTGCCGCGCCGCCCATGCGTAGACGGTCGCGTCCAGGGTTTCGGCCCGCTTGCCTTTGATCCGTTCAAACCGCGCTTGGGGAACGCCCCGCACATACCGGACGACTCGCCGCTCAGAGGTCAGTTGTTCAAAGAAGATCGGTTCAAGGGCTTCCCCGAACCGGACGCCCGCGCCGCGCGCCAGTCGGGTGAACAACTGCGATTTCACCGCGTCCGAACCGACAAGCCAAAGCAGTTGCCCCTTGGTGCCCGACTTCTGCAAGAATTGCCGTGAGAAGCCCGGAACGCCTTTTATAGCGACCACGCGCCGCCCGTAGCGCGGCCGGGTGTAGCTGTTCACGATTTCCGTATGCCCGCCGTCGCCAGAGTCGATGCAAGCCGCGTCTATGCGGATCGTGCCGCCGTTCGGGTGCTGCCACGTCTCTTTCAGAAGGGAGTCGAGGTCTTGCCAGACAGCTTCCCCGTCAATCGGTCCCCAGAAAATCCGGTGATCGAGGGCGAAAATGTCGCTGCGCCCGTGGCCCACGATGACGCATTCAAGCCGGTCATCCTGGCAGTCGACGCCCGCCGTCAGGAACAGCACGTCATCGGGCAGGGCATCAAGGCGGAAGGGTTCGCGCCGCCCGAACAATTCGTGTTCATCGAGGTCATCGCCTTCGGTGCGCCACGGTTCCCCCAGCACCAGGTTGGTGAAGGTCTGCAAGGTTTCCGGGCTTTTCTTGGCTTCCAGGAATTCGGCTGCCAGCTTCCCCCATCGCGCGTTAAAGTGCGGGCTGATAAGGGCATTCACCTTGAAACCGGCATGGCCCTTCACATCGGGCGCAGTTGCCCGCCAGCGCCCGGCCGCGACCATTGCGGGCTTGTGCCGTTCTTCCACAATGCAGCCATTGTTCGGGCAGGTCCAATGTGCGGAATCCGGGTCACCTTCGCGCCAGTGAATATCGGCCCATTTGATTTCCGAGAATTCGCTGCAAGAAGGGCAAAGGCATTCGTATATCCGTTTGTCCGACTTGTCATAAAGCCGGGTTGCAGGCCCATAGTCGAAAACCGGAGTCGATCCTGCGATGATCTTTCGATCCCGGAAGGTCATGGTGCGCATGGTCGCCAGTTCGATAGGGTCGCCTTCCTGCGACACTTCAAAGCCGTCTATTTCATCCAGGATCAGAATTTTTGCCGTATGTCGGCGCAGATTGCGCGGGCTTTTCGCGGCCAAGAATTTCAGACTGCCGCCCGGAAAGCGCCGGTTCAGCATGGTGCTGCGCCCGGTTTCATCGGCTTCATCCGACAGAAGACCGCGCAAAGCGGGGGATGCGTCAAAGACCTGTTCCAAGTCGACAGCATAGTCGCGGGCATCATCGGCAGTCGGTTGAACAGCCAAGATCGGCGCGGGCGCATTGGCAACGTGACTGGCGATGATGCCAGACAGAAGGGCAGTATATCCGATGCGCGCCGATTTCAACACCGTTACCCGTTCAATGCCCGGATCATCGAGGGCATCACAGATTCCGCGCTGATAGGCCCATAGCTTCATCTTGCCCGGCAGGGCAGAAGCCGTCTGCGGCAGGAAAATGTTGCTTTCGATCCACTCGGCAAGCGGCAGATCGGCCGGGGGTCGCAGGGCTTGCAGCGCGCGGCTGCGGATCAATTCAATTCCCATTGGCGAGTCCTTCCAGGGCTGCCTTGATCTCGGAGTCGATCTCGGCAACGTCATGGGCGCTCAGGTGTGCCAGTTTTGATCCTACGCGCGAGGGCACGGCCAACATGGTCGACCGAATATCCCGCAAGACATTCGCCCATTCCCTTTCCACGTCTGCCGCCCGGACCATATCGCCACGCGCTGCGGCATTGGCGATTTCCAGCTTGTCGGCCTGTTCCCGCGCCAACCGCAGTTTTTCGGCTTTCAGTTCATCGGGAACCTGCCCGCCGCCACGGATAGCCCCATCCCGCAGTTGTGACAGGTAGCCTTGCAGGGATGCCCGAACATCCCAGCGCGCCCGGCCGTTCTTCACAAGAATCCCGTCCTTGGTCTTGGTGCGAACCTGACTCGTGACGATTCCCAGGAAGGCGGCAATCTCAACCTCGGTCATGGTGGCCGGGATAGGCTCAGCGATTGTCATTTCATCGCTGGCAGGCTTTCGACGGGTTGGGGCGGCAGGGGTAGCCGGAACAGGGGAAGGCCCCTCAGCGGCCCGCTGATAATGCGGGGCGGGGTCGGCCGTTCCAGGCCCCAAGAGGTCTGAGAGATCGGTGCTATGTTGTAACATTGCTAAGCCTCACCAATCGAAAAATTTTGCAAAGGGTGTTTTTTCGGGGGTCTGTGTCCCCGCTGCCCGTCCCCCTTGGGAAGAACCTATGATCGAATGGGGGCGATGATCGCTTGTGCCCGATGGTGAACCCAGTAAACCCAGTGAACCCACTTTTCCTATATTACCGCCTGAGACGTGCCGCCTGCCCATGCTGCCCCGTCGCTGCCCTGCCGCCGCTGTGTCATCGCCAAGGGTTTTGTTGGGGGTATATGGGTTCACTGGGTTCACTACTGGCGCAAAGCATTGGAAAGGCGAAAGAAAACGGTGAACCCATGCGCCTTTCTGTGGGTTCACGCTGGGTTCACTGGGTTCACCTTTTCGCGGTGCAAATGCGCTGCAACCGATGATCCGGCTAAAGCGATGATCGGTTGCAGGCGATGATTGATCCTGCCGCATCATGCCCGCCACCATTCAATGCCGTCATTCTTGCGGCGCTTCACCCAACCGAACATGCGAAGGATGCCTGCCGCGTCCCGCGAGGGCTTGCCGGGATGCCTTTCAACCGGGATGCCCAAAGCCGTGAGCACCTCGGCAACCGTCACACTGTCCTTCGGTTGCCGCTCAAAGCCGTCACCATCGGTCAAGCCGTCCAGGATGCGCCGGATAGGCTGTTCCCACGGGTGTTCTTCGCGGGCTGCCTCTTGCTCAATCGCTGCCTGCCGTTCCAGATCGGGCGGCAAGTGCCACGCTTCACCGGCCCGGAAGGCTGCGGCTGCCTCAGCGAAAAGCTGTTCCCGATCTGCCGCAAGTCCTTCGGTGTCGATCCGCGCCCCACAAGTCACGGGCCAGAAGCGCCGCCCGCCGCTGGCATCCCGCAGGAAGGCGGTTTCATTCGTGGTGCCCACAAAGACGCATTGGCGTGGCACAACGTCAGCCCGGCGCGCATAGGGGGCGCGGATTTCATCGGTTGCCCGAGTCAGAAAGGCTTTCAAATCTTCCGCCTCTGCCTTGCGCGACGGTGCGAGTTCGGCCAGTTCCACCAGCCAATGCCCGCGAAGGTATAGCCCGGCTTCCCGCGCGCCGTCGCGGATCGAGGGCATGTTGTCGCCTGACCAGTCACCGCCCAGAATGCGGCAGGCAGTTGACTTGCCGATGCCCTGCGCCCCGCCCAGCACAAGAACATGATCGTGCTTGCAGCCCGGCCGCATGACGCGCGCGACCATAGCCACCAGGAAGGCGCGCCCCACGGCAACGGAATAGGGGGATGCGTCGACGCCAAGGTATCGGGTCAGCCATGATTCAAGGCGCGGCTTGCCGTCATGGTGCAGCGACTCCAGCCAATCCTTGACCGGGTGATGACGGTTCAACTCGGCAACCGCCCGAACCGCGCCCGCGGTCAGGTCTGCCCCTACGTTGTGCATTCCGGCCTGTTCAATTGCCACGCGGATCAAACCCAGATCGGCATCGTTGATCGGCCCGGCGCGCCATTCGTCTTGCCCGGTCATGTCGTTCTTGCGGATCGAATAGCCTTGATCCCGGTTCACCTTGCGCAAAACCAGAATGGCATTGTGCAGCGTCGGTTTCATTTCGCCGTTCTTGGCGGTGATTATTCCGATCTTCGCTTGTTTCGCTTCCGCAGGAAGTGCAGGCAGATCGTCAAAATCAGATTCAGAAAAGTAATAAGGCCGCTCATACCCGTAACCCTTGGCGATTTCAAAAAGCGTCCCGATGCCGACTCCGCTGCGCCGGAAGGATTTCCATTTCTGGCTTTGGTCACGTTCATCGAATTTCAGGGACTGGCGCGACCAATCCGACCAAAGGTCAAAGCCTTCATCGCTGCCCGCGAATTCAGCGTGAAGCGCCATGCCGATTTTCAGCCATTGGTCGCGGTCATCGGCATCGGTGATAAGCGCCAAGGCCCGCCGCACTTCCGCCCGGTCTGCCGGTTCCCGGAACAGGTCAGATAGATCGGTGGACGACTTCACCGGCTTGGGCTGCGGCCCGATCGAGGCAATGCCCGACACGCGGTCAAGCGGTTGCCCTTCCACAAGGAAGGATTCCGGGGGGCGTTCGGCCAAGCCGCCGAAGTAATAGGACTGCGACGGGGTGAAGGACTCGGCGGCAAGGATGCCCCCAAGGGCGCCATTCAAGCGGGCACAAAGGGCTTCCCGTTCGGCCGGGGCAACAGAGCGCGCCAGAGGTGCAAGGACGCGCCAGCGGGGCGCTTCTGCGGTGTGACTGGGGGTAGTGTATATCAGGGCTGCAACGCCCGTTTGGCGCAGCCGTTCGGCCGCGTCTTGGGGCGATACTGCGCCCGCGTCATAGTCGCCTTCCACGCCCGACACGCGCAACAGGTTGGCATCGTGTCGCAGGCTGCCCTTGTCAGTTCGGGCATCCCCGAAGGTTGCCAGCTTGACCAGGGGCAGGGCTGCCTTGTTGCGCGCCGTGGTGCTGTTCAGCCGGTCTTGCAGTTGCCGAAGGCTCAGGCGATTCGGTTCGATCCGCTGCGCCTTCACGTCCGCGAACATCGAGACGGCAAGGGGCAAATCGCAACCTTGATTTTCGGGCGCAAATTCAGTATGTTTATAGCAGGCGTTTTTCTGAGCCGCCGAAATTTCAGCGCCGTTGCGGGGACCAGCCGCAGCGGCGTTTTCCTTTTCAGGTGGCGTCCAATCGAAAATTTCGCTGAGGTCCGTTGAATACGTTTCTTTCACAGTGCAGTTCCTCTTTTTGAGGCCCCGCAGGGTTTGACAGATCGGACGAAAATTCAGGAATTTCAACGAACCAGTTGTAGCAGGGTTTACAGTGCAAAGCATTGACCTGCCTTGAAAACCGCACTACAGGGTCGCCCACCACCAGCCTTCGCCTGCTCGCGGCTTTCGCCCGGTCCTGTCCCGCTGCCGTCAGCCGTGGCGCCACACCTTGACCGCCGAAACCACGAGGATTGCCGCCAGCACCGGCAACAGGACCGCACCGGGGATGACGCCGAGCAGCATCCCGCCGAGAAACGTCCCCGCGACCGAACCGGCCGCCATGACCAGCAGGAAGGCCCGGTTGCGGCCCAGCACGTCGAAACTCCGGTCGCGGCTGTAGCGGACAAAGCCCACCAGCATCGTCGGCAGGCTGATCGCCAGCGACAGCGAGCCGGCAAGCTTCACATCGGCCCCGAACAGCAGCACCAGCGTCGGGATCAGAAGCTCGCCCCCCGCCACCCCCATCAGCGAAGCGACGACCCCGATCCCGAAGCCGGCAACGACACCGGCCACCATCTGTCCGAGCCCGCCGAGGACCGCGCCGCCCGGGGCCGGATCGTGGCCAAGCAGCAGCACGGCCGCGATCCCGACCAGCAGGACGGCGATGACACGATAGAGCGCCGCCGTCCGCAGCCGCGTCGCCCAGCCCGCCCCGAACCAGGCACCCGCGAGGCTCCCGGCGAGGAAGTTGGCGATGATCGGCCACTGCGCCGCGATCTCGGCCACCGGCACCGTCCCGGTGCGGAACGGCAGCGCGCTCGCCACCACCACAAGGCTCATCGCCTTGTTGAGGATCACTGCCTCGAGCGCGGCGAACCGGAACAGACCGATGAGCAGCGGCAGCCGGAATTCGGCGCCGCCGAGCCCGATCAGGCCGCCGAGCGTGCCGATCACCGCGCCGCCGAGGAAGGCAGCGTAACCGCTGCGGCGAACCTCTCGGGGGTTGTTCTGGACGTCCATGGGACGGCCGTATCAGAGCATCGTGACAGCACAATACCCAATCTTCGGATCGCACGGCGGGCGGAACGCAACCCTGCGCGCCGGCCGCCGGCCCGCGGGCCGTCCCTCCCCCGCTCCCCAAGGCCTAATAGGTCGCCCGGCCGCCCGACAGGTCGAACGTGGCCCCGGTGGTGAAACTGTTTTCCTTCGTGCACATCCAGACGATCATCGCCGCCGCCTCGTCCACCTCGAGGAACCGCCCGCGCGGGATCTTCGAGAGCATGAAGTCGATATGGCTCTGCGCCATCTGGTCGAAGATGCGCGTGCGCGCGGCCGCCGGCGTGACGCAGTTGACCGCGATGTCCTGCCCCGCGGTCTCCTTGCCCAGCGTCTTGGTCAGGGCGATCACCCCGGCCTTGGACGCCGAATAGGCCCCGGCATTCGGATTGCCCTCCTTGCCTGCGACCGAGGCGATGTTGACGATCCGCCCATAGCCCTGCGCCTGCATCACCGGCAGCACCGCGCGGCAGGTGTGGAACGTGCCGTGAAGGTTCACCGCGACGATCTGGTGCCACTCGGCCACCGGATAGGCGGTCACCGGCCCGTTCGACCCCGCGATCCCGGCCGAATTCACCAGCACGTCGATCCGGGCGTGCTTTGCGGCAGTTGTCCTGGCGAGTTTCTCGACCGATGCGGCATCGGTCACATCCACCTGCGCCGCGTCGGCCCGCACGCCGAGCGCCCCGGCCGCCTCGACCGCCAGCGCCCCGTCCATGTCCCACAGCACGACCGTCGCACCCGAGGCATGCAGCCGCCGCGCCACCGCCAGCCCGATGCCCTGCGCCCCGCCGGTGACGACCGCGACCTGCCCGCCCAGATCATAGCTATTCATCCGCCACCACCCGCTGGCGCTGTTGCCCCAGCCCCTCGATCCCGAGTTCCACCACATCCCCCGGCACCAGCCAGCGCGGCGGCTTCATGCCGAGCGCCACGCCCGGCGGCGTGCCGGTGGAAATCACGTCGCCCGGATGCAGCGTGAAGAACTGGCTGAGATAGCTCACCAGGAACGCCACCCCGTAGACCATGGTCCTGGTGGACCCGTCCTGCATCCTCTGCCCGTTGACCGTCAGCCACATCGGCAGCGCCTGCGGATCGGCGATCTCGTCGCGTGTCACCAGCCAGGGGCCGATCTGGCCGAAATTGTCGCAGCTCTTGCCCTTGGTCCACTGGCCCGACCGCTCGGCCTGAAACGCCCGCTCGCTCACGTCATTGGCCACCGCATAGCCGGCGACATGGGCCAGCGCATCGCCCTCGGTCACATATTTGGCCCGGGTCCCGATCACCACGGCCAGCTCCACCTCCCAATCCACCTTTCCGGCCCCGCGCGGGATCACGATCGGATCGTCCGGCCCGCAGATCGCGCTCGTCGCCTTCATGAAGATGATCGGCTCGGGCGGCACCGTCGCACCGGTCTCGGCGGCATGGTCGGAATAATTCAGCCCGATGCAGATGAACTTGCCCGTGCCGGCGACACAGGGGCCGAGACGCGCGTCCGCGGGCACCGCCGGCAGCGCCGCTGCGTCGAGGCCGCGAAGCATCGTCAGCCCCGCATCCGACAGCACCGCGCCGCCGATGTCGGGCACAAGGCCCGTCAGATCGCGCGCCACGCCCGCCCCGTCCATCATCCCCGGCCGCTCCGCCCCCGGCGGCCCCCAGCGCAACAGCTTCATCCCCGTTCCTCCTCAGATATTCGTCCAGCCGCCATCGATGACGTGGCAGGCCCCGGTGGTAAAGGCGCTTTCGTCCGAGGCGAGATAGACCGCCAGCGCCGCGATCTCGGCCGTCGTCCCAAGCCGCCCCGACGGCTGGCGCGCCAGAAACAGCGCCTCGGCCTCGGCCACCCCCCCCGGCAGGCTCGCCCCGAGCGCCGCCATCCGCGCCCGCAGGCTCGGGCTGTCCACCGTGCCGGGGCAGATCGCGTTGCAGCGGATGCCCTGGCGCACGAAGTCGGCGGCGATCGCCTTGGTCATCCCGATCACCCCGGCCTTCGTCGCCCCATAGACGAAGCGGTTCGGCGCCGCCTGGATCGACCCGACCGCCGAGGCGACGTTGATGACACTCCCCCCGCCCGCCGCCAGCATCGCCGGCAGGAACGCGCGGGTGACGCGGTACATCGCCGTGAGGTTGAGATCGACCGAGAACGCCCAGGCGTCCTCGTCGCAATCGAGGATCGTGCCATGCGCCACATAGCCGGCGGCATTGAACAGCACATCCACCGCCCCGGCCGCTGCCGCCGCCTCGGCCACCGCATCCCGGTCCCGCACATCGAGAACCCGCACAGTGCATCCCGCAAGGCCCGCCAGCGCGCCCCCGTCGATGTCGGTCGCGATCACCGCCGCCCCCTCGCGGGCAAAGGCCTCGGCCACCGCCCGCCCGATCCCCGCCCCCGCCGCCGTCACGAAGGCCCGCTTGCCCGCCAGTCGCCCCGCCATTCCGTCCCCCTTCGCCGCGCCCAAGCGGCGCATCCGCCCTACCGGCCGCACCAGAATCCGGCGTCCCGGCTTCAGGCTGGCTCAAATATCCCCGCCGGAGGCGCACGCCCCCGCCCCGCGATCCCGCCGGGCCGGCGCGCCTAGCCGAGCCCCGCGATCACCGCGTCCACCGTCGTCACCAGCGCCACGTTCTGCATCGCGTAATCGATGCTCGCCCGGTGCCAGTCGGCGTTCATCGTCGAACAGCCATCCTCGGGGATGACGATGACATAGCCCTTGTCGGCCCCGGTCCGCGCCGTGTGCTCGATGCTCATGTTCGTCCAGGCTCCGGTCTCGATCAGGATGTCGCGCCCCTCGGCGCGCAGGATCCGCTCGAGGCTGGTGCCCTCCCAGGCGCTCATCCGCGCCTTGTGCACCACGAAATCCTCCGGCTGCGGCTCGAGGCCCGGCACCGGCTCGGCGCCCCAGGTGCCCTCGACCAGCGCATTGGCCTCGATGGCCCCCTCGAACAGCGGCGCGTTCAGCGTCATGTCCCGCCCGTCCGCGCGGCGCAGGAACCACACATGGATCACCGGCACCCCCCGCGCCCGGCAGGCCTCGGCAAGCCGCGCGATGTTGGCGACCGCGTTCTGCTCGCGGCAATGCTGTGGACTGCCCGAGGCGGCGAAGGCCCCGCCCTCCATCACCACATCGTTCTGCATGTCCTGGATGATGAGCGCGCAGCGCGCCGGATCGAGCCGCAGCGCATCCTCGCCTTGCGCGGTTCCAGCCCCCCCTGCACCCCCGCGCCCCGCCTTCATGTAAGGCTCGGCCCGCGGCCCGACGCGGACATCGAGCGCATAGACGCTCGTCGTCGCGCAGACGAAGAGGGTGCGCCAGTCCGCCCCGCCCCAGGCGAGGTTGGCGGGCAGTTCGGGGATCGAGACCTTCCCGATGTGCCGCCCGTCCGGCGCATAGACCCACAGGCCCCCCGGCGCGCAGCACCAGACGTTGCCTTCCGCATCGCATTTCATCCCGTCCGGCACACCCGGCAGCAGGCTGTCGCGGAGCCCGCTGGCAAAGATGCGCCCGTTCGCCAGCCGCCCGCCCGGCATGACGTCATAGACCCGGATGTTCGCCTGTTCGGTATCGTTGACGTAGAGCTTCGTCTCGTCGGGGCAGAAACAGAGGCCGTTCGGCTGGGTGAAGGTATAGCGGTCCACCACGAGTTGCGGCTCGGCGCCGGCGCGGTGCCCCGGCGGCAGCCGGAACACCCCCTGCCAGCCCAGATCGCGCGGCCGCTCCACCCCGAACACCGGCATACGGCCATACCAGGGGTCGGTGAACCAGATGGACCCGTCCGATTTCACGCAGATGTCGTTGGGGCTGTTGAGCTCGCGCCCCTCGAAGCGGCTGCACAGCACCTCGCGCGCACCGCCCGGCCGGAACCGCGCGACCGAGGAGGTGGCATGCTCGCAGACCAGCAGGTTCAGGTCCGCGTCATAGGTCATCCCGTTGCCCTTGTTGGACGGGCGCATGACCTCGCGCAGCCCTGCCCGGTCCCAGCGCCGCCGCACGTCGCCGGGCATGTCCGAGAACAGCAGATACTGCTCCACCGGATGCCAGACCGGCCCCTCGGTGAAGGTGCAGCCATGCGCGATCTGCCGCACGGGGGCATGTTCGTCGATCAGCCGGCGGAACGCGGGGTCGAGCGCGGTATGGGCCATGGCACCGCCCCCTCAGGCCGGAAACCAGTCGCGGCGCGGCACGCTCTGCGACACCGGGCCGGGGATCGCCATGTCGAGCCGCCCGACAACGCGCCCCCCCTCGACCTTGGCGGGCTTGTCGTGCACGGGAAGGATGTATCGCGCCCCCGAATGCATCAGCTTGCGCATCGCCGCCTTCTCGCGCCGCTTGGAGCCCGAATGGTTGCCCGTCACCTGGTATTCCTCGGGGCCGAAGGTGCGCTGCGGCGCGATGATCTGATCGTTGAAATCGTAGATCACATCGCCGCAGATCGTCGCCCGCCCGTCGGCGGTCTCGACATGCACGTTCATCGACCCCTCGGTATGCCCGTCGGCATTCTCGAGCACGATCCCGGGCAACAGCTCGACCGGCCCGGCCATGTCGAGATCCTCGAGCCTGAGCGCGCCGGGCGTGTGCAGCCGCTCGACCAGATGCAGGATGTCGGGCTTGGGGTATTGCGGATGCATCAGGCCCGAGACGGAATATTCCAGCTCGCGCCGGTTGATGACGACGGTCGTGTTCATCGGGAACACGTCGTCCTTGCCGGCATGGTCGATGTGCAGATGCGTGTGCAGGATGTAGCGCACATCGCCCACCCGTACCCCGTGGCTGGCCAGTTGCCGCTCCACCATGTTCTCGTGGAACTGCAGCCCCCGCATCCCGAGGCTGCCCATGATCGCATTGTCGCGATAGCCGGTATCGACGAGCACCGGATAGGCCCCGCCGAGGATCAGAAAGCCATAGACCGGCACCCTGCGCACCCGGCCGCAATCGCGCCCGAGCACGAGGAAGCTCGATTCCAGCTCGATGTCGCCGAAGTCGAGGATCTTGATTTCCAGCGGCATGGGTCCCTCCCCGTTGAATTACAGCCGGTAGACCCGGCTTGCGGTGTCGTGAAAGATCGCGGCCTGCTCGGCCGCAGTGAATGACGCGGCCGCGGCCCGGTGCGCGCCGATCAGCGCGGCGTAACCGGTCCAGAGGCTCTCGATCGGAAAGTTCGACCCCCAGAGGCAGCGGTTCGCCCCGAAGAGCGCAACCGTCTCTTGCCAGAGCCAGGCGATCAGCGCGGCATCGACCCGGTGCACGAAGGTGCCGAACCCCGAAAGCTTGACCGCCACGTTGGGCCGCCGCGCGAGATCGGCCATCGCCGCGCGCCAGGCTGCCCGGCCCGGTTCCGACAGGTCCTCGAGCATCCCGGCATGCTGCAGCACGAAGGTCACGCGCGGACAGGCATCGACCAGCCGCAACGCATGCGGCATCTGGGCGGCGAAGACCTGCAGATCGAACGACCAGCCGTAATCCGCCAGATACCCGACATTGCGGATCACGGCCGGTTCGGCGCAGGCATCGGCCCGGGCCGCAAAGCGGAACTGCGGGTTCGCGTGCCAGTGCATCTGCTGCCGGATGCCCCGCAGGCGGGGATAGCGCGCCAGCCGGTCGAGCGCGGGGCGCGCATCGGGCACGCCCATGTCGGCATAGGCGACCGTCGCATGCGGCCAGCCGGTCGTCAGCGCGACATCCTCGATCCAGGCCGCTTCGGCCTCGGCACGGCCCGGCGCCCAGTTGGCCTGAACATAGACAGCCTTGACGACTCCCTGCCCGGCGATGTCGGCGCTGTAATCGGCCATAGGATAGTCGCGCTGCAAGGGTCCGTAAGGGCCGAAGATCCGCGGCTGCATCGGCCCCGCCAGCCAGGGCAGGTCCGCCTGCCGCCAGATATGGACATGCGCGTCGATCACCCGCATCACCGCGCCCCCCGCGCAAAGCCGAGGATCGCCGCCCCGATCGCCTGCGGCGACGATCCGTCCGCCAGATGGTCGAGCAGCGGCAGGATCGCCCGCATCGCCCCGGTCTCGGGCCGGTAGGCCGGATCGGCGGCGAGCGGGCTCAACCACAGGATGCCCCAGCCAAGGCCCCTCAGCCGCGCCACCGCCGCCGCCAGCGCCTCGGACCCGCCCCGCTCCAGCCCGTCCGACACCACGACCACCAGCGCCCCGCGGGCAAAGGACGCGAACCGCGGCACGGCAAGAAAGGCCGCCATCGCCTCGCCGAGCCGCGTCCCGCCATCCCAGTCCGCGACGAGGCCCCCCGCCAGCGCCAGCGCCTGATCGCGGTTGCGGCGGCGCAGCGCGCGCGTGACCCGCGTCAGCCGCGTGCTGAGCGTGAACACCTCGACCCGCTCGCCCGCTTGCACCAGAGCATGCGCAAGGCGCAGCGCGCCCTCCGTCCCCGCCTTCATGCTGCCCGACACGTCGATCAGCAGCAGGACGCGCCGCTGCCGCATCCGCCGCTGCCGCGCGGGCAGGCGTATCACCTCGCCGTCGCGCCGCATCATCTCGCGAAAGGCGCGACGCGGATCGGGGCGCCGCCCCCGCCCCGGGGCCACCCGCCGCGACCGGCGCTTGGGCAAGGCATCCGGCGCGGCGCGGGCGAAGGCGCGCAAGGCCGCATCCGCGCCGCCCGCGAGGCTGCGCGCAAAGAGACGCTCGGCGGCCGTCGCCGCCGCGCCCGACGGCTCCCGCTCGCCGGTCTCGGGCAGAAGATCGAGCCCGCCGGCATCGAAAGCCGCCGCCGCGTCCTCCCCTTCGCCGAGGGCCGGCGCGGCGAGCGTCCGGCCAAGGAACACGGCATCGAACACCGCATCGAATACCGCCGCCCGATCCGGCCCCGGCCCGAACACCGCATGGGCGGCGCGCCGCACGTCATGGATCGACCGCGGGCCGAGCAGCCCGACCGCGGCAAGAAACGCGGCCACCTGTTCGGGCGCGGCCGGCAGGCCGGCGCCGCGCAGCGCGGGCGCGAAGGCAAGGAACGGGGCAAGGGCGCTCATGCCCCGGCCTCCGGCCCGGCCGAGACGTCGCAGGGGGGCCGCCTGCCCACCTCTTGGCTGCGCCAATTCACCCCCCGGGGATATTTGGGCCAGCCTGAAAACAAGGCGGGGCGACGAGGCGCGCGCAGGCGCAAGCCTCCGGCGGGGCCGTTTTCGCGTTCCGCGACAGACGAGGCCGGAGCGGCATGCCCGCCGCCTTCAGGCTGGCTCAAATATCCCCGGGGGGGTGCAGGGGGGGCAGGCGGCCCCCCCTGCGACGTCGGGTTTTTTTGCCGGCGCTGCATCATGCCGCCTCGCCTAGGATCGCGCCGAGGCGGGGCGCGATGAAGGCCAGATCGTCCTGGTCCTTGAGCGCGACGCCGATCGCACGGGCGAAGGCGCGCGGCCAGGGCGCGCCCTGGGCGTGCAGGAGCGTCGCCGCCTCGGCCCATTCGACGGTTTCCGCGACGCCCGGCGGTTTGGCCAGCGGCTCGGCGCGCAGGGCGTTCACCGCGGCCACCACGCGGGCGGCCGTATCGCGCGCGACGGAAGACGCGCGCATCAGCACGATCTCGCGCTCGAGGCCCGGGTCGGGGTAGGCGATCCAGTGATAGACGCACCGCCGGCGGAGCGCCTCGTGCAATTCGCGCGTGCGGTTGGAGGTCAGGATGACCACCGGCGGCTCGGCCGCACGGATGGTGCCGCGTTCGGGGATCGATATGGTGAAATCGGACAGGAACTCGAGCAGGAAGGCTTCGAATTCCGGATCCGCCCGGTCGATCTCGTCGATCAGCAGCACCCGGTCGCGCGGGGCCTGCAGGGCGAGGAGGAGCGGGCGGGCGATCAGGTAGTCGTCTGCATAGAGGTTGACATAGGCATCCCCCGCCTGGCGGATGGCGAGCATCTGGCGCGGAAAGTTCCAGTCATAGACCGCCGCCGCCGCGTCGATCCCCTCGTAGCATTGCAGGCGCACGAGTTCGCGCCCCAGCACGCTTGCCAGCGCCTTGGCGCCCTCGGTCTTGCCGACCCCCGGCGCGCCTTCGAGGAGGAGGGGCTTGCCGAGGGCGAGAGCGAGGTAGGCGGCCGTCGCCATCCCCTCGTCCGCCACGTATTGCGCCTCGCGCAGCGCGGCGGCGAGCGGGGCGGGGCCGTCGATCCCCTGGACGGAGCGGCGGATCGCCATCAGAGCCGCCGCCGCGGGCGCGCGCCGCCCTGGGCCTGAAGCGCGCGGAGCACCTTTTCCGGCGTCACCGGCAAATCGTCGATCCGCACCCCGACCGCGTCATAGACCGCGTTGACCACCGCCGGCAGCACCGGGTTGGCGCACATCTCGCCCGGGCCCTTGCCGCCGAAGGGGCCGTCCTCGGCCGGGCGTTCCAGCACGCTGATGTGGTGGGGCGCGAGATCGCCCGGGCCGGGCATGAGGTAGCCGTTGAAATCGACCGGGCCATGATCGCGCGCGGGGTAGTAGGGCTCGGTCGTCTCCCAGGCGGCATGGGACATGCCCATCCAGGCGCCGCCGCGCAGCTGCTGTTCCACCAGCCGGGGGTTCAGCGCACGGCCGACCTCGTAGGCCGACTGCATGTCGGTCACTGCGACCTCGCCCGTCTCGTCGTCCACCTCGACCTCGACGAGCATCGCGGCATGGGCGAAGGTCGAGACGGGGGTCATCTCGCCCGTCTCAGGGTCCACGTCCGACAGGGGTATCAGGAAGATGCCGCGCCCGGCGATGGTGCGGCCCTGGCGGAACTGGGCCGCCTGCGCCGCGGCCATGGTGGTGATCGTGCGCGAGGGGGCACCCTTGACATGGATGTTGCCGCGCCCGTCGGTGGCAAGGTCAGCCGCGTCCACCTCGAGCTCCTCCGCCGCCGCCTCGAGCATCACGTCCCGCGCCTCCTGCGCCGCGCGGATCACGGCATTGCCCATCCGGTGCGTGCCGCGGCTCGCGAAGCTGCCCATGTCATGGGGGCCCGTGTCGCTGTCGGCGGTGTCCACATAGACATCCTCGACCGGCACGCCGAGCGTTTCGGCCGCGATCTGGCGGACGACCGATTTCATCCCCTGGCCGAGGTCGATGGCCGAAAGGGCGACGGTGAACTTGCCGTCGGGGTTGGAATGGACGAGCGCCTGGGACGGATCGCCGCCGAGGTTCATGCCGATCGGATAGTTGATGGCGGCAAAGCCGCGGCCGCGGTGCAGGGCCATCTCAGCGCCTCCTGAAACCCGAGAGCGAGGAAAACCGCAGGCTGCCGGGGCGCGCCGGGGCGGGCGCGGCCGGGGGCTGCTGCGTCGGCGGCGGCGGTGCGGGGGCCGGATCGGCCGGGCGCATGGCGGCGGCGCGCTGCGGCTGGGCCGCGGGCATCGGCGGTCGCGCCGCCTCGGCGGGCCGCGGGCCGCCCTTGCGGGCGTAACCTTGCGCGGCATAGCCCTCGACCCGTCCGTTCTGGTCGGTCGCGGTATGGTCGGGCAGCCGCGCGCGGTCGCCCCCGCCGCCCCGGGTCGATGCCGCCGCCAGCGACTCGGGTGCGAGCTTCACCCCCGCCTTGGCCGCCACCACCTGCGCGCATTCGATCAGGGCGCAGTTCTTGGCCGCCCGCCGGTGCGCCTTCATGTCGCCGTCGCGATAGGCGTTGAGGATGCGCAGGTCGATGGGGTTCATCCCCACCGTCTCGGCGACCTTGTCCATATGCGTCTCGATGGCGAAATCGACGCCCGTGATCCCGAAGCCGCGCATCGCCGTGGCCGGCGTGCGGTTGGTGTAGACGCAATACACATCCGCATGGACGTTGGGGATCGTGTAGGGGCCCGGCAGGTGGCCGACGCCCTTGATGATCGCATAGGACGACAGGCGGGTGTAGGCGCCGCTGTCGAAATAGCCCGTGAACTTGCGCGCGATGATGCGGCCGTCGCGCGTGACCCCGTCCTTGATGTACCAGCGTTCGGCGCCGCGCGGGGCACCCACCTGCATCTCCTCCTCCCGGTCCCACATGTATTTCACCGGGCGCCCCGTTAGCATCGCGCCGAGGATCGCGAGCGGCTCGTGGATGCTGTCCACCTTGCCGCCGAAGCCGCCCCCCACCGTGCCGCCGATGAAATGCAGCCGCGACGAGGGCATGTTCAGCACCTTGGCCGCCGTGCCGAGCGAGAAGAACAGCGCCTGGGTCGAGGTGTAGCAGACGAACCGCCCGTTCTGTTCGGGCGCCGCGATGGCGCCGCAGGTCTCGATCGGGGCCTGTTCGATGGGCGACATCTGATAGCGCCCCTCGACGATGTGGTCGGCGCGCGCGAAGGCCGCCTCCACATCGCCGTAGCGCAGTTTCTGGTGGTCGTATTTGCCGTGATAGATGAACCGGTTGGTCGGGTAGATGTCGAGCACGACGGGCGCGCCGGGCCGGATCGCCTCCTCGACGTCGAGGACATGGGGCAGCGGCTCCCATTCGACGCGCACGGCGCGGACCGCCGCCCGCGCCTGCGCCTCGGTCTGGGCGATCACGGCCGCCACCGGCTCGCCCCGGTAGCGGGTGCGGTCGGCGGACAGCACCGGCTCGTCATCCAGCCCGAAGTCGAGCAGCGACAGAAGGGTGTTGAGGTTCACCGGCACATCCGCCCCCGTGAGGATGCGCACGACGCCCGGCAGCCGCGCCGCCTCGGCCGTGTCGATCCGGCGCACCCGCGCGGCGTGGTGGGGCGAGCGCACGCAGCGCAGGTGCAGAAGGCCCTCGAACAGGTGATCGTCGTAGAAGGGCGATCGGCCCGTCACATGGCCGGGGATGTCCTGCCGCCGCGTCGGCTTGCCGACCTCGTTGAGGGTATCGTCCCGCTCGTCGCGAAAGATGTCCTTGCGGAACTCGACCATCCCGCCCTGAACCATGTCGGTCATGCCCGCACCCTCTTGCCTGCCGCGCCGAGGATCGCGGCGATGATCGGCTCATACCCCGTGCAGCGGCAGAGATTGCCGCCGATGGCCTCGATCACCTCGGCCCGGCTCGGGCTCGGGTTGCGGTCGAGCAGCACCTTGGCCGCCATCAGCATGCCGGGCGTGCAATAGCCGCATTGCGCCGCGAAATGGTCCATGAACGCCTCCTGCAGCGGATGCATCGCGGCACCCGCAAGGCCGGCCGCCGTCTCGATCCGCCGACCCTGCGCATCCTCGGCCAGCATCAGGCAGGCCAGCCGCGCCTCGCCATCGACGATGACGGTGCAGGCCCCGCAGGCGCCCTGCCCGCAGCCGTATTTGGGCGACAGATCGCCCACGCCCCGGCGCAGGAAGTCGAGCAGGTTCTGCCCCGCGCCGGCGAAGGCCGCCTTGTCCTGCCCGTTGAGCGTGAAGGTGACCGGTTTCATGCCATGCCCTCCAGAAGCCGCCGCAGATGCACGCCCGCCACCGCGCGCCGATACCAGGCGGTGGCCAGCGCGTCGGTCGGCGGGTCGAGCCCCTCGGCCGCCTGCGCCGCCGCCCGCGCGATGGTGGCGGCATCGAGCGCGCCGCCCTCGAGCGCGCGCTCCGCGCCAGAGCCGCGCATCGGATGCGGCCCCATCGCGCCGAAGGCCACGCGCACCCCGCGCAGCCGTCCGCCCTCGCGCGGCAGAAGGGCCGCGATGCTGAGCACCGAGACGCCCTTGGGTTTCACGCGCGCGACCTTGAGCCAGCCGAAGGCGCGCGGATCGCGCGGGCGCGGCACCTCGATGGCGGCGACGAGCGGCGGGCGGGCACGCTCGCGCACCACATCCTCGACGGGGCGCGCCCCGCCCTGCCCCGTCAGCACCGCCCGGGCGCCGAGGGCGATCAGCGCCACCGCGAAATCACCGTAGGGATGCGGCGCAAAGAGGTTGCCCCCCACCGTCGCCTGGTTGCGCACCTGCGGGCCGCCGATGGCGCGGGCGACCGGGTGCAGGAACGCAAGCTCGCCCTGCGCGATCACCTGCGCCATCGTCACGCCTGCGCCGATCCGCACCACATCGCCCGCGGCCACGATCGCCCGCAGGCTCGGGTCGGCCGCGCGGACCAGCCGCGCGGGCGCCTCGCCGGCGTTCACAAGGCGCATCAGCACCGTGCCGCCGCC
The DNA here is from genome assembly GCA_046292445.1 of Gemmobacter sp. GTDB lineage: Bacteria > Pseudomonadota > Alphaproteobacteria > Rhodobacterales > Rhodobacteraceae > CALIZF01. Next base: position 44,080 of record JBKBQT010000017.1, read on the forward strand.
CATGTAGGGCACGCCGGCCCGCGCCGCCTCGGCCAGTGTCGCAAAGGTTTCCACCGTGGTCATGCCAGCCCCATATGCGCGCGGATCGCGTCGAACCCGCCCTGATAGACGGTCTCGGCCACCATGGCCCGCAGCTCCCCCTCCCGCCCCGCAGGCGTGTCGAAGCGGCTTTCCCAGTGCCAGAACGTGCGGTCGCCGTCCGTCACCGGCGCCAGCCGCACATGGGCCACGTAGTTCAGCAGCGGCACCGGCGTGTCGAGCAGGCAGTAGGAAAACGCCATGTCGGCATCCGACAGCGTCAGCAGCAACTCGCGCAGATGCGCCCCGTCCTGCAGGTGGAAGTTGCGCACGCAGCCGACCCGGTCGGACGGCCAGCCCTTTTCCACATGGCTGTCGGCGACGATGGGGTGCCAGCGGTCATGCCCGTTGAAATCGCGCAGCACGGCCCAGACCGCCTCGACGGGCGCATCGATCACCGTGCTTTTCACCACCCGGACCATTCAGCCCGCCATCGCCCGCTTGAGCGCGTTGAACCCGGCCTGAAACACGCCCGTGCCGATGTTGCCGACCAGATCCCCCTCGACCTCGGGCGCACAGTCGAACTCGGCCGTCCATTCGGCAAAGGTCCGGTCGCCGTCCGTCACCGGCGTCAGGCGCAGCGTGGCGACATAGCCGGTCAGCGGCATCGGGGATTCGAGGATCGAATAGGTGCAGAAATAGTCGTAATCGCTCAGGCCCAGCAGCTTTTCGCGGATCCGGTCGCCGTTCTGGAGGTGAAAGTCGCGCACGCAGCCCACCCGGTCGGACGGCTCGCCGTTCTCGATCCGGCTGTCGCGGATCGCCGGATGCCAGCGCGGCAGGGCGTTGAAATCGCGCACCCTGTCCCAGACCCGCGCCACCGGCGCGTCGATCACCGATGAGGTATAGACCCGCGCCATCCTACTTGTCCCCCTTCGGCGCCTTCTTGGCATCATTGGCGATGCGCTGCATGTCGGACGCCTCGCGGATCAGGCCACCCTGTTTGGCAAGGCTCCCCCCCTCGATCCCGATGTCGCTCAGCAGGCTGTCGATCAGCGGCGCCTGAACGCGGTAGCGCAGGGCCGAGTTGATGACCTCGTCCGTCGGGCTCGCGCCGGTGCCGCCGCCGCCCTCGCCCCCCGTCGCGCCCGAAAGCTGCATGATGCGGATGTCCTGGATCTTCTCCAGCGGCTTGACCGAGGCCGCGACGATCCCCTCGACATGTTCGAGCATCTTGCGCCTGAACAGCGAATGGCGCGCCTCGTCGGTGAGGATGTTCTCGGCCTCGTTGATGAGCTTGGCCGCCTCGGCCTCGACCGCGGCGCGCACCTGCGCCGCCGCCGCCATCAGCCGCGCCTCTTCGGCCGCCTTTTCGGCCATCAGCACATCGACCGACTTGCGGCGGTTCGCCGCCTCGGTCTCGCGCACGGTCTTGACGCGTTCCTCGGCCTCGGCTGCGCGGGCCTTCGCCGCGTCAGCCTCAGCTCTTGCAGCGGATTCCTCAAGTGACTTGCGATAAAGGACGATGGCCTTTTCCATCTGCGCGCTTTCGACCGTCTCTTCGCGCGTTACCTCAAGCTTGCGGCGCAAGGTCTCGTGATCAATGCGAATCTCGTCGAGCTGCCGTTCCGAGGCGATCCGCGCGCGTTCCACATCCTCGCGGCTTTCGATCTCGGCCTCGCGCAGCGCCTGCACGCGGGCGATCTCGAGTTGCTCGAGGCTGCGGCGCCGCTCCAGCCGCGCCGCCTCGACCGCCCGTTCGCGGTCAACCTCGGCCGCCTCGACGTCGCGGGCGGCGGCGATCTGGGCCTGTTTCACGCTCGCATCCGCCGCCGCGGCCTTGGACCGCTCGCCGGCCAGCGCCACGACGCGGGCCTGCTCGGCGGATTCCACGGCGCGCTTGCGGTCGATCTCGGTCACCTCGCGGGTGCGCTGGCTGCCGATCCGGTCCTGTTCGAGCGCGAGTTCGGCGGCGATGCGGGCCTTTTCGACGGCCTCGCGCCGGGCGATCTCGGCCGCTTCGATATCCTTCTCGCGGGCGATCTCGCGGGTGCGGATCGCCTCCTCGGCCGCGATCCGCTCGCCCTCGAGCGTGCGCTGCCGCGCGATCTCGCGTTCGCGCGTGGCCTGTTCGGCCGCGATGCGCTGCGCGTCAAGCTCCAGCCGCTGCGCGATCCGCGCGGCCTCCACCGCCTCGTCGGCGGCGACGCGTGCCTCGTCCAACGCGCGGTCGCGGGCGATCTCCTGCTCGCGCGTGGCGGCGTCGGCGGCGATCCGCTCGGCCGCAAGCTGTTTCTCGCGCGCGATCCGGGCCGCTTCGACCGCCTGGCCGGCGGCGATCTCGGCCGCCTCGACGGCCTGGGTGCGGGCGATCTCCAGCTCGCGGATGCGGCGGTCCTCGGCGATGCGGGCCTCGCTGATCTCGGCGGCTTGGGCGATGCGGGCGCGTTCGACGGCCTCGCGCGCCGCGATCTCGGCGGCGTCGAGCGTGCGTTGGCGCTCGATCTCCTGCATGCGCACCTTTTCCTCGCCGGAAATTCGGGTCTGGTTGATCAGCAGCGTCTGCGCCATCTTGCGCTTTTCGGTCGCCTCGCGGGCCTCGATCTCGGCCGCCTCGATGGCGCGCATCCGGGCGATCTCGGCACCTTGCGTCTCGCGGTCGCGGGCGATGCGCGCCTCGGTCACCGCCTTTTCCTGCACGATCCGGGCAAGCTCGGTCGCCTCGCGCGCGGCGATCTCGGCCGCCTCGATCTCGCGGGTGCGGGCGATCTCGCGCGCCTGGGTTTCCTTCTCGTTCTCGATGCGGGCCTCGCGCACGGCGCGTTCCTGCAGGATGCGGGCCTTCTCGACCTCCTCGCGGGCCGCGATCTCCTCGGCCTCGATGGCCTTGGACCGGGCGATCTCGCGCCCGCGCACCTCGCGTTCGGAGGCGATGCGCGCCTCGGCGATGGCGCGGTCGTTGGCGATGCGGGCGCGCTCGATCGCCTCGCGCGCGGTGATCTGCGCCTCTTCCGCTTCCGTCTCGCGTTCCGCCCGCTCACGCGCGAGCAGCGCGCGCTGCTGCGCGCGGCGGAATTCCACCTCGCGCTCCTGCTCCAGCCGCGCGGCCTCGGATTCCCGCTCAATGTCGAGCACCTGCTTTTCCGCCTCGAGGTTGCGGGCGCGGATCAGCACCGTCGTTTCCTGCTCGATGTCGTTGCGCAGCTTGCGCTTGGCCTCGATGTCCTTGATGAGCGCGGTCAGACCCTCGGCATCGAAGCGGTTGGAAGGGTTGAAGAACTCAAGGCTCGTCTGGTCGATGTCGAGGATCGCGACGGATTCGAGCTCGAGCCCGTTCTTTTCCAGATCCTCCTGCGCCGCCTCGCGCACCCGCGCCACATAGGCCGCGCGCGTCTCGTGCATGCCGGCCATGTCCATCTCGGCGGCCACCGCGCGCAGGGCGCTTTCGAACTTGCCCGACAGGAGGGCATGGAGCGTTTCCGGCTCGAGCGTGCGGCGGCCGAGGGTGGATGCGGCCATGGCGACGGCGCGTTTCTCGGGGCGCACGCGGACGTAGAATTCCGCCTCGACGTCCACCCGCATCCGGTCCTTGGTGATGAGCGCCTCGCCCTTCGTGCGCGTCACCTTGAGCGGCAGGACATTCATGTTGACCGGCGTGATGTCGTGGATGATGGGCCAGACGAAGGCGCCGCCGTCGATCACCACCTTCTCGCCGAGAAAGCCGGTGCGCACGAAGGCCACCTCCTTGGTGGACCGCCGGTAGAGCCATTGCATGACCCAGTAGACGATGGCGATGACCACCACCGCCACGATCAGCCACAGGATCAGTTGCCCGATGAGTTGCCCGGTCATGCTGTCGCTTCCCCCTATCGGCCCGTGATGCGCTTGAAGGCGCGCGTCTGGTCTGTCATCGCCCGTTCCGTCGGCAGCCGCTCCATCGACGAGGCGCCGTAGAACCCGTGGCAGTGGCTGGTGTTCTTCAGGATGTATTCGGCATCCCCGGGCATCGCGACCGGGCCGCCGTGGACCAGCACGATGGCGTCCTTGTTGATCCGCAGCGCCGCCTCGGCCCAAGCATCGACCACGGCCGGGCAATCCTCGAGCCGCAGCGCGGTCTGCGCCCCGATGCTGCCGCCCGTCGTCAGGCCGAGGTGGCACACGATGATGTCGGCCCCCGCGCGCGCCATCGCCTCGGCCGAGCCTTCGTCGAAGACGTAGGGCGTGGTCAGCATTCCCTTGGCATGCGCCTGGGCGATCATGTCCACCTCGAGTCCGAAGCCCATCCCGGTTTCCTCGAGCTGCGCGCGAAAGGTGCCGTCGATCAGGCCGACGGTGGGAAAGTTCTGCACGCCCGAGAACCCGATGCGCCTGAGGTCGTCGAGGAACACATCCATCAGCCGGAACGGGTCGGTCGCGCAGACCCCCGCGAGGACCGGCGTGTGTTTCACCACCGGCAGAACCTCGGCCGCCATCTCGACCACGATGGCATTGGCGTCCCCGTAAGGCATCAGCCCGGCAAGGCTGCCGCGCCCCGCCATCCGGTAGCGGCCCGAATTGTAGATCACGATGAGGTCGATCCCCCCCGCCTCTTCGCATTTGGCCGACAGGCCCGTGCCCGCGCCGCCGCCGATGATCGGCGCACCGGCCGCGATCATGGCGCGGAACCTTTCCAGGATCGTCTCGCGGGGGATCATCGGCGGGCCTCCTTGCGGCGGGTGGGGCGTGCCCCGTGCAGCGCGCGGAAGGCGGCGACGGCGGCGGCGGCGAATTCGGGGGCGTTGATGTGATGGGGGATGCGGATCACCTGCCGCGCGGCGGTCTGGCGCAGGGTGGCCTCGAGCGCGGCGAAGAGGGCCGCGCGCGCCTCGGGCAACCAGAAGGGCCGCCCCGGCGCGTCGAGCGCGGAAACCCCGCCCTCGGGCAGCAGGAGCCGCACCGGACCCTCCATCGCGTTGAGCCGGCCGCCGATCCAGCGGCCCATCGCCGCGTTTTCCTCGGGCGTGGTGCGCATCAGCGTGACCTGCGGGTTGTGTTCGTAGAAAAGGCGCCCGCGGTATTTCTCGGGCACCGTCGGCGGCGGGCCGAAGTTCACCATGTCGAGCGCGCCGACCGACCCGATCCAGGGCACGCGGGTGCGGATGAAGGCGCCGAACCGGTCCTCGGTGCAGGGGAACACGCCCCCCATCATCATGTCGCAGACCTCCGTCGTGGTCAGGTCGATCGCCGCGCGCACCTTGGCCCCGTCGATGAGCTTTTCCATCGACTGCCCGCCGATGCCGGTGGCGTGGAACACGAGGCAATCCCAGTCGTCCCGCAGGAAGGCCTCGATCTGCTGCACCGCCGGGGTGGTGACGCCGAACATGGTCATCGCCATCGCGGGCTTGCCGGCCGCGGTCTGGGGCGCGGCGCGGCGCGCCTGCACCATGCCGACCATCGCCGCGGCGGCATTGCCCAGCACCTCGCGCGTGATGGTGTTCAGGCCCTGCACATCGGCCACCGAATGCAGCATCATGATATCGGCGGGGCCGACGTATTTCGACACCTCGCCCGAGGCGACGGTGGACACGATGATCTTGGGCACGCCCACGGGCAGCGCGCGCATCGCCGGGGCGACCATGGCCGTGCCGCCCGACCCGCCGGCCGACAGGATGCCCGCCACCCCCTGCGCCTGCGCGATCCAGCGCGCGAAGGCGAGCGTCATGCCCGCGACCGACTGCCCGCGGTCGCCGGTGAACACGCCGGCCGCGCCGCGGGGGTGGAACGCGGCGATCTGATGCGCCGGAATGTCCGCGCCCGCATGGCCTTGCGTCGTCGACAGATCGACGAGCCGCACGGGCAGGCCCGCGTCCCGGATGATGTCGCGCATGAAGCGCAGTTCCGCCCCCTTGGTGTCGAGCGTGCCCGCGACCAGCACCACCGACGCGCCCGGCGCGGCGAGCGGGCGCATCGCGGGGGCGGCGGCGGTGGGCGCGGTCGTCACCACGCGGGCGAGGCGTTCGAGCTGTGCGACGGGGACGGCCGGGGTCCAACGCGTCGGGGGTTTGGGGTTGGCGATGTAGATCTTCGCCATTGCCGGGGTTGCGGCATCGGCGGCAGGCCCCGCCGGCGCCCGTTCGGCCGGGCCCGTCTCCTCATGCCCGTGCCGCCCGACGCCCAGCAGGCGCTGTTGCAGGTCGCGGTCGGCGGCGAGTTCGGCGGCCGGGGCGATGCGGTTGATCCGCCCGTTGACCATGATCGCCACGCTGTCGGCGATGGCGCAGGCGACGCCGATGTTCTGCTCGATCACCAGAACCTCGATGTCGCCCTCGGCGCCAAGGCGCAGCAGCATCTCCTCGACCTGGGCGACGATGACCGGGGCAAGGCCCTCGGTCGGCTCGTCCATCACCAGAAGGCGCGGGTTCTGCAAGAGCGCGCGCGAGATGGCGAGCATCTGCTGCTCGCCCCCCGAAAGCTGCGCGCCGCCGTTGCCCTTGCGCTCGGCAAGCCGCGGGAAGGTGGCGTAGATCCGCTCGACCGTCCAGGCGCCGCCCCCCTGCGCGACCATCCGCAGATGCTCGTCCACCGTCAGCGACCGCCACAGCCGCCGCCCCTGCGGCACATAGCCGATGCCCAGCCGCGCGATATCGGCCGGGCTGCGCCCGGCCAGTTCCACCCCGCCGAAGCGGATCGAGCCCGAGGCGACCGGGACCAGCCCCATGATCGCCTTGCAAAGCGTCGTCTTGCCCATCCCGTTGCGCCCGACGACCGACAGAACCCCTCGGTCGAGCCGCAGATCGACGCCCTGCAGCGCGTGGGAGGCGCCGTAGAACACGTTGAGCCCGCGGATTTCGAGCGCGGCGGCGCGGGATTCGGGGCGGTCAGCCATGGGCGTGGCTCCCGTCGCCGAGGTAGAGGGCCTGAACCTCCGCGTCCTCCTCGATCTCGGCCGGTGTGCCTTCCTTGAACACCCGGCCGTTGTGCATCATCGTCACGCTTTCGGCGACGCGCAGCGCCACGTCCATGTCATGCTCGATGATGATGTAGCCGATATGCGCCGGCAGGCCGTTGAGGATCGCCACAAGCTCCCGCCGCTCGGTCGGGGAAAGCCCCGCCGCCGGTTCGTCGAACAGGATGAACCGCGGCGCCCCGGCCAGCGCGAGCGCGATCTCGAGCTGGCGCTGCTGGCCATAGCTGAGTTCGGAAACCAGTTGGTTGCGCGCGGCCGTCAGCCGCACGGCTTCGATCAGTTCCGCCGCGCGCAGAAGCAAAGGATCGCCCCGCCGCGGGCGCAGCATCGAGAAACGCGCCCGGCTCACCCCCCGGCAGGCGAGATAGACGTTGTCGGCCACCGTCAGCCCGGTGAAGAGAAGCGAGATCTGATAGGTCCGCCGCAGCCCGCGCCGGATGCGTTCCTGCGCGGGGAACACCGTCACATCCTCGCCGAACAGCCGGATCGTACCGGATGTGGGCAGGAAGTCCCCGGTGATGCAGTTGAAGAGGGTCGTCTTGCCCGCCCCGTTCGACCCCAGCACCGCCCGCCGCTCGCCCGGGCGCACGCTCATCGTCACATCGGCGATGGCGGCGAGTGCGCCGAACATCTTGGTCACGCCGCGCAGCTCCAGCGCATTGCCGGCGCTGACGGACCCGAGGGCGGCGGCGGTGTCGGTCATGGTCATGCCCTGCCCCCCGTCAGCGGATCGCGCCGCGCGCGCATCCGCGCACGCCAGCGGTCCCACAGGCCGAGCACGCCGTCGGGCGAGAAGAACACGATGGCGAGGAACCCGATCCCGATCACCAGCTTGAACCGCTCGGTCGAAAGCCCGAAGGCCGACAGCAGGTCGGGCGAAAAGGTGCGCAGGATCACATAGATGAAGGCGCCGATGAAGGCGCCTTCGGGCCGGCGCAGGCCGCCGACGACGGCGATCACGAGGATGTCGAACACCGCCGGCAGGCCGGCCGTGCCCGGCGCGATCTGCGCGTTCTGCCAGACCAGCAGGATCCCCCCGATGGCGGCGATCACCCCGGCAAAGGTATAGGCAAGGATGCGGTGCGCCTGAACGTTGAAGCCAAGCGCCGCCATTCGCCGCGGATTGTCGCGCGTGCCCTGCAGCGCAAGGCCGAAGGGCGCGCGGGCAACATAGCGCACCGCCGCATAGCACAGCACCGCAGCGCCGAGCGTGAGGTAGTAGAACGGCACCGGCTGGCGCCAGTCCACCCCGAAAAGCTGCGGCGGCAGAACGAGGTTGAAACCGGAATAGCCGTTGAAGATCGTATAGTTCTGCCGCGTGAAATAGAAGAACGCCGAGGCGATGGCGAGGGTGATCATGATCGTGTAGATCCCGTCCGTCCGCACCGCCAGCGCACCGACCAGCGTGGCAAAGGCCGCGGCGATCACGATCGCGGCCGGCACATAGACATACCACGGCAGCCCGAGGCTCACCGTTCCCGTCCCGGTCGGCCCGAGGATCGCGACCATGTATCCGGCCAGCCCCGCGACGGTCATCTGCAAGAGGCTCACCATCCCGCCATAGCCCGCGAGGAACATCAGGCTCAGCGCGATCATGCCCAGGATGAACGTCCAGCCCATGATCTGGAACAGCCAGAAGCTGCCCGCCCAGGCCGGCATCGTCAGCGCGACGAGCGCGATGGCCCAGACCTGCACCGGCACCCGCTCGACCCAAGTCGGCGCGGGGCCGCGCGCCTTGCCCGCCATCGCCTCGGGGCTGAAGGGATCGAAGGCTGCCATCTAGCGCGTCCGCCCCAGAAGGCCCTGGGGCCGGAACGCCAGCACCCCCGCCATGATGAGGAATGTGAAGACGACCGAATAGGTCGGCGCGTAGACGAGGCCGAGCTGCTCGGCCAGCCCGATGATGACCGCGCCGAGCGCTGCGCCCGGGATCGACCCCATGCCGCCGACGATCACCACCACGAGGCTTGCGAGCAGGAACCGCGTATCCTCGCCCGGCGAGAGCGACTGGAACGTGCCGCCGACGATCCCCGCGATGCCGGCAAGGCCGGCGCCAAAGGCAAAGACCCCGAGGAACACGATCTGGATCCGCACGCCCGAAGCCGCCAGCATCTCGCGGTCATCGACCCCGGCGCGGATCAGCATGCCGACCCGCGTGCGGTTCATCACCAGCCACATGCCGACGCCGAGGACGATGGCCGCGATCAGGATCCACACCCGCACCTGCGGATAGCGCAGCCAGACGATTTCCCCGTTGTCGCGCACCGAAGCGATCACCGGCAGGTCCATCGGACCGGCCAGCCAGTCGGGGGTGAGTATCTGGTAGGACGACCCGCCCCAGACCCACAGCAGGATGTCAGCGACCACGATCGACAGCCCGATCGTGACGAGCGTCTGGCGCAGATCCTGCCCCTCCATCCGGCGGAACACGACATATTGCAGCACGATGCCCAGAAGCGCGACGACCACGAACACGACCGGAAAGGCCAGCAGCCACGAACCGGTGCGGTCCGATACCTCGAACCCGATGTAGCCGCCGAGCAGGTAGAGCGAGCCATGCGCAAGGTTCACGTTGCGCATCAGCCCGAAGATGAGCGTGAAGCCCGAGGCGACGAGAAAGTAGAGCGCACCGAGCGTGACCCCCGAAAACACCGCGTTCAGGAAGACGCGCTTGCGGCCCAGCGCCGCCTCGAGTCCCGGCGGCCATGGCGCGAGGATCAGCCAGGCAAGGCCGGCCACGGCGATCGCGATCACCACCGTCCAGACCGGATGCCGCCGGAAGAATCCCTCCATCGCGCAAGCCCCCTCCGCCTCGCTCCGCCGAGGCTAGCCCGCCCCCGCCCCGAGGGGCATACCCGAGCGTCTGATCGCTGCGCGCAGGGTCGCGTTGTTCGCTGCCGCTCAGGCGGCGCGGACCGGCTGGGCCATATGGACCGACCGGCGGTAGGCGCTCGGCGGCACGACGCCATTGGCGATGAAGAACCGCGAAAACGAGGCCTGGCTCGAAAACCCGAGGTCGAGCCCGATGTCGGCCACCGCCTCCTGCGTCTGCGCCAGCAGGTCGATCGCCCGCTCCATCCGCAGCGAATTGAGGTAGAGGTTCGGCGTCGTGCCGACCTGCTCGCGGAACAGCTTGAAGAAATGCGGCCGGCTCAGCCCCACTTCGCGCGCGACATGGTCGAGCGACAGGGTGTCGGTCAGGCTGTCCTGCATGAACCGCATCGCCCGGCGCACGCGAAAGTCGCGCAAGGCCAGCGCCGATCCGACAAAGCCCGCCCCGGCCTCGGTCCATTGCCAGGACTGGTCGAAACAGCCCTGCGTCAGATCGCACAGGCGCTCGGGCAGGAACGGATGATCCGCGTCGGGGTCGAGCATGGCGCCGGCGATCCCGTAGACATGCCGGGCCAGAAGGTCGGTGACCTCGACGCCGACCCGCCCGAAGCGCAGCGAGGATGTCGGGCGCCGCGCGGCATTGAGGAACCAGCCGGGGCGGATGTAGAGCACCAATGCCAGCGTGGGTTCCGCCCCCTCGGCATGCCGGTAGTAATGCGGCTGCCACGGGCTGATCGCCGTCGCCTGGCCCGGCGAAAGCGGATAGGCACGATCCTCGACCACGACTTCGCCGCACGGGCCCTGCACATGGAAGATCAGGTGCCCTTCCCGGTGGGCATGGGGCACCATCGACCGATCCATGCCATAGAGGCAGACGCGACCGAAATCGCCGTGAAATACGGCAATTGCAGTACTCATGATCCTCCCCCTGCTGTCTTGTGCAGCATTCGTTCGACGGATCCTACGCCGCTTGACCCGCGAATCAAGGACGAACCGCGTCACATCGCCGCCGCGATCAACTGGCGATAGTCGCGGGCGGTGGCATAGCGCGGATTGGTGCGGTTGGCCGGTTCGGCCTCGGCCGCCAGCGCCACCCGGTCGCAGAGCGCCGGATCGAGCCCGAGCGGCGCAAGCCGTGTGGGCAACGCAAGCCTCGCCGCGAGGGCGGCAAGGCTGTCGGCAAGCCCGGCGCCGGGCGGAAGGCGCAGCGCCTCGCGCAGCGCATCGAAGCGTTCGCCCACCGCCGGGGCGTTGAACGCAAGGCAGGGCGGCAGCAGCGCGGCATGAAGCCGCCCGTGCGGCGCGGCCACCTCCGCCGCCTCGACCTCAAAGGCATGCGCCAGCGCATGCACCCCGCCCAGGCCCTTCTGCGCCGCGAGACCCGCGCAGAGCGCCGCCGCGAGCATCTCGCGACGGGCGTCGAGATCGGCCCCATCGGCAACCGCCCGCGGGAGCGCAGGGGCCGCCCGCCGCAGCCCCTCGAGCGCGATCCCGTCCGCCGGCGGGTTCCAGGCCGTGGCGAGGAACGCCTCGATGCAATGGGCGATCACATCCATGCCCGCCGCAGCGGTTGCCGCCGGTGGCTGCGCCAGCGTCAGCGTCGGATCGCACAGCACGAGCGTCGGGATCAGCCCGTCGCCCGACAGCGTCCGCCGTTCCGCATCGTCCGTCAGCCGCAGCCCCGGGCAAAGGCCGGCCCCGTTCGCCGTCGTCACCGGCACCAGCGCGACCGGTATCCGCCGCCGGCGCAGCGCCGCCGGGCCGGCCGCACCGCTCAGCACCGCCGCGAGACGCCCGGGCTCGCCCCCCGTCACGCCGACGATTCGCGCAAGGTCGAGCGCCGCGCCGCCGCCGAGACCCACAACGCCGTCGCAGCGCCCCTTCTCGAATGCCGCGACCGCCCGCGCCGCCGCGGTGCCGGTCGCGACGTCGTCGGACACCGCGCGGTGCACCGGATGCACCGCAGGCGACAGCGCAAGGCGCAACCGCTCGGCGATCTCGCCCGCGCCGCCAAGCGCCGCTGCGCCGACCGGATCGGTCAGCACCAGCGGCCGCGCGACGCCGAGCGCCGCAAGTTCCTCGCCCAGCGCCTCGTCGAGCGCCCGGTCGGCGAACTGCACCCGCGACAGATAGGGGATCACCGTCATGGTCGCACGTCCCGGCAGAGGCCCCTTCGTGCTCGTCCGGCGGTAGGTCCACCCGCGCACGATCCCGTCCCGTGACCGCGTCGGCCTCGATCCCGCGCAGCGGCGCCCGGCGGGCGCCCCCGCGCCCGGCCGGCGCGGGAGCAGGAAACGGTTCCGTCAGCCGCCGGCGCGCAGCTTGGCGCAATCGGGATTGTCCCGCGACGGCAGACCCATCGCGCGGAACTCGTCCGCCGTCATCCCGAGCGTCTGGGTGACCCCCTCGGTCCGCGCCTTGAACACGCTCGTGAGGTTGCCGTCCGCCCCCTCGACCACTTCGGTCACCACGACCGACCCTGTCGCCTGACGGTTCTCGTTGAGCGTCACCGTGCCCAGCGGGGTGTCGAGCGGCAGCGTGGCCAGCGCATTCTTGAACGCCGCCTGCCCGTCCGACAGATCGCCGTTCACCGCATTCAGCGCATTGATCGCCGCCTTGGTGGCGATGTAGTAGCCGACCCCGAAGAGCGAGGGCGTGGCGAAGCGTTCGTTGGCCGGGAAAGCCGCCTGATAGGACGCGACATAGGCCTGCCAGGCCGGGCTCGGGTCGTCTGCGGCCAGCGGTCCCGAGGTCGGCGTGCCGATCAGCGCCTCCTTCGCCCGGCCCTTGGACGCAAGGACCGTCGCATCCGCCATGATGGTGCCGCCGATCAGGTTGGTCTCCGCCCCGGCCTGCTCGTACTGGTTGAGGAAGTTGATCGCATCCGTCCCGCCGACGCCAAGGTAGATCGCATCGACGTCATCGGGCAGCGCCGCGATCACTCCGGCGAAGTCGGACGAGCCAAGCGGCACCCAGAACCGCTCGACGATGTCCCCGCCCGCCCTGCAGAAGTCGACCGCAAAGCCGAGGAAGTTCGTGTAACCGAACGAATAGTCGGCCGCGACGGTCGCGATCCGCTTCCAGCCCTTTTCATTCACGACATAGCTGCCAAGGCCGGTGCCCCACTGCGCCCCGTCGAGGTTGAAGCGGAAGAAATTCGGCGCCGGATCGACCCAGGTGGTCTCGAGCGCGCCCGAGATGCCGTTGATCACCGTCTTGTCGGGGATCGACTTGGCATAATCGCGCATCGCGATGCCCTCGGATCCCGACAGCGGCCCGATGATGAAATCCACGCCGTCCTGCTCGATGAGCTTGCGGGCCTGCCGGATGGCGGTATCGGGCGTGGTATCGGAGGGGGCGACGACGATCTCGATCTTCTTGCCGCCGGCCATGCCGCCCGCTTCCTTGAGCGCGAGTTCTACGTTGCGCACGCCATCCTTGCCGCCTTCGGCAAAGGCGCCCTCGAGGGCCACGAGGATCCCGATCTTGATCGTTTCCTGCGCCAGGGCGGCCCCCGGCAGCAGAAGCGCCGCGGCCGAGACCGAGGCTATGAACAGCGTCTTCATGAATGGTCCTCCCGTTGGGCCGCGACCGCTGCGAGGCGGGGAGATGGACCCACGCCCGATCGCGCCGAGGTCTGCGGCAGCACTGCAATGGTGCGGTCGAAGCAGCGCCCAGGCGATCACCCGGCGTGGGGCGCCATATCCGAGGGTCTGTTTTGTTATACCGTCCCGCGAGCGCAGATCACGCTGCGCCGTTAATGCCGCATTAATCCTGTCGCGCCACGATGCCGGGATGCAGCACCATCGTTTTGCCCGCCCGCCGAATGCCGACGCCTTCGCCCCGCCGCGCAACGAGGTCTGGCGCGATCAGATCTTTGCGGCAAAGGCGGCGCGCGAAGGCGGGATCATCCGCCGCGCCGTCCGCGATGTGGAGCGCGAGATCGGGCGGGAGGCACTCGAACTCGAAGTGCGCCGACGCGGGTTTCACCTGCTCGAATGCGGCGGGCAATTCCTCATCATCTGCAATCGCGGACACCTCCGGGTCATCTGCTGACACTGCGCGTCTTTCGTACGAAAGACGCGCAAGCGGCGATCAGAGGGCACCGTGCAGAACCCGTCGCCCAAAACCCTTCATGCGAAGGGTTTTGGGCGACGGACCAAGAATTTTCGCAGAAAATTCTTGGGTCCCGTAACGCGCTACTCTGCCGCCCTCGCCATCGGATTGTTCGGATGCGTCGTCCAGTTGGCATAGGGCTCCACCACCCGCCCCGTCCGCGCATCGACACTGCCCACCGGCAGCTGCTCCATCGTGATGCAATCCTCGACCGGACAGACATTGACGCACAGGTTGCAGGCCACGCATTCGGCGTCGTTGACCTCGAACACCCGCCCCGGTTTCATCCAGATCGCCTGGTGCGAGGTATCCTCGCAGGCCGCATAGCAGCGGCCGCACTTGATGCAGGCGTCCTGATCGATCCGGGCCTTGGTGACATAGTTGAGGTTGAGCTGATTCCAGTCGGTGACATTCGGCACCGCCCGACCGATCAGATCCTCGAGCGCCATGCCCTTGTCGTCGAGATACTGCGAAAGGCCCGAGATCATCTCCTGCACGATCCTGAAGCCATAGGTCATCGCCGCCGTGCAGACCTGAACGTTGCCCGCGCCGAGTGCGAGGAACTCTGCCGCATCGCGCCAGGTCGTCACGCCGCCGATCCCGCTGATCGGCAGGCCGCGCGTCTCGGGCGACCGCGCGATCTCGGCAACCATGTTCAGCGCGATGGGCTTGACCGCCGGGCCGCAATAGCCGCCATGCGCGCCCTTGCCGTCGATCATCGGCTCGGGGCTGAAACTGTCGAGGTTGACGGCGGTGATCGAGTTGATCGTGTTGATGAGGCTCACCGCATCCGCACCGCCGCGCTTTGCCGCCTCGGCCGGCTTGCGGATGTCGGTGATGTTGGGCGTCAGCTTGACGATGCAGGGCATCCGGCTGTGGGTCTTGACCCAGCGCGTCACCATCTCGATGTATTCGGGGACCTGCCCCACGGCCGAGCCCATCCCCCGCTCGCTCATCCCGTGCGGGCAGCCGAAGTTGAGCTCCACCCCGTCGCAGCCCGTGTCCTCGACCCGGGCGAGGATCGCCCTCCAGCTCTCCTCGTCGCAGGGCACCATCAGGCTGACCACCATCGCCCGGTCCGGCCAGGCACGCTTGACGCGTTTGATCTCGTCGAGGTTGACCTGCAGCGGGCGGTCGGTGATCAACTCGATGTTGTTGAGGCCCAGAAGTCGCCGGTCAGCCCCCCAGACCGCGCCGTAACGCGGGCCATTGACGTTGACGACGGGCGGCCCCTCGGCGCCCAGCGTCTTCCACACGACGCCGCCCCAGCCTGCCTGAAACGCCCGGACGACGTTGTATTCCTTGTCCGTTGGCGGCGCCGAGGCGAGCCAGAACGGGTTGGGCGACTTGATGCCGACGAAATTGCTGGCAAGGCTGGCCATGCTGCTCTCCCGATGTCAGAGGGATCGGGCGGCTTCGGCCCGCCCCGCCGTAGTCACAGGCCGAGCCCGCGCCAGGCCCAGCCGATCAGATCGCCGCCGACCATTCCGGTCATCGGCATCGCCCAGGCCCAGGCCACCCCGCCCGCGAGGTTCCAGGGCGTGAAGCGCCAAAGCGGCATGCGCGCCATGCCGCAGATCAGGAACACCACGGGACGCAAGGGGCCGAAGAAATGCCCGATGATGATCGAGAAGGCCCCGCGCCGGGCGAACACATCGCGCCCCCGTTCGACGAGGTCGGGATGGTTCTTCAGCGGCCAGACGCCGAACAGCAGCCCGCCATAGGTCCGCCCCAGCCACCAGGAAAAGGTCGAACCGATCAGCGCACCGATGCTTGCCCCCGCCCAGATCGGCAGGAAGTCGAGCCCCCCCGTCGCCACCAGCGCGCCGACCCCGATCAGGATCGCGGTCGAGGGGATGGCGATCGACAGGATCGCGGTCGTCTCGAGCGCGGCGAAGACCAGCGCGATCCAGAACGCCCAGGGGCGCTGCGCCGCGACAAAGGCGATCACCGCATCGATGGCTGCGTCCATGCCCGGCCCCCTGCCCGCCCCCGCCAAGGGCTAGCCCGTGCCGCGCCGCGGCGCAACCGCCGGTCATGCCGCGGTCAGCGCCGCGTGGATATCCTCCGCCGCATCGCGCCCCTCGGCAACGGCCGTCACCGTCAGGTCATCGCCGCCTGCCGCGCAATCGCCCCCCGCCCAGACCCCGGGGAGCGTGGTCCGCCCCGGCCCGGTCACCGCGATCTTGCCGCCGGCCAGCGCCAGCCCGGCCGGCACGCCCTCGAGCGTCTGGCCGATCGCCTTGAACACCTGATCGGCCTTCAGCCGGAACCGCTCGGGCAGAAGGCGCAATCCCTCGGGGCCGTCCTCGGTATAGGCGAATTCGACCTCGGCGGCCGATCCGTTGCCATGCACCGCCACCGGGGCGGCATTGGTGACGATCCGCACGCCGGCGGTCTGCGCATGCGCCTGCTCGTATCCGCTCGCGCTGAGCTTGTCCGGCCCCCGGCGATAGACCATCGTCACCGTCTCGGCCCCCAGCAGCTTTGCCTGCACGGACGCATCCACCGCCGTCATGCCGCCGCCGATCACCACCACGTCGCGGCCCACCGGCACCGCGCCCCAGTCGCCAGCCTGCCGCAGCCCCGCGATGAAATCGACCGCCGCCGTCGCCAGCGCCTCGCCCGGCGCGCGCAGCGCGTTTACCCCGCCCAGCCCCATGCCGAGGAACACCGCATCGAACCGCCCGCGCAGGTCGTCGAGCGTGAAATCCGCCCCCAGCGCCTTGCCCGTCTCGATCGCGATCCCGCCGATCGACAGGAGCCAGTCCACCTCGGCCTGGGCGAAACCGCCCGTCGTCTTGTAGGTGGCGATGCCGTATTCGTTCAGCCCCCCCGGCTTTTCCCGCGCGTCGAACACGGTCACCTCATGCCCGTGCATGGCGAGGCGATGCGCGCAGGCCAGACCCGCCGGCCCCGCCCCCACCACCGCCACCCGCCGCCCCGTCGGCGCGGCACGGGTGAAGGGATGCAGCCCCCGCGCCATGGCGGTATCGGTGGCAAAGCGTTGCAGCCGCCCGATCTCCACCGGCTTGCCCTCGGCCGCCTCGCGCACGCAGGCCTCTTCGCACAGCGTCTCGGTCGGGCAGACGCGGGCGCACATCCCGCCGAGGATGTTCTGCGACCAGATCGTGGTCGCCGCCGCCTCGGGCGTGCCGGTCGCGATCTGGCGGATGAACAGCGGGATGTCGATGGCGGTCGGGCAGGCCGTCACGCAGGGCGCATCATGGCAGAAATAGCACCGGTCCGCCGCGACCCGCGCCTCGTGGCCGTCGAGGGGCGGGGCATGGTCGGCGAAATTCTGCGCGAGCGTTTCGGCTGGCAGCCGCCCGGCCACGATGCCGGGCGTCAGCGGGCTGTTGGACACGGGCTGCACCTCTCTTGCGGTCGCTTCCCGCGAAAGCTGGCACAGGGCGGCTTTTTTATCAAACGGTAAAACTTCGCCGCAGCCGGCGCCGCGTCGAACTGCACAGGAAAGCGGCACTTTGCACTGGGCGCGGCCCGACCCCGCGCCGGAACGGACCGGCCAACGCCGCGCAGGCCCGGGCAGGCAGCCGCAGCCGCGGCCGCAGCCGAGGCCGCAATGCGAACGCAACGAAACGCTCGACAAACCCGCCGCGCCCGCCAAGGCTGCGCGCATGAGCGACAGCCCCGCCCCCCGCCACGCGAGCCGCCCCGAAGACCTCGCCCCGCGCGATCTGCTGCTGTCGATGTCCGGCCTTGCCTTCCTCGAGGCGATCCTGCGCGGCGAGATCGCCGGGCCCCCGATCGCCCGCCTGCTCGACTTTCGCCTGACCGCCGTCGGCCCGGGCCGGGCCACTTTCCGCGGCACGCCCCGATTTGCCTTCGCCAACCCGATGGGCGGTGTGCACGGCGGCTGGTACGGCGCGATCCTCGACAGCGCGATGGGCTGCGCGGCGATGTCGGTCGTCCCGCAGGGCCACTGGTATACCACGCTGGAATACAAGGTGAACCTCGCCCGCGCCCTGCCCCTCGATGCCGAGGTCGAGGCGGCGGCGAGCGTCGCCCATGCCGGCCGCAGCACCGTGGTGGCCGAGGCGCGGCTGACCGGCCTCGCGGATGGCCGGCTCTACGCGACCGGATCGACCACCTGCCTCGTCATGGCCGGCTGATCCCGCATCAGACCGGCAACGCCGTGGTCGCCTTGATCTCCTCCATCGACAGAAGCGCCGTCACGTTATGCACCCGCACCTGCGCGATCAGCGCCTGGTAGAAGGCGTCATAGGCCCGCGCGTTGCGCACCCGCACCTTGAGGATATAGTCGATCTCGCCGGCCAGCCGATGTGCCTCGAGCACCTCGGGCCGCGACCGCACTGCCGCCAGGAACCGCGCGAGCCAGTCGGGATCGTGCTCGGACGTGCGGATCAGCACGAAGAAACAGGCCTCGTAACCCAGCGCCTCGGGATCGACGATCACCGTCTGCCGCAGGATCACCCCGGCCTCGCGCATCCGCCGGATCCGGTTCCAGACCGGCGTCTTGGAACTGTTGACCCGCCGCGCAATCTCGTCGAGCGACAGGGATGCATCCTGCTGCAGCACGGCGAGGATCTTCCGGTCGATGTCGTCAAGGCGGACAGCCATTCCCGCGCGCTCCCCGGCGGCGGAATTTCGGCGCCGCGCCGCCTCAATATCGGAACAAACGTCCTTATACGCAAGCCCGTCTGGCGCCGTAGCGGAACATTTTCCTATATTGCGCCTAAGCAATGCCGGAGTCGCCATGCCCGTCCCCGTCCCCCGTCCGCCGCAAGCCATGGCCGAACCCGGCCGCGTTTTCCTCGTCGGCGCCGGCCCGGGCGATCCGGGCCTTCTGACGCTCCGCGCCGCCCGCCTGCTCGGCGCGGCCGATGTCGTCGTGCACGACCGGCTGGTCGGCCCCGGCATCCTCGCGCTGATCGGTAGCGGGGCCCGCCGCATCGATGCCGGCAAGGAGGGGTTCGGCCCCTCCACGCCGCAGGCCGCGATCCACGCCGCGATGATCGCGGCGGCGATCACCGGCGCGACAGTAGTGCGCCTCAAGGCCGGCGATCCGGGCGTCTTCGGCCGCCTCGACGAGGAACTCGACGCGCTCGACGCCGCCGGCATCCCGTGGAGCATCGTCCCCGGCATCACCGCCGCCGCTGCCGCCGCCGCCAGCCTCGGCCAGTCGCTGACCGCCCGCGGCCGCAACGGCGCGCTCGCGCTGCTGACCGGGCACGACGTCGCGGGCTTTGCCGAACAGGACTGGCGCGCCCTCGCCCGCCCCGGCGCCGTCGCCGCGATCTACATGGGCCGGCGCGCGGCGCGGTTCCTGCAGGGGCGGCTGTTGATGCACGGCGCAGCCCCGGACACGCCCGCCACGCTCGTCGAGAATGCCAGCCGCACCGACCAGCGCATCCATCCGGCCAGCCTCGCCACCCTGCCCGCCGCCGCCGCCGCCTGCACCGGCCCCGCCGTCATCCTCTGGGGCCTCGCCCCCCGCGCCGCCGCCGCCGCCCTGCCCGCCGCCGCCCTGCCCGCCCTCGCCGCCCTGCCCGCCCTCGAGGAGGCCCGCGCATGACCCGCCCCTTCACCCCCGTTGTCGTCACCGCGAGCGACCTGCGCGGCGGCGATGTCGTCTGGCTGACCGCCGACGACCGCTGGTCGCGCGACCTCGCCAAGGCCGAACTGATCGAGGACGAGGCCCATGCCCAGCTTCGCCTGCTGCACGCGCAGGGGCAAACCGGCACCGTGGTCGGCCCCTATCTCGCCGAGGCGCGGCGCGGCCCCGCCGGGCCCGAGCCGGTGCATTTCCGCGAGGCCTTCCGCACCCGCGGCCCCTCCAACTACCCCCACGGCAAACAGGAAAACCGCCCCTGAGGCTTCAGGCTGGCCCAAATATCCCCGCCGGAGGCTCCCGCAGCCGACGCCCCGCGCCACGAAAGGCACCGCGATGTACCGCTACACCGATTTCGACGAAAGCTTCGTGCGCGCCCGCGTGGCCCAGTTCTCGGACCAGGTCGCCCGACGCCTCGACGGATCGCTGACCGAAGAGGAATTCCGGCCCCTGCGCCTGATGAATGGGCTCTACCTCCAGCTCCATGCCTATATGCTGCGCGTGGCGATCCCCTACGGCACGCTGAACGCCGCGCAGATGCGCCAGCTCGCGATGATCGCCGACCGGTGGGACAAGGGCTATGGCCATTTCACCACCCGCCAGAACATCCAGTTCAACTGGCCGCGGCTCGAGGACGTGCCGGCGATCCTCGCCGCGCTCGCCGATGTGGGCATGCACGCCATCCAGACCAGCGGCAATTGCGTGCGCAACGTGACCGCCGACCCCTTCGCAGGCGCGGCAGCGGACGAGATCGCCGACCCCCGGCCCTATGCGGAACTCTTGCGGCAATGGTCCACCGACCATCCCGAATTCAGCTTCCTGCCGCGCAAGTTCAAGATCGCCATCACCGGATCCCCGAGCGACCGCGCCGTGACGCGGGCGCATGACATCGGGCTGCGCATGCTGCGGCGCGGCGATGCGGCGGGGTTCGAGGTGCTGGTGGGCGGCGGGCTCGGCCGCACGCCGATGCTCGGCGCGGTGATCCGCGACTTCCTGCCCGAGGCCGACCTGCTGCCCTACATCGAGGCGATTCTGCAGACCTACAACGCCGCCGGCCGGCGCGACAACAAATACAAGGCGCGCATCAAGATCACCGTGTTCGAGACGGGATTGCAAGATTTTCGCGCCGCGGTCGAGGATCGCTTCGCCGCGCTCCGTCCGGCCTTCGGCGGGGCCGACCGGGCGATCCTCGCCGGGATCCGCGCGGCTTTCGCCCCGCCAGCCTTCAAGGCAGCGCCCACCGCCGCGCATGAGGCCTCGCTCGCGGACGATCCGCTCTATCGCGCCTGGGCGCGGCAGAGCCTCGCCGCGCACCGCGATGCGGGCCATGCAATCGTCACGGTCAGCCTCAAGGCGCACGGGGCCACCCCCGGCGATGCGACGGCCGACCAGATGCGCGCGCTCGCCGATATCGCCGAGGCCTTCGGCTACGGCGAATTGCGCATCAGCCACGCGCAGAACGTCATCCTGCCGCATGTGCACCGGGGCGACCTGCCGCAGGTCCATGCGGCGCTCCTGCGCGCGGGGCTGGCCACCGCGAATGTCGGCCTTCTGTCCGACATCATCGCCTGCCCCGGCATGGATTACTGCAGCCTCGCCACCGCCCGGTCGATCCCGGTCGCGCAGGCCATCGCCACCCATTTCAAGGCCGCGGGACTCGAGGAGGAAATCGGGCAGATCACCATCAAGATCTCGGGCTGCATCAATGCCTGCGGACACCACCATGTCGGCCATATCGGCATCCTCGGACTCGAGCGCGCGGGGGTCGAGACCTATCAGATCACGCTCGGGGGCGATCACACCGAAACAGCGGCGATCGGGACGCGCGCAGGGCCGGGCTTTGCCTATGACGCGGTGGTGCCGGCCATCGACCGGCTGCTGCGGGCCTATCTCGCGCTGCGCCTCGGGCCGGACGAGCCGTTCATCGCCGCCTTCCGCCGCCTCGGCCCCGGTCCCTTCCGCACGGCGCTCTACGGCGAGGCGGTGCGCGATGCCGCTTGATGTGATGCCGCTCGATGTGGCGGGCCGGGTCGCCGCGCTCAATGCCCGATACCGCCATCACGGCGCGGTCGCGGTGCTCGAGCATGCCTTGCGCGATGCCGATCTCGGGCGGACGGCGCTGGTGTCGTCCTTCGGGGCGGAATCGGTGGTGCTGCTGCATCTCGTGTCGGTGATCGCGCCCGCCACACCGGTGCTGTTCATCGACACGCGGCTGCTCTTCCCCGAGACGCTGGCCTATCAGGCCGAGCTTGCGGCGCGGCTCGATCTGCGCGACCTCCGCCTGATCCGCGCCGGCCTGCCCGACCTCGCCCTGCACGATGCGGCCGGAACGCTGCACCGCACCGATCCCGACGCCTGCTGCGCGCTGCGCAAGGTCGCGCCGCTCGATGCCGCCCTTGCGGGCTTCGATGCCTGGATCACCGGGCGCAAGCGGTTCCAGGGCGGGGCACGGGCGGCGCTCGAGTTCTTCGAAGCCGAGGGAGCAACCGGGCGCATCAAGCTCAACCCGCTGGCGCATTGGGGACGGGCCGATATCGCTGAATACATGGCCGAAAACCGCCTGCCCCGCCATCCGCTGGTGGCGGCGGGCTATCGCAGCATCGGCTGCGCCCCCTGCACCGCCCCTGTCGCAGAAGGCGAGGATGACCGCGCAGGCCGCTGGCGCGGCACGGAAAAAGAGGAATGCGGCATCCATTTCGACAGCGGCCGCGTAGTGCGCGGCCCGATCCCGAAGGACACGGCAGCATGAGCGTGATCGTTACCGATGACGGGTTCGCGCCCGATGATTTTGCCGCGCCGATCCTGCCCCTCGATGCGGCGGGCGGCGAGGAGGTGGCGCTCGACCTGCCGAATACCGCCGACCCCGAGGGGCTTCGCGACAGGCTCGGACGGATTGCGCTGATCCGCATCGCCTTTCCGGCCTTCACCGACGGCCGCGGCTTCACCCTCGCGCGGCGGCTGCGGCTGATGGGCTATGCCGGGCGCCTGCGCGCCCATGGCCCGCTGATCGCGGACCAGTATGCGATGGCCCGGCGGGCGGGCTTTGACGAGGTGGAGATCCCCGACGCCATCGCCGCGCGCCAGCCCGAAGTGCAGTGGCGCGCCCGCGGCGACTGGCGCGCGCATGACTATCAGTCGCGCCTGCGCGGGGTTTCGCCGCGCGATGCCGCAGTGTAAACGGTGCTTGACAGCATGACCGAGCATCGCCCCGTGACACAAGCCGCCCCCGCCCCCCGACACCTGCCCGATGCCCAGACGGTGACGGCCGTCAGGCACTGGACCGACCGGCTCTTTTCGTTCCGCGTCACGCGCCCGGCCTCGCTCCGGTTCCGCTCGGGCGAATTCGTGATGATCGGCCTGCCGGACGAACGCGGCAAACCCCTGCTGCGGGCCTATTCCATCGCCTCGCCATCGTGGGACGACAGCCTCGAGTTCTATTCGATCAAGGTGCCCGACGGCCCGCTGACCTCGCGCCTTCAGCACATCGTGCCGGGGGACGAGATCATCCTTCGGCCCAAGCCGGTCGGCACGCTGGTTCATGATGCGCTCTTGCCCGGGCGGCGGCTCTGGCTGCTGGCCACCGGCACCGGCATCGCGCCCTTCGCCAGCCTCGTGCGCGATCCCGAGACCTACGAGAAATTCGAACAGGTCATCCTGATGCACACCTGCCGCGAGGTGGCCGAGCTCGAATACGGCCGGCGACTTGTCGAAGCCCTCGCGGACGATCCGCTGATCGGCGAAATGGCGGCGGGCCGGCTGCTCTACTATCCGACCACCACGCGCGAACCCTATCCCCGGATGGGGCGGGTGACCGACAACCTCGCCTCGGGCAAGGTCTTTGCCGATCTCGGCATCCCGGGCCCGATGGACCCGGCCACCGACCGCGCCATGGTCTGCGGCAGCCTTGCGTTCAACATCGACGTCAAGGCGATCCTCGAAGGCTGGGGCCTGCGCGAGGGGGCCAATTCCGATCCGGCGGAATATGTGGTCGAAAAGGCCTTTGTCGGCGACGGGATCTGACGCGCGCGCGCCGATCCCGCCGCGATATTAGAGGCCGAGCGCGGTGCGGATCTGCGCGACGGCACTTTCCAGAAGCGCGGCATTGCCTTCGGCGCCGCGCACGAGGTTCGTGAAGAAGGCCTTGCGATCTTCTGGCAGGTCGGACGCCTCGATGGCGGCGATCAGCCGGTCGGGATCGCGGTTGGCGGGATCGAGCGCCGCGGCGAGTGCGGCCCGCCCCTCGGTCTCGACCGCGTTCGCGACGGCGGCGGCCTCGGCAGCGGCGGCGGCCGCGGCGGCCTCGGCCTCGGCGGCGATGCGTGCGGCCTCTTCCTCGGCGGCGCGGGCGGCGGCGGCGGCGGCCTCCTCGGCGGCACGGGCTGCGGCGGCTGCGGCTTCTTCGGCCGCGCGCAACTCGGTCGCGGCCCGTTCGGCGGCGGCCTGGCGCGACGGCACTTCGACGAACTGCCAATAGCCGCCGATCGCGACGGCGATGAGCAGCGCGCCTACAAGGATCGTTGTCCGGTTCATGGCATTCTCCTGTCCTGACGGGGCCGAAACGCCGGCCCCACGTCTAGAGATGGGAACGCCGCGGGATTGTGCAACTGCGGCAGAGATCATGCAGCGGGATGCCGCCACCCCCGGAATCCGGTTGAACCGGCGCCTTGGTGCGATTATCTTTCGCACCAATTCTGCAACGACACAAGGACCGCAGCCATAGCCCGCAGACCGCACAACGCCCCGCCCCAACGCGACACCGGCCCCCGCGTCAACGAGCGCATCCGGGCCCAGGAAATCCGCCTGATCGGGGCGGACGGGGAAAACATAGGGGTCGTGACCCCGGGCCGCGCGCTGATGATGGCCGAAGAGGCGGGGCTTGATCTGGTCGAGATCTCGCCGACCGCGGTGCCGCCGGTCTGCAAGATCATGGATTTCGGCAAGTTCAAGTATGAGCAGCAGAAACGCGAGGCGGAAGCGCGCAAGAAGCAGAAGATCATCGAGATCAAGGAAATCAAGTTCCGCCCCGGCACCGACACCCATGACTACGACGTCAAGATGCGCTCGGTGCAGCGGTTCCTCGAGGAAGGCGACAAGGTGAAGATCACCCTTCGCTTTCGCGGGCGCGAGATGGCGCACCAGCAACTCGGGGT
The DNA here is from genome assembly GCA_046292445.1 of Gemmobacter sp. Lineage (GTDB taxonomy): Bacteria > Pseudomonadota > Alphaproteobacteria > Rhodobacterales > Rhodobacteraceae > CALIZF01. The sequence continues at coordinate 68,735 of JBKBQT010000017.1, forward strand.
CGAGCTTCTGAACCGTGTCGCCGCCGATGTTGCCCAGCTTGGCAAGGTGGAATCCATGCCCCGGCTCGAGGGGCGGCAGATGGTGATGATGATCGGTCCCAAGTGACCGCTGGCATCCGTGTGCCCGGCTCCGTGTGCGCTGCGGCGCGTCTCGGCCTGCATGCATTGCAGCGGTTTGATGCACGTCAAATCCCGCTTTCGCGATCCGTGCCAGCCTGAACCGATACCGGCGGCCTTTCGCCGGGCAAGGGGGACCGATGCGGCTGACGATGCGGACGAACCTGGCGATGCGGGTGCTGATGTTCTGCGCGGTGAACCCCGGCAGAACGGTGCGCAAGCAGGACATCGCTGCCAGCTGCAACGCCTCGGAAAACCACCTCGCGCAGGTGATCCACCTGCTCGCGCAGAAGGCGTTCCTCACGACGGTGCGGGGGCGGGGCGGCGGGTTACGGCTGGCGGTGCCGGCCGAGGCGATTTCGGTCGGGGCGGTGTTCCGCGCCCTCGAGGCGACACTGCCGTTCGCCGAATGCTTTGCCGAGGGCAACACCTGTCCGCTGGTCGGCGCATGCCGGCTGCGCTGCACGCTGGGGACGGCGCTCGAAGCCTTCTATGGCGCGCTCGATACTGTCACACTGCGCAATCTCGTGGATGAGAACGCCGATCTCGACCGGCTGCTCAAGGTCGCCTGACCGTTTCCCTGCCGGTCAGCTCCCGGCCGAGCCGGCAAAGCTGGCCGTGCCGACCGGGGCCGGCACGCCTGCCGGCAGGTCGCGCCGGGGCGGCATCGTCGGCGCATTGGCCGGGGGCGGCACCTCGACCCGTGCCGGCTCGGCCCGCCGCTCGGCCAGCCGTTCGGCCACACGCTCCACCACAGCCTCGGCCGCGATCCGCTCGGCCGGCCTCGTCTCGGCCATCCGGGCGGCGGTGACATCCCCCCGCAGCTCGACATCCGTCCACGTCAGGTCGGCAATCCGGTCGGCTGGGCGATAGCCGGTCGGCGCGCGTGCAAGAATGGTGCGGATGCGCGGCAGGTCGTCCTCGCGGCAGGCGCTGCGCAGCCGGTCGAGCACCTTGACAAGCCTGTCCCAGGGCAGCGCGGCCTCGGTCGTGGTCAGGATGCGCGGGTGTTCGGTCGGGCTTGCCGTGCCTTCGGTCAGCAGTTCCTCGACCAGCTTCTCGCCCGTCCGCATCTCGGTGAAGATGATGGGGATCGTGTCGTGCGGACGCGGCAGGGCGAGGCGGGCCGGGTCGGTCTCGATCGCGGGGACAAAGCCCGACAGGCGGATCATCCGCTGCGCCAGATCGACGATGCGCACCGGCTGGCCCATGTCGAGCACGAAGATGTCGCCCCCGCGCGCCAGGCCGCCGGCCTGGATCACCAGTTCCGCCGCCTCTGTGACGGTCATGAAATAGCGCGCCACTTCGGGGTGGGTCACGGTCACCGGGCCGCCTGCCGCGATCTGCTGGCGGAACAGCGGGATGACCGACCCCGACGAGCCGAGCACGTTGCCGAACCGCACGATCGAGAACAGCGTGCGCCCCGCCCCCTGTCCGAGCGCCTGGCAGATCAGCTCGGCCATCCGCTTGGACGCGCCCATGATGTTGGTCGGCCGGACCGCCTTGTCGGTCGAGATCAGGATGAAGTTCCCGACCCCCGCCGCAACCGCCGCGCTGGCGAGGTTGAGCGTGCCGAACACGTTGTTCTGCAGGCCCTCGACCATGTTCTGTTCGACCAGCGGCATGTGCTTGTAGGCGGCGGCGTGATAGATCGTCTCGACCTCGAACTGCCGCAGCACGG
>JBKBQT010000018.1:0-67648 GCA_046292445.1 Gemmobacter sp.
CGCTCGCTGCAATGACCGGGGCGCCGTCGCTCGCGCTCAACCTCGTCGCGCTCGTGCTGGCCGTTCTTGCCGCGATGGCGGTGACGGGGGCGATCGGCTGGGGGTTCGAGCGGGTGATCGTGCGCCCGGTCTATGGCGCGCATCTCAAGCAGATCCTCGTGACGATGGGCGGGCTGATCGTCGCCGAGCAGATGATCTACGTCATCTGGGGCCCGCACGAGATCTACATCCTGCGGCCCGAGGCGTTCAAGGGCGCGGTCACCTTTGCCGGGGCGGCGCTGGAGCGATACCGCCTCGTCGCGGTCGGCGTCGGACTGGTGGTGTTCGTCGCCATGCGCATGGTCCTGCGGCGCACGAAGATCGGGCTGATCGTCCGCGCCGGCGTCGAGAACCGCGAGATGGTGCAGGCCATGGGCTACAACATCCGCGCGGTGTTCGTCGGCGTGTTCGTCGCGGGTTCGGCGCTCGCGGGCCTCGGCGGGGTGATGTGGGCGCTCTACCAGGAGCTCATCACGGCCCATATGGGCAACGAGATCATGATCCTTGTCTTCATCGTCATCATCATCGGCGGCCTCGGGTCGGTCGAGGGCGCCTTCATCGGCGCGCTCATGGTCGGCCTGATGCAGAACTATGTCGCCTTTCTGGAACCCAAGGTCGCCCTGGTGTCGAACATCGCCCTGATGGTGGCGATCCTGATGTGGCGGCCGCAGGGCATGATGCCCGTCATCAAGGTGAAGTGACATGATGATCCTGTCCGGCGACCGCCCTCGCTCGCCCGTCCTCGCGGCGCTCCTGATCGTGATCGGGCTGTCGCTGCTGCTGGCGCCGTTCCTCTTCCCCGGCTCGCGCGCGCTCGAGACGGCGGCGCGGATCGCGATCTTCATCGTGCTCGTCGCATCCTATGACCTGATGCTGGGCTATGCCGGCATCGTCAGCTTTGCCCATACGATGTTCTTCGGCCTTGGCGCCTATGGCGTGGCGCTGGCGACCGTCCACCTCGGGCGCGGCTGGGACGCGCTGGCGATCGGCACGCTCGCCGGGGTGACGGTGGCGGTCGCGCTGGCCTTCGTCATCGCGCTGTTCAGCCTGCGGGTGCGGGCGATCTTCTTTGCCATGATCACGCTCGCCGTCGCCTCGGCCGTCGCGGTGCTGGTCTCGCAGCTCTCCTGGCTGACGGGCGGCGAGGACGGGATGAACATCCAGATCCCGCGCGAACTCACCCCCGCCTACCGGCCGTTCGAGGGCGAGGTGCTGGGCCTTCGCATCACCGGGCGGCACCTCAACTACTGGCTGGTGGTGCTGACCTCGGCGGCGCTCTTCCTGCTGCTGCTGCGCATCGTCAATTCGCCCTTCGGCCGCGTGTTGCAGGCGATCCGCGAAAACGCCTTTCGGGCCGAGGCGGTGGGCTATCGCGTCGTCCTCTATCGCACCGCCGCGACCTGCATCGCGGCGGCCGTCGCCGCGCTCGCCGGCGCGCTGTTCGCGATCTGGCTGCGCTATGTCGGGCCGGGCACGACGCTCAGCCTCGAGATCATGATCGACATCCTGCTGATGGTGGTGATCGGCGGCATGGGCACGATCTGGGGCGCAGTGCTGGGCGCGACGCTGTTCGTGCTCGCGCAGAACTATCTGCAGGACCTGATGGGCCGCGCGGCGACGGCAACCGAGGGCCTGCCGCTGATCCCCGACCTTCTGAACCCCGACCGCTGGCTCCTGTGGCTCGGGGTGCTGTTCATCCTGTCGGTCTATTTCTTTCCCACCGGCATCGTCGGCCGGCTGCGCGCGCGGGGCTGAGCCGTGGCGACGATCCTCTGCCTGCACGGCTGGACGATGGATTGCCGCGTCTGGGCCGATGCCGCCCGCCGCCTTGCCCCGCCGTTCCGCGTGCTGGCGCCCGACCTGCCGGGGCACGGGGCGGCGCGCGGGCATGCCCTGTCCATCGACGGCGCGGCCGAGGCGCTTGCCGCAGTCGTCGCAGCCGAGGGGCGCGTGACGCTTGTCGGCTGGTCGATGGGCGCCACCGTGGCCTGGCGCTATCTTGCGCGGTTCGGCCCGGCGCGCGTGGCCGGGATGGTCGCGCTGGACATGAGCCCCCGCGTGCTCAACGGACCCGGCTGGTCGCTGGGGCTGCGCGGGGCGGACGGCGCGGCGCCGGCCAAGGTTGCCTGGCTGCGGGGCCGCTGGCCCGAGGCGGCGCCGATGATCGCGCACGGGATGTATGGCGCGGCGGGCACCGCGCCGCTGCTGCCACGGGCCGAGGCCGAGGCGCGCATCGCCGCCTGCGATCCGGCCGCGATGGCCGAGGTCTGGGCCTCGCTCCTCGAGGCGGACGAGCGGCGGACGGTGGCGCGGCTGGCGGTGCCGATGCTGGTCATCCACGGCGCGCAGAGCCGCCTCTATCCGGCCGCCACCGCCGAATGGCTCGAGGCGGCGGCACCCCGGGCGACGCGGGTCTGCTTCGCCGCCTCGGGGCATTCCCCGCATCTCGAGGAACCGGAACGCTTTGCCGATATCCTCGGCGCCTTCGCCGCCGCGCTTCAGCCGACCTGACCGCGCCGCCCGCCCGTCTGCCCCCGGTCGCGCAGCAGATGGTCGAGCAGCACACAGGCCATCATCGCCTCGCCCACCGGCACCGCACGGATCCCGACGCAAGGGTCATGGCGGCCCTTCGTCACCACCTCGGCATCCGTGCCGGCCGACGTGACAGTGTTGCGCGGGGTCAGGATCGAGGATGTCGGCTTGACCGCGAACCGCACGACGATCGGCTGGCCGGTCGAGATGCCGCCGAGGATGCCGCCCGCCCGGTTCGACCCGAACCCGATCCCGCCGCCCGCCATCCGCATCTCGTCCGCGTTCTGGCTGCCGCGCAGCGCCGCTGCGGCCATGCCTTCGCCGATCTCCACCCCCTTGACGGCATTGATCCCCATCATCGCCGCCGCAAGATCGGCGTCGAGCTTGCCGTAGAGCGGCGCCCCGAGACCCGGCGGAACGCCCGTCGCCGTCACCTCGATCACCGCACCGATGCTGTCGCCGGCCTTGCGCAGGGCGTCGAGCGTTTCGGCCCAGCGGGCGGCGGCGGCGGCATCGGGGCACCAGAACGGGTTGCGGTCGATCTCGGCATCGTCGAAGGCGGCTCGGTCGGCGGCATCCGCACCCATCTGCGTCATGCAGCCCCGGATCGCGAGGCCCGGCACCAGCACGGCGAGCGCAGCGCGCGCAACCGCGCCAGCCGCCACGCGCGCAGCCGTCTCGCGCGCCGAAGATCGCCCGCCCCCGCGCGGATCGCGCAGGCCGTATTTCAGATGATAGGTCAGATCCGCATGGCCGGGCCGGAACGTGCCCGCGATGGCGGCATAATCCTTGGACCGCTGATCGGTGTTCTCGATCATCAGACTGATCGGCGTGCCTGTCGTATGGCCCTCGAACACGCCCGACAGGATGCGCACCGCATCATCCTCGCGCCGCTGGGTCGTGTAGCGGCTGGTGCCGGGCCGGCGACGGTCGAGCCAGGGCTGGATGTCGCCCTCGGTCAGCGCGATCCCCGGCGGACAACCATCCACGATGCAGCCGAGCGCGGCCCCGTGGCTTTCGCCCCAGGTGGTCACGCGGAAGAGATGGCCGAAAGTATTGTGGCTCATGGCGGTGCTCCTGCATCGCGGGGTAAACCGCAATCGATGGCGCTGGGGAAGAAGAATTTTCGTACGAAAATTCTTCCTGCCGCAGGACCGCCGCCGTGCGATCTTTCGGACGAAAGATCGCAGGCTTGCAGCCGGCGCGCGGCATGCTATCCTTTTTATTGCCTCGGGGTGCCCGGCGACGGGCTGAGATGCGGCAACGCGAACCCGTTGAACCTGAACCGGTTAGGACCGGCGGAGGGAAGGTGACCGGGCGCGCATCGCGTTCCCCCACGTTCCGACCCCGCCCGTCGCATGTGGAGGAACGACCGATGAAAACCCTTCTCACTGCCGCGGGATTCTCGACGCTTGCCGTGATGGCGGCGGCCGAGACACCTGTGGTTACGGTGCTCACCTACGACAGCTTCGTATCCGACTGGGGCCCCGGCCCGGTCGTCAAGGGGGCGTTCGAAGCGACCTGCGGCTGCACCCTGCGCCTGATCGGCGCCGGCGACGGTGCGGCGCTGCTGGCCCGCGTGCGGCTGGAGGCCGGGCGGGGCGGCGCGGATGTCGTGCTGGGGCTCGATACCAATCTCGTCGCTGCGGCCGCGGCAACCGGCCTGTTCGCGCCTCACGGGGTGACACCGCCGCCGCTCGCGTTGCCGGTTGCCTGGGACGACCCGCTGTTTCTGCCCTATGACTGGGGCTGGTTCGCCTTTGTCCACGACAGGACGCGCCTGCCGGCGGCCCCGGCGAGCTTTGAGGCCCTCGCCGCATCCGACGTGTCGATCGTCATCCAGGACCCGCGGTCCTCGACGCCCGGCCTCGGCCTCGTGATGTGGATCGAGGCGGCCTATGGCGAACGGGCCGGCGCGATCTGGGCCGGACTTGCGGACAACATCGTCACGGTCACGCCGGGCTGGTCCGAGGCCTATGGCCTGTTCCTTGCCGGCGAGGCGGACATGGTGCTGTCCTACACCACCTCGCCGGCCTATCACGCCATCGCCGAGGGCGATGCGACCAAGGCCGCGGCGCCGTTTTCCGAGGGACATTACCTCCAGATCGAGGTGGCGGGTCTCCTCGCCGCGGCGCCGCAGCCCGATCTTGCGCGCGATTTCCTGCGCTTCATGCTGACCGAGGGCTTTCAGGACGCGATACCGCAGACCAACTGGATGTATCCGGCCGTCACGCCGCCCGGCGGGTTGCCGGCGGGGTTCGACACCCTGATCCGGCCCGAGGTGTCGCTGCTGCTTCCCCCGGACGAGGCCGAGGCCCGGCGGGCCGCGGCGATCGAGACATGGCGCGCGGCGCTGGCGCGCTAGGGCGCGCCGTGCCGGCTGTGGTCGCGGCGCTGGTCGCCGCAGTCGTGCTCGGCACGCTCGGGGTCGTTGCCCTGCAGGCTTGGGCGGTGCCGCGGCTCGGCACGGCGGACCATGCCGCGTTGCGGTTCACGCTGATGCAGGCTGCCCTGTCGGCGGGGCTGTCGGTGGCACTGGCCGTTCCCGTGGCCCGCGCACTGGCGCGGCGGCGCTTTGTGGGGCGAGGGGCGTTCCTTGCCCTGCTCGGGGCGCCGTTCCTGCTGCCGGGTCTCGTGGCGGTGCTCGGCCTGCTCGCGGTCTACGGGCGGGGCGGCTGGGTCAACGCCGGGCTTGCCGCGGCGGGCCTGCCGGGCTTCAGCCCCTATGGCGCGCAGGGCGTGATCCTCGCGCATGTGTTCCTGAACCTGCCGCTTGCGGTGCGGATGATCCTGACCGGCTGGGCCGCGGTGCCGGGCGAGCGGTTCCGGCTGGCCGCCGCGCTTGGTTTCACGCCGGCGGCCGTCTGGCGGCATATCGAGATGCCGATGCTCCGCGCGGTGCTGCCGGGGGCGATGCTTGCAGTGTTCCTGATCTGCCTGACATCCTTTGCGGTGGCGTTGACGATGGGCGGCGGGCCGCGGGCGACGACCGTGGAACTGGCGATCTATCAGGCGATCCGCTTCGAGTTCGACCTTCCCCGCGCGGCGGCGCTTGCAGCGGCGCAGGCGGCGCTTTGCGCCGCGGCGGCCCTGGCGGCCGGCGCTCTCGCGGCACCCTCGGGTCTTGCGGGCGGCCTCGACCGCGTGACGGAACGCTGGGACGCGGCATCGCCGCGCCTGCGCGCGCTCGATGCGGCCGTTCTGGTCGCGGCCGGGGTATTCCTCGCCGCGCCGCTCGGGGCCGTGATGCTGCGCGGGCTGGGCGGGCTTGCGGTCATGCCCGATGCGGTCTGGCCGGCCGCCCTGCGCAGCCTTGCCATGGCGATCCCGGCCGCGCTGCTGGGCGTCGCTGCGGCGCTGGCGCTGGCGATCGGCGCGGCGCGGGCGCGGTGGGTCGAAGTGGCGGGGATGCTGCCGCTGGCCGCCTCGCCGCTGGTGCTCGGAACCGGGCTGTTCCTTGTGGTCTTTCCGCTTGTCGATCCGGCGGCCGTGGCCTTGCCGGTCGCGGCGCTGGTCAACGCGATGCTCGCCCTGCCCTTTGCGCTGCGCCTGCTTCTGCCGGCGCTGCGCGAAGTGGCAACGACCGACGGGCGGCTCGCCGCAGCGCTGGGGTTGCCGGCGGCTGTGCGGCTGCGCCGGGTGATCCTGCCGCGTTTGCGCCGCCCGCTCGGCCTTGCGCTCGGGCTGAGTGCGGCGCTGGCGGCGGGCGATCTTGGCGCCATCGCACTTTTCGCGCGCGAAGGCGGCGAGACTTTGCCGCTGCTGATGCAGCGCCTGATGGGGGCGTACCGGATGGAGGCGGCGGCGGGCGTTGCGCTGGTGCTCGCGGGCCTCGCCTTTGCACTCTTCGCCGCCTGCGATACCTGGGGACGCCATGCTGACGCTTGAGGGCGTGCAGATCGTGGCGGGCGGGTTCCGTCTGTGCGCCGACTTTGCCGTTGCGCCGGGCGCGCGGGTTGCGGTCATCGGGCCGTCGGGGGCGGGAAAATCGACCCTTCTGATGGCGATCGCGGGGTTTCAGCCGCTGGCAGCGGGGCGGATCGCGTGGAACGGAGCCGACCTCGCGCCCTTGCCGCCCGGGCGCCGCCCGGTCGGGATCCTGTTTCAGGACAACAACCTCTTTCCCCACATGACGCTCGCCGACAACCTCGGCCTCGCGCTCGACCCGCGCCTGCGGCTGGGCGCCGGCCAAAGGGCGCAAGTTGCGGCGGCGCTGGACCGGGTGGGGCTCGCGGGCCGGGGCGGCGACCGGCCGGGCGCGCTGTCGGGCGGCGAGCAGGGGCGGGCGGCTCTGGCGCGGGTGCTTCTGCGGCCGCGGCCCGTCCTGCTGCTGGACGAGCCCTTTGCCGCGCTGGGACCGGGCCTGCGCGCCGACATGCTGCTGCTTGTCCGCGACGTGGCGGCCGAGGCCGGCGCGCTGACGCTGCTCGTCACGCATGACCCCGGCGAGGCGGCCCGCTTTGCCGAGGCGGCCGTGTTCGTCGTTGCCGGGCATGCCGCGGCGCCGGTGCCGGCGGCCGGCCTGTTTGCGGATCCGCCGCCGGCGCTGGCCGCCTACCTCGGAGAATGGAAGACCCCGCCCGTTTAGGGGCGGGGCCATCCTGTCAGACCGGCAGGGAAAGTCAGGCGGGCTGCTTCTTGCCCTTGACCCCCGCCCAGAGCCGCTTGTTGGTCAGGTAGAGAAGCACCGACAGCACGGTGAGGAAGATCACCGAGGTGAATCCGGCCTGCTTGCGGGCCATCATCTTGGGCTCGGCCGTCCACATCAGGAAGGCCGCGACATCGACCGCCATGGACTCGACCGAGTTGGACGAACCATCGGCGAATTCGACGCTCTCGTCATAGAGCGGCGGGGCCATCGCGATCCAGCCGCCGGGAAAGGCGGTGTTCTCGTAGAAGATAGACCCTGCTTCTTCCTTTTCCTCGCCGGTATAGCCTGTCAGCAGCGACGCGATGTATTCCGGCCCGCCGGTGCCCCGGAACAGTTGCGCCAGACCCGTGCCATAGGGACCATGGAACCCGGCCCGCGCCTTGGCCATCAGGCTGAGATCGGGCGCCGTTTCAAGCGCCGATTCGGGGAAGTGATCGGTGGTCGCCCGGGGGCGGAACTCGTCGATCGAGGGATCGAAGATTTCGAAATTCGCCGCATAGGCGCGCACCTGGTCGGCCGGAAGCTGCGGCCCGCCGGCATCGCCGAGCGTGCGCAGCGGCACGAACTTGAGGCCGTGGCAGGCCGCGCAGACCTCGGTATAGACCTGCAGGCCGCGCTGGAGCTGCATCCGGTCATAGGTGCCGAACGGACCTTCGAACGAGAAGGAATAATCGTGCACATGCCCCAGATCGCCGGCTGCAAGTGCCGCCCCGCCCGCGCCGAGGGCGAGGGCGGCGGCGAGAGTTGCGGATTTCAGGATGTTCATCGGTTACCCCTCACTCGGCCGGCTGCGCCATGGCGCCGGCAGTGCTGCCGGGCTTGGCGTAATGGGCGTTGAAATCCTCCTCGATCGTCGCCGGCTGCGGCAGCGGTTTCTCGATGACGCCGAGCAGCGGGAGGATGACCAGGAAGTAGGCGAACCAGTAGGCCGATCCGAGCAGTGCGATGTAGGGATAGATCCCTTCGGCCGGCATCGCACCCACCCAGGTCAGCACCACGAAATCGACCACCAGCAGCGCGAACCACCACTTGAACATCGGCCGGTAGCGGCCCGAGCGGACCGACGAAGTGTCGAGCCAGGGCGCCAGCGCCATCACCGCGATCGCCCCGAACATCGCCAGCACGCCGAAGAACTTGGCGTCGATGATCCCGAAGGTCACGAAATCGACCAGCGCGACCAGCCATACATCCGCCGTGAAGGCGCGCAGGATCGCGTAGAACGGCAGGAAATACCATTCGGGCACGATATGCGCCGGCGTGGCGAGCGGGTTGGCCTCGATGTAGTTGTCCGGGTGGCCGAGGTAGTTCGGCATGAAGCCGATGATCGCGAAGAACACCAGCAGGATCACCGCAAGCGCGAAGAGATCCTTGATCACGAAATAGGGCCAGAAGGGCAGCGTGTCCTTCTGCGCCTCCTCCTTCGAGCTGCGCCGCACCTCGACGCCGGTCGGGTTGTTGTTCCCCGTGGTGTGGAACGCCCAGATATGGACGACCACCAGCCCGAGGATCACGAACGGCAACAGGTAGTGCAGCGAGAAGAACCGGGTGAGCGTCGCGTTATCCACCGCCGGCCCGCCGAGCAGCCAGGTCTGGATCGGCTCGCCGATGCCCGGGATCGCGCCGAAGAGGCCGGTGATGACCGTGGCGCCCCAGAACGACATCTGACCCCAGGGCAGCACATAGCCCATGAAGGCCGTCGCCATCATCGCGAGGTAGATCAGCATGCCGATGATCCACGTCACCTCGCGCGGGGCCTTGTAGGACCCGTAATAGAGGCCGCGGAAGATGTGCAGATAGACGGCGACAAAGAACAGCGACGCGCCGTTGGCGTGGATGTAGCGGAGCATGTGCCCGCCGTTCACGTTGCGCATGATGTGTTCGACCGACGCGAAGGCGTAGTCCACATGCGGCGTGTAATGCATCACGAGCACGATGCCGGTGACGATCTGCAACACGAGGCAGAAGGTCAGCACGATGCCCCAGATCCACATCCAGTTGAGGTTCTTGGGCGTCGGGATCATCAGCGTGTCATACATCAGCCCGACGATGGGCAGACGGCGGTGGAGCCACTGTTCGGCCCCGGTCTTGGGTTCGTAATGGTCGTGCGGAATGCCAGCCATGGTGTTCCTCAGCCCAGTTTGATCGTTGCGTCGTCGACGAATTCGGCGACCGGTATCGGAAGGTTCTCGGGTGCCGGACCGCGGCGGATGCGGCCCGAGCTATCGTAATGCGATCCGTGGCAGGGGCAGAACCAGCCGCCGAAATCGCCGGCGCCGTTGCCGATCGGCACGCAGCCGAGGTGGGTGCACACCCCGACCATCACGAGCCATTCGCCGTCGGCATCCATCGCCCGGTTCGCATCCGAGGCATCGGTGCCTTCGCGGTTGGGGTTGCGCGAGGCGCGGTCGGGAAGATCGCTCAGCGCGACGGCGCGGGCCGCCTCGATCTCTTCCTCGGTGCGGCGACGGATGAACACCGGCTTGCCGAGGTATTTCACCGTCAGCTGCTGCCCGACCTCGACGGCCGAGACATCGACAAAGATCGACGCCAGCGCCTGAACGTCGGCCGACGGATTCATCTGGTTGATGAGCGGCCAGACTGCTGCGCCGGTGGCGACTGCGCCGGCACCGGCCGTGGCGTAGTAGAGGAAATCGCGCCGGGTCGCGGCGGTATCGTCGGCTTGGGACAAGACACTCTCCCTTGCAGGGGCCGGATCGGCCAATACGGTAGGCGGGGCAGGACTGCCCCGATATCTGCCTTGGGTCTTAGCCCGCAGCCCTCGAAGCGTCCAGCCGATGCGTGGAGAAATAGTGTCGCGTGCGGGAGTTGGGCTGCGGCGTATTGGCGCTCGGGCCCGGCGGCGGCCCCGCGCCGGCGTAACGGGGCCGCGGGGCGGCGCGACATGGAGGGGCTGGCGGTGGCTGACAGGCAACAGGCGCTGGCGTATCCTTGGGCGGCGCAGGGAGTTTGACATGGCCGAGCCAACCGTCCGGCGGCAACCGGCGAGCCCGGATGCAGGGCGCATGGACCGCGCGTTGCGCCTTGCGCTCGGCCCGCGGCCGCCTGCCCGGATGCCCGAGGCAGCGCGGCTTGCCGTGGCGCAGGACCAGCGGCGAAGCGAGGTGCTCGTCTGCCTCGCGCAATTCGCCGCCATCGCCTTCTTCGGCCTGTTCTACGCCGTCACGCCCAAGGCCTTTCCGCACGAAGTTCCGTTCGAGCCGGTGCCGATCGCGCTCGCCGCCTATGCGCTCTTCACCGGGCTGCGGCTCTGGCTGACGCTCGCGGGGCGGCTGGGGCCGGTGTTCCTCGGTCTTTCGGTGGTCGTGGACGTCGCGGTGCTGATGGTCACGATCTGGAGCTTTCACCTCCAGTATGGCGAGCCGGCGACGATCTATCTTAAGGCGCCGACGCTGCTCTATGTCTTCATCCTGATCGCGCTGCGCACGCTGCGTTTCGAGGTGGGTTACGTGGTGCTCGCGGGGGTCGCGGCGATCCTCGGCTGGATGGCGCTGGTCCTCTATGCGGTGCTGACGGCGGGCGAGATGAAGATCACCCGCAGCTTTGCCGAGTACATGACATCGCATGCGATCCTGATCGGCGCCGAGGTGGACAAGGTCATCTCGATCGCCGCCGTGACGGGCGTGCTGGCGCTTGCGGTGGTGCGGGCAAGGCGGCTGATGATGCGATCGGCCACCGAGGCGCATGCGGCCGCCGCGCTGTCGCGTTTCTTCGCCGCCGGCGTTGCGGGCGAGATCACCGGGGCGGCGCGGGCGCTGCGCCCCGGCGAGGCGACGCGGCGCGATCTGACGGTGGTCTTCATTGACCTGCGCGGCTTCACGCCGCTGTCCGAACGGCTCGGCCCGGAAGGGACGATCGCGCTGCTTGCGGGGTTTCATGCCTGCGTGGTGCCGGCGGTGTCGGCGGCAGGCGGGTCGGTCGACAAGTATCTCGGCGACGGCATCCTCGCGACCTTCGGCGGCACGCAGGACAGCCCGACCCATGCCGCCGATGCGCTGCGCGCCGCCGCCGACGCTCTGGGGCGCATCGCTGCCTGGCGCGACGGGCTCGGGGATGCGCGGCCGGGCGTGGGCATCGGGATCGACACGGGTCCCGCGCTCGTCGGGGTCACGGGGGCGGAGGAGCGGCTGGAATTCACCGTGCTGGGCGATGTGGTGAACCGCGCCGCCAAGATCGAGAAGCATTGCAGGCAGGCCCGCCGCCCGATGCTCGCCACGGCCGAGACGATGGCGCGCGCCGAGGCGCAGGGCTATGCCGGCGCGCTGCCGGAGCGGCTTGCGGGCGCGACGGTCGCCGGCATGGGCGGGCCGGTCGATCTGGTCGCATGGGGCGCGCCGGCGCTCGCGGCCTGAAACCGCTCAGGCGGCCGTGCGGGTCGCCGCAACGGCGGGGCGGTCCTGCATCCGGTCGTGCCAGGCGGCCAGGCCGGGCCGGCCGGCGCGCCAGTCGCGGTCCGCAAAGCGCAGGTCGAGATAGCCGAGCGCCGCGACGAGGGCGATCTGGCCGATGTCGAAAGGGCCTGCCAGATGCGCCATCCAGCGTGCCTCGAGCGTGTCGAGGGCGCGGATGACCTTGGCCCATTGCGCCTCGCGCCAGGGCGCATGGCGGCGTTCCTCGGGGCGTACGACGTCTTCGTAGCGCATGAGGATGGCCGCATCGCAGATGCCGTCGGCGGTCGCCTCGAGCGTCAGCGCCTCCCACAGCCGCTCGCCGGCGGGATAGTGGCGCCCGCCCGCGAGGCTGTCGAGATAGCGGCAGATCACCCGGCTGTCATAGAGCGACGGCAGGCCGTCGCGTTCCAGACAGGGGATCTTGCCCAGCGGGTTCTGCGCCACCGGCATGGTGCCGGGGTCGATGGGCGTGCCGGCGGCAGGGATCGACGAGACCGCGCCGGTCTGGCCGTTTTCGTGCAGCAGGATCATCACCTTGCGCACGAAGGGCGAGGTCGGGGCGAAATAGAGCCGCATCGTCATTCCACCCGCTCCACCCGCAGCCGCCCGAGCAGCGCGGCATCGACCATCCAGACCCTTGCGCCGACCGTGATCCGCCGCGCCGCGCGCAACGCGAGGTTGCGCTGGCCCGGCCGGTCGGCAGGGGCGTGCAGCGCGAGACCCTCGCCCATGTCATCCAGCGCATCCTCGGCGCGCTGGTCGGTCCGGCCCGGGCGCAGCGCGCGCAGGGCCGCCCAGCTCGCGGCGGCGGCCCCGCCGACAAGGACGATGGGCACAAGCGGCAGGGGCATCGACACCTCCTCGACGAACGCCCCCCCGTTCTAGGCCCTGCGGCCCGGTCTGTCCATCCGGGGCATACGGCCGGATGCAGCGGCTTCGCCGAGCGGCACCAGCCTTCGGGCTTGTCATCCGCGCCCATCCGTCGGAAGCATCCGGGGCGACGGGGGCGGTGCAGGGGGACTGGCACGCATGACAGTGCTGGTGGCGGATGTGGGCGGAACGAACACGCGGCTCGCACTCGGGTCGGGCGGGCGGCTGATCGCGGATACGCTGGTGCGGCTGCGCAACGACGATCATGCGTCCTTCGACGCGGCGCTCGACGGCTATCTGGCCGGCCGGCCCGCGCCGGCGGCGATGTGCATTGCCATCGCCGGGCCGGTGACGGACGGCGCGGCGGGCGCGACGGGGCGGCTGACCAACCGCGACTGGGGGTTCGACAGCGCAGCCCTGACGGCACGGACCGGCGCGCGGGTGCGGCTTATCAACGATCTGACCGCGCTCGGCTTTGCGCTTGGCGGGCTTGCCGGGGACGGCCTCCTGCCGGTCTGGACGCCGCCCGCCGATGCGGTGCGGGGAATCAACGGACAGGCCCTGGTGCTCGGGCTCGGGACGGGGGCGAACGTCTGCGCAGTCAAGGCCGGGCCGCAGGGCGCGCTCTGCCTCGAGGCCGAGGCGGGGCATACCGCCCTGCCCACCCCTGTCGCCGCTGCACTGGCCGCGCGGCTCGGCTCGGCCGATGCCTTCCCGACGGTCGAGGCGCTGTTCGCCGGCCGCGGCCTCGCACGGCTTCACGCCGGGCTCACCGGCGCGGCGATGACGGGGGACCGGATCGTGGCCGAGGCTGCCACCGATGCGGCGGCGGCGGCGACGCTGGCGCTGTTCGCCGGGATGCTGGGCACCTATGCGCGCGACCTTGCGCTGACGTTCATGCCGCGGGCGGGGCTCTACCTGGCGGGCAGCGTGGCGCGGGGTGTCGTCGGTACCGCCGCCGATGCGTTCCGCGCCGCCTTCACCGCCGATGCGCCCTTCGCCGCGATCCCCCGCGGCATCCCTGTCAGGATCATCGCCGACGACATGGCCGCGCTCACCGGCTGCCTTGCCGCGCTCGGCGACGGTTAGGGCGCAGGGCGCAGCAGCGCGCGCAGCGCAGCGATCCGTTGCGCCCCGCCCTCCGCCGCCTCTGCCTCGAACGCGCGATAGAGCCGCAGGACGGTCTGCCCCGTCTCGGTCAGCACCGCCCCGCCCCCGCCGGGGCCGCCGCGCGTGCTGTCCACCAGCGGCGCGGCGAACATGGCGTTCATCAGTCCGACGAGTTGCCAGGCGCGCTTGTAGCTCATGCCCATCTCGCGGCCCGCCGCGGCGATCGACCCGCAGCGGCCGATCCGCTCGAGCAACTCGGCCTTGCCCGGGCCAAACATCCCGGCTTCGCCGAAGACGATGCGGATGTGCAGGGCCGGGGCGGCTGGGTCGGTCATGCCTGCGTTATCGCGGGCGCCGCCGCACCAATGCAAGCGCCATTCCGGCGCGCTAGGCCCGGCCGTCGGGCGCGGGCGCCTCGGTCATCTCGACCCGGCCGCCCTCTCGCGCCGTATCGAACGTCGCCCATTCGCAATCCGTCGCCGGGGACGGCAGGTCCTTTCGCGGAACCGCACGATGAACCTGCGCCTTGGCAACGAAATGTGCCGTGATCGGCGCGGTCAGCAGCAGGAACAGGGTAATCATCAGCTCGTGGAACGACACATGCCCCGCGAAGACCGCAAGATAGAGCATGGAGGCAATGAGCACGCCGCCCACGCCCAGCGTCGTCGCCTTGGTCGGGGCGTGCAGGCGGGTCATCGTGTCGGGCAGCTTGACGAGGCCATAGGACCCGACGATCCCGAAAATCCCCGACAGCACCAGAAGCACCGCGATCGCCGCCTCGGCGGCCCATTCGAGCCCGGTCATTCGATGATGTCCCCTCGCAGCATGAACTTGGCATAGGCGACGGTCGAGATGAAGCCGGTCATGGCAAACATCAGCGTCGCCTCGAAATACATCGTCGTGCCCGCCCAGATGCCGTAGAGCACCGTGAGGGCGATCACGTTGATGACCATCGTGTCGAGCGCCAGCACCCGGTCGGGCACGCCCGGCGCGACCACGATGCGCCAGAGGGTAATCAGCAGGCCGAGCGAGAAGCAGCCGAAGGCAAACATCAGGGCGGCATCGATCATGCGAAGATCTCCTTCAGGCGGCGTTCGTAGCGGTGCTTGATCTGGTCGCGGGCGGCATCGGGGTCGGGCGCGTGCAGGCAGTGGACGAGGATCGACCGGCCGTCCGACGCGATGTCGGACGAGACCGTGCCGGGCGTCATGGTGATCGTGCCGGCCAGCAGCGTGATCGCCTCGGGCGCGCGCAGGTCGAGCGGGACGGTGATCCAGGCCGGGCGCAGCTTCGCGTTGGGCATGAACAGCACGATCCGCGCGACGATGAAATTCGCCACCACGATATCCCACAGCACGAGGAGGACATAGAGCGCGAACTTGACCGGCCGCACGAGCATCGGGCGGTCCGGCCAGTAGGCGGCCGTCACCAGCGGCACGAGGATGCCGAGGATCAGGCCGAACACGAGGTTGCCCGGCCCGAACTCGTTCATCAGCATGACCCAGACGGCCGTCAGCAGTAGCGTCAGCCAGGGATGCGGCAGGATGCGGCGGATCATGGTTCTTCCTCCCCGCCCGACAGACGGTTGGCCGCGATATAGCCGCTGCCGTCGTGGATCTGCTCCGCCGTGCGCTCGAGCCAGGCCATGGCCGGGCCGGCCATGACGGTCTGCAGCGCAAGCAGCCCCAGCAGCGCAAAGGCGGCGACCATGGGCAATGCCGCGGCCGGCGCCGGAGCGGGCGCATCGCCCGTCGCATGGGCCTTCCAGAACAACACAGACCCGGCCCGCGCCATGCCGACCACCGCGACCAGCGAGGTCACGAGAACCGCCGCCCAGATCGCCCCGGTATCCGGGCGCCCACCGAGCGCGTCGAGCACCAGAAGCTTGCCGAGGAACCCCGACAGCGGCGGCATCCCCGCCATCGCGATGGCAGCAGCAAAGAACAGTGCGGCAACCAGCCCGTTCTGCGCCACCGGCGGCAGGGCCGCGCGCAAGCTGTCGCTGCCGCGGCGGGCGATCACCATGTCGGCCACGAGGAACAGCAGCGCCCCCGCGATGGTCGAATGCACGAGGTAATACAGCGCGGCCGCCGTCGCCTCAGGGGTAAAGGCCGACACCGCCACGAACAGCGTCCCCATCGATCCGATGGCGGCAAAGGCCGCGAGCCGCGCAAGGCCCGTCGCGCCCAGCACGCCGATCATCCCGATGGCGAGCGTCGCCAGCGCCGCCGGCAGCAGCAGGTCGGCGATGATCGGGCCCGTCGCCGGCAGGTCGGCCGGAAAGACGAGCGTGTAGAACCGGATCACCGCATAGGCACCGACCTTGGTCATGATCGCGAACAGCGCCGCGACCGGCCCCGGCGCCAGCGCATAGGTCGCCGGCAGCCAGAACTGCAGCGGCACGAGCGCGCCCTTGACCGCGAACACCAGCAGCAACAGCACCGCGCCCACCCGCGCCAGCGCCGCATCCCCGTCCGGCAACTCGGCCATCCGCCCGGCCATGTCCGCGATGTTCAGCGTGCCGGTCACGCCGTAAAGCGTGCCGAGCGCGAACAGGAACAGAGTCGAGCCGAGCAGGTTGTAGCCCACATACTGTACCCCTGCCCGCACCCGCGCGCCGCCGCCACCGTGGATCATCAGGCCATAGGAGGCGATCAGCAGGATCTCGAAGAACACGAACAGGTTGAACGCATCGCCGGTCAGGAACGCGCCGCAGACCCCCATGAGCTGGAACTGCCAGAGCGCATGGAAATGACGCCCCCGCGCATCCCAGCCGGTCCCGATGACATAGAGCAGCACCACCAGCGCAAGGATCGCTGTCAGCGCCACCAGCAGCGCCGAGAGCCGGTCGAGCACGAGCACGATGCCGAACGGCGCCGGCCAGTTGCCGAGGAAATAGGCTTGCGGCTCGCCCGTGCTCGCCTGAACCAGCAGCGCAAGCGACAGCACCACCAGCACGCCGTTCGAGGCCAGCGAGAACACCCGCGCCAACGTCAGGTCGTTGCGCATCGCCAGCACGATCAGCGCGCCGACGAGGCCGGGCAGCAGCGCCGCCATCACGATCGCATGGTTCATCGACCGGCCTCCCGGTCAGAGACCACGGGCGCGTCGTCATCCTTGTCCGCGTCGGCTTCGTTAATGCGATCGTCGCCTGTCTCGAGGTATGCGCCGAGCGCCATCATGACGATCACCGCCGCCATCCCGAAGGAGATCACGATCGCGGTCAGCACCAGCGCCTGCGGCAGCGGATCCGCATAGCCGGGCGCATCGGGCACGAGAACGGGCGGCATATCCACCGTCAGGCGGCCCGAGACGAAGAGGAACACGTTGACCGCATAGGTCAGCATCGACAGGCCGAGGATCACCGGAAAAGCCCGGAACCGCAGCACGAGATAGACGCCCGAGGCGGTCATGGCGCCGATGGCGGTAGCAAGCAGAAGCTCCATCCCCTAGCGCCCCGTTCCGGTCGGCATGGCGGCGGTCGCCGGCACGTCGCGCACCGGCTCGGCCGGCTTCGACGGGTCGATGTCCATGGCATCGCGGCTCACCGTCGCCCCGCCCCGGATCGACAGCCGCGAGAGTGACGACAGCGCAAGCATCACCGTGCCGACAACCACGAGGAACACGCCGAGATCGAACACCATCGCCGTCGCAAGCTCGAATTCCTCGAAGGGCGGGATGCGGAAATAGCCGAAGTTCGAGGTCAGGAACGGCCGGTCGGCCAGGAACGACCCGATCCCCCCCGCCGCCGCGATCAGCGCACCGGCCCCGATCACGGCGTGCCAGTCGGCGCGCTGGCGCGCCTCGGCCCAGGCGAGGCCGGACGCCATGTATTGCATCAGCACGGCAATCGCCACGACCAGCCCGGCGATGAACCCGCCCCCCGGCTCGTTATGCCCGCGCAGGAAGAGGTAGATGCCCACCATCAGCACGATCGGCAGCGCAAGCCGCGTCGCCACAACCAGCATCATCGGATGCCGGTCGCCCGCCTTGGCCTGATCCACCGGCCGGGCCAGAAGCCGCCGCCCCGCCGGCCCGCGCAAGAGCGATTCGGTCAGCGCATAGATCACCAGCGCCGCGACCGCGAGCACGAGAACCTCGCCGAAGGTATCATAGCCGCGGAAGTCCACGAGGATGACGTTCACCACGTTCGTCCCGCCGCCGAGCGGCTTGGCATTGGCGAGGTGATAGTCCGAGATGGTCGGAAAGGCAAAGTCGCGCAGCATGATCGCATAGGCAAGGCCCGCCACCGCCAGCCCCGCGACACCGGCGATGGCCCCGTCCCGCAGGCGGCGGGCGCCGGTGCTTTCGCGCGGGGTCTTCTTGGGCAGGAAATTGAGCGCGAGCAGCATCAGCACCACCGTCGCCACCTCGACCAGGATCTGCGTGAGCGCAAGATCGGGGGCCGAGAAATAAAGGAAATTCACCGACACCATCAGCCCGACCACCGCGATGATCACCAGCGCCAGCAGCCGCTCCCAGTGGAACACGACGATCGCCGCGCAGGCCGCCACCAGCACGAACCAGCCCACCAGCGGCACCGGCTCGACCGGGGTGAGCGGGCGAAGGCCGGGGCTATGCCCGCCGATCGAGAATGCCCAGACCCCCGCCGCGAGCACGCCGATCACGAAGATCGCAGCATAGCGGGTGAAGGACCCGTCGTGCAGCGCATCGGTCAGCCCGCGCGCGAGCCGGGCCAGCGGCTCGACGATACCATCGAAGATCGCCTTGGCCTCGGGCCGCGGCGCGGCATCCCAGGCCGCCGACAGCCGCCCGTGCAGGCCCAGCAGCACGAGGCCGCCACCGACCGCGAAGATCGACAGGAAGAGCGCCGGCACGAGGCCGTGCCAGTGATAGATGTTCACATAGGGCTCGCCGCCCGTGACCGCCCCTGCGACCACGCGCACCAGCCCGCCCGCCACGGTCATCGGCAGCAGGCCGATCAGCACCACAAGCCCCGCCAGCAGCGCCGGCGCCGCCCAGAGGCCAAAGCCGGGGTCGTGCGGCGCATGCGGATAGTCGTCGCGCACCGGGCCGAGGAAGACATGCGCGATCAGCCTGAACGAATAGGCCACCGAGAAGGTCGCGCCGAGCGTGGCCAGTGCCGGCAGGAGCCAGGGCGAGCCGAGCCAGACGGTTTCCGCCGCCTCCTCCAGCATCATCTCCTTGGACAGGAACCCGTTGAGCGGCGGGATGCCCGCCATCGACAGCGCGGCGATGGCCACGATGCCGAAGGTCACGGGCATGAGTCTGCGCAGCCCGCCGAGGCGCCGGATGTCGCGGGTATGCGCCTCGTGGTCCACGATCCCCGCAGCCATGAAAAGCGCCGCCTTGAACGTCGCATGGTTGATGATGTGGAACACCGCCGCGACCGCCGCGGCCTCGGTCCCGAAGCCGAGCAGCATGGTGATGAGGCCGAGATGGCTGACTGTCGAGAAGGCGAGCAGCGCCTTGAGATCGTTCTTGTAGAGCCCGATCACCGCGCCCAGAACCATGGTGACGAGGCCGGTCGTCGCGACGATCGCGAACCACTCCCCCGTCCCGGCCAGCACCGGCCAGAGCCGCGCCATCAGGAACAGCCCCGCCTTCACCATCGTGGCCGAGTGCAGATAGGCCGATACCGGCGTCGGCGCGGCCATCGCATGCGGCAGCCAGAAATGGAACGGGAACTGCGCCGATTTGGTGAAGCATCCCAGCAGGATCAGGATCAGCGCCGGCAGATACCATTCGGAGGCCTGGATCTCCGGCCCCATCGTCAGGATGACGCTCAGATCAAAGCTGCCGGCGATGTTGCCGAGGATCAGCATTCCCGCGATCATCGCGAGGCCGCCCATGCCGGTGACCGTCAGCGCCATCCGCGCGCCCTGCCGCCCCTCGGGCAGATGCTTCCAGTAGCCGATGAGCAGGAAGGACGAAAGCGACGTAAGCTCCCAGAACACCAGCAGAAGCAGGATGTTGTCCGACAGCACGATCCCCACCATCGCGCCCTGGAAGAGCATCAGGTAGGTGTAGAACTGCCCCATCGGGTCCTGCTTGGCGAGGTAGAACCGCGCGTAGAGGATGATGAGCAGCCCGATCCCGAGGATCAGCCCTGCGAACAACAGGCCCAGCCCGTCGAGGAAGAATGTCGCGTTCAGCCCCAGTTGCGGCAGCCAGTCGAACCGCGCCGCGATCACCTCGCCGCGGAACACGGCCGGCGCGTGCAGCAGGAGGCCCACGAGGGCGAGGGCGGTGGCGCTGCCCGCCGCGATGGCGCAGGCGTTCCGCCCTGCCCGGATCATCAGGCCGGGCAGCAGCGCGCCGAGGAAGGGCAGGGCGGCAATCAGGGCAAGCGACATCGGGGGGTTTGCTTCCGTTTCTCTTGTCGTGTCGTCCCGCGCCACGGCCGACCCGCAAGGGCCATCCCCGATAAGCAAAAATCGTCCAGCGCGGCCTTTAGGTGTGGGACGGGGCGCGCGCTGTCAAGCAAAACCGCGTCTCACAGCGGCGTCAGCCCTTCGTGACCGCCACCCGATCACCCCTGCGGCGTCATCCCTGCGGCGTCATCGCCTTGCGCTGGCGCGCGCGTTCGAGGCCGAGTTGTCGCTCGCGCCAGATGATGATGATCCCGGCGGCGACGATGATCGCGGCGCCGAGCAGCATCGTCAGCGTCGGCACCTCGGCAAAGAGGAAGAACCCGAAGCCGAGCGCGAAGATCATCGACACATAGTCGAAAGGCGCGACAACCGATGCCGGCGCCTCGCGATAGCTCTGCGTGAGGAAGATCTGCCCGATCCCGCCGAGCAGCCCGAGCAGCACCATCACCCCCGCCTCGCCCGGCGTCGGCCAGACCCAGCCGAACGGCAGCGTGACCAGCGACAGGAGGGTGGCCGTGAGCGAGAACCAGAACACGATCGCCGATGTCGTCTCGACCTGCACGAGCTTGCGCACGAAGACCTGCGCCAGCGCGGCAAAGACCGCGCCGCTGAGCACCACCATCGCCCCGAACGCCTCGCGGTCGGTCACGTCGGCACCGATGCTGAGGCGCGGCGACAGCACGATCAGCACGCCGACGAGGCCGAGCGCGACCGCCGTCATGCGGAACGCCCGCACCTGCTCGCCGAGGAACATCGCGGCGAAGATGACCGTGAGCAGCGGCGCGGCATAACCGATCGCCGTCACCTCGGGCAGCGGCAGAAGGCCGAGGCCGGCAAAGCCAAGGCCCATCGCGCTGACCCCCACCAGCCCGCGCCACAGATGCCCCAGCGGGTTCTCCGTCCGCAATCCGGCGCGCAGGTCGCCCTGCACCATGAGCCAGACCACGATCACCGGCAGCGCGAAGAGCGAGCGGAAGAACACCTGCTGCCCCGGCGGGAAGGTGCCCGATGTCGCCTTCACCAGCACCGCCAGCACGGTGAAGACGAGGACCGAGGCGATCTTGTAGAGGATGCCGCGCAGCGGGCGCATGATGTCACTCGGCCAGTGGACGGGGCGTCATCGCGCCGCGCCGATAAGGGTTGCAAGGCCCGGCCAGCGCGCGCTCCCGGCGCGTCCGGGCTGCCGGTCGGCACTGTGCTGGCGCGTCAGGCAAAGGCGGCCTCGAGCGCGAGTTCGACCATCGCGCCGAACCCCGTCTCGCGCTCGGCACTCGTCATCGCCTCATGCGTCACCAGATGGTCGGACATGGTCAGCACCGCGAGCGCACGGACGCCGAACCGGGCGGCGAGGGTGTAGAGCTCGGCCGTCTCCATCTCGACGCAGAGCACGCCGTGACGGGTGAGCTGATCCCACAGGTCGGGCCGTTCGTCGTAGAACACATCCGACGAATAGACCCCGCCGACATGCACCGGCACGCCCCGCCGCTGCGCCGCCGCATGGGCCGCCGCCAGCAGGCCGAAATCGGCGCAGGGGGCAAAGTTCATCTCGCGCCATGTGCCCCGCTGCGGCGAGGTCAGCGTGCTTGCCGTCATCGCCAGCACGATCTCGCGCAACTTGACATGCGTCTGGAACGATCCGGCCGACCCGATGCGGATCACCGTTTTCGCGCCATAGTCGCGGATGAGCTCGGTGGCATAGATCGACATCGACGGCATGCCCATGCCCGAGCCGTGGATCGTCACCGGGCGCCCGTTCCAGGTGCCGGTATAGCCGAGCATCCCGCGCACCTCGTTGACCAGCCGCGCATCGGTCAGGAACCGTTCGGCCGCCCAGCGCGCGCGGTAGGGATCGCCGGGCATCAGGACGGTTTCGGCGATCTCGCCGGGACCGGCGCCGATATGGATGGTCATCCGCTGCTCCTTCTGCTGGGCCGGTGTCCAGCCTAGGCCGGTGCGGCGGCGGGGAAAAGGGCGGTTCTGCCGTGGCAGGCCCGTCATCCTTGCGTCACGCGGCTTGCCGCGCCGGCTTGATTTGCGCCGGCGCCCATCCCATCATCGCGGCATGACGGTGCAGGATCCGACCCCCTTTCCCCTTGGGCAGCGTCTTGCCGATGCGGTCGCGTTCGACCGCCGCGAGTTGTCGGTGATCCTGTCGCTTTACGGGCGCATGGTGGCGGCGGGAGAGTGGCGCGACTACGGAATATCGCACCTGCGCGAGGCCGCGGTGTTCGCGGTGTTCCGACGGACAGCCGAAAGCCCGCTCTACCGGATCGAGAAGCGCCCGCGGCTGCGCGCGCGGCAGGGGATGTATGCGGTCATCGGGACGGACGGGCAGGTGCTGCGGCGCGGCCATGACCTTGGCGTGGTGCTGCGCGTTCTCGAGCGCAGGCTGATCCGCGCGGTGGATTGAGCGCGCCCCGCCCCCGCCCCTGCGCGGGCCGGCAGCTGCGGGAGCCTCCGGCGGGGATATTTGGGCCAGCCTGAAGCCGGGGGTGCGTTGCGGTCACGGGCCGGGCAGCGCAGGGAGGCCCTCGGGGCGGCGGCGGGCGGTGACGGGGCCGCCGCCGGCCGCGGCGATGCGGGCGATGGCGGCGGCGAGGGGTTCGGTGCGGGTGGTCATGCCATGGGCGGTTGCGTGCAGGATCGTGTCCGGGGCGCAGACGAGGGCGACATGCCCGGTCCAGAAGATCAGATCGCCCGGTGCGGCCGCTTCGGCCGCGTCGAGGGGGCGGCCGATGCCGGCCTGCAGGTCGCTGTCGGCGGGCATGGCGCGGCCGGCGGCGTGGAACGCGGCCTGCACGAGGCCCGAGCAATCGAGCCCGGCGCGGGAATTGCCGCCCCAGAGATAGGGCGTTCCGAGGAAGAGGGTGGCGGCCGCGACCGGCCCCTCGAGCCGGTCGCCCCAGGCGCGCAGGTGGGCGGCGGGCAGGAAGCCGGCGGGCGTTTCGGCCCAGACGTCGCCCATCGCGGTGACCGCCACCCGGGCGCCATGGGGGAGCGCGGCGATCGGCGGGGCCTGCACGCGCGGCTCGGGGTAGAGATGGCTCGCCGGGGCGGCGATCCAGTGGGTCGGGGCCGTGTCGGGGCCGAGCGCCTCGGCCGGAACCCAGCCGCAATAGCCGTCCTTGCCGGCCTGAAGGAAGGCAAAGCCGCGATCGGTGTCGAGCACGAGAACCGGATCGCCGAGGAGAAGCTGGCGCGCGCGCGGGCCGCCCCGGGTCAGGGCGAGGTCGGCGAGCGGGGCGGTGATGCGCGCGGGCGTGCCGGCGACATAGGTCTCGGCGGCGATGCGGCCGCGCAGGGCGGCGAGCGCGACGCGGCCGTTGGCGGGGGTCAGGCGGCGGTCGGTCATGGCGCGCTGCGATGGATCAGGCGAGCAGCCGGGGCAGCGCGGCGAAGAGGGCGCGCGCGCCCTGCCCCACGCCGCCCTTGGGCTGGCCCGGTGCGTCGGCCGGCTGGTGGGCGTAGATGTCGAAATGCACATAGCGCGCCGCGCCGGCGAAGCGGCGCAGGAAGAGCGCGGCGGTGATCGACCCGGCCATGCCGCCCGAGGGGGCGTTGTCGAGATCGGCAATGCCGGGTTCGATGTCGGCCTCGTAGGGGGCGTGCAGCGGCATGCGCCAGACCGGATCGCGCACCGCGGCCGCCGCGTCGGCGAGGGTCGCGGCGAGGGGATCGTCGTCCGTGTAGAACGGTGCGATGTCCGGGCCGAGCGCGACGCGCGCCGCGCCGGTGAGCGTCGCCATCGACACGAGGAGGTCGCAAGGCGCCTCGGCGGCGAGGGCGAGGGCGTCGGCCAGCACCAGCCGCCCCTCGGCATCGGTGTTGTTCACCTCGACCGTGAGGCCGTTGCGCGCGGTCAGGATATCCTTCGGCCGGAAGGCGTTGCCGGCCACCGCATTGTCCACAGCGGGGATCAGCACCCGAAGGCGCAGCGGCGCCTGCGTCTGCATGAGCATCTGCGCAAGGCCCATCACCGTCGCCGCGCCGCCCATGTCCTTCTTCATCAGCAGCATGGAGGCCGAGGGTTTCAGGTCGAGCCCGCCGGTGTCGAAGCAGACCCCCTTGCCGACCAGCGTCACCTGCGGGCCGGTCTCGCCCCAGTCGAGCGCGAGCAGGCGCGGGGCGCGCGGGCTGGCGCGGCCGACGGCGTGGATCAGCGGCAGGTTGGCGGCGAGAAGGGCATCGCCCGTCGTGGCGGTGACCCGCGCACCGAACCGCGCGGCGAGGGCGCGCAGGGCGCCCTCGAGCTCGGCCGGGCCCATGTCTGCGGCGGGGGTGTTGATGAGGTCCCGGGTAAGGAACTCGCCGGCCGCGATGGCGGCGATGCGTGGGGCATCGACGCCGGCGGGCGGGTGCAGCCGGGCGGCGGGGACGGGTGCGGCGCGGTAGCGGGTGAAACGGTATTGCGCCAGCAGCGCGGCCAGCGCCGCCTCGGCCGCGTCATCGGGGCCGAGGTCGGCCGCGAGGGTCCAGGCGCCGGCCGGAAGGCGCGCCATCGCCGCGGCGAGGGCGAGGCGCCGGCGCCGGCGCGCCGCCGCATCGCCAAGACCGAACGCAGCCCCCGCGACTGCCCCGCCCGGCCCCGGCAGCAGCGCAAGATCGCCCGCCGCGCCGGTCCAGCCGGTTTCGGCCAGCCAGGCGGCCTGTTCGGGCGGGAGCGTTGCCGCGAAAGCCGCCGCCGTTTCGGCCGGCACGAGATGCAGCGGGCGGCCGGGTGTGGCGGGATCGGCGAAGGTCGGGCAGGCGGACAGCATGTCGGGGTTCCGGTTACTGGGCGGAGCGCAGCCTAATCCTTGCCGGCATGGCCGCAAGCCCCCGCCAGCCGGGCCGGTGGCCGTGCATGCGGAACAGAGCGATTGACCGACCGCCCGGCGGCGCGCCCGACCCGGACGCCGGGCCGGCGGGGGGGCCGGGCAGCGCGACCCTCAGCCCGGGGTTTCCCACCCGCCCGCCAGCGCCTGCTCGCTGCTGCGCAGCAGGCGCGCCCAGGTTGCCGCGAGCGCCGTTGCATCGCCGCGTTCGAGGCAGACGGCGACATCGCCGGCGACCGTGCCGACAGTCGTCAGCCCCAGATGGTCCGCGATCCGCCGGATCCGCCTGAGGTTGCGGGCGAATTCGTCAAGGTCGCGCGCGCCGTATTGCACTGCAAGCTCGCGCCGCACCCCCGCCATCTCGCCCATCGCCCGGTCGAGCAGCGCCCGCACCTCAGCCCCGCCCAGTTCGGCGTAAAGCGCGCCGATGCGCGACGGATCCAGCCAGACCCGTTCGCGCGGACAGAGCTGCATGACCTGCGCCATGCCACCCTCCACTATCCCGTTCACCCGGGTCCGAGAGTTGCGCGGCAGGCTGAAGATTTGGTTTCGGGCGGGGCGCAAAACCGCTCGAATTTTCCCTGTCCGGTCGCTAAGCCGATGCGGCCCGGCCGAGGAATGCCCCATGCACGCTGTCCGCCCCCTGCCCGCCTATCTCGTCCAGCGGTTCCACGGCTGGCGCGCGACCGTCTGGACCGAGAACAAGGCCTGGTATCGGCGCCTGGCCAGCGACGGGCAGCATCCGCGGGCGATGGTGATCTCCTGCTGCGACAGCCGGGTGCATGTCACCTCGATCTTCGGCGCGGACGAGGGCGAGTTCTTCATCCACCGCAACATCGCGAGCCTCGTGCCGCCCTACAACCCGGATGGCGAGTATCACGGCACCTCGGCGGCGGTGGAATATGCCGTGACAGCGCTGCATGTCGCGCATCTGATCGTGCTCGGCCATGCGCAATGCGGCGGGGTCAGGGGGTGCCACGACATGTGCCGCGGCGATGCCCCGGCGCTGGAGGAAAAGACGAGCTTCGTCGGGCGCTGGATGGACATCCTGCGCCCCGGCTATGCGCGGGTCGCGGGCCTTGCCGACGATGCCGCCCGGCTGCGCGCGCTCGAGAAGGAGGCGGTCGTGGTGTCGCTGCACAACCTGATGACCTTCCCCTTCGTGCAGGCGGCGGTTGCGGCCGAGGATCTGTCGCTGCACGGCCTGTGGACGGCGACCGGCGAGGGCGCGCTCGAACAATACGATCCGGGCACGGGCGGGTTCGTGCCGGTGTGATGATGACGGCTGCGTGATAAGCGGCTTGTGACTTCCCTGCCAGCGGTGCCTGCGTATGGTGTCGGGGCGGCATTCAGCCACGGAGATCAGCCATGAAGCGCACCGCCCTTATCGCGACCCTGACCGCCCTCGCCCTCGCCGGCACCGCCATCGCCCAGGAGGCGACGCTGCCCGAGGTGAAGGCGCGCAAGCAGCAGATGCAGGAGCAGCGCATGGCGGTCGCCGTGCTTGGCGACATGGCCAGCGGCAAGACCGCGTTCGATGCGGGTGCGGCGGCGGCAGCCAAGGCGGCGCTGGCGGAGCTCGGGGTCGGGATCCCGGCGAAGTTCGAGGCCGAGGTGACCGAGGCGGCGTCGAAGGCCAAGCCCGAAATCTGGATGATGTGGGACGATTTCGTCGTCAAGTCCGAGGCGCTGACGGTGGCGGCCAATGCGCTCGACGCCTCGTCGCTCGACGGCGTGCGGGCCGGGATGCCGGCGATCGGCGGCTCGTGCCAGGCCTGCCATCAGCTTTATCGGAACTGACCGCCCGCGCGGCGTGATCGCGGCCGCCCCGCGCAAGGCCGGCATCGGGCCATGCGCGGGGATCGAGCCCCGCCCGGGCCGGTTGCATTCCGCCCCGCGCTGCGCCAGCCTGCCGGCGCCACGTCAGGGAGAAGTCCGATGCGCACCCGTGCCGCCGTTGCCGTCGCCGCAGGAAAACCGCTTGAAATCATGGACGTGAACCTCGAAGGCCCGAAGGCGGGCGAGGTTCTGGTCGAGATCCGCGCCACCGGCATCTGCCACACCGACGAATTCACCCTTTCGGGCGCCGACCCGGAAGGTATCTTCCCGGCGATCCTCGGGCACGAGGGGGCGGGGGTGGTCGTCGAGGTCGGGCCGGGCGTGACGTCGCTCCGGCCCGGCGACCATGTGATCCCGCTCTATACCCCCGAATGCCGCGAATGCCCGTCCTGCCTGTCGCGCAAGACGAACCTCTGCACCGCGATCCGCGCGACGCAGGGGCAGGGCCTGATGCCCGACGGCACGACGCGGTTCTCGATGCCGGACGGCACGCCGATCTTCCACTACATGGGCTGCTCGACCTTCGCCAATCATACCGTCCTGCCGGAAATCGCGCTCGCCAAGGTGCGGCCCGACGCCCCGTTCGACAAGATCTGCTACATCGGCTGCGGCGTGACCACGGGCATCGGCGCCGTCCTGAACACGGCGAATGTGGAAACCGGAGCGACGGCGGCGGTGTTCGGGCTCGGCGGCATCGGGCTCAACGTCATCCAGGGGCTGCGGCTGGCGGGCGCCGACACGATCATCGGCATCGACATCAACAGCGACAAGCGGGCCTGGGGCGAGCGGTTCGGGATGACGCATTTCGTCAACCCGCGCGAGATCGACGGACCGGTCGTCGCCCATATCGTCGAGTTGACCAAGACGCCCTTCGACCGGATCGGGGGCGTGGATTACTCCTTCGACTGCACCGGCAACGTCAAGGTGATGCGCGATGCGCTCGAATGCACGCATCGCGGCTGGGGGCAGAGCATCATCATCGGCGTCGCCCCTGCCGGCGCGGTGATCGAGACGCGGCCGTTCCAGCTCGTGACGGGCCGGGTCTGGAAGGGCACGGCCTTCGGCGGCGCGCGTGGCCGCACGGACGTGCCGCGGATCGTGGACTGGTATATGGACGGCAAGATCGAGATCGACCCGATGATCACGCATCTCCTGCCGCTCGAGCGGATCAACGAGGGGTTCGACCTGATGCACCGGGGCGAATCGATCCGGTCGGTCGTGGTGTTCTGACCGCGGCGCGCGCGCGGCGCAGATTCCAGAGGCAGCCGCGCCTCAGAGCGGAAAGTCGGGCAACTCGAGCAGCGGGGCGACATCCACCAGCCGCACATGCGCCGCGGTCAGATCGAGCCCCGCCGCCATCCGCGCAAGGATCACCGGCGCCTCGGCCCCGATGCCATCGG
This sequence comes from Gemmobacter sp., assembly GCA_046292445.1. Classification (GTDB taxonomy): domain Bacteria; phylum Pseudomonadota; class Alphaproteobacteria; order Rhodobacterales; family Rhodobacteraceae; genus CALIZF01. The sequence goes on from JBKBQT010000018.1 coordinate 28,021, forward strand.
CGTCGAACCGCAGGATGCCCGTCGCGGGGTCGTAGATCACCCGGTCGCTGCGATCCTGCGCTGCCGGCCCGAGCGCGAAGGCGCGGCGGGCAAGGCCACCCGAGCCGAGCCCCGCGAAATCGGCCGCGCCGCTGTCGAGCCAGATGCGGTCCGAGGCCGGATCGAAATCCTTGATCCGGTCGGCGCCGTGCTGCGCGCTGCGGAACACGAAGGCATCGCGCCCGGCCCCGTTGCGCAGCACATCGTCACCCGCGCCGCCGATCAGCGTGTCGCGCCAGCCGCCGCCCAGGATCGTGTCGTTGCCCACGCCGCCGTCGATGACATCATTGCCCCCATGGCCCAGCAGCCGGTCGTTGTCCGGCCCGCCGCGCATCGCGTCGTCGCCCGCCAGCGCCACCTGCCAGAAGGCCGCGCCGCCTCCACCGGCGGTCAGCGCCTGAAACTGCGGCGTCGGCAGGCTGGTGCCAAAGAGCAGCGCCGAGGTGCCCCGATCGCCGGCGACCTGCACGGCGATGCCGACGACCGTCCCGCCGACAAAGCCCGCGCCCGTGTCGAGAAAACCGGTGCCGAACACCACCGCCCTGTTCGTCCCGCGCGAGGCAAAGCCCGCCACCTGGTCGGCCGCATCCTCGCCGTCCTCGATGCCGCGCCAGGCACCGACCAGCCAGCCGGCCGGATCCTGCGCCGCCATGTCAAAGCCGGTCCAGCCCGGCGCAAAGACCCTGCCCACCCTGAAGAAGGCCATGCCGCGCGCTCTCTGCTCGAACGCCGCAGCCCCAGGGGATCACCCCACGGGTGTAAATCGCGCTGCACCCGCCGACCCCGTCCGCCGGACCATCTGCCCGGCAGAGGCCGATCCGCCGATCGCTGCCCTTGGCACGGGCGGCATTTCTTGGCATGGCGTGACCGGACAAGCGAGCCGCGCCGAACCTGCATGCGGGTTTCGCGCCCCGCGGCGTTCAGACATCCGGTGCGGATCGCGCGCCGAGAAGGAAACACCCATGGCCATCCCCGACCGCGCCCCCCGCCTCTGCGTCCTGATCGACGCCGACAACGTCCCCGCCAGCTATGCCGAGGCGATCTTTGACGAGGTCGCCTCGCTCGGCGAGGCGTCCGTCCGGCGCATCTACGGCGACTGGTCGGCCCAGCGGCTCAACAAATGGGCGGAAAAGGTGGCGGCGCTCGGCCTCGTGGCCGACCAGCAGTTTTCCAACACCAAGGGCAAGAATGCCTCGGACATCGGCCTTGTCATCGCGGCGATGGATTTCCTGCATTCGGGCCTGTTCGACGGCTTCGTGCTGGTCAGTTCCGACAGCGATTTCACCCGGCTTGCCGCGCGGATCCGCGAACAGGGCCTCGACGTCTACGGCATCGGCGAGAAGAAGACGCCCGAGGCCTTTCGGATGGCCTGCAAACGGTTCATCTATGTCGAGAACCTCGGCCCGTCCGAGCCGGCCCAGCCGTCGCGCATCCCCTCGCCCGAGCCGCAGGCGGCCCGGCCCGCCAGCACATCGCAGGGTGGCAAGGAACCGCCCGCCCAGGCGATCCCGCTCATCATCGCGGCGATGCGGGCGATCGACCCGGACGGCGAGTGGTATTCGCTTGGCCAGATCGGCCAGTACATCACGCAAGGCACGCCGGATTTCGACACCCGCACCTACGGGTCGGCGAAACTGTCGGACCTGATGAAGAAGCTGCCGCGCTTCGAGGTCAAGCAGGGCCCGGGTGGCCAGCTTCTTGCCCGCGACGTGACCTGATTTCCGCCCGATTCCCGGCGCAGCGATGCGGCATCCGGGACGGGATGCGGCACGATGACCGAGGCTATGGGCGCGTTCACGGCGGCGGCGATGCGGGACGAACCGCGGCTGGCGCTGCTGGTCGATGGCGAGAACCTGCCCCATGCCTTTGCCGAGCAGATCCTCGCCCGTGCCGCGGCGCATGGCGCGCTGCCGGTGCGGCGCGTCTATGGCAACATGACGCGCCTTGCGGCCTGGGAGGCGGCGCCCGGCTTTCGCCCCGTCCATACCGGCACGGGCAAGAATTCCGCCGACATGATGCTGGTGATCGAGGCGATGGCGCTGGTCCATGCCGGCGGGCTCGACGGCGTTGCGATCGCCAGTTCCGACCGGGATTTCACCCATCTCGCCCATCACCTGCGCGAGCGCGGGCTGATCGTGATCGGGATCGGGACGGCGTTCGCGCCCGAGGCGTTCCGCAAGGCCTGCACCCGGTTCATCGAGCTTCGCCCGCAAGCGACCGTCGTGCCGCGCGACGATACCGCCCCACCCTTCGCCGCCGCCCCCGCAACGCCGCAGCCGGCGCCGACCCTGGTGCCCGCATCCGCAACGGCGGCGGCCGCGCGCGTTCCGGTGGCAGCGCCCCGACCATCCCCCGCGGCGACGATGCGCGTAGCGCAAGCCGCGCCCGGCGGCGCGCGCCTGTGCGACACGGTGCGCACGCTGATCGCGCAGGAGGGGACCGGGGGTGCGATGCCGATCCATCTGCTCGGCGCGCGGATGGCGGCGGCCCATGGCGTCACGCTGGCCGATACCGGGCACAAGACCTGGCGCGCCTTCCTGCTTGCCCATCCGGCGCAGTTTGCCTGCGACCCCAGGGGACCGCGGGCCTGCGCGCGGTTGCGCTGACGGGGGTTGCGGCGGCATCCGGGCGGCTTAGTTTGGAATCATTCCAGATCGGAGCCACCCATGCTGCCCATTTCGTCCCGCCGCCGCTTCGACGACCTGAGCGAGCGCGAGATACTCGCCCTTGCCATCTCGTCCGAAGAGGACGACGCCCGCATCTACCGGCTCTACGGCGAGCGGCTCCGCGGCGCCTATCCGGCGACGGCCGCGATCTTCGACGGCATGGCGGCGGAAGAGGACCAGCACCGCCAGCGCCTCATCGAGGCGCACCGGACGCGGTTCGGCGAGGTCATTCCCCTGATCCGGCGCGAACATGTGGCCGGGTTCTATGCCCGTCGGCCGGTCTGGCTGGTCGAGAACCTCCCCGTCGAACGGATCCGGGCCGAAGCCGATGCGATGGAACGGCAGGCGCAGGATTTCTACACCCGCGCCGCCGGCCGGGTGACCGATGCCGGCACCCGCAAGCTGCTGGGCGATCTCGCCGCGGCCGAGGCGGGGCACCGCAACGCCGCCGATGCGCTGACGGCCGAACACCTGCCCGAGGATGTGAAGGCGGGCGAGGATCGTGCGGCGCGGCGGCAGTTCATCCTGACCTGGGTGCAGCCGGGCCTTGCCGGCCTGATGGACGGGTCGGTCAGCACGCTCGCCCCGATCTTTGCCACCGCCTTTGCCACGCAGGATCCCTGGACGACGTTCCAGGTCGGGCTGGCCGCGTCGATCGGGGCGGGCATCTCGATGGGCTTTACCGAGGCGGCGCATGACGACGGCGTGCTGTCGGGGCGCGGCGCACCGTGGAAACGCGGGCTCGCCTCGGGGGTGATGACGACGCTCGGCGGGCTCGGCCATGCCCTGCCCTATCTCATCGACGACTTTTGGCTCGCGACATGGATTGCCATTGCGGTGGTGTTCATGGAACTCTGGGCCATCGTGTGGATCCAGAACCGGTTCATGGAAACGCCCTTCTTTCGCGCGACGTTCCAGGTGGTGCTCGGCGGGGCGCTGGTGCTCGCCGCGGGCATCCTGATCGGCGGCGGCTGAGGCATGCGGCCGCGCTATGAACCGCTGCCGCTGCCCGACCGGGTGCAGGTGCCGCCCGACCGGGCGCTGGCACAGGCAGAGGCGTTCCGCGACCACCTTGCCCGGCGGCATTCGGTGCGCGCCTTCGCCCCCGACCCGGTGCCGCAGGGCGTGATCGAGGCGGTGATCGCGACCGCCGCCGGCGCACCGTCCGGCGCCAACCTCCAGCCCTGGCATTTCGCCGCCATCGCAGACCCCGCGATGAAGGCCCGTATCCGCGCCGCGGCGGAGGAGGAGGAGCGGGCGTTCTATGCCGGCGGCGGCGGCGACGCATGGCTCGCGGCGCTCGAGCCGATCGGGACCGGCGCGGACAAGCCGCATCTGACCATCGCGCCCTGGCTGATCGTCGTGTTCGCCGAACGCTACGGACAGAACCCCGACGGCACGCGGCGCAAGAATTATTACGTGCCCGAAAGCACCGGCATCGCCTGCGGGTTCCTGATCGCCGCGATCCATGCGGCGGGTCTGGTGACGCTGCCGCATACCCCGAACCCGATGGGTTTCCTCAATGCGCTCTGCGGCCGGCCGGCGGCGGAAAAGCCGCTGATGATCCTGCCCGTGGGCTATCCGGCCGCCGATGCGACGGTGCCGGCGGCGGCCAAGCGCAAGAAGCCGCTGGCGGCGGTGATGACGGTGTTTCCCGGCTGACCGGCGCGGCGCCCGGGGCGTGCCGGGCATGAGTATTTGGGGAACGATGAAGCCGGGGCGGCGGGAGCAGGAGCGGGCCGATTGCGCCTTGCAGTGCAGGGCGGGGCGTGAGACGTGCAGGCATATGCGTTCGGGCCCGCGATGATCCCCATCCTGCTCAAGACCTTGCCGTTCTTTGCGCTGATCGGCCTCGGCTGGTGGGCGGGGCGGGCGCGGTTCTTTTCGCCCGAGGCGACGGCTTACCTCACCAAGTTCGTGTTCTACTTCGCGCTCTCGGCGATGCTGTTCCGGTTTTCGGCCAATCTCGACATCGGCGCGCTGTTCGACTGGCGGTTCGTCGCGGCCTATCTGTGGGGCTGTTTTCTGGTCTATGCACTGGCGCTTGCCGTGGCGATGCTGCGGCGGGTGAGCGTGGCCGAGGCGGCGATCGAGGCGCAATGCGCGGTGATCGGCAATACCGGGTTCCTCGGGGTGCCGATGCTGGTGGTGCTGCTGGGGCCGGAGGCGGCCGGGCCGGTGCTGCTGGTGCTCGCGCTCGACCTGATCGTGTTCTCGTCCATCATCACGGTGGTCATCACGGCGGCGCGCGAGGGGCGGTTCCGCTGGGCGGTGCTCGGCACGCTGGGGATGGGGATCCTGAAGAACCCGATGATCGTGTCGATGGTGCTCGGGCTCGGCTGGGGTGCAACCGGCATTCCGGTGCCGGGGCCGGCGAACGAGTTCCTCGCGATCCTCGGGGCGGCGGCGACGCCGGGGGCGCTCTTCGCCATCGGCGCCTCGCTCGCCACCAAATCGGCCGAGCGGCGCGAGGTGGCGGCCTGGCTTTCGTTCTGCAAGCTGATCCTGCACCCGGCCGCCTGTGCCTTTGCCGCGCTGGTCCTGTTCAAGGTCGACGTGCAGGCGGCGGGGGTGATGATCGCGGCGGCCGCGCTGCCGGTGGCGGGGAACGTCTACATCCTTGCCGCGCATTACGGCGTGGCGCCGCAGCGGGTGGCGGCGTCGATCCTGATCTCGACCGCTGCGTCGATCCTGACCGTCACGGCGGTGATCGCATGGATCACGGGGACATTATGGGCGTGACCGTCTATGTCGATGCCGATGCCTGCCCGGTGCGGGCCGAGGCCGAGCGGGTGGCGGCGCGGCACGGGGCGGCGGTGGTGCATGTATCGAACGGCGGCATCCGCCCCTCGCCGCAGCCGCATGTGCGCATGGTCTATGTGCCCGAGGGGGCGGACGCGGCCGACATCTGGATCGCCGCGCGGGCCGGGCCGGGGGATGTGGTGGTGACGTCCGACCTGCCGCTTGCGGCGCGGGCGGTGGCGGCGGGGGCGGCGGTGGTGCGGCACGACGGGACGCGTCTGACCCCTGCCAACATCGGCCCGGCGCTGGCGGCGCGGGACCTCGCGGCCGATCTGCGCGCCGCCGATCCGTTCCGGCAGGGGTCGGGCAAGGCGTTCGGCCCCGCAGACCGGTCGCGGTTCCTCGATGCGCTCGACCGCGCGCTGCGGGGGCGGTGATGGCGGTGAGCCGGACCGTGATCGGGGTTGCCTCGGCCTTTGGCGGCGGCGTGTCGTTTTCGGTCAACGATGTTGTCATCAAGTTCCTGTCGGGCGGCTATCCGCTGCATCAGCTCGTGCTGATGCGGGCGGTGATCGCGGCGCTGATCGTGGTGCTGGTGCTGATGCCGCTGGCGGGCGGGCTCCATCACATCCGCACGCGGCGGCTCGGGGCGCATGTGCTGCGGGCGCTGTTCGTGGTGGCCTCGAACGTGTGCTATTTCCTCGCCCTTGCCGCCATGCCGATCGCGGAGGCGGTGGCGCTATTCTTCATCGCCCCCCTGCTCATCACCGCGTTTTCGGTGGTGTTCCTCGGCGAGACGGTCGGGCCGCGGCGGTGGACGGCGGTGGCCATCGGCCTTGTCGGCGTCATCGTCATGCTGCGCCCGGGGACCGAGGCGTTCCAGCCCGCCGCCCTCCTCTGCCTTGCCTCGGCGGCGTTCTATGCCGGGATGCACATGTTCACCCGCCGCATGGGGGTGACCGAGGCGGCGGTGACCTTTGCCCTCTACGTGCAACTGACGTTCATCGTCACCGCCGGCGCCGTCGGGATTGCCCTTGGCGACGGACGGCTGGCGGGCAGCGAGGATCCGTCGCTCGCGTTCCTCTTTCGCGCCTGGATCTGGCCGCCGGCCGCCGACTGGTGGCTGATCGCCGCGATCGGGCTGTCGAGCGGGATCGGCGGGTTCCTCGTCGCGCAGGCCTACAAGCTGGTCGATGCCGGGCTTGCGGCGCCTTTCGAATACATCTCGCTGCCCATGGCTGTGGTCTGGGGCGTGGTGGTGTTCGGCGAGTTCCCCGATGCCTTCGCCTGGGCGGGGATCGCGTTGATCCTTGGCTCGGGTCTCTACATGATGTGGCGCGAGGCACAGATCGCGCGGCGCGGCGGAGGATAGGCATGCAGATCATCGGACCGGAGGCGGAACGGCACCTGACATGGGCGGGCCTGACGGATGCGCTCGAGGCCGGGCATGCCCGCCCGCGCGCGGCGATCGGCGATACGCTGCTGTCGCGGGGGGCGGACCGGCTGTTGTCGCGGGCGGCCTGGATCGACGGGATGGGCATGCTGGTCAAGTCGGCGCCGATCATGCCGGGCAATGCCGCCCGGGGCCTGCCGACGGTGAACGGGGCGGTGACGCTGTTCGACGATGCGACGGGGGTGCTCTCGGCGCTGATCGACTTCCACCTTGTGACCAAATGGAAGACGGCCGGCGACAGCCTTCTGTCCGCCAAGCGGCTGGCACGGGCGGATGCGCGGGATTTCCTGATCGTCGGGGCGGGCACCGTCGGCCGGTCGATGATCGAGGCTTACCGGAGTCACTGGCCCGAGGCGCGCTTCGCCGTCTGGAACCGCACGCCCGAGGGCGCGGCGCGGCTGGCGGCCGAGGTGCCGGGGGTTGCGATCGCGGGCGATCTCGAGGCGGCGGTGCGCGCCGCCGATGTGATCGCCACGGCGACGATGGCGAGCGAGCCGCTGATCCGGGGCGACTGGCTGCGCCCCGGCCAGCATATCGACCTCATCGGCGCCTATACCCGCGACATGCGCGAGGCGGATGATGCCGTCCTTGCGCGCGGATCGCTCTATGTGGACTGCCGCGAGACGACGATCGCGCATATCGGCGACCTGACCGGCCCGCTGATGCGCGGGGTGATTTCCGAGGCCGACATCCTCGCCGATTTCTACGACATCCCCGAGGGCCTCTACCGCCGGCGCAGCGCGGAAGAGATCACGGTGGCCAAGAACGGCGGCGGCGCGCATCTCGATCTGATGACGGCCGTCTATATCCGCGATGCGGTGGCGGCGGCGTGATCGTCGAGGCCGTCGCCCTTGCCGCGGCCGCCGGCGCGCTCGCGCCGCTGGCCGAGGCGCGGCGCAGGCCGGTCGCGCGGCTGCGCGGTGAGGCCGATGGGGTGATGATCGACACGCCCGGCGGGGCCACGCATCTGCGCCGGTTCGGGCCGGCGCGCGGGCCGGCGGCATTGCTGATCCATGGGCTGACAACCCCGTCCTATGTCTGGCTGCCCATTGCCCGGCACCTTTCCGCGTGCGGCCATCGGGTGATCGCGCCCGATCTCTGGGGCCGCGGCCTGTCGGACCGCCCGGCGGGGGCGCAGGATGCCGCGTTCTTCCTGCGCCAGATCGAGGCGGTGGCCGAGGCGGAGCAGGCTGGCGGCGCCATGCTCGTGGTCGGCTATTCGATGGGCGGGGCAATCGCGACCGCGCTTGCCGACGCCTGTCCGGCGCGGGTCGGGCGGCTGGTGCTGCTGGCGCCGGCCGGGCTCGGGCACGATCTTGGCCGGTTCGCCGCGGCCTGCGCGCGCACGCCGGTGCTGGGCGACTGGGCGGCGCGGGTGCTGGGCGGCGCCGTCTGGCGCCGGGGTATTGCGCGGGGGGCGCCGCTGCATCCCGACCTGCCCGACCTTGCCCAGCGGCAGGCCGCCGAGGCGGACGTGCGCGGCAGCCTTCCGGCATGGCTGGCGGCGCAGCGCGGGATCCTGTCGGTGGACATGGCGGCGGCGCACCGCCGCATCGCCGCCGCAGGGCTGCCCACCCTTGCCGTCTGGGGGCGGCAGGACCGGATCATCCCGCTGGCGGCCATGGGCCGGCTGGCCGAGGCGAACCGGGCCGCACAGCAGGTGGTGCTGGAGGGCGCCGGCCACGCCCTGCCCGTCAGCCATGCCGGGGCGGTCTGCGGCGCCCTTGACGCCTTTCTCGGTGCTGCCTGACGGCCGGTATCGCCCGCCGCCACCCGACCGCGCCGGACCGGGGGGGGGCGGGCGAGCGGGGATCAGTCCTTCTTCAGCGCGTCCTTCGCCTTGCCGTAGGTCTTCTGCAGCTTGCCCTCGACCTCCTGAACCTTGCCCTCGGCTTCAAGCGACGTGTTGCCGGTGATCTCGCCGACCTTGGCCTTCACCGACCCTGCGGCCTGCTTGACCGTTCCCTTGATGCGATCCTTGTCCATGCCTTGCCGCTCCTGTCCCGATTGATGACCCGCGGCGCTGCGCCGCCGTCAGGACCGCAGCCTCGCCGCAGTCGGCCCGCGCATGGCTAACCTCGGTCAGTCAGGGCCGGCCTTTCCCGCGCCGCGCGGCGCAGGGCTAGCCGCCGCTGCGCCGGCGCGCCGCGACCTCGACGGCGACCTCCACGGAAAAGCCCACGGTCGATTCGTCGGCATACATCGCGCCCACGCCGAAATCCCGCCGGTCGAGGGTGACCTGTCCCGCCATCCGTGCCGCGTCGCCGTCGAGTGCAAGCGTGAAGGGCAGACGGACAGGGACGGTCTGCCCGCGCAGCGTAAGCTGCCCATCCGCGACATAGCCGCCGTCGGGGCCCGGCAGGATCGCGGCCTCGAACAGCGCGAGCGGGTGGGCGCCGGCGTCGAGGAACTGCGGCGCGAGCGCCTCGGCCGTGACGGCGCCGATCGTCAGGCTCGCCACATCGACCTCGACCCGCACCGTGCCGTGACGGCCCGCGACCGGTTCGGGGGAAAAGGCAATGTCCGCGTTCCACCGGCCGAACCGGCCCGACACGCGGTCGCGGATCTGCGTGACCGCGATGGCGATCGCGCCGTCCTCCACCGCCCATTCGCCGCGCCCCGGCCCCAGCGCCGCCTCGGCCACCGGCACGTTCCGCGGCAGTGCGAGCGCGGCGGCGATCACCGCGGCCCAGAGCGCAAGTGCCGGCAGCGCCCGGCCAGCAAGGCTGCCCTTGGCCGCCGTCGGCGCATCCCGAACGGGCCCGCCGGTCATCCGGCGCAAGGTGTCGTCCCCGTCGCGCCAGTGGTGCAGCAGGGCCCCCGCGACATGGGCGAGCGCGAGGAGGCCGAGCACCTTGGTCGCCAGCCCGTGCATCGCGCCGAAGACGGCCGAGAGCGCGGGATCCTGCGGCAGGGGCGCGAGCGTCTGGGGAAAGGGCCACCAGATCGGCGCAAAGCCCGCGCTCGTCGCATGGTGCAGCCAGCCCGACAGAGGCACCAGCACGAGCGCGGCGTAAAGCGCCCAGTGCACCACGCCCGCGATCCAGCGCTGCGCAGCCGGGTGGCTGGCCAGCGGCGCCGGCGCCGGCGCCCGCATCGCCCAGCCGATCCGCACCAGCGCCAGCAGCAGCACGACCATCCCCAGCGTCTTGTGCGTGCTGAAAAGCGCCGCCTTGACGGCGAAGGCCGCGCCCGTGTCCAGCGGCCAGGCCTTGGCCGCAAGCCCGAGGGCCATCATCACGAGGATCAGCACCGCGACGGCCCAGTGCAGCGCACGGGAAACGGCGCCATAGGCCGCAGGTCGGCCCTCGGCACCGGGCAGCATTTCGGTCTTCATCCGTCTGTCCTCGCGTGGCTTGCCATGCCGCCGTCGCTCTACCCCGCAGCCGCCGCCCCCCGCAAGGCGCCGGACGGCGGCAAGGCCGCACCGGCCCTGTTCGGTCCTTCACAGACCCGCACAAAGACGTTGCACGAATTTCTTAGCTCGCTAACGTTTTCCCGTGCCGCAACCACGGGACGAACCCGACCGACACAATGGACTGGCACACCCTGCCGCGCGGGCGCCGACCGGCGCACGGCCCGGCCGGACCATTGAAACGACAGCTTCCCAGGGAGGAGCCCAGATGAACGCCCGCAACACGATAGCCGCCCGCTTCGGCGGCCAGGCGACTGCACTGACACTCGTCGCCGCGCTGGCCGTGCCGGCCACCATGGCGCAGGCCGAGCCGCGCGCGCTCGAGGTCGATCTCGAACACACGTCGGTGCACTGGTCCATCGGCCATGGCGGCTTTTCCCAGATCGTCGGACAGTTCCGCCAGATCAACGGCGTAACCGTGACCTTCGACCCCGACAATGTCGCCAACAGCAGCGTCAGCGCGGTGATCGAAGCGGCCAGTCTGGATTCGAACCACTACTTCCGCGACAACTACACCCGCTCGCCGGCCTTTCTCGACGTGATCAACCACCCGCGCATCACCTTCACCAGCACCGCCGTGGCGAAGACCGGGGACATGACCGGCACGATGACGGGCGATCTGACGCTGCGCGGCGAGACCCGCCCCGTCACCTTCGATGTGACCTACAACGGCACCGGCCCGCATCTGAGCGGGCGCTACCAGATCGACGGGTTCACCGCGCGCACCACCATCACCCGCGCCGATTTCGGGATCACCGCCTTCAGCCCCTGGGTCGGCGACACGGTGGACATCTCGATCCAGATCGAGGGCATCCACAGCCGCCAGTGATCGCCTCGGGGGGCGCCGGGACGGCGCCCCCCGTCAGTAGAGCACCGAAGGCAGCCAGAGCGCGATGGCCGGAAAGGCGACCAGCAGGCCGATCCCGACCGCATGTGCGGCGAGGAACGGCAGGATGCCGCGATAGATCCGCAGCACCGGGATATCGCGGTTCTGCGCCGCGATGACGAAGATGTTCAGCCCCACGGGCGGCGTGATGAGGCCGACCTCCGCCGCCATAAGGACGAGGATCCCGAACCAGATCGGCGAATAGCCAAGGTCCACCGCCAGCGGGAGGAACACCGGCACGGTGATGAGCACCATCGAGATCGTGTCGAGGAAACAGCCCAGCACCAGATAGATCGCCACGAGGAACAGCATCACCATCCAGGGCGCCAGCCCCTGCGCGGTGATCCAGGCGCCGAGCGTTGCGGGGATGCGCGACTGCACCATGAAATAGCCGAACATCAGCGCGCCGAGGATGATGAAGAACAGGGTTCCCGTGATCGTCACCGTCTCGCGCATCGCCGCGGCAAGGCCGGGCAGGTCGAGCTGCCGGGTGGCGAAGCCGATCAGGATCGCCAGGAACGCGCCGACCGCCGCGGCCTCGGTCGGCGAGAAGAACCCGGTATAGATGCCCCCCACCGCGATGCCGAAGATCAGCACCATCTTCCACATGCCCCCGAGCGCCAGAAGCCGTTCCAGCGGGGCAAGGCGGTCGCCCGGCGGCAGATCGCCCGGGTTCAGCCGCGCGAGCAGCACGATCACCACGACGTGCAGCGCCGCGAGCACGAGCCCGGGCACCAGCGCCGCGGCGAACAGGGCCGGCACGCTGGCCTGCGCGACGATGGCATAGACGATCAGCACGATCGACGGCGGGATCAGGATGCCGAGCGTGCCGCCCGAGGCGACGATGCCGGCCGCGACGGAGTCGGCATAGCCGTGGCGGCGCATCTCGGGGATGGCCACGCGGCTCATGGTCGAGGCGGTGGCGAGCGAGGATCCGCAGATCGCCCCGAAGCCCGCGCAGGCCCCCACGGTCGCCATCGCCAGCCCGCCGCGAGACCCCGACACGACCGCATTGGCCGCCGCGAACAGCTCGCGGGCGATGGACGTGCGGGCGGCCACCACGCCCATGAGCAGGAAAAGCGGCACCACCGACAGCGAATAGGCCTGCGCCAGATCGAACGGGGTGGACCCGAACGTCGCCAGCGCCCGGCCCCAGCCGCCGATCGCGGCATAGCCGGTCACCGCCACGAGCAGCAGCGCCGCCCCGACCGGCACCCGCAGCAGGATCATGCCGATCAGCGCGGCGCAGGCGATCAGCCCGATGACCTGGGGTGTCATGGCGCGCCTACCCGCCCGCAGTGCGCAGCTGGGGGGCGCGTCACCGCGGCGGCTCCGACCCGCCGGGCGCCGGACCGTCGCCCCGGGCATCGCGGATCTCGTCGGGCAGCGACAGCACCGCGCCGATCGCGGCAAGGCCGAGGCCGACCCAGATCGACACCCAATACCAGAACTTGGGCAGGCCGAGGTCGAGCGTCTTGTCGCCCCAGTCGAGCGCATCGAAGGCCGGCGTCACCGTTTGCGCGACCATGAGCGCGATGGCCACGACCGCAGCCGCGACCCCGGCTGTCCGCAGCGCGATGCGCAGGACCGCCGGCAGGGCGCGGTCGACGAGATCGACCACCACCCAGTCGCGCACCAGCATCGTCACGGCGATCGACAGGAAGATCATCCAGCTCAGCGAGAATTCGACATAATCGAGCATCCCGAAGATGCGCCATGCCGGATCGATCGCCCGGAGCGTGACATCGGCGACCGTCAGCAGCATCATCCCTGCGAGGCAGAGCATGGCGACGGTGGAGGCCACCGTCGCCAGACCCCGGATCACCAGCCGGCGCGGGCTCTGCGCCCGCCTGTCAGCAGCCGTCGCCAACCGGGCCGACCTCTGCGATCAGGTCCTGGATCAGCGACAGGACCGCCGAACCCTTAAGCCCCTTGCCGTCGATCTCGGCGATGTAGCGCTGCGTCACGCGGCCACCCGCCTCGCGCAGGCGGGCGAGTTCGGCCGGCTCCATCTCGATCATCTCGACCCCGGCATTGGCCAGGATGCCCTTGCCGGCCTTGGAGATGCCGTCCCAGATCGCGCCGATCTCGGCCTCCCGCCCCGTGACCGAATCGCGGATCATCGCCTGAAGGTCGGGCGCAAGCTCGGCCATGCTCGCCGGGTTCATCACCAGCGCGAAGGTCGAGATATAGGCATCCGCATGCGTCACCGACGCGAGGTGCGGGCCAAGCTGGAAGGCGATCCCCGACCCGCCATAGTCGATCATCACGCCGTCGATCGTCCGCTTCTGCAGCCCCTCGGCCATCTCGGTCGGCGGCAGGCCGACGGGCGTCGCGCCAAGTTCCGCGATCAGCTGGCCGACGGCGGCCGAGGCCGGGCGCAGCGTCTTGCCCTGCAGATCCTCGATCCGGCGCACCGCGCCTTCGGCCATGTGGATCTGGCCCGGCGGATGGGCGAACAGCATCAGCACCTCGACGCCCCGATGCTCGGCGTCGAGATAGGCCTCGCGCAGGCGCGGGTGGTTGACGACGCGCGTCGCCTGTTCGGCCGAGCAGAACAGGAACGGCATGTTCGACACTTCGGTCAGCTCGAACCGGCCCGGGGTGGCGCCGTGCAGCACCCAGGTGATGTCGGCCTGCCGGTTGCGGGCGATGTCATAGTAGCGCGGCGGCGGGCCCATCTGCGCGCCGTGCAGGATCTCGAATTCGAGCCGCCCGCCCGAAGCCTCGGTCAGGGCGGCGGCCCAGCCCTCGATCCATTTGGACATCCCGTGCAGCGGCGTCACATAGGTGGCCACCGTCAGCTTGGTCGTCTGAGCCGCCGCCGTTCCTGCCGCCAGCCCGGCCATGGCCGCCGCGGCGAGCCATCCGCGCAGGCGCAATCCTGCTGTCATGTCGTTCCTCCCCCTCGTTGCGCAGGCCTCCCGCCCGCAGGTCATACCACCGGATTCCGGTCCTCGCGCCAGAACCCGAGCCGTTGCTGCGCGGCCCGGTCCGAAAAGCTGAACAGCACCGTATCGCACGCCGCCTGCAGGCGCAGCGTCGTCCAGTTCGGGGCCACGATCACATCGCTTGCCGCAAAGGCGATCTCGGCGCCGCCGACCAGCGCCGTCCCCTCGCCCTCGACCGCGACCAGCACCGTCGCCTCGGTCGACCGCCAGGGCGCGGTCTCGAAACCGGCCGGCAGAAATTGCAGGAAAGCGGCGATCGTGGGCAGGATATGGCCGCCATCCATCGGGTTGGCATAGGTCATCTTGTAGCCGTGCTGCGGATGCGGCGTGCCGCTGCGGGATGCCCCCATCAGCGCCGCGCGGCTGCGGTCATAGGGGTAGGACAGGATCGGCGACCACGGGTGCCCGTGCACCTCGCCGTAGGGGCGCATCCCGCTGCCCCAGCGCGCCACCGACGCATCGTCCGGGCGCAGGATCGGCTGCTGGTCGTCGGGATGTTCCTCGCCGAACGGCGTGCCGAAGAAATTCACCATCGGCACGTCGAGCCCGTCGAGCCAGATCATCGGGGCATCGCCGGTGTTTTCGTGGTCGTGCCAGGTCCAGGACGGCGTGGTGATCAGATCGCCCCGCCGCATCAGGCAGCGCTCGCCCTCGACCGCCGAATAGCCGCCGCCGCTTTCCAGCACGAAGCGCAGCGCACCGGCGGCGTGACGGTGCGCCGGGGCAACCTCGCCGGGCATGACCAGTTGCAGGCCGGCAAACAGCGTCTGGCTGATCCCCGGCCGGTCAAGCGCAGGGTTCTTGAGTGCGAGCACCCGCCGCTCGGCCTCGGCCGCCGAGATGCGCGCACCGGCGTCGAGCAGGAGCGGCCGCATCTCGGCATAGCGCCAGACATGCGGCACGCCGAGCGGCACCGGCGCCTCGCCCACGACATCGCCGAGGATCTCCCACAGCGGCAGGGCCGACAGTTCGGCGATGCGCGCATAGGCGGGCGCAAGGGCCGGATGCTTCAAGGACTTGAGTTCCACGGGCGCCCCCCTGCTGGCGCCCCCTGCGGGACGCGACCCTCCGAAAGGCTAGTCGGCGAACTTCTTAGATGTCAATGATTCCGGTGATGCATCCGCCGGCGCCAACCCCCGCGCGGCAAGCCAATCCGTGACAACCGCGACGGCGGCGGCAAGCTCGGCCGGCTGGCCCTGATAGTAATGCCCCGCGCCCTCGATGCGGTAGAAGGTCCGGTCGGGCATGCGCGCGGCGGCGAGGACGGCATGCGGATGGCTTGGCGGCACCGCATCGTCGGCACCGTTCTCGACCACCAGCAGCGGCGCGCGGACGGCGGCGACGGCGGCGGCGGCATCGGCGCGGCTGTGCGCGGGCGACCATTGCGACAGCCAGGCCCGCAGGGTCGAGAACCGCCCGAGGCCGACCGGGCCGGCATTCACCGTTTCGGGGTTGCCGAGGTAACACCAGCCGGGGCGCCGCCCGTTCGGCTCCAGCGTCGGGTCGAGCCAGCGCGGATCGGCCATCGTGCGATGCACGAGGATCGCCCGCTCCACCTCGGCCCCGCCGCGGGCGCGCAGGCGCGCCAGCGTTTCCTCGACGCGGGCGGTGATCCGGGCGATCCGCGCGGCCTGCGCGGCGCGGAACGCGGCGAGGAAATCGGGGGTATAGGGCGGCTTCGGCCCGGCCGGATCGTAGAGGTCGAGCGCGGGGTCCCGCCGGTCCGGGTCGTTCTCGTCCAGCACCGACGGGTCGATCCATTCCGACAGGATCCGCGCGCGCCCGGTATGCGCCGCGATCAGCATCACCGCATCGGCGGGCACCAGCCCCAGCGCGGTCAGATCGTAGGGATCCCCCGCCGGCGGGTGGGTCAGGTTCGGCGCCTCAGCCTGCGCCTGATAGAAGGCGGCCAGAGATCCCCCGCCGCTCCATCCCGCCAGCACGACACGGTCGTAGCCGAGTTCCGCGCGCGCATGGCGCACCCATGCGCCGAGATCGGCGGCGGCCTTTTCCATGATGAGCGCGGTGTCGTTCTTGGCATAGCGCGAGGCGGCGCAGATCACGTGATGCCCCGCCGCCGCCAGCGCCTGCGGCAGCGGCATCAGGCCCAGCGTCGAGGCCGGATGCAGGAAGATCAGCGCCGTGCGCGACGGCGCGCCGCCCTCGGGCGTCAGGCGGTGCCCCTCGAGGAACACCCGCCCCTGGCTGCCGACGAAGCCGTAGGTCTCGGCAAAGGCGGCAGTCTCGGCGAAGGAAACAACCAAGGCCTCGCGCCGCACGGCGGCGGCCGGGTCAGCCACGGGCGTTGGCGTGCAGCGGATCGACCTCGGGCGCGCGCCGCGTGCGGGCCCAGTCGGCCAGCGTCGCCGGTGCCCGTTCGCGCAGCATCGCGGCCATGTCGGGGCGCATCGTGTCCACCGCGACCTCGAGCCGGTGCCCGTCGGGATCGAAGAAATAGAGCGACTGGCAGATGGTGTGATCGGTCGGCCCGACGACGCCGATCCCGTCCGCCACCAGCCGCTCGCGCACCGCATCGAGCGCCGCCATGTCGGGCACGCGCAGCGCGAGGTGCTGCACCCAGGCCGGGGTGGCCGGATCGAGGCTCATTTCGGGACTTTCGGGCAGTTCGAAGAAGGCGACATAGCTGCCGTCGCCCATCTCGAAGAAGATGTGGATATGCGGCGACCATTCGCCGGTCGAAGGCACCCGGTTCTCGGCGATGGCGATGGTGCAGTCGAGGTCGAGATACCGCTTGTAGAACGCGGCCGTGCGTGCCGCATCGCGGCAGCGATAGGCGACATGGTGCAGCCCTGCGATGGTCATGGTCGTCCCTCCCCTTGGTGGCCGGATGCTATCGGGGGCGGCCGGTGTTGCCAAGGCGGACGGCAGGCTTGGCGGGTGGGCGCCGCGCGGCTATCGTCGCCGGATGAACAGGCAAGACGGCACGGCGGGCGACGAGGTATCCGGCGGGGGCACCGCGGCGGGCATGGGGCCCGCCGCCGCGCCATGGGCCCACGAACGGCTCGCACATCTGGTCCGGCGCGCGGCGCGGGGTTTTTCCCGCTCGCTCCAGATCCGGCTGGCAGACCACGGCATCAGCTTTGGCCAATGGGTATTCCTGCGCATCCTGTGGGAGGAGGACGGGCTGAGCCAGCGGGCGCTGAGTGCGCGGGCCGGGCTGACCGAACCGACGACGCACAGCGCGCTCGCCCGGCTCGAGGCGCTCGGCCATGTCACGCGGCGCACCCTGCCGGGCAACCGGCGCCGGCAGCACACGTTCCTGACCGACAGCGGGCGCGCCCTGCGCGCCGCGCTCGAGCCGCTGGCGGTCGAGGTCAACCGCGCCGCGCTCGGCGGGATCGGCCCGGGCGAGGAGGCGGCGTTGCGCGCCGCCCTGCTGCGGATCATCGAAAACCTCGCCGAGGACGAACAGGCGATGCTGGCCAGCGGCCAGCGCATGCCGCCCACCCGCGGCTATGCCGAGGGCTGACCGCCCGCGAGCCGTGCGCGTAGCGCCGCGAGCGGGGTGATTTCCCGCAGCGGCAGGGCTTCGGGGTCGATCCCCGGCGGCGGGACAAGGCTGAGCCCCTCGCCATCCCAGAACCACCAGTAGATCGGCGCGCCCTGCCGGTCGCGGATCGGCAGGCGGAAGGTCGGAAAGGCGCCTGCCCCGGCGGCAAGCGGCGCCGCACCGACCCGTGCGCAGCCCGCACCCGCCTGCGCAGCAAGCTGGCAGAGCGCGACAAAGGCCGCCGGCGCCCGCGCCAACGCCGCCAGATCGGCGGGCCGTGCCGGATGCAGGCCCGGCAGCCCGCGCACCACCGCGCCGCAGGCCGGGTGCAGATGCGTGACCTGCACATAGCCGAGGCCCGCCGGGGTCGCGATCTCGACGATGTCGCCGGGGCGCAGGGGATCGGTCATTGCGGCATCACGGGGCGGCATCACGGGGCGGCATCAGAGGCTGAAGCTCTCGCGCGCCGCCGGATGGAACAACTCGTCCACATCCAGCCGCCGGACGGAAAGGCCCTGCCGGTAGTGCCAGTCGAGGAACCGGTCCAGCGCCGCCTCGTTCCCCGTCACGCCATAGGTCCAGAGATCCGGCCCCATGAGCGCGCGGGCGCGCGCGAGCGTATCTTCGACGAATGGCATGGTGACCTTGGTCGCCGAAGTATCGTCGAGCGCCGCCTGCGCCATGGCCTTGGCCGCGGTGAAGGCCTTGACCAGCGCGCCGGGCAGGAAGGGATGCGTCTCGGCCAGCGACCGGCGCAGGGCGAGCACATGCATGATCGGAAAGATCCCCGTGCGGCGATACCAGTCCTCGGCCGCGGCGGTGTCAAAGAGGCGCCCCACCGCCGGATGCCCGGCGGCAAAGCAGCGCGGCGCGCGCGGGCCGATGAACCCGTCGATCTCACCCGCCGCGAGCATCCCATCGAGCGTCGCGCCCGCGGGCGCGGCCTCGATGCGCACATCCGCGGGCAGCGACAGCGCGATCTTTTCCGGGCGCCCCGGCGTGTCCATCCCGCCGCGCACCCAGGAAATCTCGCCCGGGCGCACCCCGTGATCGTCCTCGAGGATGCCGCGGATCCAGACATTGGCCGAGAGCTGGTATTCCGCCACGCCGATCCGCCGGCCCTTCAGGTCCGCAGGCGCCGCGATCCCCCGGTCGGTGCGGATATAGACCGACGAATGCCGGAACGCCCGGCTGAGATAGACCGGCAGGGCGATGTAGTCGGCATCCCCGCGCGCCAGCTTGACGCAATAGGAGGAGAAGGAATGCTCGGTCACGTCGAAGGCGCTGTGCCGCGCGGCGCGAAAGAACATCTCTTCCGGGCTCAGCAGCATGCAGACCGGATCGACCCCGTCGATCTGCACCCGGCCGTCGACGATCGCCCTCGTGCGGTCATAGTCGCCCATGGCGACGGAAAGGCGCAGGTTCGGCATCGGTCCCTCCGGTCTTGGTCCACTGTTCAGCCGGTTCCGGGCGGAACCTGAAGGCGCGGGTGAACCGGCGCACCGGTGGCGGCCGATGTCAGGATCGCATGGCAAAGCTCGAGCGAGGCCAGCCCCCAGGCCCCCGTCTGTGCCGGCGCGCGATCCTGCCGAACCGCGGCCACCAGCGCGTCGATCAGGCCCCGGCGCGGCGCTGGCCAGGCCGCCACCGGCAGGAACGTGGCGCCCGCATCGTCATAGCGCCACAGCCCATGCGGGGTGAGCCGCAAATCGGCGCCCTCGCAGGCGACGAGGAGCGGGCCGAAATGTTCGTGATGCGGCGCGGGCGGCGGCGCCTCGGCCGCGCCGTAGGTCCGCGCGGCCTTGAGCGCGGCCTCGGCCGCCGCATCGGCCGCACCGGCCAGCGCGCGGCGCGCCCGCCCGTGGCCGCCGGGGCTGCGGGGGGCGCCAAGCTCGCCCACCCAACCCATCCATTCGTCGCTGTCAAAACGGCCATAGCCCGAATAGGTCAGGGTGGCGAAAGCCCCGCCGGCAAAACCGATCAGCGCGGCATAGGCCCCTTCCGTCGAGCGCGCGGGATCCCAGGCCCCGGTCCGGGCGAAGACGGACGTCGCCATCCCGCCCGCCAGAAGGCGCACCACGTCGATCTGGTGCACGGCCTGCGAGAACACCACGCCGCCGCCCGTATCCGTCGCAAGCTCTTCCGGCCGGCGCGGGCGGTAAAGGAAATCGGTCCAGTTGAACGCCTGGATCATGCGGACCCGGCCGATCCCGCCGCTGCCGATCAGCGCCGCGGCCTGCGCCACCGGGCCGTCGAAGCTGTGGCTCGGACCGACGATCAGGTGCCGGCACGCGGCACGCGCCGCGGCGACCATCGCCGCGCCATCGGCGAGCGTCACGGCAAGCGGCTTGTCCACCAGCACATGCTTGCCCCCCGCAAGGGCCAGCGCGGCGTGTTCGGCATGCATCTGGTGCGGCGTGGCGATGTAGACCGCCTCGACATCCGGGTCGGCGGCGAGCTCGGCAACGCTGGCATGGGCGCGCCCGCCGAATTCCGCCGCAAAGGCGCAACGCTGGTCCTCGCGGCGGGCGGCGGCAGCGACAAGGCGGACGCGCGGATCGGCCCGCAGGCTCGGCAGCGTCAGCATGAACCCGCGACCGAGGCCCGCGACCCCGAGGCGGACCGGCCCGGCCGGATCGGCCCCTTCAGAGGTCAAGGACAAGCCCCGCCTCCCCCGCCGCGCGCGAGATGCAGATCATGATGTGGGTATCCTTTTCCTCGGGCATCAGCACCATGTCGCGGTGATCGGGCGTGCCTGAAACGAGGCGGGTCTTGCAGGTGCCGCAGGTGCCGCTTTCGCAGGACGATACCGTGCGCACCCCGGCCGCGCGCAGGGCCTCGAGGATGGTGCGGCCCGCCGGCACCTCGATCCGCTGCCCCGACCGCGCCAGCGTCACCGCAAAGGCGCGGTCGTCGGCGCGCACAACCTCGACGGGCCTGAAGTCCTCGAAATGCACCCGGCTGCGTTCCCAGTGCCCGGTCAGGGCGCGGACCTCCTCCATCAGCGGCGCGGGGCCGCAGCAATAGACCCGCGCGGCCGGATCGGACGCCTCGAAATCGTCCCAGAAATCATAATGCGCGGCGGGATCGCCGCCATCATGGTGGATGATCGCGCCAAGGGCGCGGGCCTCGGCGGCATAGGCGGTGCCGGCGGCATCGCGGGTGCAGTAGATCAGCCGGCAGGGCCGGCAAGCGTCCCGCAGCGCCTGCGCCATGCCGAGGATCGGGGTGATCCCGATCCCGCCGGCGACGAGCAGATATCGCGCTGCGTCGAGAAGCGGAAAGTCGTTCTCGGGCGGCAGGACGGTCAGCACCGTGCCCACCGGCGCATGGTCATGCATCGCGACCGACCCGCCGCGCGAGCGCGGCTCGCGCTTGACCGCGATGACATAGGCGGCCGGCGCTGCGCCGCTGCCGACCAGCGAATAGCGCCGCATGGCCCCGCCCGGCGTTTCGACCGTGACATGGGCGCCGGGTTCGAACCCCGGCAGGGCCGTGCCGTCCGCCGCGGCCAGCGTGAATTCCACGATATCCGTCGCCAGTTCGCGCCGCGCCGTGACGACGAGCCTGCGCCCTTCCCCGGCCATGCCGCCTCCCGTTGTTGCTTTTGGATCGTTAGAAGTCTAATTTGTGACGAGGTCAACCCGCCGTCCCGCTTGGGGCGGCCTGCGCGGGGAGGGTACACCGATGCTCACACCGGAAGAGAACGATCTTCTCTGCCGCGTCGTCGGCGATGCCCCGATGGGCCGGCTCATGCGCGAGCACTGGACACCCGTCTGCCTGATCGAGGAAGTCGCCGAACCCGACGGCACCCCGCTTCTGGTCGAGGCGATCGGCCGGCGTTATGTCTGTTTCCGCGACAGCCAGGGGCGGATCGGCCTCTTGGACGAGCTTTGCCCCCACCGCCGCGCCTCGCTGATCTACGGGCGCAACGAGGACAGCGGGCTGCGCTGTCTCTATCACGGGTGGAAGTTCGACGTGACGGGCGCCTGCGTCGCGATGACGTCGGAACCCGAGGGCAGCCCGCTCCACGGCAAGGTGCGCCACCGTGCCTATGACACCGTCGAATGGGGCGGCTTCGTCTGGGCCTGGCTGGGCGAGGCCGACCGGCGCCGCCCGTTCGAGCCGCCGGCCTTCGCGCCCGACCAAACCACGCCGGTCGCAATCCTCAAGGTGCGCATTCCGGCCAACTGGGCGCAGATCACCGAGGGACAGATCGATTCGGCCCATTCGTCCAGCCTGCATTCCTCGGACATGGTCCCGGCGCGGGTCGCGGGCGCGGCGGCCGACGACAAGGCCTGGTATCGCCCCTCGACCGACCGCTCGCCGCGGATGCAGACGCAGACCACCGCCTACGGGTTCCACTACGCCGCCATCCGCACCCCGATGCGCAACGCGGCCACCCACAACTATCTGCGCATCACCGAATATATCGCGCCCTATACCTCGCTCATCCCGCCCAACAGCAGCTACAACGTCGCCACCGTGATCGTGCCGATCGACGACGAGACGAGCCATTTCCACTTCATCGCCTGGGGCGGGACCGACTGCCCGACGACCAGCGAATGGCGGCGGTTCAACCATGTCGAGAAGGGCGTCGATCTTGACGACCGCTGGGTGTCGCGGCGCCAGCCGGAGAACCGGTTCCTGCAGGATCGCGCGGCGATGAGGCAGGGCAGCTTCACCGGGGTTCAGGGCATTCCCAACCAGGACATCGTGATGTGGGTGTCGATGGGGGCGATCGTGGACCGGTCGCACGACGTGCTCGGCGCCTCGGACCTCGCCATCGTCGAATTCCGCCGCCTGATGGTGGACGCCGCGCGCCGTGTGGCCGAGGGCGGCCCTGCCATCGGCACGACGGAGCCGCGCCCGCGCCATGCCGACATCGCCTCGCGCGAAGGAGTATTCCCCAAGACCGTGGACTGGCGCAGGCTGGCGGGCACGGCCGAGGCGGCCGAATAGACGACGGCGGCGCAGGCCGCCGCAGCGACCGGATCAGCCGGCAGGAGGGGGCCGGCCGACCCGCACAAGACGCAGCCGAATGGGGCTGCGGCGCGTCACACGGGCGTGCAGCGACAACCGAACCAAGGGGAGGATATGATGGCAATCAACACCGTGACGCGGGCGCTTGCCGCGCTTGCGCTGATGGCGGGTCTCGCCGGCGCACCGGCGCAGGCGGCGCCGCTTAACCTCACGCTCTCGGGGGCGAGCCCGGGGGGGCTCTGGTCGCTGCTCGGCGCCGGGCTCGATCGCGCCGTCAAGGCGGCGGATGCGCAGTCGGTCGTGACCTATCAGGCGACCGGGGGCGGCTTTGCCAATATCGGCCTGATCGCCGCCGGGCGCAGCGACCTCGGCCTTGCCCATGATGCCGAGATCAAGATCGCCCTCGCCGGCGGGGCGCCGTTCCGCGAACCCGTGACCGGCATGACCGCGATCGCCACGCTCTACAATTGGGCGCCGATGCATTTCTTCATCGCCAAGTCGGTGGCGGATGCGCATGGCATCCGCACCCTCTCCGACCTCGCCAAACCCGGCGTCGGGGTCCGCATCGGCATCAACCGGGCGGGCAACATCACCGGCGACGTGGCGCTCGCGATGCTCGAGGCCGCCGGCGCCAGCGAGGCGGCGATCGAGGCCGGCGGCGGGCAGTTCGTGCGCGCTGCCTCGGCCGACCAGGCGGATCTGCTGCGCGACGGGCGGATCGACGTCGTGACCAACGGCATCTTCGTCGGCCACAGCTCGTTCCGGGCGATCGACGAGAATACCGAGGTCGTTCTTCTCTCGGTCCCGCCCGAGGTCGTGGCGGCGATGCAGGACCGGTTCGGCACCGGCCCCTTCACGATCCCCGCCGCCAGCTATCGCCAGCAGCCCGAGGCG
This sequence comes from Gemmobacter sp., assembly GCA_046292445.1. Lineage (GTDB taxonomy): Bacteria > Pseudomonadota > Alphaproteobacteria > Rhodobacterales > Rhodobacteraceae > CALIZF01. Next base: position 51,561 of record JBKBQT010000018.1, read on the forward strand.
GTCGAGACGGTCGCCCTCGGCGCGCTGCTGATCGCACCGGCCGGGCTTGACGAGGCTGCGGCCCATGGCCTGACATCCGCGATCCTCGCGCATCTGGACGAGGTGCGGGGTGTGCACGGCGCGATGCGCTCGCTCACGCCCGAACTGATGGCCACGCCAGCCGTGATCCCGTTCCACCCCGGCGCCGAACGCGCCTATCGCGAGGCCGGGCTGATCCGGTAGGCCCGCCCCGATGCTCGCATCGCTGGTCAGCACCGGGCGCCGGCGGGCGTTCGACGGCTGGGGACACCGGGTCTTCATCATCCTCGCGGCGCTGTTTGCCGCGGGGGTGATCTACGGCAACCTGTTCGTCATCCTAGACCGGCTCATCGTCGGGGTGCTGTTCGTCTGCGGGGTCTTCACGCTCCTGTTCCTCGCCATCGGTGCCGGGCCGCGCGCGCCGGACCGCCCGACCGTCATCGACTGGGTGCTGAGCGGGCTGAGCCTTGCGTGCGGGGTGTTCTTCTTTTTCGAAGCGCCGGTGATCTCGAACCGGATCACCCTTCTCGATCCGCTCACCCCGGGGCAGTTCTTCTTCGGCACGACGCTCCTGATCCTGACGCTCGAGGCAACGCGGCGCAGCACCGGCATGGGGCTGACGGCGGTGGTGCTGCTGTTTCTGGCCTACAACCAGTTCGGCTCGCTGTTGCCGCCGCCGTTCGGGCATGGGGTAAGCGAGTTTTCCTACCTGCTCGACATCCTCGTGTTCACCACCGACGGCGTCTTCGGCCTGCCGATCCAGGTCGTGGCAAGCTATGTGTTCCTCTTTGTCCTCTTCGGCTCGCTGCTGGCCAAGGCGGGCGGGGGCGATTTCTTCTTCAACCTCGCCTCGGCCCTCACGGGCCGCACCCGCGGCGGGCCGGCCAAGATCGCCGTCATCTCTTCGGGCCTCTACGGCACGATCTCTGGCAGCCCGACCTCCGACGTGGTGACGACCGGCGCGATCACCATCCCGATCATGAAGCGTCTGGGCTATCGTGCCCGCTTTGCCGGCGCGGTCGAGGTCGCGGCATCGACCGGCGGCAGCGCGATGCCCCCCATCATGGGGTCGGCGGCGTTCATCCTCGCGGAATATACCGGCGTGCCCTACCGCGAGGTCGTCTATGCCGCGATCATCCCGGCGCTGCTCTACTACGGGGGGGTCTTCGGGCAGGTCCATCTGCGCGCGGTGCACTACAACCTGCTGCCCTACGCGGACGGCAAGGCGACCCTGCGGCGCACGATGGCGCGCGGCTGGGTGTTCCTGATCCCGCTGGTGGTGGTGGTCTGGGTGCTCATGGCAGGCTATTCGCCGACCATGACGGCCGGTATAGGCGCGCTGATCGTGGTGCTGGCGACCGCCATCATCCCGCTGACGCGGATGACGCCATGGCAGATCGTCGAGGCCATGGGCGAGACGACGCTCCGGGTGCTGCCCGTGGCCGGCGCCTGCGCTGCGGCGGGGCTGGTGATCGGCGGGCTGTCGATGACCGGGCTGGGGATGAAATCGGCCAATGTCATCATCTCGGTCAGCGGCGGCGATGCGATCGCAACGCTGTTGCTCGCGGCAGTGGTGACGATCGTGCTCGGCCTCGGGATGCCAACGCCCTCGGCCTATATCCTCGCCGCGGTTCTTGTCGGCCCGGCGCTGACGAAGGCCGGCTTTCCGCTGCTCGAATCGCACATGTTCCTGCTCTATTTCGCGGTGCTCTCGGCGCTCACCCCGCCGATCGCCGTTGCGGCGATGGCCGCTGCCGCCATTGCCGAGGACGATCCCTTTGCCATCGCCTTCGACGCGGTCAAGCTGGCAGCCGTCGGTTTCTGCATGCCCTTCGTGTTCCTGTGGAACCCGGCGATCCTCGGGCTCGGCCCCTGGCCGGCCGTTGCGCTCGCGGTGGTCGGCGGGGCGCTGGCGGCCTTTGCCGTCGCAGTGGCGATCGAGGGGCTGGTCATCCGCCGCATCGCGCGGATCGAGCGTCTGGCATGCCTTGCCGCCGCCGTCGCGGCCGTATCGCCGATGCCGGCCTTCGCGCTCGCCGGGATTGCTGCGGCCGGCGCCCTGATCGGCCGGCGGATCCTGCGCGACCGTGAAAATCAGGGTGCAGCCGAGACCGTGCCGGGGCCCGACCGCCCGTCCTGAGCCCGCACGGCAGGGCGCTACCCCCGCCCGGCCGCCGATGTTAGCCTGCCGGCACGCTGGAAGGAGCTGCCGGTGCGCTATCATTTTTCGGTCGATGACGTGTTCGCCAGCCTCGTCGCGATGTCGGATGCGGGCCTCTCGCCCGCAGCGCAGCCGATGCTCGGCTTTCTCGACCGGCTCCATGCCGCATTCGGGACCGTGACCGATCTTTATGTCTTTCAGACCGGGCCGGCCGGCGGCGCGATGCGCGACCTGGCCGAGATCACCCCTGCCGCCGCCGACCGGCTGCGCGGCTGGGGCGCGGTGCGCCTTGGCCCGCATGCCCGCGACTATGCCACCCCGCCGCATGCCCAGACGGTGCCCGACCTGATCGCGACGATGGACAGGCTCGCGGCGACCATCGCCGGCATCACAACCCCGGCCCAGCGCGCCCGCTGGCTGCGCCTGCACTATTTCTCGGAAAGCCACGAGGCCCGCCCTGTGTGGGACCGCATCGGCGTCACCGCACTCATGACCACCGACAAGCCGGCCGTCGCCTATCGGCTCGACGATGCCGCGCGGGCCGCGCTTGCCGCGACGGGACGCGCCCGGGCGCACGGGATGGACTGGGTGCAAAGCCACCTGCGGCTCGAGACCTACCGCGAGGAGGCGGCCGATCCGGCGCGGTTCTGCGCCCGCATCGACGCGGTGCTGGACCGCCACGGCTTTGTCACCCTCTTCACCCATGAGGTCGATCTTGCCGATCCGCGGGTGCGCCGCCTGGCCCAGGCGGCGCTCGGCCACCTTGCGCGGCGCGGCGCGGCGCCGATCTGATGCGCCGCGCCAGATCGGGCCTTGGAGGCCGCCGTCCGAGGCACTAATGTCCCGGTATGGCCCTGCCCCCCGGTTTTCTCGACGAGCTTCGCGCGCGTGTGCCCCTCAGTCAGATCGTGGGGCGCAAGGTGACGTGGGATCTCAAGAAATCGAACCGGGGCCGCGGCGACTGGTGGGCGCCCTGCCCGTTCCATCAGGAAAAATCCGCCTCCTTCCACGCCGACGACCGCAAGGGGTTCTACTACTGCTTCGGCTGCCACGCGAAGGGCGACGCCATCGGGTTCCTGATGCAGGCGGACAACCTCGGCTTCATGGAGGCGGTCGAATCGCTTGCGCGCGAGGCGGGCATGGCCATGCCCGCGCGCGATCCGCAGGCGGCCGAAAAGGCCGACCGGCGTACGGTCCTGACCGGCGCGGTCGAGGCGGCGGTGCAGCACTATCGCCTGATGCTGCGCACCGCGGCGGGCGAGGCTGCACGGGCCTATCTTGCGCGGCGCGGCCTGACCGAGGCGGCGATCGAGCGGTTCGGGATCGGCTTTGCCCCCGATGCGCGCACCGGCCTCGTGCAGGCGCTGGCGGCCAAGGGAATCGGCGCCGATGTCGCGGTCGAGGCGGGGCTGGCGGCGTTGCCCGACGGCGGCGGCGCGGCCTACGACCGGTTCCGCGGCCGGGTGATCTTTCCCATCCGCGATGCGCGCGGGCGGGCGATCAGCCTGGCGGGCCGCGCGCTCGACCCGCAGGCGCGGGCGAAATACCTCAACGGGCCCGAGACGCCGATCTTCGACAAGGGGCGCACGGTGTTCAACCTCGGCCCGGCGCGCGAGGCGGCGGCAAGGGGCGCGCCGGTGATCCTCGCCGAAGGCTACATGGACGTGATCGCGCTGGTCGAGGCAGGCTTCGGCGGCGCGGTCGCGCCGATGGGCACCGCGGTGACGGCCGAGCAGCTGGGCCTGATCTGGGCGGCGCATGATGAACCCGTGGTCGCGCTCGACGGCGATGCGGCCGGGATGCGGGCGGCAATGCGGCTGGTCGATCTCGCGCTGCCGCTGGTCGAGGCGGGCCGCGGCCTGCGCTTTGTCACCCTGCCGGGCGGGCAGGACCCGGACGATCTGATCCGCGCGGGCGGCCCCGGCGCCTTCGCCACCCTGCTTGCGGGCGCAGAGCCGCTCGTCGCGCTCCTGTGGCGGCGCGAGACCGAGGGACAGGTCTTCGACAGTCCCGAACGGCGGGCGGGCCTCGACAAGCGGCTGCGCGCGGCGATCGGCGCGATCCGCGATGCGGGCCTGCGCGATCACTATGCCGCCGAACTGCGCCGCCTGCGCGCCGCACTGTTTGCCGCCCGAACGCCGGCGCAGCCCCCCCGCGGCCAGGTCCGGCCCGGCCGGGGCCGCTTTGCCGCTGCGCCGCCGGCCACGCCCCTGCCCTCGATGCAGCGCTCGGCGCTTGCCGCCGACATGGGCACGACCGCTACGGAAACCCTGCGCGAGGCGGTGATCCTCGTCACCCTTGCGCGCCATCCAGCGCTGCTGCCGCAATTCGAATCGGCGCTCGACCGGCTCGACCTCGCGCATCCCGATCACGCCGCGGTCCGCGATGCGCTGGTGACCTGCGCCTGGGCCGAAGACCCGGCTTCGGCCTGGGCCGATGCACGGCCGAGCGTGGCCGAAGCCCTTGACCGCATGGCCCGCCATCCCCACGTCCAGACTGCACCCTGCGTGCGCCACACTGCGGCCGAAGCGCTTGCGGCGCGCTGCGTCGAGGACGACCTCGCGCGGCTGGCCGCAGGCCGCGCCGCCTATGCCGAAGTGGAATATGCCGAAACCGAGATCACCGGCATGGCCGACGAAGGCATCACATGGCGCCTTGCCCGCGCCGCCGAGGCACGCAACCGGGCCGCGCGAACGCCGCTCGAGGATGACCTGCCCGAGGGCGCTTCGGGCGGCGACGACAGCCTCGTCGATCGGCTGCTGGCCGGTCAGGCCTGGCTGAAGCGCCCCCGTTAGCGGCGCACCCGCGCACCGTCCCCTTTCCGCGGCTGTGATTCGCGCTAAGGACTCGCTAGAACCCCGCAACCGATTCGGCCCCTCTGCAGGAGCATCCATGGCAGCCAAGGACACCGACGACGGCAAGGCCCCCGAGCAAGAGCCCGAGATCACGCTCGACATGAGCCAGGCCGCCGTCCGCAAGATGATCGCCGAGGCGCGCGAGCGGGGTTTCATCACCTACGACCAGCTCAACACCGTCCTGCCGCCCGATCAGGTGTCGTCCGAGCAGATCGAGGACGTGATGTCGATGCTTTCGGAAATGGGCATCAACGTCATCGAGGAAGAAGAGGCCGAGGAAGGCGAGGCGGCGGGCGCGCTGGTCGAAACCGGCGGCTCGCGCGAGGTTGCCATCGCGGGGGTGCAGTCGGAAACGCTCGACCGCACAGACGATCCGGTGCGGATGTATCTGCGCGAGATGGGATCGGTCGAACTCCTGTCGCGCGAAGGCGAGATCGCCATCGCCAAGCGGATCGAGGCCGGGCGCAACACGATGATCGCCGGGCTGTGCGAAAGCCCGCTGACGTTCCAGGCGATCACGATCTGGCGCGACGAGCTGTTGTCCGAGGACATCCTGCTGCGCGACGTGATCGACCTCGAGGCGACCTTCGGCCGCTCGCTCGACGGCGACGACGGGGTCGAGGCGCCCGAGATCGACGGCATCGACCTGCGCGGCACGCGCGAAAGCGGCGGCGGCGAGCCCGACCTCGACGCCGACGGCAACCCGATCGTGCGCGCGGACGATGACGACGATGACGATGACGCCTCGAACATGTCGCTCGCGGCGATGGAGGCGACGCTCAAGCCCAAGGTGCTCGAATCCCTCGCGCTGATCGCGCGCGACTACGCCAAGCTCGCCGAGATGCAGGAAGCGCGGATGAGCGCGACCCTGTCGGAAAAGACGCGGTTCTCGGCTGCCGACGAGGCGGCGTATCAGAAGCTGCGCTCGGAGATCGTCGCGCTCGTGAACGCGCTGCATCTGCACAACAACCGGATCGAGGCGCTGATCGACCAGCTCTACGGGATCAACCGCAAGATCATGTCGATCAATTCGGGCATGGTGAAGCTGGCCGATCAGGCGCGCATCAACCGGCGCGAGTTCATCGACGAATATCAGGGCTACGAGCTCGACCCGACCTGGATCGACCGGATGGCGAAGAAACCGGGCCGCGGCTGGCAGACCTTCGTCGAGAAATTCCGCGCCCAGGTGGACGATCTTCGCGGCGAGATGGCGCAGGTCGGGCAGTATGTCGGCGTCGATATCAGCGAATTCCGCCGGATCGTGAACCAGGTCCAGAAGGGCGAGAAGGAGGCGCGGCAGGCCAAGAAGGAAATGGTCGAGGCGAACCTGCGGCTCGTCATTTCCATCGCCAAGAAATACACGAACCGCGGTTTGCAGTTCCTCGACCTGATCCAGGAAGGCAACATCGGCCTGATGAAGGCGGTGGACAAGTTCGAGTATCGCCGCGGTTACAAGTTTTCCACCTATGCGACCTGGTGGATCCGCCAGGCGATCACCCGGTCCATTGCCGACCAGGCCCGCACCATCCGCATCCCCGTGCACATGATCGAGACGATCAACAAGCTGGTGCGCACGGGCCGCCAGATGCTGCACGAGATCGGGCGGGAACCGACGCCGGAAGAGCTGGCCGAGAAACTCCAGATGCCGCTCGAGAAGGTTCGCAAGGTGATGAAGATCGCCAAGGAACCGATCAGCCTCGAGACCCCCATCGGGGACGAGGAGGACAGCCAGCTCGGCGATTTCATCGAGGACAAGAACGCGATCCTGCCGCTGGATTCCGCGATCCAGGAAAACCTCAAGGAAACTACGACGCGGGTTCTCGCCTCGCTCACCCCGCGCGAGGAGCGGGTGCTGCGGATGCGCTTTGGCATCGGGATGAACACCGACCACACGCTCGAAGAGGTCGGGCAGCAGTTCTCTGTGACGCGCGAGCGGATCCGGCAGATCGAGGCAAAGGCGCTGAGGAAGCTCAAGCATCCCTCGCGGTCGCGGAAGCTGCGGAGTTTTCTGGACCAGTGATCCGGCCCCGCCGCGCCGGCGGGGCCGGAGTCACACATCCACCTCCTCCACAAACCGCGCATTCTCCGTGATGTACTGGAACCGCATCTCCGGCCGCTTGCCCATCAGCCGCTCCACCAGATCGCCGGTCTCGCCGCCGACCGCGTCGTCTATGCTCACGCGGATGAGGCGGCGGGTCAGAGGGTTCATCGTGGTGTCTTTCAGGTCCTTGGCGTCCATCTCGCCGAGGCCCTTGAAGCGCGAGACGTCGATCTTGCCCTTGCCGCCGAGGCCGCGGGCAAGCCACGCGTCCTTTTCCGCCTCGTCGGTGCAATAGACCCGCGCCGCGCCCTGTGTCAGCCGAAACAGTGGCGGCTGGGCGAGGTAGAGGTGGCCGCGGTCGATCATCGGGCGCATCTGGGTGAAGAAGAACGTCATCAGAAGCGCCGCGATATGCGCGCCGTCCACATCGGCGTCGGTCATGATGATGACCTTCTCGTAGCGCAGATCGTCGATGTTGAACTTCGAGCCCGGCTGCACGCCGAGCGCCTGGGCAAGATCGCTCAGCTCGGCGTTCCCCGCCATCTTGGCCCCCGCCGCACCGAGCACGTTGAGGATCTTGCCCCGCAGCGGCAGCAGCGCCTGCGTGGTGCGGTCGCGCGCCATCTTGGCAGAACCGCCGGCGCTGTCGCCCTCGACGATGAAGATCTCGGTGCCCTCGCGGGCGGTCGCGGTGCAGTCCACGAGCTTGCCCGGCAGGCGCAGCTTGCGGGTGGCCGACTTGCGCGCGGTTTCCTTCTCCGCGCGGCGGCGCAACCGTTCGTCGGCGCGCAGCACGAGGAAATCGAGGATCGCGCCGGCAGCCTTGGGATCGGCCCCGAGCCAGGTGTCGAACCGGTCGCGCACGGCCCCCTCGACCAGACGCGCGGCGTCGGCGGTGGCAAGGCGATCCTTGGTCTGGCCGACGAATTCGGGCTCGGCGATGAAGAGCGACACCAGCGCGCATCCCCCCGCCGTCAGGTCGTCGCGCGTGATCGTCTCGGCCTTGCGGTTCTTTACCCGCTCGCCATAGGCGCGGATGCCCTTGAGGATGGCGGCCCAGAACCCGCCCTCATGCGTGCCGCCCTCGGGCGTGGGGACGGTGTTGCAGTAGCTCTGCGTGAAGCCGTCGCGCACCGGCGTCCAGTGGATCGCCCATTCGACCGAACCGGGCAGCCCGTATTTCTCGCCGAACTCCACCCGGCCAGCGAAGGGGCGGTCGGAATAGGTCGGCGCCGGGCCGAGCGTCTCGGTCAGGTAATCGGCGAGGCCGCCGGGGAAGTGGAACACCGCCTCGGCCGGCACGCCGTCTTCGGGGATCGCGGTTTTCCAGCGGATCTCCACGCCCGAAAAGAGATAGGCCTTCGACCGCACCATTTTCAAAAGCCGCGCGGGCCGGAAGCGGTGATGGCCAAAGATCGTCTCGTCGGCATGGAAGGTAACGGTCGTGCCCCGCCGGTTCGGCGCCGGCCCCACCTTCTCGACCGGCCCCTGCGGGACGCCGCGCGCAAACTCCTGCACCCAGAGCTCGCGGTTCCGCGCCACCTCGACCCGCATCCGGTCGCTGAGCGCATTGACCACCGACGCGCCCACCCCGTGCAGCCCCCCCGAGGTGGCATAGGCCTTGCCCGAGAACTTGCCGCCCGAATGGAGCGTGCACAGGATCACCTCGAGGGCGGATTTGCCCGGAAACTTGGGATGCGGATCGACCGGGATGCCGCGGCCGTTGTCGCGCACGGTCACGCTGTAGTCGGCCAGCAGCTCCACCTCGATCCGCGTGGCATGGCCCGCCACCGCCTCGTCCATCGCATTGTCGAGGATCTCGGCGACCAGGTGGTGGAGCGCGCGCTCGTCCGTGCCGCCGATATACATGCCGGGGCGCTTGCGGACGGGCTCCAGCCCCTCGAGCACTTCGATGGATGCGGCGTCATAGGTTTCCGGGGCGCCCCGGAGGAGGTCGTTGGGCATAGGCTGCTCTTGTCCTTGGTTTGGCCCGACTGGACCACAGCGCCGCGCCGCGGGCAAGCGGGCGGTGTCAGGCAAGGCGGTGCTGGCTGAAGAACCGCAGCATCTCGCGCGAGGCATCCGGGCCGCCGGGGTCGGTGAAGCTGCCGGCGGGGTGACCGCCGGCCCAGGCATGGCCCGCGCCGTCGATTTCCCAGAACTCGGCGACCGTGCGGCCCGCGGCGTCCGCGTGCCGGGTCAGCCGATACGGGCGCCCGCCCGCCGCGCGGCCCGACACAAGCGCCTCGGTCAGCCCCGCCTGCGCCGCGACAGCCTGCGCGATCACCGCCGCGCCGTTACCGGGATGGACCGTGGTATCGGCAAGCCCGTGGAACACGATCGCCGGCACCGCGATCCGCTGTGCCGTGGCGCCCGCGCCGCTGCGCATCGCGGCAAAGGCCGATGGGATATCGCGCGCCCCGCCGACCGGCAGGCCCGAATGCACCCCCACCGCCGCGACCAGATCGGGATAGGCCGCGCCCATTATCGCCGCCGCCGCCCCGCCCGCCGACAGGCCGGCGACATAGACCCGCCGCCGGTCGCCGCCATGATCGCGCAGCACATCGCGCAAGATCCCGGCAATCAGCGCAGGCTCGCCCGCACCACGGGTCTGATCCCCCGGGCGAAACCAGTTCCAGCACTTCTGCGCATTCGCGCCCTGCGGCTGGGCCGGCCATGCGACGAGGAACCCCGCCGCCTCGGCCAGCGCGTTCATGCCGGTGCCGATGGCGAAATCCTCGGGCGTCTGCGTGCAGCCGTGCAGCATCACGACGAGCGGCATCGGCGCGGCGCCCCGGTTCGCAGGCACATAGAGCCTGTAGTCGCGCCGCCCCTCGGGTCCGACATGCGCAAGGGTCAGGAATGCAGCCCCCGCCGGCACGGCCGGCCCTGCCGGGGCCAGCGGCCCGCGCGCCGGCATGCCGCCGGCCGCGATGCCGCGCAACGTCTCGGCGAGCCCGTTTCGCGGCGCCTTTTGCGGTGCCTTGTGTGGCGCCTTCTGCGGTGCCTGATGCGGTGCCTTGTGCGGTGCCTGATGCGGCGCCGTCCGCCTTGCCTCGGATTGCGCCGCGTTGCCGTCGCCGATCCGTGTGCAGGTGCCGTCAATCACGGCGCCGTCGTCCGGCGCGGCCGCCTCGCCACCTGCCGGCCGCAACAGGGACCGGATGAGCGCCGTCGCCGCGCCGAGCTTGCCGGCGCGCGTCAGGGCGGTGGCCTCGGCCATGCCGCGGGTGAAGGGGGTTGTCATCGAAAATCCGATCTCTGGGTTCAGTCGTTGCGTGTAGGCGTGGCTCAGCCGATCCGGTCGGCCAGCGCCGCCTTGACCGCCGCGCTCGCCTGAAGCGTGCCGAGCACCGACAGCCCCGAAATCGTCGCGCGGGCAAGCTCGGGCGTCACATCCGGCGCGATCACCGCCAGGCCAAGCACGCGGATATCGAGCATCCGGCCCGCCGCCTGCGCCGCCAGAAGGTCGTCGCGGGCGATGCGCCGAATGCCCAGATCGACGCTCTTGCGCACCACAATCTGGCGGACGACCTCGGCATGCCGATCGATCTGGTTGCGGATGGCGGTGCGGATCAGATCGCTGCGGTTGGAATAGAACCCCTCCTGCACAAGCAGGTCGATCTGGCCCAGATCGACATGGCCGAGATTGATCGTGATCTTTTCCGATTCGCCGGGCTTGCCGGCGAGCGTCTGGGCCGTGCGCGGCATCATAGACTCCATACCATCCTTTTGGATGTTAAGTGGAGCATCGCGCACCGTTTGTCAACCCGCCGTCGCGCGGTGGACGCTAACCGGCCGCCCGCGGCATCTCGGGCCGCGCCTGGATCACGAAACCCGCGACCGAGGCGGCAAGGCACCACAGGCTCATGCTCAGCGCCTGCGCGGGAAAGGGAATGCCCGCGTCGATCAGAAGGCCCGTCACCCCCGGCCCGACCGCCGTCGCCACGACCATCACCGCCGTCGCGAGCGACCGCACCGATCCCAGATGCCGCGTGCCATAGACAAGCGGGAGCAGCACGCCCCAGAGCGACGCGGCAATGCCCTGCGTGATCCCGATCAGCGCCAGCATGGCGAACCACGCGCCGACGCCTGTCCCTGGCCCCAGCAGCGCCATGCCCAGCGCCGTCGGCAACAGCATCAGCGGCAGCAGGCGATGCGGCCCGAACCGGTCGGCGGCCCAGCCGGCCGCGAGGGCCGAGGCCACGGTCACGGCGGCAAAGATCGGATAGCCCGGCGCCATCTGCGCCAGCGTCCAGCCCTTTTGCCCTGCGACATGCACCTGATGAAAGAACACCACCGTGCCGATGAACCCCGGCGTGAGCATGATCGGCACGAGCGCAGGAAACAGCCAGTGACGCACCACTTCACCGCGCGTCCAGTGACGGCCGCCGAGACCGGCCGTCTCGACATGCACCAGCGCCGACTGCGCCACCCGCTCGCGCCCGAGGAGCGCCAGCACCGGCGCCACGACCAGCACCAGCGTGCCCGCCGCCGCGATCCAGACGCCTTGCCAGCCGACCAGCAGAACCAGCGCGACGATGACGGGCGGCAGCACCGCCTCGCCCGCCGAATGGCCGAGATTGGCGATCGACACCGCGCGCCCCCGCCGCGCGCGGAACCACCGGCCCATGGCGGTCATCGCGACATGGCTGAACATCCCCTGGCCGCAGAACCGCAGCCCGACCAGCGCCGCCGCCATGATCCAGACCGATGGCGCAAAGGCAAAGGCCAGCACCATTGCGGCAAAGATCAGCGCGACCGCCGGGGCAAGCCGGGCGGGGCGGATCCGGTCGGCGATGCCGCCGCGCGCGAACAGCAGCGCCGCCGCGAACAGCGTCGCGCCGGTGTAGATCAGGCCCCAGCCGCCGTCCGTCAGGCCGAAACGCGCCTTGATGTCAGCTGCAAAGAGGGAAATGAACCAAGTCTGCCCGAAGGCCGAGGCAAAGGTAAGCAGGAAGCCGAACCCGAGCCAATGCCGGTTCTCGATGAGAAAGCGCAACATGGCTGGCGCCTAGCACGCCGCACGCCCGGCGGCCAGCGCGATGCGGCGCCTGCCCCCTGTGCCGCGGCATGGGCGTGCGCCCCGATCCCCGGCGCAACCGCTTACGGCGCCAGCCCCTTGCAGGCATCGGGCTTGATGTCGAGAAGCGGCGTGCCCGTCACGCAATCGAGCCCGCGCACGGTCAGACGCGCCCCGTCCACCGCCACCAGCCGCACCATCGAACTCGCGATCGGATTGGGCCGGTTGGGCGAGCGCAGCGCGAAGGTGCCCATCGTGCGCCCGTCATGGCGCGGCGACTGGGTGAGAAGGTCGCGCCGCGCGCGGTCCATCCAGTAGAGCACCTGGAGGCTGTCGCCCGGCTCCACCCCCTTGAGCGCCGCCGTCCAGCGCGGATCGAGCACGAGCGTGCAATCCGGCCCCGCTACGGGGTCGCCCCGCCGCGGGCAATCCGACCGCATGGCCCAGGGCGTCTCGATCCGCCCGATGAAGATCAGCGCCGCATCCCTGGCCTCGGGCAGGGCCGCGACCTCTTCGCCCGGGCGTATCGTTGCTTCATCCGCAGCCATCGCCGCCCCCCGTCCGCCGCCCATCGTGCCGGCACCGGGCTGCGAGACGCCCGCGGCCGGACGGCGACGGGGGGCCCGCGCGCTCAGCGATACCGGTCAAAGAACCCCTCCGGCACCAGCAGGTTGTGCCGCCCGAGATTGGCCACATCCCGCTCGCCGCAGAGCGCCATCGTCACGTCCAGCTCCTTGCGCAGCACCTCGAGCGCCTTGGTGACCCCCGCCTGCCCCATCGCGCCGAGCCCGTAGATATAGGCCCGCCCGATCATCGTCCCCGTCGCGCCCAGCGCCAGCGCCTTGAGGATGTCCTGCCCCTGCCGGATCCCGCTGTCGAGCCAGACCTCCGTCCGCTCGCCCACTGCCCTGACGATCTCGGGCAGGACGCGGATCGAGGACAGCGCGCCGTCGAGCTGGCGGCCGCCGTGGTTCGACACGATGATCGCATCCGCCCCGGCATCGGCCGCCATCCGCGCGTCATCGGCATCGAGGATGCCCTTGAGGATGAACTTGCCATCCCACTGGTCCTTGATCTTGCGCACCTTGTCCCAGTCGAGCTGCGGGTCGAAATTCTCGTGCGTCCACGCCATGAGCGAGGCCGGATCGCTCACCCCCTTGGCATGGCCGACGATGTTGCCGAACTGCCGCCGCGGCGTGCCCAGCATGTCGAGGCCCCAGCGCCAGCGCATCGCCAGATCCGCCAGCGTCCGCAGCGTCAGCTTGGGCGGCGCCGAAAGCCCGTTCTTGAGATCCTTGTGCCGCTGGCCGATGATCTGCAGATCGAGCGTCAGCACCAGCGCCGAACATTTCGCGGCCTTCGCGCGCTGGATCAGCCGCGCGACGAAATCCTCGTCGCGCATCACGTAAAGCTGGAACCAGAACGGCTCGCGCGTGCGCAGGGCGACATCCTCGATGGAGCAGATCGACATGGTGGACAGCGTGAACGGCACGCCGAACTTCTCCGCGGCCTTCGCCGCCAGTATCTCGCCGTCCGCATGCTGCATGCCGGTCATGCCGACCGGGGCGAGCGCCACCGGCATGGCGACATCGTGCCCCGCCATCCGGCCTTTCGTGGACCGGTTCGTCATGTCCACCGCCACCTTCTGGCGCAGCCTTATCTCGGCGAAATCGGACGTGTTCTCGCGAAAGGTCTGCTCGGTCCACGAACCCGATTCGCAATAATCCCAGAACATGCGCGGCGCCCGCGCCCGGTGCATCCGGCGCAGATCCTCGATACAGGTGACAACAGCCATTGCGCCCTCCCTCGCTTTTCCGACCATCTAGGGCAGGAACGCCAGCGAGGGAAGCGCCGGGAACGGGCCGCGCGCGCAGCGCCATCAGCCGCGATCCCGCGCGACGCCACCGAAACGCGCCCCCTTCCCACGAGGGGTGGGGGCAAGCGCCCAAACCCGTCGTTCGCTTCGACACGCCATCCGGCACGGCGGCGGATCGGCAATCCCATGACGCTTGACATTGGTGCGACATCGCACTACTTGATGCGATATCGCACCATAAAAGGAGCCGCCCATGACCCTCTCCCGCCGCCGCACGCTCGCCCTCATCGGGGGCGGCACCATCCTCGCCGCCACCGCCGGCGGCACCGCCTTTGCCCTCACCCGCACCCCGACCCGCGCCCTCGCGCCCTGGTCGGCGGCAGGCAGCTATGCCGATCCGCGCAAGAACGCGCTGAGCTGGGCGATCCTCGCGCCCAACCCGCACAACCGCCAGCCCTGGCAGGTCGCCCTGACCGGCGACAACGGCCTGACCATCTGGCGCGATCCGGCCCGAAACCTGCCGCATACCGATCCCCACGACCGGCAGATGACCATCGGCATGGGCTGTTTCCTCGAACTGATGGTGATCGCCGCCAGCGGGACCGGCCATGCCGTAGACGTGACGCTGTTTCCCGAGGGCGAGGGCGACGGGCGCCCGGTGGCCACCGCCACATTCCGGGCCGGGGCCGCCGAGCCTCATCCGCTGCTGCCGCAGGTGCCGCACCGCCGGTCCACCAAGGAACCGTACGAGGCCCGCGCCCTGTCGGCCGACCACGCTGTTACGATCGGATCCTTCGCAACCGTCATCACGGACCCGGATCAGGTCGCCGCGCTGCGAACCCTCACCTGGGACGCATGGATGATCGAGGCGGAAACGCCCCGGACCCATGGCGAGAGCGTCGAACTGATGCGCTTCGGCAAGGCCGAGATCGAGGCGAACCCGGACGGGATCGACCTTGGCGGGCCGTTCCTCGAAACGCTGATGCTCGCGCGCGTGCTGACCCGCGCGGCACAACTCGACCCCACATCGCAGGGATTTCGCCAGGGGGTTGTCATCTACAAGGCGATGCTGGCTGCAACCCCGGCTTACGGCGTCATCACGACAACCGGGAACACGCGGGCGGACCAGATCGACGCGGGACGGCGCTGGTTACGGCTCAACCTCGTGACCACCGCGCTCGGCGTGTCGCTCCATCCGGTCAGCCAGGCGCTGCAGGAATTCCCCGAAATGGCCGGTCCCTACGCCCGCGCCCACGCGATGCTCGCCAGCCCCGGCGAGACGGTTCAAATGCTCGGCCGGTTGGGCTACGGTCCGGCATCGCAACCAACACCGCGCTGGCCGCTGGAGACACGGATGCTGGATGCCTGACACCCGCACAACCGGCACCATCCCGTTCGCCGGCACCATCCCGGTCGCCGGCGACGAACCGGCCCCGGCGACGACCCCGGCCGCAGCGGCGACCCCGGCTGCGGAACAGGACCCGGCCGCGTCAGCGGTCGGGCTCGCCTTCGCGGTGTTCAACGAGGTCGGCATCCTCGCGCAACTGTCGTCCACCCTGCTCGAGGCGCATCTGCCCCCCGGCTTCGTCGCGGCGCAGTTCGCGGTGCTCAATCACCTCTGGCGCCGGCCCGAAGGTGCCACGCCGCAGCGCATGGCAAGGGCGTTCCAGGTCCCGAAAACCTCGATGACCCATTCCATCGCGGTTCTGGAACGCGCCGGGCTGGTCGCGGTGCTGCCCAACCCGGACGACGGCCGGTCCAAGATCGTGCGGATCACCGATGCGGGCATCGCCTTCCGCGACCGGACCATCGCCGCCCTCGCCCCCGACACGGCCCGGGCGCTCGCCCGCCTCACCCCCGGCACGCTCGACGCGCTGCTGCCGCCCTTGCGGCACCTGCGCGCGGTCATGGACGCGGCTCGCGATGCGGCAAAGGGTTAAGAGACGGTAAACGGCTCTTGCAAGCCGTTGAAATTACGCGATCCGAGGCCCTATCCACGCGTGGACACACCGGCGCTGCACCCCGGGGCTATGCCCTGTGCGCCCCCTCGGCGAGCGACCGGACAAAGGCCAGCACCGCGTCCACCCCCTGCCCCTCGCCGATCAGCCGCACGATCGCCGACCCCACGACACAGCCATCGGCGACCCCGGCAATCGCCTCTGCGGCCTCCGGCG
>JBKBQT010000019.1:0-67454 GCA_046292445.1 Gemmobacter sp.
CCTCCAAGGCGGCATCCGATCACCTCGTGCGGGCCTGGCACGAAACCTACGGCCTGCCGGTGGTGCTGACCAACTGTTCCAACAACTACGGCCCCTATCACTTCCCCGAAAAGCTGATCCCGGTGGTGATCCTCAACGCGCTGCACGGCCGGCCGATCCCGGTCTACGGGGCGGGGCTGAACGTGCGCGACTGGCTTTATGTCGAGGATCACGCGGCGGCCCTGCTGACGGTGGTGCAACAGGGCGCGGTCGGGCGCAGCTATGCCATCGGCGGCGAGGCCGAGAGCACCAACATCGACATCGTGCGCCGTATCTGCGCGCTGATGGACGACCGCCGGCCGGCGGGCGCGCCGCACGACCGCCTCGTCACCTTCGTTTCGGATCGCCCCGGGCATGACGCGCGCTATGCGATCGACCCGTCGCGGATCAAGACGGAGCTCGGCTGGCGGCCGAGCGTGACGCTCGACGAGGGGCTGGCGCGGACGGTGGACTGGTATCTGGCCAACGAGGGCTGGTGGCGGCCGCTGATGGATCGCCCCGGCGTCGGGCGGCGGCTCGGGACAGGGGGCTGAGCGATGCGGCTTCTGATGTTCGGGCGGACGGGGCAGGTGGCGACCGAGGTCGCGCGCCGCCTGCCGGCGGGCGTGACGCTGACCGCGCTCGGGCGCGGCGAGGCGGACCTGTCCGATCCGGCTGCCTGCGCCGCCGCGGTGGCGGCGGCCGAGGCCGATGCCGTGCTCAACGCCGCGGCCTGGACGGCGGTGGACCGCGCCGAGGCGGAAGAGGCGGCGGCGACGGTCGTCAACGCCGATGCCCCCGCCGCCATGGCGCGGGCGGCGGCGGCGCGGGGCCTGCCCTTCGTGCATCTGTCGACCGATTACGTCTTCGACGGCGCGGGCACCCTGCCCTTCGCGCCCGATGCGCCGGTCGGCCCGCTGGGCGCCTACGGCCGCTCGAAGCTCGCGGGCGAGGTCGGGGTGCGGGCGGCGGGCGGGGCACATGTCATCCTGCGCACATCCTGGGTGTTTGCCGCCTCGGGCGCGAATTTCGTGCGCACGATGCTGCGCATCGGACGCGAGCGTGGGGCGGTGCGGGTGGTGGCCGACCAGACCGGCGGGCCGACGCCGGCGGCGGCCATCGCCGATGCCGCGCTCGGCCTCGCGGCGGCGCTGGTGGCGGGGCGCGGGCCGGGCGGCACCTACCACTTCGCCGGCGCGCCGGATGTGACCTGGGCCGATTTCGCCCGCGCGATCTTCGCCGAGGCCGGGCTGACGGTGGCGGTGACCGATATCGCCACCGCCGATTACCCGACTCCGGCGCGGCGCCCGGCCAATTCGCGGCTCGATTGCACGAGCCTTGCGCGCGACCATGGCATCGCCCGCCCGGACTGGCGCGCGGCGCTGCGCGACGTGGTGCGCGAGATCGGCTAGGGCGGTCAGACCGGCGCGGCGGGGAACCCGACCGCATCGAGCGCGGCGATCAGGGCGGCCGGGGTTGCCGTTCCGGTCACCGTGACGCGCCGGGCGGCCAGATCGACCGTGACCTGCGCGGCCGGATCGATCCGCGCGATCGCGGCCTCGACCGCGGCCTTGCAGTGCTGGCAGGACATGTCGGGAACGGAAAGCAGCATGGCGCACCTCGCTATGGGGAGACTGTCGCTAGCACTGCCGGCTACGGGAAGGTCAAGCCCGTTCTGCCGCGCCCCTTGACCTTCCAGCGACTGGAACCCCTATCTGACGGATGCACCCTCCGGTGCGGGAGACGGCGATGCCACAACCGGCCACCACACTCGAGATCGACGGCATGACCTGCGGCGCCTGCGTGGGGCGGGCCGAGCGGGTGCTGCGCGCGGTGCCCGGCATCGCGGCGGCCGAGGTGCGGCTGGCCGACCGCACGGCGCGCGTCGCCTTTGCCGGCGCGCCGGACCTGCCGGCGGTGGACCGGGCCCTGAACGCCGCCGGCTTCGGCCTGCACCGGCGCGAGACGCGGCTCGCCATCGGCGGGATGACCTGCGCCGCCTGCACGGGCCGGGTGGAGCGGGTGCTGCGCGCGCAGCCGGGGGTCATCGCGGCGACGGTCAACCCGGCGACGCATCTCGCTGTCGTCACACATGCCGGCCCGGGCGATGCGGTGGCCGGCATGATCGCGGCGCTGGCGCAGGCGGGCTATGCCGCAACGCCGGCCGGGGACGATGCCGCCGACCGGGCGGCCGCGGAGGTGGCCGATTACGCCCGCCGCGCCGCACTGGCGGGGCTTGTCGCGGCACCGGTCGTGGCGGTCGAGATGGGCGGGCATCTGGTCCCGGCGTTCCATCACTGGGTGATGGATACCATCGGGATGGCGGCGTCGTGGTGGATGCAGGCGGTGCTGGCGACGCTGGTGCTGGCGGGTCCGGGGCGGGCGTTCTTCGTCCGCGGGATCGCCGCGCTGCGCCGTGGCGCGCCGGACATGAACAGCCTCGTCGCGCTCGGCACCGGGGCGGCATGGGGCTGGTCGATGGCGGTGCTTCTGGTGCCGCGCGCGATCCCCGAGGCGTCGCGCGCGGTCTATTTCGAGGCGGCGGTGGTGATCGTCACGCTCATCCTCGTCGGCCGCTGGATGGAGGCGCGGGCGCGCGGGCAGGCCGGGGCGGCGATCCGGCGCCTCGCCGCGCTCGCCCCGCGCGAGGCGCTGGTGGAAACGCTGGATGGC
Source organism: Gemmobacter sp. (assembly GCA_046292445.1). Classification (GTDB taxonomy): domain Bacteria; phylum Pseudomonadota; class Alphaproteobacteria; order Rhodobacterales; family Rhodobacteraceae; genus CALIZF01. Next base: position 2,692 of record JBKBQT010000019.1, read on the forward strand.
CCCGTGCCGCGCGATGCCGCAGCCCTCCTGCCCGGCGACGTGGTGCAAGTGCGCCCCGGCGCACGGCTGCCCGCCGACGGGACGGTGATCGAGGGCACATCGCATATCGACGAGGCGATGCTGACGGGCGAGCCGCTGCCCGTCGCCAAGGGTCCGGGCGATGCGGTCACGGGCGGCACGGTGAACGGCACCGGGTTCCTGCGCATGCGCGTCACGCGGACAGGGGCCGATACGGTGCTCGGCCAGATCATCCGGCTGGTCGAGGGTGCGCAGGGCGCGCGGCTGCCGGTGCAGGCGCTGGTGGACCGCGTGACGGCGGTGTTCGTGCCGGTCGTTCTGGTCATTGCCGGCGCGACGGTCGCGGTCTGGCTCCTGGCGGGCGGGACGGCGGCCGAGGCGCTGGTGGCGGGGGTTGCGGTGCTCATCATCGCCTGCCCCTGTGCGATGGGCCTGGCCACGCCGGTGTCGATCATGGTGGCCAGCGCCCGGGCGGCAGAGCGGGGCGTGCTCTTCCGCCGGGGCGAGGCGCTGCAGCGGCTCGCGGGCGTGCGCACGGTCGCCTTCGACAAGACCGGCACGCTCACGGCGGGCCATCCGACGCTCGCGCATGTCGCGGCTGCGCCGGGGATGGACGGCGATGCGGCGCTGGCCGCGGCCGCCGCGCTCGAGGCGCGCTCGGAGCATCCGCTGGGCCTCGCCATCGCGGCCGGCGCGGCGGCGCGGGGCCTTGCCCTGCCGCCGGTCGAGCGCTTCGAGAGCGTGACCGGGCGCGGCCTGCGCGGCATGGCGGGCGGGCGGGCGGTGCTGGTCGGATCGGCCGGGCTGATGGCCGAGGCGGGGGTGGACATCGCGCCGCTGGCGGCGGCGGCCGAGGCGCGCGCGGCCGAGGGCGAAAGCGTCCTTTACGTCGCGCTGGACGGCCGGCTCGCCGCGCTCATCGCGGCGGCCGATCCGGTCAGGCCGGGTGCCGCCCCGGCGGTCGCCGCCCTGCGCCGGATGGGCGTGGCAGTCGTCATGGTCACGGGCGACGGTCCGGCGACGGCGGCGGCGGTGGCGCGGCGGATCGGGATCGACCGCGTCGAGGCCGGGGTGCTGCCGGCGGGCAAGCAGGCGCATGTCGCGGCGCTGCGCGCGGGCGGGCCGGTCGCCTTCGTCGGCGACGGGATCAACGATGCCCCGGCCCTCGCCGCCGCCGATACCGGCATCGCCATGGGCACCGGCACGGATGTGGCGATCGAGAGCGCGGATGTCGTGATCGCGCGCGGCGATCCGATGGCGGTCGCGGATGCGGTCGCCATCGCCCGCGCGACCATGGCCAACATCCGCGAAAACCTCGTCTGGGCCTTCGGCTACAACGTCGCGCTGATCCCGGTGGCAGCCGGCGCGCTGGTGCCGTTCGGCGGGCCGATGCTGTCGCCGATGCTGGCGGCGGGGGCGATGGCGGCCTCGTCGGTGATGGTTCTGGGCAATGCGCTGCGGCTGCGGCGCGCGGGGGTGCGGCGATGACGATCGGCGAGGCGGCGGCGGCCACGGGCCTGCCGGCCAAGACCATCCGCTATTACGAGGAGATCGGCCTTGTCCGCCCGCTGCGCGGCGCCAACGGCTATCGGCGGTATCGCGACACGGATGTGCAGAAGCTCGGCTTCGTCGCCCGCGCCCGCGCGCTCGGCTTTTCGGTCGAGAATTGCCGGGCGCTGCTCGCGCTTTACACCGACCATGCGCGCAGCAGCGCCGAGGTGCGGCGGATCGCCGAGGCGCATCTCGATGCGATCACGGGCAAGATCGCGGCGCTCAAGGCCATGCAGGCGACGCTCGAGACGCTCGTGGCCGCCTGCGCCGGCGACGAGCGGCCCGACTGCCCGATCATCGACGGCCTTGCCCTTTCCAAAGTGGAACCGGCGGATTAAACCGGGGCCATGAGCGAGCCCCTCAACATCGTCGGCGGCGGCATGGCCGGGGCGGAGGCCGCCTGGCAGGCGGCCGAGGCCGGAATCGATGTGGTGCTGCACGAGATGCGGCCCCATGTCGGCACCTTCGCGCACCGCACCGGCGATCTGGCCGAGATGGTCTGCTCCAACTCCTTCCGGTCGGACGACGACGAACAGAACGCGGTCGGCCTGCTGCACTGGGAGATGCGCGCGGCGGGCGGCCTGATCCTGGCCGCGGCCGAGGCGAACCGTCTGCCCGCGGGCGGCGCGCTGGCGGTGGACCGCGACGCCTTTGCGGCCATGGTCACGGCGCGGCTGCGCGCCCATCCGCGGGTGCGCGTCGTTTCCGGCGAGATCGCCGCCCTGCCCGAGACCGGGCACTGGATCATCGCCACCGGCCCGCTGACCTCGCCCGCGCTGGCGGGCAGCATCCGGGCGGCGACCGGCGAGGATGCGCTTGCCTTCTTCGACGCCATCGCGCCGATCGTGCATGCCGATACGATCGACATGACCGTGGCTTGGCGGCAGAGCCGCTACGACAAGGGCGACACCGAGGACGAGCGGACGGCCTATATCAACTGCCCGATGGACCGCGACCGGTACGAGGCCTTCATCGACGCGCTGCTGGCCGCCGACAAGACCGCGTTCCGCGAGGGCGAGACGGCGGGGTATTTCGACGGCTGCCTGCCGATCGAGGTGATGGCCGAACGCGGGCGCGAGACGCTGCGCTTCGGCCCGATGAAACCGGTGGGCCTGACCAACCCGCACCGGCCCGAGAAACCTTACGCCGTGGTGCAGCTCAGACGCGACAATGCGCTCGGCACGCTCTACAACATCGTCGGGTTCCAGACCAAGATGAAGCACGGGGCGCAGGTGGCGGTGTTCCGCATGATCCCGGGCCTTGAAGGTGCGGCCTTCGCGCGCCTCGGTGGGATCCACCGCAACACGTTCATCAATGCGCCGCGCCTGCTCGACGGGCAATTGCGGCTGAAGGCGCGGCCTTGGATCCGCTTTGCCGGGCAGATCACGGGGGTGGAGGGCTATGTCGAATCTGCTGCCATGGGCCTTGTGGCGGGCCGGCTCGCGGCGGCCGAGCTGCGCGGGGCGGTGCTCGCCCCCCCGCCCCCCGATACCGCGATGGGTGCGCTGGTCGCGCATATCACCGGCGGGGCCGATGCGCGCACGTTCCAGCCGATGAACGTCAACTTCGGCCTTTTCCCCAGTGTCGAGGCCCGGGGCGGGCGGCGCGGGCGGCGCGACCGCTATCGCGCCTATACCGATCGCGCCAAGGCATCGTTCATGGACTGGCTCGGCGCACAGGCGCGCATCGCGGCGTGACTGCGCGCGTCACCCGTTTTGCCCCCTCGCCCACTGGCCCGCTGCACCTCGGCCATGCCTTTTCCGCGCTGACCGCGTGGGACCGCGCGGCGGGCGGCACGTTCCTGCTGCGCATCGAGGATATCGACCGCCCGCGCTGCCGCCCGGAATGGGAGGCGGCGATCATCGACGATCTGCGCTGGCTGGGGCTGACATGGCCCGAACCGGTGATGCGGCAGTCCGGCCGGATGCCGGCCTATCGCGCGGCGCTCGCGCGGCTGGCGGGCATGGGCCTCGTCTATCCCTGCCGCTGCAGCCGCGCCGATATCCGCGCCGCCGCCTCGGCCCCGCAGGAAGGGGTCAAGGCCGCCGCCTATCCCGGCACCTGCCGCGGGCGCCCCATGGCCGAGGCCGGACCCGGCGATGCGATCCGGCTCGACATCGCAGCAGCGCTGGCGCGGACGGGGCCTGCCCGATTTGTCGAGAACGGCCCGCTGCACCCCGGCCGGCACGACGTGGACGCGGCACTGGCGCAGGGCGATCCGGTGCTGGCGCGGCGCGATATCGGCACGTCCTACACGCTGGCCGTGGTGGTGGACGACGCCGCGCAGGGCGTGACCGAGGTGGTCAGGGGGGTTGACCTCTTCGATGCGACGGCGGCGCAGGCGCTGCTTCAGATTCTGCTTGAGTATCCGCGGACAAGCTATTGGCACCACAAGCTCGTCCGGGATGACGCCGGCCGGCGCCTTGCCAAGCGCGACGATGCCCGGTCGCTGGCGGCCTATCGCGCCGAGGGGGCGACGCCGGCAGACATCCGGCGGCTTGCGGGGCTTTGAGCGGGCCGCGGCCCGTTGCCTTGATTCCGGTCCTTGCGGCCTTGTTGCGCGGGCATCGCAAAGCCGGACAGGTTTGTCACGGATACGTTACATGGCTCTACGACAAGGCATCTAACGCCGCGCTGGCGGGACGATTCTGCATCGGCCGCGCCGCCGCGGAGTGAAATCAACCTAGGAGAGTGTTGAAATGACCGTCAGACTTTCGCTTGCCGCGTCTGCAAGCCTGCTGGCCCTGGTGTCGGCCACCGCCGCATCGGCCCAGTCGATGGCCGAAATCGAGGCGGGTGCGCGCGCCGAGGGCATGCTCACCACCATCGCGCTGCCGCATGACTGGTGCGGCTATGGCGACATCATCGCGTCGTTCAAGGCGAAGTATCCCTTCCTGACGGTGAACGAGCTCAACCCCGACGCCGGTTCGGCGGACGAGCTCGAGGCGATCCGCGCCAACAAGGACAACAAGGGGCCCCAGGCGCCCGACGTGATCGACGTCGGCCTGTCCTTCGGTCCGCTGTCCAAGGCCGAGGGCCTGATCCAGCCCTACAAGGTCTCGACCTGGGACGAGATCCCGGACGCGATCAAGGACCCGGACGGGTTCTGGGCCGGCGCCTACTACGGCGTGATGGCCTTCGGGATCAACAAGGACCTGATCGAGAACAACCCGACGTCCTGGCAGGATCTGCTCAAGCCGGAATATGCCAATGCCTTCGCGCTGACGGGCGATCCGCGGGCGTCCAACCAGGCGATCCTGGCGATCCTGTCGGCGGGCCTCGCGGCCGGCGCCGAGCCGGGCAAGGCTTCGGGCGAGGCCGGGCTGGCCTTCTTTGCCGAGCTGAACAAGGCGGGCAACTTCGTGCCGGTGACCGGCCGGTCCGGGTCCATCGCCCAGGGCCAGACGCCGATCGTCGCGGCCTGGGACTATAACCTGCTGAACTGGCGCGACCAGCTTGCCGGCAACCCGCCGGTGGACGTCGTGATCCCCGAGGGGCCGGTGCTGGCCGGTGTCTATGTGCAGGCGATCAGCGCCTACGCGCCGCATCCCAACGCCGCGAAACTGTGGATGGAGCACATCTTCAGCGACGAGGGGCAGAACGGCTATGTCAAGGGCTACTGCCACACCGCGCGGTTCAACACGATGGTCGAGGCCGGCAAGGTGCCGCAGGAATACCTCGACGCGCTGCCGCCGGCCGAGGCCTATACCCGGGCCGTGTTCCCGACGGTCGAGCAGCAGGGCGCGCACCGCGAAGTGGTGACCACCCAGTGGGATGCCGTCGTGGGCGCCAACGTCCAGTAATGCCGAACGGGCCGGCCGCGCGACCGCGCAGCCGGCCCACCCCCTTTCGCACCGGGCGCCCCTCCGCATGGCCGAGATCACCGCAGGCGACCGCGTCGCCCATGCCCCGCCGCAGCGCCCGCGCCTGCCGGCGCTGTCGTGGACGTGGCTGGGCCTTGCGCCCTTCATGGCCTTTGCGGTGCTGTTCCTGATCCTGCCGACGTTCCAGATCGTGATCGGCGCCTTCGTCACGCGGGATGGAACGTTCACGCTCGACAACCTGCGCGGGCTGACGCAGCCGCATATCCGCAACCCGTTCTGGCTCTCGATCCGGATGAGCGTGGTCACCGCCGCGCTCGGCTGTCTTTTCGGGTTCCTGATCGCCGCCGCCGTCACCCGCGGCGGCCTGCCGAACGGCCTGCGCTCGGCGATGCTGACGTTTTCCGGCGTCGCGTCGAACTTCGCCGGCGTGCCGCTCGCCTTTGCCTATGTGGCGACGCTGGGTCGGCTGGGGTTCATCACGATCCTCCTGCGCGACTGGTTCGGGTTCAACCTCTACGCCACCGGCTTCAACCTCATCAGCTTCTACGGCCTTGCCCTGGTCTATCTGTTCTTCCAGATCCCGCTGATGATCCTCATCATCACCCCCGCGCTTGACGGTCTCAAGCGCGAGTGGCGCGAGGCGGCCGAATGCCTCGGGGCGTCGGGCGCGCAATACTGGCGGATGGTGGCGCTGCCGGTGCTCTGGCCCTCGCTGCTCGGCACCTTCGCGCTCCTCTTCGCCAATGCCTTCGGCGCGGTGGCGACGGCGATGGCGCTCACCGGATCGTCGCTGTCGATCGTGCCGATCATCCTCTTCGCGCAGATCCGCGGCGACGTGCTGCAGGATCCGCACCTCGGCTATGCCATCGCCTTCGGGATGATCGTCATCACCGCACTGGCCAATGTCGTCTACATCGTGCTGCGTGCCCGCGCCGAACGGTGGCAGAAATGACCGCCGCGCGGCTCTGGTCCTGGGCGATCTTCGCGCTCGCCACGCTGTTCTTCTTCCTGCCCCTGATCGGCATGTTCGAATTCTCGCTGCGCGCCCGGCGCGGGGAATATTCGTTCCAGGCCTATCAGAACGTGCTGTCGGACCCGCAGTTCCAGGCGACATTCGCCTATTCGGCGGTGATGGCGCTGTTCACCATCGCGCTGGGCGTGCTGATCGTGGCGCCGACCGCCTTCTGGGTGCGGCTCAAGATGCCGCGCTGGCGGCCGGTGGTGGAGTTCATCACGCTCCTGCCACTCGTGATCCCGCCGATCGTGATCGTGTTCGGCTATATCCGGCTCTACAATACCTCGTCCTACCTGCCGCTGACCGGATCGGCGCGGGGGACCGACCTTCTGTTGATGTTCGGCTATGCCACGCTGTCGCTGCCCTACATGTATCGGGCGGTCGATACCGGCCTGCGCACCATCGACGTGCGCACGCTGACCGAGGCGGCGCAGAGCCTCGGCGCCGGCTGGATCACCATCCTGTGGCGGCTGATCCTGCCCAATGTGCTCGTCGCCGTGCTGTCGGGCGCCTTCCTGACCTTCGCCATCGTGATCGGCGAATATGTCATGGCGGCGCTGCTCAACCGCCCCGCCTTCGGCCCCTACATGGTCTGGTCGGGCGCCAACAAGGCCTATGAGCCGGCGGCGCTGGCGGTCATCGCGTTCTTCATCACCTGGGGCTGCATGGGCCTGATCCAGCTTGCCACCCGGTTTTCCGCACATGCAAGGGCGCAGCGCCAATGACCTACCTATTGCTGCGCCATCTCGAGAAGAGCTTTGGCGACACCCGCGTCGTGCGCGATTTCGACCTTGCGGTGGCCAAGGGCGAGTTCGTGTCGCTCCTCGGTCCCTCGGGCTGCGGCAAGACGACGGTGCTGCGCATGGTCGCGGGTTTCGAGACGCCCAGCTCCGGCACCATCCAGATCGACGGCGAGGATGTGACGGCGCTGCGGGTGAACCAGCGCGCGATCGGGATGATGTTCCAGGCCTATGCGCTGTTTCCGAACCTGACCGTGGCCGACAACGTCGCCTTCGGCCTCAGGGTCAAGGGCGTGCCGCGGGCCGAGCGCGAGGCGCGCGTGGCCGAGATGCTGCGCCTGATCGGCCTGCCCGACCTCGGGTCGCGCTTTCCGTTCCAGCTTTCGGGCGGCCAGCAGCAGCGCGTTGCCCTCGCCCGGGCGCTTGCCCCGCGGCCGCGGGTGCTGCTGCTCGACGAGCCGCTGTCGGCGCTCGACGCCAAGGTGCGGGTCAGCCTGCGCAACGAGATCCGCGAGATCCAGCGCGATCTCGGCATCACCACCATCTTCGTCACCCATGACCAGGAAGAGGCGATGGCGATTTCGGACCGGATCGTGGTGATGAACGGCGGGGTTGCCGAACAGGCCGGCGCGCCCTTCGAGATCTACAACCAGCCGCGCACCCGCTTCGTCGCCGGTTTCGTCGGCACGCTCAACATGTTTACCGCAACCGTGGAGGAACCCGGCGCGGTCATGCTGGCCGGGCAGCGGGTGACGCTTGCCGATGGCATGGCGGCAGGGCGTCGGGGTGACCGCATCACGCTTGCCTTGCGCCCCGAGGCGATCCGGCTTGGCCGCGAGACGGGGCGCGAGATCGTGCTGCCCGCGACAATCGACGCGGTGAGCTTTCTCGGCTCGGTCATCCGGGTGCGGGCCGGGGTCGCGGGGACGGTCGTTGCGCTCGACACGTTCAACCGCCCCGACCAGCCGCCGCCCCCGGTCGGCAGCAAGGCCGAGATCAGCTTTGCCGCGCGCGACGTGATCCTGCTGCCGGACTGAGGGGGCTCAGTCCTTCGGCACCACCCGCAGCCGAAGCTCGCGCAGCTGTTCGTTCGTGGGCTCCGACGGCGCGCCCATCATCAGATCCTCGGCCCGCTGGTTCATCGGAAAGAGGATGACCTGCCGGATGTTCGCCTCATCCGCGAGCAGCATCACGATCCGGTCGATCCCGGCCGCGCAGCCCCCGTGCGGCGGCGCGCCATAGCGGAACGCCCTGACCATCCCGCCGAACCGCCGCTCCACCTCTTCCCGCCCGTAGCCCACGATCTCGAAGGCGCGAAAGAGGATTTCGGGCGTGTGGTTGCGGATGCCGCCCGAGATCAGCTCATAGCCGTTGCAGGCAAGGTCATACTGGAACGCATGGACCGCCAGCGGGTCGCCCGCCAGCGCCTCCATCCCGCCCTGCGGCATGGAAAACGGGTTGTGGCTGAAATCGAGCCTGCCGGTTTCGGGATCCTTCTCGAACATCGGGAAATCGGTGATCCAGGCGAAACGGAAGCAGTTTTCCTCGGTCAGGCCGAGTTCCTTCCCGATCTCGTTGCGCGCCCGGCCTGCCACCGCCTCGAAGGTCGCGGGCGCGCCGCCGAGGAAGAAGGCGGCATCGCCGGCGTTCAGGCCGAGCTGTGCGCGGATCGCCTCGCAGCGTTCCGGCCCGATGTTCTTGGCGATCGGGCCGGCGCCGACAGCCGCCCCGCCTTCCTCGCGCCACAGGATATAGCCCATGCCCGGCAGGCCCTGCGCCTGTGCAAACGCATTCATCCGGTCGCAGAAGGCGCGGCTGCCGCCGCCCGGCGCGGGGATGGCGCGGATTTCGGTGCCCTCGTTTTCGAGCATCCGCGCGAAGATGCCAAAGCCCGAGCCGCGGAAATGCTCGCTCACGACCTGCATGCGGATCGGGTTGCGCAGGTCGGGCTTGTCGGTCCCATACCACAGCAGCGCATCGCGCCAGGCGATGCGGGGCCAGTCGGCATGGACGGTGCGCCCGTTCGCGAATTCCTCGAACAGCCCCTGGATCACCGGCTGAACCGTCGCGAAAACGTCCTCTTGCGTGACAAAGCTCATCTCGAGGTCGAGCTGGTAGAAATCGGTGGGGGACCGGTCGGCGCGCGGATCCTCGTCGCGGAAACAGGGGGCGATCTGGAAATAGCGGTCGAAGCCCGCCACCATCAGAAGCTGCTTGAACTGCTGCGGCGCCTGGGGAAGGGCATAGAACTTGCCCGGATGCAGCCGCGACGGCACGAGGAAGTCGCGCGCGCCTTCCGGCGATGACGCCGTGATGATCGGCGTCTGGAACTCGGTAAACCCTGCATCCCACATCCGGTTGCGGATCGACCGCACCACGTTCGAGCGCAGCATCATGTTGGCGTGCAGGGTCTCGCGCCGCAGGTCGAGGAACCGGTAGGTCAGGCGCGTTTCCTCGGGATAGTCCGGCTCGCCGAATACCGGCAGCGGCAGATCCTCGGCCGGGCCCAGCACGGTAACCGCGAGCGCATAGACCTCGATCTCGCCCGTCGGCAGCTTGGCGTTCACGAGGGCCGCATCCCGCGCCTTCACCCGCCCCTCGATGCGCACGCAGCTTTCCGCCCGCAGCCGCTCCATCGCCGCCAGCGCGGGGCTGTCGGCATCGGCCAGCACCTGGGTGATCCCGTAGTGATCGCGCAGGTCGAGGAACACGACCCCGCCATGATCGCGCACCCGGTGGACCCAGCCCGCAAGGCGCACCGTCTGCCCGACATCCGCCGCGCGCAGGGCGGCGCAGGTATGGCTGCGATAGGCGTGCATCGTCTTTCCCTTCGGCTGGTCCCGGCGGCGATCAAGCGCGGGGGGCGGGGGAAGTCAAGGGCAGCACCTGCGCGGGAAGCTCAGAACGGCCGCTCGATGTTGCCGGTATAGAAGAAGATGCCGAGGCCGAAGGCAAAGACGATGTTGCCGGCCACCGCATGCAGCACGACCGCCTGCGGAAAGGATTGCTGCACCTGATAGGCGCGGGCGAACACGAGGCCCCCGGCAAAGGTCATCGCCGCGACGATCCAGTTCCAGTAGAGCAGATGGGCGAGCGCGAAGACCGCCGCATTGACGACGATCCCCGCCTGCCCGCCCGGCAGGATGCTGCCATAGCGGCGGAAGAACAGCGGGCGGAACACCAGTTCCTGCGGCAGCGCGGAAAGCACCGGGTAGAGCAGCAGGATCATCGCCAGCAGGCCCGGGTTCTGCCGCACGAGGATGAAGGCCGCCCCCGGCGCCGTCAGCGCGACCACCGCGCCCGAGACCGCGGCGGTGATCGCCGCGAACAGCGCAACCTCGCGCCAGATCACCGGCCCGCGCAGAAGCTGATGCCAGCGAAAGCCCGGCGTCACCGCCAGCAGGCCGAGCCCGATCGCGGTCACGGCGAAGAGCGCGGGAAACATCGCCGAGGGCGGCAGCAGCACCGCCATCGCGACCGGCGCGGCGAGGAACAGCGCCGCGAATTCGGCCATCAGCCTGATCCGTCCCGGCGCCCGGGCGGTTGCTGCCTGTTGCATGGTTTCCCTTCGCCTCGCCCGGGAGGTAGACAGCGCAACCCCGCCGGTCCAGCACACTCACGCGAGCGTGAGATACCGTCTGCCTGATCAAGTGGTTTCTCGCATCGCAGGCGCGATCGGCTTCGATTTCTGGTGTCTACGCCGCTCGCGCCTGCTCGGCGATGGGGACGAAGGGTTTGCGGTTCTTGGCGACGCTGCAGACGGCGTGCAGGAGCTTTCGCATGGCGGCGACGAGGGCAAGCTTCGGCGGCTTTCCGGCGGCGCGCAGGCGTTCGTAGAACTTGCACAGCCAATCGTTCAGCCGGACGGCCGCAAGCGTGGTCATCCAGAGCGCGCTTCGCAGCCTGGCATTGCCGAACCCGGTTGCGGCCCGGGTCCCCGTGCGCTTGCCCGATTGCCGGAGGGCGGGCCCGACGCCGACATAGGCGGCGAAGGCTCTTGCGGACCGGAAGCGGGCCGGGGCCCCGACGATGGCGATGATGCGCGCGGCCGAATTGGGGCCGATGCCGTCTATGCCGGTCAGCAGGCGGCCGACCTCGTGGGCATCGAGCAATCCGCCGATATCGTTTTCGAGATCTTTCAGGCGGCGGCGCCAGAGGTCGAGATCCTCGCAGATATGGCGGACCTGAAGAACATAGACCGGCCCGTGATGCTGTCCGACCGAGCGTTTGGCCGCCTCGACCAGCCTTGTACAAGCGGGGACAGGGAAAGCGCGCCAGCCCCAGGATACCGTTCGAGCCCGGAACGCCGGTCGAGGGCGCCAACCTCACGCACGAGGACTGCGCCTCGAAACTAATTCGGCGACCCATGCCCGGCTATCGAAACCCCACCATAGCAAAGGTGACGCCCGATGAGCGGAGGAGTTACAAAGCCTGTCATCGCCGACGATCACAACGGCCTTCGGGCCGCAGCGCGCCGGGTGTTCGACGCGCCCCACCAGAGGTGCTGCATTCACTGGATGAGGAACGCCCTGGCCCATGCCCCGGCCAAACAGCGAACGGCGGTGGCGGCGATGCTGAAGACGATCTTCGCCCGGGAAAACAGGGCCGAGGCGCAGGCCCAGCGGGACACCGTCGCCGATGCGCTCCGAGAGAAGCAGGACAAGCCCGGCGCCTTCATGGACGCCTCCCGTGACGACGTGCTGGCCTACATGGACTTTCCGCGCGAGCACTGGACCCAGATCGCCGGCACGGACCCCCTCGAGCGCGTGAATCGCGACATCACGCGCCGCGCCGACGTCATCGGCGTTCGTCGGAACTTCTGTCCACCGGACAGAAGTCTTCTCCTCCTCACTCCCCACCGACGGGGCCATCATCCGCCTCGTCGGCGCGCTCATGCTGGAGACCAACGAAGAATGGACCGTGGCGCGGTGCTTGATGTCGCTCGAAACCCTCGCCCGCGTCGCCGACGATCCAACCGTCAGGCTGCCAGCCGTGGCAACCTGACCAGACCCGGACCCCTCCGAAGGTCGGCGCTCATACACCGCGCCCCGGGACATGATCCGATCCCGGCGCCGGTGTTCGACACCTGGCTCGACACGCCGGTCGCGCTGCGCGGGCCGGACCTCTTGCGCGTCAATGGCATCGTGCATATCGAAGGCGTGCCGCAACCATTCGTGTTTCACAGGGTGCAGCACATCTGCACCCCTTCCGTGCCGCTGCAGGACCGCCCGCAGGCGACACCACCAGCCGCATCGTCGTCATCGCCCGCGACATCCCCCGGGCCGATCTCGCCGCCAGCCTCGCGGTGCTGCGCATGCGGCCCGCGCCGGATGAAGCCGCCGACGGCATGACGATGCAGACCCTCGAGATGCCCTTCTGATGCAGGGCGGGCGCATTCCGACGCCGGCCGGCGCGAATACCGCGCCGGCCGGGAAGCCGGATCCGACCTGCGCGCGCGGCAGCGGCTGTCGGATGACGTTGCCCCGAACGGATCGGGAGACCGGCACGGCCGCCTCGGCAGCGCCGCATGAACCGGTGGAGCCGGCCCTGGACCCTGTGGCTGGCCGCATCCGGCACCATGGTCTCTGTGGCGATCCCGGCCGCCGTGAATCTTGCCCTTGGCCCTCACACGGATCGCGGCGCCTGTTTCCGAGGCAGCGAGCGGAAGGACGGCAGCGCGGCGGCCCGGATCGTCTCGGCCGCCATCGCGCCGCCGGTCCCGCCCCGGGCGCGGCGGATCGGGACCTGATCCGCGTCGGCCAAGCCCCTCGCCACGGACCTTCCGGCTTTTCTTGGCCGCGAAACTCTGGTTCACGTCGTGCCATGGCACGCACCCTTCTGATCACCGGCGGCGCGCGGTCGGGCAAAAGCACGCTGGCCGAGCGGCTGACGCTCGGCCTCGGGACGCCTGCGCTCTACCTCGCGACGGCCGAGCCGCTCGACGAGGAGATGGCCGCGCGCATCGCCCGTCACCGCGCGCGGCGCGGGGCCGAGTGGCAGACGCGGACCGCGCCCCTCGCGCTGGCCGAGGCGTTGGCCGAAAGCGACGGCGGACCGCCGCGTCTGGTCGATTGCATCACGCTCTGGCTGTCGAACCTGATGCTCGCCGGGCACGACTGGGAGGCCGAGGTCGCGGCGCTAGCGGCGCTGCTGCCGCGCCTGACCGCCCCGGTCGTGATGGTGACCAACGAGGTCGGCGCCGGGATCGTGCCCGAAAACGCCCTCGCCCGGCGGTTCCGCGATGCCGCGGGGCTGACGAACCAGCGGCTTGCCGCCGCCTGCGACGAGGTCTGGCTCTGTGTCGCCGGCCTCCCCCTCAAGCTGAAGCCAAGCCCATGAGCGCATTCCCCCTGTCCGACCTCGCGGCGGTCCGCACCCTCGAGCTGCCCGCCGCCGATCCCGCTGCCGTAGCCGCCGCCCGCGACCGGCAGGCGCAACTGACCAAGCCGCCGGGTTCGCTCGGCCGGCTCGAGGATCTCGCGGTGTTTCTGGCCGGCTGGCAGGGACGCGCCATCCCGCGCCTCGAACGGGCGCAGGCGCTGGTGTTCGCGGGGAACCACGGCGTCTGCGCGCAGGGCGTGAACCCCTTTCCGCAGGCGGTCACGGCGCTGATGGTGGAGAATTTCCGCCGGGGGGGGGCGGCGATCAACCAGCTCTGCCGCGTTGCCGGGGCCGATCTGACCGTGGTCCCGCTCGATCTCGACCGACCGACGGCGGATTTCACCCAAGGGCCGGCGATGAGCGAGGGCGAGTGCCTTTCGGCGCTCAATGCCGGGGCGGCGGCGGTCGATCCGGCGGCCGATGTGCTGATCCTTGGCGAGATGGGGATCGGCAATTCCACCGTCTCGGCGGCGCTCGCCCACGCGGCCTGCGGCGGCGCGCCAGAGGACTGGGTGGGCCCCGGCACGGGCAGCGATGCCGCCGGGCTCGCGCGCAAGCGCGCGGCGGTCGCGGCGGGCGCGGCCCGGCACGCGGGGCTGTCGCCGCTGGCAAAGCTTGCGGCGCTCGGCGGGCGGGAACAGGCGGCGCTCTGCGGTGCGGTGCTCGCCGCGCGGCTCGTGCGCATCCCGGTGCTGCTCGACGGATACATCTGCACCGCGGCGATCGCGCCACTCTGGGCAGAGCGGCGCGATGCGCTCGACCATTGCCTCGTCGGGCACCGCAGTGCCGAGCCGGGGCATGCAAGGCTCTGTGCCGCAATGGGCAAGGCGCCGGTCCTCGACCTGCAGATGGCGCTGGGCGAGGGCACCGGCGCGGCGCTGGCGCTCACGGTGCTGCGCGGGGCGGTGGCGTGCCATGCGGGGATGGCCACCTTCGCCGAGGCGGGCATCGGCGGGCCATGACCCTGAGGCGCGGCAGGGCCGGGGCGCGATTCGTCGGCGCCTCTGCCTTTGCGAGCGGGCGCGAGCTGCGACCCGAGGGCGACCACACCCTTCGGGACAAGGCGATCGGTGCGGAATCGACGGCGATGCAGAGTGCCCGGCGCCGAGCGATGGAGATCTGCATGCCGGACCGTCCCCGCGATGCCTGAGGCCGCGCTGCGCGCACTTCTGCCCGCCGGTGGCCCGGCGCGGACGCAACTTGCGCCTTCTTCATCGGTCCGAGAGCGATACCTCGGTCGCAGGCGCGCGAGACGGCAGGTTGATCCAGAGCGCCGGGGGGCGGTCCATCTGCGGTTGCCCCTTAGCAACGGGCGCGGGCCGCGGCCCGAGGGCGACCTTGCATTGCGGTTCGAGGAGATCGGCGCAATCGCCGCACGGCTGCGCGCGCGGGCGCGTATACGGCCGCGCCCACCGGGATAAATGCGCAAACGCCGGGATGTTGCGACGCTCCCCGGCCCGGACCGGCCTTGGGGCGATTGGCGCGCGGCCCCCGGCCTCGGTCCGAGCGAGGCCGCGGTGCCGCAGCGGCTGGCGGATGACCGGGCGGCGCGGCTGGCGGTCTATGGCACGGGGCCGGACCGCTGCGGTCTGCTCGATGCCGATATGCGGCTGGCCAGCCTCGTCTCAGGAAACGTCCGGCTCTTGTGCGATGCGGGAAGTTCCCGGATGACCGCAAGTCAGACTGGCATGCCATCGCAGCCGGAAAGTCGACCCGGAAGGCCTTCATCGAAAGCTTCAACTGTCGCCTGCACGACGCGTTTCCGAACGAGACCCTGCTCCCGTCCCTGCACCATGCCCGCGCCACGCTGGCCGCCTGGCGCATCGGCCACTCGACCGAAGCCCCCGATCCCGTCTCGGCTGGCAAACCCCCGCCGCGTTCACCCGGAACTTCGAACCGCAACGGGGCCTGTCGCTGCGCAACCCGCAAACCGCTGCGCCAGTTCCCTCCGCGCCAGCCCCCGTTGGCCGACCCGCCCAAACGGGCAAGTCTCATACCCGGGGTCTCGCTCAGGCTGGATGGAGATTGAGGCAACGTCAGCGATCATGCCTTTGCCATCCAGCCGTTATCCACGGTCACCGAGACACCGTTCACGAACGCGGCATCCGACGAGGCGAGAAACAGCGCAACGTTCGAAACCTCTTCGGGTTCGCAGATCCGCAATTGGGTCGCGGCCAGATCGTCGTCGCCCCAGTCGATGCCGAGAGCCTGGAAGTCCCTGATCTCGTTCATGCCGTGCGGTGTGCGAACGAAGGCTGGGGAGACCGCGTTGCAGCGTATTCCCTGTTCGCGGAACTCGACGGTGATGTTCAGCATCAGCGCCTCGATAGCGGCCTTGGAAACACCATAGATTGCCTCGAAGGGAAATCCTCGCCCGGCTGAGACCGACGACATGAGAACTATGCTACCGCCGCCGTTCTCAATCATCTGGGGGATCACGCGCCGCGTAATCATGAAAGCGGATTTCACGTTGACGGCCATGACCCGGTCGAAGTCGTCCTCGGTCGTTTCGGTGTAGGCCTTCACGAGAACCACCCCGGCGTTGCTGAACAAGAGGTTCGGGGGGCCGAACTGCTCTCGCGCAGCGGCAATCACCGCGTCCACGTCGGCTGGCCGCGACAGATCGGCGAGCAGGAACCGTGCCGTTCCGCCGCCCCGCTCGATCAACCCGACTGTTTCCCGGCCGCCATCCTCGTTCTTGTCGATGACTGCGACAGATGCGCCCTCGGCCGCAAGGCGGAGCGCCTGGGCGCGGCCCATTCCGCTGGCCGCACCGGTGACAAGTGCAACCTGCCCTCGGAATCGGTTCGCGATGAAGCCCAACCCGCGCCCCGCTATCTCGCCCATGGGTCGGTGCATGATATGCCGCCTCCGAGGAAGATTCGTGATGGTTTGCACCACATACCATCTTCGGAAGGGTTTGCGTCAAGGAAATGTTGTCCCGGTTCGGCGGGATATTTTGCAAAGCCATTCAGATAAAGCAGTTTTTCGGCGATCCGCATCCGATCGACGGCGCCTGCAGAAATCACTTGACAGATCTGTCTGCATTATTGGTATGCTTTTCATACCTTGGTGAGGTTCAGAGTAAAGAGAGGACGGTCACCGTTCCCGCCAGACCTCGCGCTTCCAACAGGAGACAGCGACATGACCTCGAAAGATCTGCTTGTGGTTGCCTTGATGGCGTCGGCAACCGCTGTTGCGACCGTTCCCGGCCACGCCCAGGGCCAGCTCAACCTTCTGACTTGGGAAGGCTACGCCGACCCGAGCTTCGTTGCGGCGTTCGAGGCCAAGAGCGGTTGCCGCGTCAACGCGACCTACGTCGGTTCGGGAGAGGAGATCATTGCCAAGATTGCAGCGGGCGGTGGCGTCTACGATCTCATCACGCCCGCCTCGGACATCACCAAGCTCATCATCGAGCTTGGCGTCGTGGAGCCGATCGACACGTCGCTGATCGAAGAGTGGGAAAACATCTTCCCGCAGTTCCGCGAGATCGACAACATCAGGAAGGACGACCGGTATTATGCGCTGCCCTACACTTGGGGCGCGATCACCTTCATGTACCGCAACGACGCGTTCGATGAACCGCCGAAGTCTCTGGCGGCCCTGTTCGACCCGAAGCACAAGGGCAGGATCGCTTTGTGGGACGACAAGTCGGCCATCTTCGTGGCCGCGCGTTACAATGGCGACCAGAACATCTACAGCCTGACGGACGCGCAGCTCGAGGCGGCGGTCGCGACGCTTCTCGCGCAGAAGCCGCTGGTCCGAAAGTACTGGGCCACGGCCGGCGAGCTGGTGGACCTCTACGCCAGCGGTGAGGTGGATATCTCGAACACATGGGCCGGCTACCAGTCGGCCATACTGGCCGAGCAGGGCATAGCGGTGACCGAGTTCATCCCGGAGGAGAAAGCCGAGGGCTGGATGGACAGCTGGATGATCGTGAAGGGGGCTGGCGACAATCCGTGCACCTATCCCTTCCTCAACATGCAGGTCAGCGAACAGGGGCAATGCGGCGTTGCAAAGGTCAACGGCTACTCCGTGTCGAACCCGGTCGCAGCGCGGAAATGCATGTCTGCTGAGCAGTTCGCCGCGCTGCACATGGACGATGTCGGCTATCTTGACAGCCTGCTGCTTTGGCAACCGCTGGGCGAGCGGCTAGAAGCCTATACGAATGCGTGGAACGCGGTGAAAGCGCGGTGACCTGTGACCGCAGCAACACCCTTTGACGCATCCCTCGCGGTCGGCGGCGCAGCAGCGGGTTCCGAGGTGGCCGTGACGCCGATCGTCGAGCTTTCCGGGATCGCCAAGCACTACGGCGACGTGGTCGGCGTCGCCGATGTGAGCCTGTCGATCAGAGAAGGCGAATTCGTGACCCTCCTCGGCCCATCCGGCTGTGGGAAATCGACGCTGCTGCGGATCATCGGGGGGTTCGAGTGCCCGACCGGCGGAACGATCCGCATCGCCGGAGAGGACGTGACGCGCCTTCCCCCGCAGAAGCGCGACGTCAACATGATGTTCCAGGACTATGCCCTGTTTCCGCACATGACGGTGGGGAGGAACATCACCTACGGACTTGAGCGCAAGGGGGTGAAGGGCAAGGCGGCGCGCGATCGGGCCGATGCCGCGCTGTCGCTCGTCGGACTGGCCGGCATGTTCGACCGCCACCCGCATCAGCTCTCTGGCGGGCAGCGCCAGCGTGTGGCGCTGGCCCGCGCGGTGGTGCGCGAACCCAAGGTCATCCTGCTTGACGAGCCGCTTTCGGCCCTGGACGCCAAGCTGCGCGAGCAGATGCAGGTTGAGCTTCGGCATATGCACGCAAAGCTGGGGATCACGTTCATCATGGTCACGCACGACCAGACCGAGGCGTTGGTCATGTCCGATCGCGTCGTCGTGATGGACAAGGGGCGGGTGGCGCAGGAAGGCACGCCTGAGGACGTCTATGAGCGACCGCAGACCCCCTATGTCGCGAACTTCATCGGGACCACGACCTTCTTCGAAGCGAGGGTCGTGACGCGCGAAGCCACGGGAGCGGTGCTGGAAACCGCCGTAGGCAGGCTGATCGTCGAGAATCCCCGCGTTCCTGTGTGCGGATCGAAGCTCAGGATCGGGGTCCGGCCCGAGAAGGCCCAGATCCTCGGAGCAGGCCAGTCCCGACCCGGAAACGTGCTGCCCGGCATCGTGGTCGAGACGATCTATCTCGGGCTGGCGCTGCGCACGGTCGTCCGGCTGGAGGACGGATCGGAGTTCGTCGTCGATGGAATGCTGCCGGCCGGCATGTTTCGCTCCCCGCACCCAAGGGTCGGCGCGGCGGTGGAGATCGGGATCGAGCCGCAGAACATCATGCTGTTTGGCCCGGGCTGAGAGATGAGCCGGCAGGTGCTCCGTCTGGGCAGTGTGCTCCTGATCCTCGGCATTCCACTTCTGTGGATCGTGCTGTTCATGCTCGTCCCCTACGCGGTGCTGCTCAACTACAGCTTCTGGATCAAGAAATACCCGCTCTTCGAGCCTGCGCTGCAACTGGGCAACTACCTCACTCTCTTCACGGATCCGCAGTATTTCAGTGTGTTGTTGCGAACGCTGAAGATCGCGACGGCGGTATCGGTGGCCTCGCTGCTTCTGGCATATCCGTTCGCCTACTACCTGGTGTTCCGGCTCAGGAGCAGGGCATGGCGCTCCTTCCTGTTCCTCGCCGTGGTCGCGCCGCTGTGGGTGTCGTACCTTCTGCGTGCCTATCTGTGGAAGACGATTCTGGGCACCAACGGCATCCTGAATACCGCGCTCATGTCGCTCGGCCTGATCGACGAGCCGCTGGGCTTCCTCCTTTACAGTCAGACGGCGATGGTGGTGACGCTCACCTACATCTTCATCCCGTTCATGGTCATCCCGATCTACACCGCACTCGAAAAGATCCCCGCAAACCTGGGCGAGGCATCGGCGGATCTGGGCATGGGGCCAGTGGGCACGTTTCTTCGGGTGACCTTGCCATTGTCCATGTCGGGGGTGGTCGCGGGCTTCACCATGACATTCTGCCTGAGCTTCGGCGATTTCGTGGCCGCATTCCTGGTCGGAGGGCCGGACGGCATGATGGTGGCGAATGTCATCACTTCGCAGTTCGGCGCGGCGCTCAACTGGCCGCTCGGCTCGGCCCTCGCCGTGGTCATGCTGATCATCGTGCTGAGCATCATCTCGATATCTGATCGGCTCGAGCGGCGCGCGCAGGTCGGAGGCTGAGATGGCGAACGCGGGCCCTGCACACAGGCGCAACGCACGGCAGGCCGTCAACGTCGCGTTTGGCGGTTTCATCGTGATTCTGATGGCGTTTCTCTATCTGCCGATCGCGATCCTTGTCATCTTCAGCTTCAACGACTCGCGCGTTATCGCATGGCCCTTGTCGGGCTTCACGCTCGACTGGTATCTCAAGCTCGCTGGCAACCGCGATCTTCTCACGGCTGTCGGCAACAGCTTCTATGTGGCCATCTTCTCGACGATCCTGACCCTGTTTGTCGGAATTCCGGCGGCGCTCGCCCTGCACAAGTTCAGCTTTGCGGGCAAGACGCTCTTCCGGCGACTCCTCCTGCTGCCGATCGCCCTTCCCGGGATCGTGACCGGCATCTCGATGCTCAACATGTTTAGAGAGTTCGGCATCGACCTCAGCCTGAACACCGTCATCGTCGGCCATGTGACCACGTTGCTGGCTGTCGTCGTTACGCTTGTTTTCGCCCGGCTGCAGCGCCTCCCGAAGTCACTCGAGGAAGCGTCGGCCGACCTTGGCGGCAGCGGACTTGCAACGTTCTGGTACATCACGCTGCCGAATATCCGGTCCGCGGTCATTGGGGCGGCGCTTCTGTGCTTCGTGCTGTCGTTCGACGAGATCCCGGTAACCTTCTTCCTGACCGGGCGGGACAACACGCTGCCCATGTACATCTATTCCACCATGAGGCGGGGCGTGACGCCCGAGATCAATGCCGTGGGCACGCTGATCGTGGCCTTTTCCATGGTGCTCATACTCATCGCCGCCCTACTGACGCGGGGGCGGTCGCAAAGGGACTGAGGCGGGACGCGCCCCCGCAGGGCGCGAGATTGGGAGCGATTGATGAAAATTGGCATCCTAGGGCTTGGCAATATGGGCAGCGCCATCGCGGAGGCGGCGCTGCAGCATGGCCTCGAAATCGTGGTCTGGAACCGCACCGCGGCCAAGGCCGAGCGCTTTGCGGGGCGCGCCGCGGTTGGCGCCAGCATCGCCGACGTCGTGGCCAGAACCGATGTCCTTGTATGGGTCCTCTCCGACTACGCGACGACGGTGTCGGCGATGGCAATGGCAGGACCGACAGACATGTTCGCCGGCAAAGTCTTCGTACAGCTCTGCAGCGGGACGCCGGCCGAGGCACGCGAATTGGGCGACAAGGTCGCGACGCTCGGCGCACACTATCTCGACGGCAAGATCTTCACCTACCCTGCGCGCGTGGGGCAGGAGATGACGCGGTTCGCATATTCAGGCAATTCTGAGACGTACGACCGTGTCGCGGATATTCTGCGCGCGTTCGGCGGACGGAGCGGCTGGCTTGGCCCGGATCCGGGTTTTGCCGCTGCGGCTGATCTGGCTTGGTTGTCCTATCTTTACGGTTCGATGGTGGGCTTGTTCCAGGGGCTTGCCTTTGCCCGGGCCGAAGGCCTTGCCGATGACGCCGTGTTCCAGTCGGTCCCGTCGTGGCTTGTCGAGATTGAAGCCGAGGCCGAATACAGCCGCGCCCTTATCCAGCGCGGCGATTTTCGCGGCAACCAGGCCAACCTGGATGTGCATCTCGCGGCCATGCAACACCTGCTGCATACTGCTCGAGCCAATCGCATCTCGACGGTGTTTCCATCGACCATCGTGGAGTTGTTCGGTGAGGCCGTCGCACGCGGTCACGGAGCACTCGAGATAACCGGGGGGCTGGACGTCTTCGTCAACCCGCCGTGATTCGCAGCCGAGGCCGAGCACACAAGCTTGATTAGCTCTCTTTCTTCGGGAGCGTAGTTGGTCCATAGCGGCAGCCGAAAGGTGCCAGGGGCAAAAAACAGCAATGAGCGTCGGCAAGCTCTGTGGACTGGTGGCCGTCATCACCGGAGCATCCAACGGATGCGGCCGAGCATCCGCCAAGGCGTTCATCGCCGCAGGCGCAAAGGTCGTCGGTGCCGATCGCGATGCCTTCAATGGCCGAACACTCGCCGAAGAACTCGGCCCGGAGAGCTTCGAGTTCGTGCATGCCGACGTTTCGACCTCCGCCGACGTTCGTCGCGTGGTCAATTCCGCCCTGACCCGCTTCGGTGCGATCGACATCCTGTTCAATCAGGCCGGCGACATCCTCGTGCAGCCACTTCTAAAGGTGACCGAGGAAGATTTCGCTTTTCTTGTCAACAATAATGTAAAGAGCGCCTTCCTGATGACCCAGGCATGTCTACCTCCGATGCTCAAGAAGGGGAGGGGCGTCATCATCACCACGTCGTCGGTATCGGCTTCGACAGCGACGCCGATGGAGGCGATATACTGCACCACGAAAGCCGCGGTGACCCAGTTCACCAGATCGGTCGCGGTCGAGTTCCGTGACAAGGGGATCCGCGCCAACGTCCTCAGCCCCGGGTTCGTCCGCACCCGCCACGGCGAGGTCGAGATTGCGCAGTTGCGGGCACTGCAGGTGTCGGCGGGGGAGGAGGACGTGGTGGCGCTTCAGGGCCGCATGTGCGAGCCCGAGGAGGTTGCCGCCGTGGCAGTGTTTCTCGCGTCCGACGACTCGAGTTTCGTGAACGGCGCCGAGATCATGGTCGACAACGCCTTTACGGCGATCTGAGCATGTTCTGGACCGGCCTCAGCATTCGCAATGCGCCGTTTCACGGTCTCGCCTATGACTTGATCAAGCGTCGCATCCAGATCGGCGCGATGCGGCCCGGCGAGCAGTTCCCGGCCGAAAGAAGGCTTTCCGAGACGCTCGGCATCGCGCGCGCCACACTGAGGGAGGCGTTGAAGCGGCTCGAGGCGGAAGGTTACATCGTGGCGCTGCGCGGCGCAAAGGGTGGCAACTTCGTCGCCGACGAGGAGGCGATAAACGCGCTTGCGCGCGCCACTCTGCTGACCCGGCCAGACCTTGTCTGGCGGAGTCTGGAGTATCTGGGGGCCATTCTTGAACATGCTGGGGCGCTGGCATGCGAGCGGCGTACGCCGACTGACCTCGCCGATATGCGCAAGGCCGTCGACCTGCTGGAAGCTGCGCGGAGCGCGGGCGACCTGCGCGAAGCGCAGTTTCTGTTCTTGGCGGCCGTCGGTCGAGCCTCCGCCAACGCCTTCTTCGGCGAGGCGATCGAGACAGCGCTTGCGGGTCTGGCATCTCCGTTCAAGCCTGCGAGCGTTCCTGAGCGTGCCGCCGAGCTTCTTGAGGTTTGGAAAGCACTCGCGGAGTCGATCACGAACCGGTCCAGGATGCGGGCCGCCGAAGCGACCCGCAACCTCTTCGGCCAGATGTCGGAGACAACCCTTGCCGCCATGATCCCAGACAACCCAGTTCCGCCTGCCTTCCCGCAGGTGCGGGAGGCTGCGATCGCCGCGACGGAACCCTGATCCGATCCGGCCTCACAGCCTTGCGTCCACCGGCGGCGTGTCGGACGCCAGCACGCTGGTTTTCGAGATCGGCTTTCCGGTGGGCATCGGAACGTCTGCGGGCGGCAGTTGCGGTTTCCCGAGGATCAGGTCGGCCGCGCGTTCCGCAATCATGATTGTCGACGCGTTGGTGTTTGCGCTGACGATCGACGGCATCACCGACGCGTCGACCACGCGGAGCCCTTCGACGCCGTGCACCCGCAGGTCGGGGTCGACCACGGCGTTGCCATCGCGGCCCATCATGCAGGTCCCGCAGAGATGGAAGTCACCCGCCGTGCTGTTGCGGATATAGTTATCGATGTCGCCGCGCGAAACGATGCCTGGTCCGGGATCGACCTCGGTCACTCCGAAGGCGCGGCTTGCCTTCTGCGCGGCGATGAGGCGCCCGAGTTCGATGGCGTTACGCATCTGCTGCATGTCGTATTCGGTCGAAAGGAAGTTCGATACCATTCGGGGCCGGTCCCGGGGATCCGCCGACCGCAGCTCGATCCATCCGGCGCGTTCGATGCGGGTCGGGCCGATGCAGTAGGTGAACCCGTGAAGATCGGGGCTGAGGCCGTCGTCGTGATCCATCACGACCGGCAGGTACTGGATATAGAGGTCGGGATGCGCCACCGAAGGGTCCGACCGGACCAGTGCCGCAGCCTCGACGTTGTTCGTGGCGCCGGGGCCGGTATGGGATAGCACCCACCGCGCACCGGTATACAACATCAGATCCTTTCGCATGTAGCGGGACATTGAGACGGGCCTGTCCACATGGAACTTCATGTACACTAGTGGATGGTCCTGCATGTTCCGGCCGACCCCGGGGAGGTTCGTCCGGGGCTCGATCCCGAGCGATCGCAAGTGATCGGCCGGACCGATCCCCGACAGCATCAGAAGGAGCGGGCTCCCGACAGCCCCCGCCGACAGGATGACCTCCCGCTCGGCGCGTGCCTTGAACCCCTCGACCCCCTTCCGCGCGAATGCGACCGCCGCGACCCTGTTGCCCTCGTGAATGAGGCCCCGCGCCTCGGCGTGGTCGATCACTGCAAGATTGCGGCGATGTCGGACGGGACGAAGATAGGCATGCGCTGTCGAAGCCCTGACGCCATCTTGCACGTTCATCTGCAGATGGCCCATGCCCTCGGGCTGAGGACCGTTCAGGTCGTCGGACAACGGAAATCCGGCTTCGACGCCGGCGTCGATGAAGGATTGGTAGAGAGGTGATGGAAAACGCCCCTTGCGCACGTGTATGGGACCCGCGCCACCGCGGAAGGCACTTTCACCGCCTTCCCATGTCTCCATCCGCTTGAAGTATGGAAGCACGTTCTTCCAGTTCCAGCCGGTTGCGCCCTCTTGCACCCAACGCTCGAAGTCCAGTGGGTGCCCGCGCAGGAAGACCATCCCGTTGATCGCCGATGAGCCTCCCAGGATCTTTCCACGCGGCTGGAAGATCCGGCGGTTGTTCATGGTGGCTTCAGGTTCGCCCTCCAGCATCCAGTTGTACTTCTCGTTTCGCCAGACCCAATCGAAGGCGGCAGGCATCTCGATTTTCCAGTAGTCGCGAAGTCCGCCGCGGCTAGGCCCGGCTTCGAGCAGAAGAACCTTGATGGAGGGGTCTTCCGAGAGCCGCGCGGCCAAGGTACACCCTGCCGAGCCCCCGCCGATGATGACGTAGTCCGCGACAGCGATGTTGTCTCGGGTCATTTCGAAATCCTTACGAGCGGGACCGCGCCGGGCGAGGGTCCGGCAGCAATCAACCTGCGAAGCTCGCAAGCATGGCCTCGGCGATCGCCACATCGCGCGCGACCGGCCCACCCGACACGCCGACGGCGCCGATGCACTTGCCGCCGCGCATCAAGGGAAAGCCGCCGGCGATCGCGGTGAAGGTGCGTCCGCGACCAGCCACCTCGACATTGTAGATCTCGCCCCCCGGCTGCACATCATTCGCGAGGTCTCCGTTCGGCATTTTGAACGCTGCGGCCGTATAAGCCTTGGTCAGCGCGATCTCGGCAGTGCCGAACATGGCGTCGTCGCTGCGGGCAAAGCCGGCAATATTGCCGCCTTGATCGACCACGGCGATGCTCGATGGCTCGTTGAGCTCCGTTGCCTTATCGAGTCCGACCCTCAGCATGGCCATGACCTCGGCGCTCGTCAGTTCGCTCATCCGGCTTTCCTCGCTCAATGGTATTGATTTTGGACCTTTGAAGCTTAAACGCTCGCATCGGGAACGGTCAAGACCTTTCTCTTTGGAAATCGACCGCACCGATCTTCCGTTCGGATGGTCAAATGGACGACAATCTAGACCTTCTGAGAAAATCGATGAGCCTTCGCAGAGCCTCGGTCGGCTGGTTTGCCTGAGGCCACACGAGATGATACGCGCCCGCGGAGTCAACGCCGGCAGCGCCGATCGGAATCACCCGACCCTGCGCGATCTCTGCGGCGGCGAGAAAGTCGGGCAGCAACGCCGCCCCCAGACCCGCCGCAGCTGCCGCGGCAAGCCCGCCGAACTGATCGAACAGCGGACCGCGCAGTTGACCCGCATCGCAGCCGTGGCTGCGGAACCATGTCTCCCATGCACCAGGGCGGCTTTCCAGATGGAGCAGCGGCAAACCCAGAAGCTCTTCGGGCTGCAAGGGCGGTGCCGGAGCAATGCTTGCCGCGCAGACCGGCACGAGGCGCTCGCGGGCAAGTTCGAGGTAGTTCACACCGGGCCAGTCGCGGATGCCGAAATGGATTGCCGCATCGAACCGCTCAAGGCCGAAGTTGAAGCGCGAAAGACGTGTTCGCTGGTTCACCAGAATGCCCGGATGGGCGTCAAGGAAGGGCTTGAGCCGCGGTGTCAGCCAATACATCCCGAAAGCCGGCAAGACCGCGAGGTTTATCACGTCGCGCGATCCGCTCGCCCTGAGCTCGAGTGACGCGCGCGCGAGGTCCTGCAGGAAGCCGCGCACAGAATGCGCGTAGCGCGCGCCGGCCGGGGTAAGGGCAAGCGCCTTTCCGTCCCGGACCAGTAGCCCGACGCCCAGTTGCTCCTCCAGCACCTTGAGCTGGCGGCTCACTGCCGAGTGGGTCAGGGCAAGATCCTCGGCCGCCGCCGTAGCTGTTCCGAGACGGTCCACCGCCTCGAGCGCAAGCAGCGAGCTGATCGAGGGCAGGAACCGCCGAGGGGCGATCATGTGAGTTTTCCGTCAGACATCGTGTCCTCTCATTTCTTCGCGGATGGCTTGGCCTTCTGCAATAATGAAGAAGCAGGAAGGGGAAGGGCCGCAATGGGCTTCACGCGCGCAAAACGGATTGTCGGGCTCGACCTGACGGAGATCGTCCAGCTGAGCGAACGATCGGCGGAACTTCGCGCCGCAGGCCGCGACATCGTGGCGTTGTCGACCGGCGAGCCTGACTTTCCGACGCCTCTGCATGTCATCGAGGCCGCTGATGCGGCCGCGAGGAGCGGTGAGACGCGCTATCCTCCCACGGCAGGCACCGCGCCGCTGCGGTCTGCGATCGCGGCCGGGGCGGGCGTGAGCCCGCGGGAGGTCATCGTCTCCACCGGTGCAAAGCAGGTCATCGCCAACGCCCTTCTCGCTACGCTTGATCCGGGCGACGAAGTCATCGTTCCGGCACCCTACTGGACGAGCTATCCAGACATCGTTGCCCTGGCGGGTGGCGTTCCGGTTGTGGTTCCCTGCGCGATGGCCCGGGGCTTCAAGCTGACGCCAGAAGCCCTCGAGTCCGCGATCACGCCGCGCACGCGCTGGCTCATGTTGAATTCGCCGTCCAATCCCGCAGGCACGACCTATAGCGCCGAAGAGCTCGTCGGTCTGGCGCAGGTCCTGGCGCGGCATCCCCACATCCTGATCCTTGTGGACGAGATCTATGCCCTCCTGAGCTACGTCCCCTTCGCCTCGTTCCGGCGCATCTGTCCCGAACTCGCGACCCGGACGCTGATCGTGGACGGTGTGTCGAAGGCCTATGCCATGACCGGCTGGCGCATCGGGTGGGGCATCGGCCATGCCGATCTGGTTGCGGCAATGGCAGTCGTTCAGGGGCAGACGACGTCGGGTGCCTGTTCGATCGCGCAGGCGGCGGCGCTCGCCGCATTGACCGGAGACCAGAGTTGCATCGCCACGCGTCGCGAGGCCTACCGGGCGCGTCGCGATCGTGTCGTCGCCGCGTTGAACCGGCTGCCGGGCGTCTCATGTCCGCGGCCGGACGGAGCATTCTACGTCTTCCCGCATATTGGCGGCGCGGTCCGGGGACGCGGCTTTCGCACGGAGGGGGAGTTTTGTGTCGCCCTCATGGAGCAGGCGGGGGTCACCCTCGTGCCGGGCCGCGCGTTCGGAATGCCGGACCATGCCAGGCTTTCCTTCGCCTACTCGGACGCCGACCTCGACGAGGGGTTGTGCCGGATCGCTGCCTTCGTGCAAGGGGGGTCCTGATGACGCGCCCGACTTCTGACGGCATGAATGGTCTCCTGTTGCACCGCGAACGCGGTGAAGGCGTTCGGATCAGGGCACCGGGCGCCCGGGCTTTCTGTTCCGGCACCTGTGACAGCGGCAGGGCCGGCCTGCGGGCTTTTGGTTGAGGTCGGCCCCGGTGGATCGCGCACAGATCGTCCACGAGAACTTTCTCCGCAGGGTTGCGGCGCACGACCTGCCTGCCGGCGCAAGGCCGGTCGGCCCGCTCGGCGGTGTCACCGCCGTGTCGATCTTTCGTTCCGGCTGCCTCTCGCGCGCCCTCGACCTCACCAGCAGGGTCATGCAGGCCCGCCGGCAGGGCTTTTACACCATCGGTTCGTCCGGCCACGAAGGTATGGCCGCCGTGGCGGCGGCTTTGCGGCCGACCGACATGGCGTTTCTGCATTACCGCGACGCTGCCTTCCAGATTCAGCGCGCGCAACAGGTGCCGGGCCAAAGCCCGGCATGGGACCTGCTGCTATCGTTCGCGTGCTCGTCGGAGGATCCGATCTCGGGCGGCCGGCACAAGGTCCTCGGCTCGCACGCCCTGAACATCCCGCCGCAGACCTCGACCATCGCGAGCCACCTGCCCAAGGCCGTGGGTGCGGCCTATTCGATCGGGGCCGCGCGCCGCAACCGCCCGGAACATGCGCGGCTTCCCGAGGATGCGCTGATATACTGCAGCTTCGGGGACGCATCGGTCAATCATTCGACCGCCCAGGGGGCATTCAACGCCGCGGCGTGGGCAAGCTTCCAGTCGGTGCCCATGCCCCTGCTCTTTGCCTGCGAGGACAACGGGATCGGCATCTCGACGCTAACGCCTCCCGGCTGGATCGCGGCGAATTTCTCGGCCCGTCCGGGTCTGGCCTATTTCGCGTGTGACGGGCTCGACATTTACGAAACCTACGCCACCGCCCTCAAGGCGGCAGACTGGGTGCGTCGGCGGCGCCGGCCCGCGTTTCTCCACCTGCGGACAGTGCGGCTCTATGGCCATGCCGGCGCCGATGTTCCGACATCCTACCTGCCCAGGGCCCGGATCGAGGCCGAAGAGGCTGGCGACCCGCTGCTTCACGCGGTCCGCCTCCTGGCCGAGGCGGGTGTGCTCGCGCCTGAAGACGCGCTGGCGATCTATGCCCAGACCTGCGCGCGCGTCGAGCGCATCGCGGCAGAGGTCGTGACGCGGCCCCACCTGAAGTCCGCCGGCGAGGTGATGGCGGCGATCGTTCCCCCGCCGCGACCTTGCAAGCCGACGAACGGCCCCCCGCCATCCCGCCGCCGCGACCTTCTCGGAGCCGACCTCCGGGCGATGGCCGAGCCGCAGATCATGTCGCGCCTGATCGGCTGGGCCCTGACGGACCTGATGATCGCCCACCCGGAGATCGTGGTCATGGGCGAGGATGTGGGCCGCAAGGGTGGGGTCTACGGCGTGACGCAGAAGCTTCTGGCTCGTTTCGGTGCGTCGCGCGTGATCGACACGCTGCTCGACGAGCAGTCGATCCTGGGGCTGGCGATCGGGATGGCGCATAACGGCTTCATTCCGGTGCCCGAGATCCAGTTCCTCGCCTACCTCCACAATGCCGAGGATCAGGTTCGGGGCGAGGCGGCAACCCTGCCCTTCTTCTCGCGCGGGCAGTTCACCAACCCGATGGTGATCCGCATCGCCGGCCTCGGATACCAGAAGGGTTTCGGCGGCCATTTCCACAACGACAATTCCCTTGCCGTCCTTCGGGACATACCGGGCCTCATCCTTGCCGTGCCGTCGAACGGTGAGGACGCGGTGTGCATGCTGCGCGAATCTGTCCGCCTTGCCCGCGAGGAGCAGCGGCTCGTCGCAATCGTCGAGCCGATCGCCCTCTACGGCACGCGCGATCTCTTCGCCGAGAATGATGGCCTCTGGATGCGGAAATATCCGGGCGAGGGCGCGCGGATTCCCTTGGGCGAGGTCGGGGTGCATGGTTCTGGAACAGATCTTGCGCTCGTAAGCTTCGGCAACGGGGCCTTCCTGTCCCGGCAGGCGATGCCGATCCTCGAAGACATCGGAATAACCTGCCGGCTCATCGACCTGCGGTGGCTGGCCCCCCTTCCGCTGGATGGCCTCGAAAGGGCGCTTCCGGTAGACACCCCGGTTCTCGTCGTGGACGAGACGCGCCGGTCCGGCGGTGTCGCAGAGGCGCTTCTTGCCCATTTCGCCGAGACGGGACGACCCTGCGCCCGGCTATGCGCCGAGGACAGCTTCATCGCGACGGGCCCGGCCTATGCGGCGACGCTGCCGTCCTGCGATGGCATCGTTGCAGCCGGACAGGCCTTGCGAAAGCGGATCGCCCGATGAGGCGCACGGCAGTCGTCATCTGCCCCGGGCGGGGCACCTACGGCCCAGCAGAACTGGGTAGCCTCGTGCCGCGCTTTCCCGATGGCGAGCTTCTTGCCGATTTCGAGGCGATCAGGATTTCCGACGGTCTGTGTACGCTGGCTGAACTCGATGGGGCCGATCGCTTCGTCGGATCGCAGCACACGCGCAGCGACAACGCGTCGGCCCTGATCTTCGCGGCCTCCTACGGAGACTTTCTTTCGATCGACCGCACGAGGATCGACGTGGTGGCAGTAACCGGAAACTCGATGGGCTGGTATACGGCGCTGGCCTGCGCGGGGGCTCTTGCGCCTGTGGATGCGTTCCGCGTGGCCAACACCATGGGCAGGCTGATGCAGGCGGCGGCGATCGGGGGGCAAGTGGTCTATCCATGGATGGACGACAACTGGGGTGGCGGCGCCTCGCGACGCGCGGAAATCCTCGCGACGGTTGCGCGGATCGACGGACAAGACGGTGCGGTTCTGAAGCCTTCCGTCGAGCTCGGCGGGATGCTCGTGCTCGCGGGCAACAACGCGGGCCTCAGAGCCTTCGAGGCCGCGGTCGATCCTGTCGGCGAACGCTTTCCCATGAGGCTCGCGAACCACGCGGCCTTCCACACGGCGCTGCAGGAGCCAGTGGCGGCGCAGGCGCGCGAGATCCTGCACCCAAGCGTTGTTCAGCCGTCGCTGCCGCTGATCGACGGGCGCGGTGCAATCTGGTGGCCCGGCGCCACCGATACCGAGGCGCTGTGGTCTTACACACTCGGCGCGCAAGTGACCGAGACCTATGACTTCACACGCGCCATCCGGATCGCGGCGCAGGAATTCGCGCCGGACCTCTTCATCGTGACCGGCCCGGGCACCAACCTCGGCGGCGCAGTCGCGCAATCCCTGGTGCTCGCAAGCTGGCGCGGCATCACGGACAAGGCGCGTTTCAAGGACGTTCAAGACCGCTCGATCCTGCTGGTCTCGATGGGGCTGGACACGCAGAGACGCCACGTAATTCGAGAGGACAGCAATGTCACATGAGGAAATCTTCTTCCGGCTTGGCCTGACCGAGTTCGAGACGCGCGGTGGCGATCTGCCGGTGCAATCCCCGATCGACGGTCAAACCATCGCCCATGTCCGCCAGACCGCCGAGGCAGATGTCGCCGCAATCATCCACCATGCCAACGTCGCCTTTCTTGCCTGGCGCGCGGTTCCGGCACCGCGCCGGGGCGAACTCGTTCGGCTCCTTGGCGAGGAATTGCGCGCGGCCAAGTCCGCGCTCGGGGCGCTGGTCACGCTGGAAACCGGAAAGATCACCTCGGAGGGCCTTGGCGAGGTTCAGGAGATGATCGACATCTGCGACCTCGCGGTGGGATTGTCTCGGCAGCTCTACGGGCTGACGATCGCCTCCGAACGCCCGGGACACGCCATGCGCGAGACATGGCATCCGGTCGGACCCTGCGCCGTGATCACGGCCTTCAACTTTCCTGTCGCTGTCTGGTCGTGGAACGCGGCGCTCGCGCTGGTTTGCGGCAATCCCGTCATCTGGAAGCCCTCGGAAAAGACGCCCCTCACCGCGCTGGCCACGATGAAGATTTTCGAGCGTGCACTCGCCCGCTTCGGCGACGCTCCGCCGGCACTGTGCCAGCTCGCGATCGGCGGCACGAACGTCGGCGCGGCGCTTGCAGCCTCGCGGGACGTGCCAGTCGTTTCAGCAACCGGGTCCACCCGGATGGGTCAGGCGGTGGGGCCCGTCGTCGCTGCGCGCTTCGGCCGCGCGATCCTCGAGCTTGGAGGCAACAACGCGATGATCGTGGCGCCGTCGGCCGATCTCGACATGGCGCTTCGGGCGATCGTGTTCTCGGCCGTCGGCACCTGCGGCCAGCGCTGCACAAGCCTGCGGCGACTGATTGTCCATCGATCGCTGAAGGAGACCCTTCTGGCGCGCCTCACCGCGATCTACGAGGCGCTTCCGGTCGGCGATCCGCGCGAGCCGGGGACACTCGTCGGCCCCCTCATCGACGCCAGAGCGCTCGAGGCGATGCAAGCCGCCTTGTGTCGTGCGCGGGCCGACGGGGGAACGGTCACCGGTGGCGAAAGCCTCGACCGGCCCGGCGTCTACGTCACACCCGCAATCGTCGACATGCCCCGCCAGACCGAAGTCGTCCGGGCCGAAACCTTTGCCCCTATCCTCTATGTCCTGACCTATGACACTCTGGACGAGGCCATTTCGCTTCAGAACGGTGTCACACAAGGCTTGTCCTCGTGCATTTTCACCATGAACATTCGCGAGGCAGAGCGCTTTCTTTCTGCATCCGGATCCGACTGTGGCATCGCCAACGTCAATATCGGTCCCTCGGGCGCCGAGATCGGCGGCGCGTTCGGCGGCGAGAAGGAGACGGGCGGCGGTCGGGAGAGCGGTTCGGATGCCTGGAAGGGCTATATGCGTCGCCAGACCGCCACGGTGAATTTCTCGGACGCACTCCCTCTGGCGCAGGGTGTTCGCTTTGACCTCTGACGGAGGCGCCAATCTCTGGTCGCGGACCTGTCGCGAGGCCCTGCCGACCCGCACCCTGGCAACCGATCGGGAGGCCGATCTTGCTATCGTCGGTGGCGGATTCACGGGATGCGCTGCCGCATTGGAGGCGGCACGTCTCGGTGCGCGGGTGGTCCTTCTCGAGGCGCGCGATGTCGGCCATGGCGGCTCGGGGCGGAATGTCGGCCTGGTGAACGCCGGTCTCTGGTTGCCGCCGGACGCAGTCGTGCGCTCGATGGGCGAAGGCCCGGGCCTTCGCCTGATGAGCGCGCTGTCGCAGGGCCCCGAGGCGGTGTTCGACATCATTGCACGGCACGCCATCGACTGCGACCCGGTCCGGAACGGAACGCTGCACCTCGCCCATGCGCCGGCGGGGCTGGAGAACCTGAAGAACCGTCTGCTGCAAGGAAACCGCCTGGGCGCGCCGCTGCGACTGCTGGACCGGGAGGAGACGGCACGGCGGA
The DNA here is from genome assembly GCA_046292445.1 of Gemmobacter sp. GTDB lineage: Bacteria > Pseudomonadota > Alphaproteobacteria > Rhodobacterales > Rhodobacteraceae > CALIZF01. The sequence continues at coordinate 35,622 of JBKBQT010000019.1, forward strand.
CCGGGACGCCGGCATTCTTCGGCGCCCTTCTGGATCCGCGCGCTGGGACGATTCACCCGCTCTCCTACTGTCGGGGCCTTGCGCGCGCAGCACTTGCGTCCGGGGCCGAGGTCTACGCGCAATCGCCCGTCGAAAGGATCACGCGCCGGGCGGGACGCTGGGTCATCGAGGCAGTGGGCAAGACCGTCGTTTCGAGGGCCATCCTGCTGGCAACGAACGCCTACCACGGCGGCGTCGCCGGCTCTCCCCGACCGCAGTTCGTCCCCGTGCGCTACTTCCAATTCGCTACGGCCCCGCTCCCGGCATCATTGCGCTCGACGATCCTCCCCGGGGGCGAGGGCTGCTGGGACACCGCGCTCGTCATGAGCTCGATCCGCCTTGACGGTGCCGGACGGCTGATCGTCGGCGGGATCGGGGATTCCGAAGGCCCGGGTTCCGCTGTCCATGCATCGTGGGCCCGCCATAAGCTCCGCAGCCTCTACCCGGAACTCTCGGACTTCCCGTTCGAGCACGCCTGGTGCGGCACCATCGCAATGACCTCGGACCACATTCCGAAAATCGTTGTCTTCGGTGCGGATGCTGTTTCCGTCTTCGGGTACTCGGGGCGCGGCATCGGCCCCGGCACCATCTTCGGAACTTCAGCGGCCCGCGCCCTTCTGACAGGCGATCATGAAACCCTGCCGGTCGCTCCGGTCGGCAGCCATCGCGAGCGGTTCAAGTGGGCAAGGGAAAGTTACTACGAACTTGGTGCCGTTGCGACACACTGGGTGGAGCGTCGGCGTCGGTCGATGCGAACCGAAGCTTGATCGTCCCGGGCGAAGCCTCGTACGAGCCGTCGAACCAGAGTGAGAACGCCAGTGCTGGACCGCGAGATCGCCCGCCTTTCCGGGGAGGGCGAGACATCCCGGCGCCTGCGCACCATGCCCGGTGTCGGCCCGATCACGGCGCTGGCGGTCGAGACCTTCGCGCCCGCGATGGACAGCTTCCGCAGCGGGCGCGACTTCGCCGCCTGGCTCGGGCTCGTGCCGATGCAGCATTCGACCGGCGGCAAGCAGCGGCTTGGCCGGACCTCGAAGATGGGCCAGCGCGACATCCGGCGCCTCCTGATCATCGGCGCCATGTCCAAGGTGCAGCGGACCCTGAGGAAGGGCGCGCCCGAGGGGTCATGGCTGGCGCGGATGCTGGCGAAGAAGCCGCGCATGCTGGTGGCCATCGCGCTGGCCAACAAGATGGCGCGCGGTGTCTGGGCGATGTTGACGAAGAACGAGGATTACCGGGGGGGCCGCGATGGCCTGACCGGGCAGGGACCACGTCCCGCCTTCGGGTCGGACGTGCGAGGCGTGAGGAAGGCGAAAGAACTGCATGGACAGATGATCGAAGATCCGGATCGGGAAAACCAGGGGAAGCCACAGCGCCCTCCGAAGCGCGCCCAGAGTGATTTGGACCCGATCTGCGCATCTCCATACCGGCCCGCGGCATGGAAAGGCCGCACCTGGAGGCCTCACACATGACCGCACTCGATCACGCGTCCGAAAGCTCAAATCGCCCCTTGCGCAACGGGAGGCATCCACACATGGCTTCCCGAAAATCCGGCCCTGTCGCTGGCGATGTCCCGCGCTTCGCCCGCCAGCATACGGAAGTCGGGCAGAAAAGTAACTGTAAAACAATGTCTTGGAAGACCATCCCCCGGCTGACCCCCGGAAGCCAGCGCGGGTGTCCACCTTGGGAATGGCGCCGGTTCGCCCGCGCGCACAACGCCGAGACTATCGTTCATGTAGCCTCGCTGGCGGAATCTGTCTCGGCTTCCGGTGTCTCGCCAAATAATGTCTCACGCGCGATCAGGGACTTGACAGCGCGCCCTTGAACGCAGTTGCCCGGATTCCAAATTTCCGGTATGCTTTCCGGAAATGGAGGATGCCGTGAACAACACAGACCCATCTCCCGTAACCCAGTGGCGCAAGCGCAGGCAGCGCCAGGGCTTCGTGCGCGTCGAGGTTCAGGTTCGCAAGGACGACGCCGCCCTCGTGCGCGATGTCGCGACCGCGCTCGGCGATCCCGAGCGCGAGGCCGAGACGCGCGCCATCCTGCGCGAGAAGATCGGCACGCAGCGTGTCGGCGGCTTCAAGGCGCTGCTGGCTTCGGCGCCCCTCGAGGGGATCGATCTGGAGCGTCACCGCGATTTCGGGCGTGACGTCGCCCTGTGAGTTTCCTGATCGACACGAACATCATCTCGGAACTGCGCAAGGGCGAGCGCTGCGACGCGGCCGTCGCGGCATGGTGGGCGGGCGTCGCCGAGGACGACCTTTGGCTCAGCGCGCTGGTCGTGGGCGAGATCCGCAAGGGCGTGGAACTGGCGCGCCGCCGCGATCCCACGAAGGCCGCCGCGCTCGAGGCGTGGCTCGGCGACGTGATTGCGGGCTTCGGCGACCGGGTGCTGCCTGTCGACGCCACCGTTGCCGAGGAATGGGGGCGCATGAACGCGATCCGTCCCGTACCGGTCATCGACGCCTTGCTGGCGGCCACGGCCAAGGCGAACGACCTCACGCTGGCGACCCGGAACGAGGCGGACGTCGCCGGGCTCGGGGCCGCGGTGTTGAACCCGTTTCAACCCTGATCGCCGGCGTCATTGCGGGGCGCGGCCTTCGACACGACGAAGGCCTTCGATCGCCTGGTAGGCACCCGCTTGCCGTTCAGCCGCCAGACGATGACGGCAAGCCCGTTCTGCCACCGGCGGTTTGCGGTGGCCCGACTGATCCCGAACTGCCAGCAGATCGGCTTCCACGCAATGCCGTCGGCGCGGGCCCAGACCAGGCGCCCATCCTCGGGCTCGAGCCAGCGCAGCCAGAGCATGGCCTCCTCGGCTTGAGTGATATGGCGCGGGCTGGGCCTCGGGCGACGCATCTGCGGCTCCTGACCGACCTTGTCGGCGAAGCTGTGGAAATACTCGGGCCATGCGTTGAAGAAGCCCTGCGGCATCACGCCCGGCATCTGCCGCATCACGCCCGCCGCAAGCTGCAGCCGATCCTGCACATGCGCTGTGGTCCACTCACCCATGACGCGCCTCCCGTGCCCGCTTGCCGTAGAGACGCTCGCCAAGCTGGCGCACCAGTTCGCGCTCCGGCCAGGTCAGGCGGTCGTCGTCGATGGCGACGGCAAGCAGGCCCGTTCGTCGGACTTTCGCCGCGCCACTAGCGCGACGGTTCCTCCTCACCTTCCAGCCGTCGCGCTTGACCTCGTCGGGGGTGAGACGGGACCGTGGCTGCAGTGCAGCCGCGTAAGCCCGTCGAACGCGGTGACCGCCGTAGCCCTTGGGCGTGAACCGCATGCCGCTCATTGCACACCTCCCCGGGTCTCCAGCGCCCAGAGCAGGATGGCGATGGCGTCGGCCTCGTTGTCGTCGGCGGGCGAGAAGCCGCGCGCGCGGGCGGCCGCCATCATGGCGTCCTTGTTCGCGTTGCCCTTGCCGGTGGCGTGGCGCTTGATGGTGCCGACGGGAACGCCCTCGTAGGGCATGCCGCGCAATTCGGCCCATGCGGTCAGCGTGGCCATCAGCACGCCATAGACATGGGCGGCATCGGTCGCGGCATGGCGGCGGACCTCTTCGAACCAATGGCGGCGACGGGCCCAGACAGCCGGTCGATCTCGGTGAGCCAGTTGGTGAACCGCAGATACCGCATGCCGCCGCCATCAAACCGCCCGGGGCGGAAGGACGCCGTGCCGGAGGTAATCAGCCCATCGATGCCGTGCAGCGCCCATCCCGTCGTGCTGCCGAGGTCGAGCGCCAGCGTCACCCGGTTGGCGCGGACGACGGGCCGCAGATCGGGGGTTGTCTGACGTCAGCGCCCATCGGACAGTTTAGGCAGATTGCGAGACGGTGGGTTCGTGTCTCATCGTAGCCTTTATGGAGCGAAGATGAGCAGGAAACCCGTGGCTACGAAAGCCGGGGCGCAGCCGCCGCTGCGATGCCGAGGCGCACCGCCTCGCACCCGGTGAAGCTGATCCCGTCGATGCCCGGACCCTCGACCAGCGCCGCGCCGATCTCGCGCCCGCGCCCCATCACCCGGTTGACCGCCCCGGCCGGAAGGCCGCAATCGGCCAGGATCGCGACCATCTCCCAGGCTGTGGCGCAGGCCAGTTCGGCGGGCTTGAACACCACCGCATTGCCCCGGGCCAGCGCCGGGGCGATCTTCGAGGCGGGGATCGCGGCGGGGAAGTTCCACGGTGTGATCACGCTGACCACCCCAACGGCGGACGGGCGGTGGTGGCAGCCACCCCCGGCACCAGCGACAGCAGGCTGACGCCGCCCACGCGCAGCGCCTCGGTGGCTAAGTGACGGAACATCTCGCCCGCACGCGCAACCTCGGCGCGGGCCTCGACGATGGGCTTGCCCTCCTCGCGCGCCAGGGTCTCGCCGATCCGGTCCGAGGCCGCGCCAATCCGGCGGCCGGCCTCGGCCAGGGCGCCGGCGCGCGCCTGTAGCGGCATCGCCGCCGGCGCGCGCTGGCCCGCGCGCGCGGCCTGCCCGCGCCCGAGGGGCTGACCGCCTGATCAGGCCGCCATTGCCTGATCCAGCGCGCGGGCCAGCTTGCCCGTCAGTTCCTCAATCTGAGCAGGCTCGATGATGAAGGGCGGGGCCAGCAGGATATGGTCGCCGCGCTGGCCGTCCAGCGTGCCGCCCATCGGATAGCAGATCAGCCCCGCCTCCATCGCCGCCGCCTTGACCCGCACATGCAGGCGCCGGGCGGGGTCGAAGGGCTCCCTGGTCTCGCGGTCGGCGACCAGTTCGAGGCCACGGAACAGCCCCCGCCCCCGGATATCGCCGACATGCGGGTGCTGGCCGAAGCGGTCGGTCAGCGCGGCCTCCAGCAGCGCCCCTATCGCCTGCACCCGCGCCAACAGCCCCCGGTCGCGGATCGCCCGCAGCACCGCCCCCGCCCCGGCCGCCGCCATCGGATGGCCCATGTAGGTATGCCCGTGCTGGAAAAAGCCCGAGCCCCGCGCCACCGCCTCGTAGATCGCGCCCGAGGTCAGCAAGGCCCCGATCGGCTGGTAGCCCGCCCCCAGCCCCTTGGCGATGGTTACCATGTCGGGCGCCACCCCGTCTTCGGCGCAGGCGAACAGGTGCCCGGTGCGGCCCATCCCGCACATCACCTCGTCGAGGATCAACAGAACCCCGTGCCGGTCGCAGATCTCGCGGATGCGCGCCAGATAGCCGGGCACCGCCGGCACCGCGCCCAGGGTCGCGCCGACCACGGGTTCGGCGACGAAGGCCATCACCGTCTCGGGGCCGAGGCGGTTGATCTCGGTCTCCAACTCATCGGCCACCCGCTGGCCATAGTCCCACAGGCTTTCGCCCTCGGCCCGGTCGCGGTAGGCATAGCAGGGCGCGATATGGCTGACCTCGACCAAGAGCGGCGCGAACTGCGCCCGCCGCCAGGCATTGCCGCCGGCGGCCAGCGCACCGAGCGTGTTGCCGTGATAGCTCTGGCGCCGGGCGATCACCCGGTGCCGGGCGGGCTGGCCGATCTCGAGGAAATACTGCCGCGCCAGCTTCAGCGCCGCCTCGACCGCCTCGGACCCGCCCGAGACCAGATACACCCGCTCGATCCCCGCGGGCGCGCCCTCGATCAGCAGATCGGCCAGGTCCTCGGCCGGTTCGCTGGTGAAGAACCCGGTATGGGCAAAGGCCAGCCGGTCAAGCTGCGCGTGCAGGGCGGCGCGCACGTCCGGGTCGGAATGGCCCAGGCACGACACCGCCGCCCCGCCCGAGCCGTCCAGATACCGCCTGCCCGCCGCGTCGATCAGATAGCAGCCCTCGCCCGCCACCGCGACCGGCAGCGTGCCGCGCGTCGAGCGGCCGAACAGATGCCCCGCCATCGCCGTCAGGTCCGCACGACAAAGACCGACTGGCGCGCATGGCGCACCACCCGGGCGGCGTTGGGGCCAAGAAGATAGTCCTTCAGCGCCGGCCGGTGCGCGCCGATGACGATCACATCGACCGCCAGCGCATCGGCGGCGCGCAGGATCTCGTCATAGATCGTGCCGTGCAGGACATGCGCCTTGACCGCGTGCCCCTCGGGAACCGACACCCGCACCCAATCGGCCAGGGCGCGACCGAACGCGGTCAGCGCCTCGCGCTCGAACCCCGGGCGGAAGAACCCGCCCACCTGCGGCAGGCCGAAATCGGGCAGGACCGAGACGACATGCACGACGCCCTCGGACCCCGCGAGGTCCAGCGCGGCGGCCAGGGGCGCCGCGTTCTGCTCGGGCGCGTTCAGGTCGATGGACAGAAGGATGGTCTTGCTCATGCCCCTGCCCCCCTCAGAACGCCGGTTGCGTCTGGCGGCGGCGCTGGAACAGGATCACCAGCCCCAGCAGCAGCAGCGCCGGGATATAGAACAGTTCCATCGGCAGCCGGTCGTTCGGCCGTTCGACCTGCACGATCACCACCGGATCGTCGCCATAGAAATCAAAGGCTTGCAGCGCGGTCGCGAACGGGGTCGCGGGCAGCGGCTCGTCCATCGCCATCCGGTCGGGCCCGGGGAGCAGGAGCAGGCCGGTCGCCGCCAGCCGCCGCTCGGGCGGGGTGTCGTCGATGGGCAGCACCAGCGTGGTGCGGCGCGGGTTGCCGGAGGTGAAATCGGGGCCGGCGACGACGAAGCGCAGGTAGTCGCCCGGATCGGCCCCGGTCAGCGCAACCTCGAACTCGGTCCCCGGAACGGTGCCATAGGCCGGATGCACCCGGTCCAGCCAGAAGTTCGGCACGAACAGGGTGAACGCCACCAGCAGCAGCGCCGCCGATTCCCACAGCCGCGACCGGGCCAGGAAATAGCCCTGCGTCGCGGCCGCAAAGAGCAGCATCGCGATGGTCGCCACGACAAAGACCTTGAACGCCAGCAGCAGACCGACCGTCGTGCCCAGGTCGATCCCGTAGAGGATCAGCGCCGGGTTGTAGATGAACAGGAACGGCAGCGCCGCCGTCCGCAGGCTGTAGAAGAAGGCGGTGAAGCCGGTCTTGATCGGATCCCCGCCCGAGACGGCGGCGGCGGCAAAGCTGGCCAGCCCCACGGGCGGGGTCACGTCGGCCATGATCCCGAAGTAGAACACGAACAGGTGCGCCGCGATCAGGGGCACGATCAGCCCCTCCTGCGCCCCGACCGACACGACGACCCCCGCCATCAGCGACGAGACGACGATGTAGTTCGCCGTCGTCGGCAGGCCAAGGCCCAGGATCAGCGAGAAGAGGCCGACCAGCAGCAGCATCAGGAACAGGTTGCCCCCCGACAGCAGTTCCACGAGGCCCGCAAGCTCGGTCCCGATGGGCGTGCGGGTGACGGTGGCGACGATGATCCCGGCGGCACCCGTGGCGACCGCGATCCCGATCATGTTGCGCGCCCCCGCGATCAGCCCCTCGATCAGGTCGTCCCAGCCCTGCCGGAACGCCGCGCCAACACCGCCCTGTCCGCGCAGAAGCGCCTTGATCGGCTTTTGCGTCAGCAGGATCACGATCATCACCAGCACGGCATAGAAGGCCGACTTGGCGGGCGACTGGCGTTCGACCATCAGATACCAGACCAGCACCAGGATCGGCAGCAGGAAGTGCAGCCCGCGCGGCACCACCTCGCCCATCACCGGCAGGACGATCCGCTGGGCATGGGGATCGTCGACCTCGATCTCGGGCCGGGCCGCGGCAATCGCCAGCGCGCCGAGGTAGAGGGCCAGCACCACCCCGACCATCACCCGGGGCGCCACCTCGGGAGCGGCAGCGCGCAGGGCCCCCGCGGCCCAGACGACCCCGTAGAAGACCGCCCCGGCGACGGCGAAGCCCGCAAAGACCTTCAGCAGCATCGCCAGCAGGCTTTTCGATTCGCCGAGCGCCGGCATGTCGGCCTTCAGCGCCTCGAGATGGACGATGTAGATCAGCGCGATGTAGCTGATCACCGCCGGGATGAAGGCGTGGGTGATCACCTCGACATAGCTGATGCCGATGAACTCGACCATCAGGAAGGCCGCAGCCCCCATCACCGGGGGCATGATCTGGCCGTTGACCGAACTCGCCACCTCGACCGCACCGGCCTTCTCGCTGGAGAAACCCACGCGCTTCATCAGCGGGATGGTGAAGGTGCCGGTGGTCACCACGTTGGCGATCGACGACCCCGATATGAGCCCGGTCGCCGCCGAGCCCACCACCGCCGCCTTGGCCGGCCCGCCGCGCAGGTGACCGAGGCCCGCAAAGGCCATCTTGATGAAATAGTTGCCGGCCCCGGCCTTGTCGAGCAGCGAGCCGAACAGCACGAACAGGAACACGAAGGCCGTGGACACGCCCAACGGGATGCCGAACACCCCCTCGGTGCTGAGCCACTGGGTGTTGATGATCGACGTCAGCGTGCGGCCCTGATGGGCGATCAGGTCGGGGATCAGCCAGCCCTGCCCGAAATAGCTGTAGGCGAGGAAAATTGCCGCCACGATGGTCAGCGCCGGGCCGAGCGAGCGGCGGGATGCCTCGAGCAGCACCAGCAGACCGACGACACCGACCCAGATCTGCGGCTGGGTCGGCAGGCCCGACCGGGCGGTCGTGGACAATTCGCGCGAGAACCAGAAGATATAGAGTGCGGCCCCGGCCCCCAAGGCCGCCAACACCCAATCGTAGACCGGGATGCGGTCGCGCGGGCTGGTCTTGGCGGCCGGATAGGCCAGGAACGCCAGCGCCAGTGCCAGCGCCAGGTGCATGGGTCGGGTCTGCTCAGACCCCAGGATGCCGACGAAGGGCAGTTGCCCGAACCAGAACTGGGGCTCGGCGATCCAGACCTGGAACAACGACCAGAACAGCGCCAGCCCGGCGATTAGCAGCGCGACGGCGCGGTTGCGGGGGGCGCGGGCGCCGCTGTCGGTCGAGGCGACGAGATCCTGCAACTCGTCATCGGTCATCGCGCGCTGCGCGCCCTTGGCTTGGTCGGCCATCGCCCCCCCCTCGTCGCAGGTCGTTCCGGTCGTCGCGGCCACGGGGCCGCAGGGGCCTGCCGGGCAAGGCCGGCAGGCCCAGACAGGCTCAGGGCATCAGGCCGGCTTCGCGGAAGTAGCGCGCGGCACCGTCGTGCAGGGGGGCCGAATTGCCATCCGCCACCATCTGCGCCGGAACGAGGTTGGCCAGCGCCGGGTGCAGCGCCTTGAACTGGTCCAGGTTTTCGAAGACCGCGCGGGTCACCTGGTAGACGATCTCTTCGGACACGTCGGTCGAGGTGACAAAGGTCGCGCCGACGCCGAAGGTGGTCACGTCGTCCGGGCTGCCGCGATACATGCCGCCCGGGATGGTGGCGACGCGGTAGTAGGGGTTCGCGGCGATCAGCGCCTCGATCTCGGGGCCGGTCACGTCGACCAGAACCGTGTCGCAGGCCGTCGTCGCCTCCTGGATCGCGCCCGAGGGGTGGCCAACGGTATAGACCATCGCATCGACGTTGTTGTCGCAGAGGGCGGCGGCCTGTTCGGCCGGCGGCAACTCGCTGGCGACGGCGAAATCGGCGGTCGTCCAGCCCATCGCCGCCAGCACCACATCCATCGTGGCGCGCTGGCCCGAGCCCGGGTTGCCGATGTTCACCCGCTTGCCGCGCAGGTCGGCAAAGCTCGTGATCCCGGCATCGGCGCGGGCGACGACCGTGAACGGCTCGGGATGCAGCGAGAACACCGCCCGCAGCCCTTCGAAGGCCCCGCCCTCCTGGAACTGGCCGGTGCCGTTGACGGCGTTGAACTGGATGTCGGACTGCGCCACCCCGAACTCCAGCTCGCCCGAGCGGATGGCGTTGACATTGAACACCGAACCCCCGGTCGATTCCACGCCGCAGCGGATGCCATGGGTGGCGCGGTCGCGGTTGACCAGACGGCAGATCGCGCCGCCGGCGGGGTAATACACGCCCGTCACGCCGCCGGTGCCGATGGAAATGAAGGTCTGCTGCGCCTGCGCGGCGCCCCCCACGGTCAGGGCCGCGGCGGTCGCGGTGGCCATCCAGAATTTGGTCATCGCTGTCTCCCTTTTGTTCGTTTCTCGTTGTCGGACCGGGTTGGCCCGGCACTCGTCCAGCACGGCAATCCTAGGATTCGAGCGGCGCGTGTGTTGGCCTCAGCCGCAGCGAATCCAAGTGTCGCAGCGGGCCAGCGCGACGATCAGCGCCTGCACCACCGGATGCGGACGCTCGCAGAATTCGACCACGGTTTCAACTGTCCGTCGTCGAATGTTTTGGAACAGGCGAGCTGATTTTGGTCTGGAGGGCTCCGGCTCTGCTTGTTGAGGTTATGCTGCCTGGCGCTGATGGATCAAGCGCCGGCTCTGGATGGTTTGTGTTTTGATCTTCTCCCTTCCTGCGAGGATCGCCGGACCGCGTCCGAAGTGGACGTCTGCGGGCGTCAGGTTGCCCAGGCTCTCGTGATACCTGTGGTTGTTGTAGTAATCGACGAAGGCGGCGATGGCGGCCTCAAGTTCGCCGTCCAGGGAGTAGTTTTCCAAGAGGATGCAGTTCTTGAGGGTCTGGTGCCAGCGCTCGATCTTGCCCTGCGTCTGGGGGTGATTGGGCGCGCCGCGGACGTGACCCATGCGGTTTTTTTCGAGGTATCCGGCGAGATCGCCCGCGATGTAGCAGGGTCCGTTGTCACTCAGCAGTCGTGGCTTGTGCAGCACTGTGACGGTGTCGCATCCCGACGCTGCCAGCGCGATGTCGAGGGTGGCGCTGACATCTTCGGCCCCAAGTTGGTGCACAGCCTCCAGCCCACGATGTAACGTGAGAAGTCGTCCAGCACGGTGGACAGCCAGAACCAGCCCCAGCCAATCACCGTGAGATAGGTGAAGTCGGTCTGCCACATCTGGTTCGGCGCCGTGGTCTTGTCCTTGAACTCCTCGACCGCTTTGATCACCACGAAGGCAGGGCTGGTGATCAGGTCATAGGATTTGAGTAGCCGATACACGGAAGCTTCTGATACAAAATACCTTCTCGTGTCTGTGAAGCGAACGGCCAGCTCGCGGGGCGACAGCTCTGACCCTTCCAGCGCCCGTTTGAGCTGCTGCCGGTTCCGTGGACACGGGGTTAGGTTTGCATGGCGCGGTCCTCGAACGCCATGGGGCTGAGATAGCCCAGCTTCGAGTGGCGTCGCCGCGGATTGTAGATGCGCTTGATGTAGTCGAACACGTCGGCACGGGCTGCATCGCGGGTGCGGTAGACCTTGCGGGCCGTTCGTTCGGTCTTCAGCGATGACAAGAAGCTCTCCATCGCCGAGTTGTCCCAGACGTTGCCGGCCCGGCTCATGGAGCAGGTGATGCCGTTGTCGAGGAGCAAGCGCTGGAACTGCTCGCTGGTGTATTGCGAGCCCTGGTCCGAATGGTGGAGCAGCGCATCCGCTTTTCCGCGCCGCCAGACGGCCATCATCAGGGCATCCATGACCAGCGTGGCATCCCGGTCCGCCTTCATCGACCAGCCGACGACGCGCCTGGAGAACAGGTCCAGCACATCGCTGGTATGGACGGAATGGATCGGATTATCGACATCCGGCAGGGCCGCCCGAGATGGCGCGCGAGGAGTCCATGTCGTCAAGCTGGTCGAACCTTGCGATCAGCACATCCGTCCGGGCCCGTCTCGATTCATCCCCCCCTTGGCAGCGCTGGCAGATGAGCTGGCGGTCCGAGGCAGGGGCGATCCGTCCGTCTTCGCGCCGGATCGTGACCTCGCGGATGCGCTCGGCGCTCTCCGCCCGGGACGGCAGTTCGTCGAGGCGGGGCCGGCTTTCGGCCGAATGCCGGTCGCGCTGATGCAGGTCCTGCGACAGGGGCGATGAAGCCTTCCCTGTCGATGGCTACGGAGATCGCCGGATTGCGCAGCCCCGCACTGTCGGTCCGGTCCGACACGAAAGCTCCGCCGACACCCATGCCGACGATGCTGACGAGGCCGCCGACCAACGCGAGGCGGCAGTCCGGGGACAGGGACAGGATCGAGGCCAGAATGGCGCCGGCCCCGCGCGTCCGGTCGCCCGGCAGAGCTTGTCGTGCGGCATCGCACCCCGCTCGCAGGCCGATCGCACAGATCGGATCACGGCCGGGCCTCCGCGGGCGGGCCTTGCTGCCCGGGACGGGCACCCGCCAGGGCTGCGCCCCCACAGGGTCAAGGTGCACCACCCGATCGGATCCCCTCTCCCTTCGCCTCGGGGAGGGTCGGTCAGGCCGAAGCCGGGCGTGGGCGCCGCCCCTGCGCCCAGGCCCCGACCAGAAACAGGCCCAGGCCGAGCACGGCGATCACCGTCGAGGCGGCCATCACCGAGGGGTCGCTGCTGAGGGCGAGCGCGTCCAGCATCATCTTGGGCAGCGTGCCGGCGGCGGTGCCCGACAGGAAGATCGGGGCGGTCACGTCGTCGAACGAGATCATGAACGACAGCGCCGCGCCCACCGCGATCCCGGGCGCCATGATCGGCAGCATGACCAGCCGGAAGCTGGCCCAGGGCCCCGCCCCCAGCGTGCGGGCAGCACGCTCGAGTTGCAGGTCGCGGCGACGGATAACGGGCAGCACCGCCAGCACCACCAGCGGCAGGGCAAAGAGCGCCTGTGCCAGTGCCACCCCCAGATGCGTGCCCACAAGCCCGAGACGCGCGAAAACCGGGTAGAGCGCCATCGCGAGCGTCATGTGCGGCACGGCCAGCGGCAGGATGAACAGCACGATCAGCCCCCGCCGCATGGCGGCCGACTGCATCATCGCGACCCCATAGGCCGTCAGGGTTCCGATCGTGGTGGCGATCGCGGTCGCCATCGCCCCGATGACCATGCTGTTGACGAAGGCCGCGCGCCACAGCCGGTCGGTTGCGATGTTGAGATACCACCGCCCCGAAAATCCCCGCGGCGGAAACGCCAGGAACTCGCCGCGGGTGACCGAGACGCTGGCGCCCACCAGGATCGGCGCGACCATGTAGAGGACGACGAGCCCGAGGAACATCGCGGCGATGGTGCCGAAGGCGAGGCGGCCAAGGGGGCTCATCGATCGTCCACCTCGCCGATCCGGGCCAGCGGCACATAGATTGCGGCCCCGACGATGCACAGCACGATCACCGCGATCGAGAGCGCCGAGCCGATCCCCCAGCGCCCCAGCCCGAGTGTCAGGTCGCGCAGGATCATCACCACCGTCGTCTGCTGCGCCCCGCCGAGGATCGCCGGGACGACGAAGAAGCCCAGCGAGAAGATGAAGGTCATCATCACCCCCGCCAGCACACCCGGGATCGTGAGCGGGAGAAACACATTGACGAACGCGCGCCAGCGGCTGGCCCCGAGGGTCCGCGCGGCGGGCACGAGCTGCGGCGGCACCCGCGCCATCGAGGCCAGCAGCGTCAGCACCATGTAGGGCAGCATCACATGGGTCATACCGATCAGCACGCCGCTCTGGTTGTAGAGCATCTGCAGCGGCGCCTTCCAGTCGAAGATCTGCATGAGCGTGCGGTTGACGATGCCGCGGTCGCCGAGCAGGACGATCCAGGAAAAGGCCCGCGGCATCGTGCCGACGGCATAGGAGAACAAGACCGCCCCCAGCACGATCGAACGCCATGGCGGGCGGATGCTGTGGATCGCATAGGCGACCGGGTAACCGAGCGCGAGGCAGATGGCGGTCGTGCCGAGCGACGAGATCGCCGTGTTGGCCATCACGCGCCGGTAGATGGGCTCGTTCAGGATTGCGGCATAGGGGCTGGTGCCACCCGGGGGCACGTCGAGGCTGAGCATCAGCAGGCCGACGATGGGCCACAGGAACAGCAGCGCCATCGCCGCCACGCCCGGCAGCAACCAGACCAGGGCGCGGCGCGAACCGCTCATGCCCGCTGCTCCGCGTCCGGCACGAGGAACCCATGGCCGAGATCGACCCGGAGCGGCATGGAGGCGCCGACGGCAAAGACCGACCGGCCCGGCCGGTTGTCGCGCAGCGTCAGCGCCAGTCCGCTGGCGGGACAGGACGCCGAATAGATCGTCTCGGCGCCGTTGTAGAGCGCCTGTGTGACGGTAACCGAGACGTGGGCTTCGCGTTCGGAACGTCCGGCATCGGCGACCGCAAGATGTTCGGGGCGCACGACGACCAGCGCCGTCCGTCCGGTCGCGGGGCGCAGGTCGGGCGAGAGCCGCCCGGCCGGCAGGGTCGCGCGGCCCCAGGGCGTGGCGACGGTGCATCCGTCTTCCCCGACGGTCTCGATTGTCGCCGGCAGCAGGTTCGCCTGCCCGAGGAAGCTGGCAAGGAACGCCGAACGCGGCCCGGAATAGAGCCCCTCGGGCGTTCCGACATCGACGATATCGCCGTGGTCGAGCACCGCGATCCGGTCCGACATCGCCAGCGCCTCGGACTGGTCGTGGGTGACATAAAGGATGGTGACGCCCAGGCGTTCGTGCAGCGCCTTGAGTTCGCCCTTGGTCTGTTCGCGCAGGTTCTTGTCCAGCGCCGAAAGCGGCTCGTCCAGAAGCAGGACCTTGGGATCGAACACGATCGCCCGCGCGATCGCCACGCGCTGCTGCTGACCGCCCGACAGTTGCGACGGGCGGCGGTCGAGGAAGGGCGCGATCCCCACCATCGCCGCCACCTGGTCGATCCGGCGCCGTTGCTCGGCCGCCGGCACCCGGCGCATCCTGAGCGGAAAGGCGATGTTCTGCGCCACCGTCATCGACGGAAACAGCGCGTAGTCCTGAAACACCATCCCGATGTCGCGCTTCTCCGACGGCAGGCGCGTCGCGTCCGTACCGCCCAGCAGAATCCGGCCCGAGGTGGCGGTCTCGAGCCCCGCGATGAGCTTGAGCAGGGTCGACTTGCCGCTGCCCGACGCCCCGAGCAGCGAGACGAACTCGCCTGCCTTCACCGAAAGGCTGACACCGTTCAGCGCGCCGACCGCGCCGTAACTCTTGCACAGGTCCGCGACGACAACGGTGGCCCCGCGCGCGCTACCGGCTGATTGACGCGTCATTCAGACGCCCCGGCCCGCGGCAGCGCGCATTCCGGCGAAGGGCCGGCTCAGAGCACGCGCCATGCGTCGTAGCGTTCCTGCAGGCGCTCCTGATGCGCAAGGTAATGGGCGCGGTCGAGGTTGACCATCCTGTCGAGGTTTCCGGCCGCCGTGCGGGCGCGTTCTTCTTCGGTCATGGCGGCGGCCACCGACGCGAGGACCGGCGTGGTCGGCCAGGCGCGCACGAAGTCCATCAGCCGGGCATGCTGGAAGAACTGGTCGATATAGGCATGCGCCTGCTCGCGATAGGGCGAGCCCTTGGCGATGCCGACCGAGGGGCTGAAGTAGAATCCGCCGTCCCAGATCACGTCGATCGGCTCGCCCGCGACCTTCTGGGCGATGAAGTCCGAGCTCCACGACAGGATCATCGCGATCTCGCCCTGATAGAGCTGCTGGCGCGCCGGCTGGGCTGCCGATGTGTTGTGGAACACCCGCACATGGCGTTTGATCGCGTCGAGCTTGGCGAAGGCGCGCTCTTCGTCGAGCGGATAGAGGTCGGCCGGTGCCACCCCGTCGGCCATCAGCGCGGCCTCGAGCACGCCCATCACGCCAGTGCCGAGCGAGCGCGGACCCGGGAAGGTGTCAACGTCCCAGAAGTCGGCCCAGGACTGCGGCGTCGTGCTCCACAGGTCGGTGCGGAAGCCGACCTGATAGGTCGTCACATAGGGGCTGGCGCCGAATTCCTGCCGGGCGCTGGCCAGCGCGTCGGCGGCATGCGGGATCAGGCTGTAATCCAGCGGCTCGAGCAGGCCCAGGGCGCCGGCACGGGCCGGCTCGACCTCATCCGAGAACCAGGCCATGTCGAAGTTCTCGGGATTGTTGTTCTGCATGGCGGTGATGAACCGGCCGTAGTTGTAAGGGGTGATATCCTCGATCACCACACCGGTGGCGGCGGTGAACGGGTCCGAGAAGGCCGCGCGCACGCCGCCGCCGAAGCGCCCGCCCCAGGTCAGGAAATTCAGCGGTCGGCCCTGGGCCAGCGCGGGGCGCGACAGGATGGCGGGCGTGGCCAAGAGCGCGGCAGCGGCGCCCATGATCTGCCGGCGCGACAGCGCGGAAACCTTGGCGGTGGCATGAGTCTCGGACACGGGCATCTCCCTGAGCCTGTTGTGTATGCACGCGCCACGATGCCAAAACCTGTTACAAGTTGAAAACGAAACTTTATGATGAATTAGTTCGGGATATCCGAACCTCGGCCGGGGCCTGCGCATGAACCTAACGTTTCTGGAAACCTTTCTGACCGTGCTCGAGACCGGCAACCTGAACAAGGCCGCCGAACGCCTGAATGTCACCCAGTCCACCGTGTCAGCGCGGCTCGATGCGCTGGAAGAGGCGCTGGGCCGGCCGCTTCTGGTGCGCGACCGGCGCGGGGCGCGGATGACGCGGGCGGGGTTCGAGCTTCGCCCCCATGCCGAGCTGGTGATCAACACCTGGAAGCAGGCGCAGAACGCGATCAACCTGCCGGCGGGCTATACCGGCATGTTCAGCTTTGCCTGCGAGTTCGATCTGTGGCATCCGGCCGGCAAGGCCTGGCTCTATGCCGCCCGCGCCGCCGTTCCGGGCCTCGCCTGGGAGGGCCGTCCGGGCCGGCGGGCCGAGATCGTCGCGTGGCTGGGCACCCGGATCACCGATGCGGCGATGACGCTCGAGCCGGTCTCGGCCCCGGGGCTCGAACTGCGCCCGCTGCCCGAAGAGGCGATCGTCTGCGTCGCGCGCCACCCGCGGGACGTGCGGACGCCCGATCCCGACTATATCTTCGTCGATCTCGGCACCGATTTCCGGCGCCAGCACGCGCAGGCCTTTCCCGACGCCAAGACCACGCGCGTCACCTTCTCGACCAGCGCCTGGGCGCTCGAGCATTTGCTCGAGCACGGGGGATCGGCCTATCTGCCCCGGCCGCTGGTCGCACCGCATCTGGCCGCCGGCCGGTTGCACCCGGTCAAGGGGGCGCCGGTGTTCCACCGCCGGCTCTTTCTCGTCTGGCACGAGGCAACGGCGGCGCTGTTTCCCTGGGTGCGCGATGACCTCCCCCCGGCGCCGGCGCAGGGATGAGCGGCGTCAGCCCTCGGGCCAGCCGGCCACCGCCTTGACCTCGAGAAACTCCTCGAGCCCCCAGCGGCCGCCCTCCCGCCCGTTGCCGGACTGCTTGACCCCGCCGAACGGGCTGCCGGGCGCGCGCGCCGACCGGTTCAGCACCACCACCCCGCATTCGACCGCCCGCGCAACGCGCGCCGCCCGGGCCGGATCGCCCGTCTGGACATAGGCGGCAAGGCCGAAGTCGCTGTCGTTGGCCAACCCGATCGCCTCGGCCTCGCTGTCGAAGGGCAGGATCGACAGCACCGGGCCGAAGATCTCCTCCCGCGCGATCCGCATCCCGGGCGCGACATCGGCAAAGACCGTGGGCCGGGCAAAATAGCCGCGCGTCATACCCTCGGGTCGGCCCGGACCGCCCGCGACCAGCCGCGCTCCCTCGTCGATCCCCAGCCGGATATAGCGCTGCACGGTTTCGAACTGCCGGGCCGAGGCCAGCGGGCCCAGATGCGGCCCCTCCTGCGCCGGGTCGCCAACCGGGGTGGCGCGGGCGGTCTCGGCCGCGATCTCGACCGCGCGGGCATAGACCGACCGTTCGACCAGCATCCGGGTGGGCGCGTTGCAGGACTGGCCGGAGTTGGCAAAGCACTGCGCAGTGCCGAGCGCCACCGCCGCCTCGACATCCGTATCGGCAAAGATCAGGTTCGGCCCCTTGCCGCCGAGCTCCAGCACCACCCGCTTGACCGTCGGGGCCGCCGCGACGCTGACGGCCGCACCCGCCCGGCCCGAGCCGGTGAGCGAGACCATCCGCACCCCCGGGTGCCGCGCCAGCGCCTCGCCGGCCTCGGCGTCGCCCTGGATGAGGTTGAAAACCCCGGCCGGCACCCCAACGTCGGCCATAACCCGGCCAAAGAGGGCGGCCGAGAGGGGCGCTTGCTCCGAGGGCTTCAGCACCACCGTGCAGCCCGCCGCCATCGCCGCGCCGACCTTCTGCGCGATCTGATTGAGCGGCCAGTTCCACGGCGTGATCAGCGCGCAGACGCCGATCGGCTGATGCAGGATACGGTCCTGCGGGGCATCGGGGCGCAGCGGCCCCTCGAACGGGTGCGACCGGGCCAGCGCGGCAAAGGTGCGTAGGTGCTGGAGCGCGATGCGGATCTGGTTTCCGCGCGCCAGCGCGACCGGCGCCCCCATCTCGCGGGTGATCGCGGCGGCGATCTCGCCGGCCCGCTGCTCGATCCCGGTGGCAAGCCGTTCGAGCAGCGCCCCGCGCGCCGCCGGGTCGGTCGCCGCCCAGCCGGGCAAGGCCTGCGCCGCCGCCTGCACGGCGCACGCGACGTCGGCGCTGTCCGCCATCGCGACCTCGTCCCAGACTTCTTCGGTGGCCGGATCGACAAGCGCGCGGCGGCGGGTCCCTCGGGGCGCGACCCAGTCGCCGCCGATCAGGAAGCGAGTGGTCGGGCTCATCGCCGGCCCCCGGGGCCCAGCGCCGCGGGCCATGGGTCGGTCACGTCCTGCCCGTCCTTGAACACCGCGCGAATGCCGCCCGGCCGGCGCAGGATCCCGATATCCTCGAGCGGGTTGCCGGCCAGCAGAACGACATCGGCGGTATGGCCGGGGGCGATCAGGCCGGTCACATCCTCGCGCCCCAGCGCCGCCGCGGCGTGGACCGTCGCGGTCTCCAGCGCCTGCCATGGCGCCATGCCCATCTCGACGTAGAGTTCGAGCTCGCGCGCGTGCTGGCCGAAGGGGCAAAGATTGCCCGAGGAATCGGTGCCCATGGCGATCCGCACCCCGGCCTCCCAGGCCCGGCGGACATTGGCCACCTTGCGCGCGCGGGCGGGCTTCATCTTCTCGATCCCGTCGGCGCGCGCACCGCTGGCTGCGCCGTTGCGGATCACCGTGTCGGTAATCGCCAGCGTCGGCACGAGGATCGTGCCCTGTTTGAGCATCGCCTCGATGCAGGCGTCGTCGAGGAACGAGCCATGCTCGATCGTATCCACCCCCGCCGCCAGCGCCCGGCGGATGCCCTCGGTCGCATGGGCATGGGCAGCCACCTTCATGTCGCAGTCGCGCGCCTCGGCGACGATGACGCGCATCTCCTCGAGGCTGTAGTTGGGCCAGTGCGCCTTGTCCCCGGCCGACAGAAGGCCGGCGCTGGCGGTGAACTTGATGAAATGGGCCCCGAGCTTGCGGTGGGTGCGCACCACCCGGCGGCATTCGTCGATCCCGTCGGCCACGTCCAGCGGCTGGCGCGGCCAGGCGGCGGGATAGAACAGATCCCCCCGCCCGGCGGTCATCGAGATCACCCAGGGCGCCACGCTCAGGCGCGGACCGGGCAAGAGGCCGCGATGGATGAAGTCCGCGAGTTCCAGATCGCCGCCGTCGCGATGTCCCATCACCCGAAGCGTGGTGATCCCCGCCGCCAGCGCCCGCCAGGCGTTGCGCAGCCCGTGCAGCAACTTCTCGCCGCCCGGCACCAGCGCGCGATAGGTGGCGTTGTCCACCGTCCGGGTCAGGTCGGAATTGGTCGTCAGATGCACATGCACATCTGCCAATCCCGGGATCGCGGTCGAGCCCGCTGCCTCGACAACCCGGGTATCGGGCGGACGGGCGGCCTCGGCCGCAGGCGTCACGGCGACGATGCGCCCGCCCTCGATGAGGATCGAGACACCGCGCAACAGCTCTGGCCCCTGCCCGGGCCAGAGATCGAGGTTATGCAGCAGTATGCCCGACATCGCGCCCCCTCAGGCCGCGGCCCGGGGGCGGAAATGCGGCATCACGTCCTCGGCGATGCGGTGGATCGTCTCCATCGTCTCCTCGTGCGACGAGCCGAAGTTGAGCACGAGGCTGGCGACATCCACGCCAGCCTCGGCAAACACGCCCAGCCGGTCGACCATCTCGGCGGCGGAGCAGACGAGGATGCTCTCGGCCAGTTCCTCGACCGTCTGGCTGCGCGGCAGCGACCGCACCATGCCGTTCTCGATCAGACCGGGCCCGGTATACATGTTGTCGAGCCGGCCGTAGTGCTCCTGCGCCTGCTGCAGTTTCTGCTGGCGATGCGCTTCGGAGGTCGTGACGAAGCCCGCGCGCGAGGCTTGCAGGATGAGCCCCTTGCCGGCGTCGCCCATCTCCTCCTTGGCCCGGCGGAATGCCGCGACCTGCGCGCGGAACTGGCCGATGTCGCCGGTCAGCGGCGTACTGAGGATGTTGTAGCCCTTCTTGGTGGCATGATAGATCCCCTCGGGGTTCATCACCGCCATCATCATCCTCGGCCCGCCGGGGCGCGCCGGGCGGGGCATCACGGTGATCGGGCCGAACTTGTAGTAGGTTCCATCCCAGCTGACCTCCTCGCGCGTGAGCAGCGCACGCAGCACGTCGAGCGATTCGTCGAACCGCGCCCGGGTCTCGGTGACCGGCACGCCCAGCCGCTCCATCTCGTAGCCGTAGCCGCCGCGCCCCATGCCCAGCACCAGCCGGCCGCCGGTGAAGATGTCGGCCGCGATCACCTCGCCGGCATAGATGCGCATGTCATGGATCGGCAGGACCGCGACGCAGGTGACGATGTCGATCCGCTGGGTGTGCGCCGCGATCTTCACCGCGCTCATCAGGGGCGCCGGGTTGAGCCCGAGGTTCATCAGATGGTGTTCCGACACCGATACAGAACGAAAGCCCAGCCGGTCGGCCAGCACCGCCTGTTCGAGGAGGTCGGCGAAAAAGCGTGCCCCGCCGTAGTCGTGGCCCGGGTAGCTCATCGAGAAGTGCAGGTTGAAGTCCATCATGACACCGCTGTTTTGTCCCGATCCCGGGCGGTTTGACGAATGGCTGCCGGCATCGGACGGCCGGATCAGGCGAGGGCTTCGGCGTGGCGGAGGGCGCAGTATCGGCCGTCGCGATAGACGAGCGGCGCGAGGACCCGGTGATCGAGGGCGATGACCCGGCCCAGGAAGATGACATGGCTCTCGTGCCGCTCGCTCTTCACGACGCGGCAGGCGAGGCTCACGCTGCCGGCGATCGCGGGGGCCAGGCCGGGCAGGTCGACCAGCGCGACCCGGCCGAAGCGGTCGCCACAGTCGCGGTCGAACTCGCCGGCGAAGATTCGGGCCACGGTCACGGCCTCCTCGGGCAGGACCGACAGGGTGAAGACCCCGTTCGACGCGACGGCCTGCGCGATCCGGCTGCCGCCGCGCAGGCACACGAGAAGGGTCGGCGGATCGGCCGAGACCGAGCAGAAGGCCGTCACCGTCGCCCCGTGCCGGCCGGCAGCGCCGTCGGTGGTGACCACCGCGACCGCCCCGGCCACCTGCCGCATCGACCGCAGATAGGCTGAGCGGTCGCAGTCCGCCGAAGGCACGGTCTGGTCGATTTCCCGATGGGTTAGCGCGTGTCTGGACATGGCCGTTGCCTGAGTGGTTCGCCCGCGGAGGTGCGGCGACTCTGGGCAGGACTATCGCAGCAATCGACGCGGTAAGAAAACGGAACTTAATTGATATGAAGTTCGGAAAAATCGAACCAAAGGCCACGCAGGCCCCTGAGCCCCGGCGAGTCCGGCGCCCCCGTCCCGGCTTGGCAACCCGGTCCGAGGCACGGTTGCCGCGCCCGCGTGGCCCGGGCACGCCGAACGGCCGCGGCGCCCGGGGGATGTCGCCCCGGACGCCGCGCAGGTTGGGGCGCGCGGACTGCCCCGGCCGGGATGCGGCCTCGGGCGCGGGACAGGAGCCGGCCCCCATCCCGGCCTCGGGCGGTCACTCCAGCGCGTCGCCGATCCTTGGCGCGAAGGTCTGGGCCAACTCGACCTCGAGGGCCACCGCCGCGGAGATCGCCGGCCCGTCGAGAAAGACCACCGGGCGGCGCGACTCCTCGGCCCGGGCGATCAGTTCGGGGTCGGCAAGGGCCGTGGCAAAGGCAGTCCGCAGCAGCGTCAGGTCGCTCTCCGAGGTGCCGGGCGGGGCGACGAAGACGCGACGGTAGTTCATCGCCGAGGCGAAGGGGGCCAGCGCCTCGCGGTCGAGCGGCAGCACGTCCCAGGCGTCGGGCCAGGGCAGGTCGGAGGAGAAGTCGAACAGGAACACCAGCTCGCCCGCCTCGGCTGCCGGCCCGAAGATCGACGGCACCTCGAGCGCGCCCTCGGCCTCGCCGCGGCGCATGCTGGCCAGGATGGGCGCGGTGCCGTCGAGATGGAGATAGTCGAAGCGGATCGGCACGCCTGCCTCGTTCAGCATCTGCTGGAAGATCACCGGCATGATGTGGTCGTGCCCGCCCCTGCCGGCGGTGCCGATCAGGATCGGGACGGTCTGCGACCGCGCCACGACCGCATCGAAATCGGCCAGATCCAGATCGGCGCGCACCATGAACAGCATCGGATCGACGCTCATCTGCGCGATGAAGCCGAAACGCTCGACCTTGAACGGGGCCGAGCCGATCGCCTGCTGCCAGATCGAGCTCTCGGGGTCGAGAAACAGCACCGTCTGCCCGTCCGGCCGCGCCGCGTAGACCGAGGCAGTGGCGATGGCGCCGGCCCCGCCGGTGACGTTCTCGACGATGACATTGACGCGCGGCAGCCCCTGCGCGCGCAGGGCGGCCTCGACATAGGGGGCGGCCAGCCGCGCCTGGGCGTCGTAGCCGCCGCCGGGGCGGTAGGGCACCACGATGCGCAGCGTGTCGCCGTCCGACAGGGCAAGGGCCGCCGGGGCCGGCAGGGCGACGGCGGCGGCGAGGGTGGTCAGCAGCATTCGACGGTTCATCGGTTCTCCTCCGTGGGGTCTGTCGTTCGGGCGAGGCCGACGCAGAAACGGCGTCGCCCCCGGGGTCAGGGCCAGGGCATCGGCCAGAGGCCGGAGTGCAGCCGCAACCCCGCCAGTAGGCCGAAGCCGACATGGAAGGCGCCGGCCAGCCCGGCGCCGGCGGCCAGCGCGGGCAAAAGACGCAGGCCGGCGAAGAGGCGGAAATAGATCGACGCCCAGAGCGCGGTACCGGCCACGACCCCGATCAGCCAGAGCCCGGCCAGCGTGCCCGCGAACCAGGCCAGCAGCAGCGCCGCGCGCCGGCGCGAGGCCGGGCCGGCGGGCTCGGGTGCGGCAGGGGGCGGCGCGGCCAGCGCCCGCACCGCCGCCTCGGCAAGGGCCAGCACGGCGGTGATCGTACCGACCAGCAGCGGAAAGCGACCGACATCGCCCCGCAGCCCCGAGGCGCCCCAGGCGAAGGCGGCCGCCAGCCCCGCCACCACCAGCGCCGCGGCGACGCGCTCGATCCGCAGGAGCCGCTCAGACATCGTCGCCCCCCCGAAGCGACAGGCCGGACCGGCGCCGCGCGGACCGCAGGCGCAGCACGTGCAGCAGCAGCATCAGCCCGATGCAGGCCCAGATCAGCTTGGCCGTGACCGAGGCCCAGAACACCGCATGCGCGCCGCGCCCGATCGCCAGCGCCTGGAAATAGCTGCTCTCGACCAGCCCTCCCAGCATCAGCGCTATGACGACGCTGATGCGCGAGAAGCCGTAGCGCTTGCACGCCAGCCCCAACGCCGCCATCGCCCCGGCAAAGACCAGATCGAAGGGGTTGCCCCGGGCGAGCAGGACCGCCAGGCAGCCGAGAAACACCACGACCGGCGCCACCATGACCTGTGGAACCGCCGTGATCGCCGCGAGCAGCCGCCAGCCGGCCGCCAGCACCACCACCGAAGCCAGAACGGTGGCCATCGCGCTGCTGATCAGGATCACCCAGGTGACCTCGAGGTTCCCGGCAAAGACGTTGGCCCCCGGCTCGATGCCGTTGATCATGAACACCCCGAGCAGGATCGCGGTGTTCAGGCTGCCGGGGATGCCCAGCGCCAGCGTCGGCACCAGCGCACCGCCGGCGCTGGCGTTGTTGGCCGATTCGGAGGCGATCACGCCGCGCACGTCGCCCTGCCCGAAGCGGCTGCGGTCGCGCGCGGTATCGCGTACCAGCGCATAGCCGAGGAAGTTCGCCAGCACCCCGCCGACCCCGGGGATGACGCCGACGATCCAGCCCGCCAGGCTGCCGAGCCCCCAAGCATGGACATGGCGGGCGGTGTCGCGCAGGCCCTCGCGGATCTGGCCCGCCGCGCCCTTCGCCGCAGTCGCGACCGGCGCCTCGCCCGGCGGGCGGGCTGCCGCCGGGTCGCCCTGCAGCGCCATGCCGAAGGCTTCGGCCAGGGGATAGATCCCGACGAAGGCCGCCACGATCGGGATCCCGCCCCACAGGTCGGTGACGCCGAAGGTGAACCGCGGCGTGCCGGTGATCACGCTGAGCCCGATGGTGGACAGCAGCAGCCCCAGCCCCCCCGCCGCCAGCCCGGCCAGCACCGAGCCGCCGCACGAGAAGGCCAGCACGACGAGGCCCAGCAGCACGAAGGCAAACCATTCGGCCGGACCGAACAGCAGGCTGATCGGCGCCATCACCGGCAGCAGCCCCACGACCAGCGCCAGCGACAGCAGCCCGCCCACCACCGAGGCCCCGGAGGCCGCCGCCACGGCATAGAGCGTGCGGCCCTGCCGGTGCAACGGATAGCCCTGCGATCAGCCCCTGCCGGATCGGCCGCTGGTTGCGGAACCAGGCGCCGAAGTAGCAGTAGAAACGGTTGATCTCGCAGGCGGCCTGCTGTGCATCGGCCTCGTCGGCCGCGACATAGGCGTGGCGCAGCACCATGATCTTCGGCCGCGGCACCTCGGGATGTGCCGCGCAGGCGGCGTTGAAGCGGTCCATCAGGCTCGCCACCTCCCCGTCGTCCAGATGCAGCGGGGTGACCTGCACGTTGCAGCCCTGTGCGACGGCGAAATCGTGGCTGCTGGGGTCGCGTGCGGCCACCCAGATCGGCGGGCCGGGTTGCTGCAGCGGCTTCGGGGCCGAGGTGGTGGCGGGGAACTGCCAGTATTGCCCCTGATGGGCGTAGTCGCCCGCCCAGAGCCCCCGCAGCGCGGGAACGAGCTCGCGCAGCCGGCCGCCGGCGTTCCAGGCATCGAGCCCCGGCACCAACCGTTCGTATTCGAAACTGTAGGCGCCCCGGGCGATCCCCAGTTCCAGCCGGCCATCCGTGATGATGTCGGCCATCGCCGCCTCGCCGGCCAGCCGGATCGGGTGCCAGAAGGGGGCGATCACCGTGCCCGTGCCCAGCCGCACCCGCGTTGTGCGCCGCGCCAGATCGACCAGGTTCAAGAGCGGGTTCGGGGCGATGGTGAAGCCCATGCCGTGGTGCTCGCCTGTCCAGATGGCGTACATCCCGCCCTCGTCGGCAATCCGGCACAGCTCGATCATCTCGTGATAGAGCCTGCGCTCGTCGTCCCGGTCCGAGACGCGCTCCATATGGATGAACAGCGAGAACTTCATGACGCTCGTCCTTCGCTCCGCCGGTGCACCCGGCCGGCTTCATGCGTGCCGAAATAGACCCCGTAATTGCCCAGCCGCGATTCCTCGGCCAGCCGCGTCAGCATCTCCCGCAGCGCCGGATCGCTGACACAGGACACCCCTTCGGCGGTCAGATCGACGAAGGCGCCGCGGGCCGAGGGGCCCGGGCGGGTCGGGCAGCGGATCGCCAGGTGCTGGATCCCGCGCCGCAAATCCTCGTAGACCGCGTAGATAGTCCCCGGTTCGGCCCGAAGCCCGAGCCCGCCGATCAGCGCCGCCAGCGTGGCCTGCACCCCGGCCGCCCCGACGCGCGCCATCGGCACCGCCACCCCACCGCGGTCGTCGTCCAGCAGCAGCACTCGCCCCTCGGCCTCGAGGATCGCCGCGATCACCACCTCGGGCCCGGTGGGCATCTGCGCCGCCGTCGCCGCCGGGGTCAGATAGGCGCCGCGGTAATAGCCCAGCGCCGGATGCGCCGCGGCGGCGAAGGCGCCGATCAGGCCGATCAGGATCGTATGGTCGCCCGCCGGCAGCGCTTGTTCGCAGGCGCAGTCGAACCAGGCCGCGACGCCCTCGAGGATCGGCGCGCCGACCGGGCCCGGCTGCCAGGCGAGGCCGGCAAACCGGTCGGCCGAAGGACGGGCGAAGGTGGTCGAGAGCGCCGACTGGCCCTCAGCCAGGATATTGACCGCAAAGCCCGGGCCGGCGGCGAAGGCTGCCCGGTTCGCCGAGCCGTTGGCGATGCAGACCAGAAGCAGCGGCGGATCGAGCGAGACCGAGGTGAAGGAGTTCGCCGTAAAGCCGAGGGGCCGGCCGGCGGGGTCGCGTGTGGTGACCACCGTCACCCCGGTCATGAAACAGCCGAAGGCGCTGCGCAGGGCGCGGATGTCGGAAACCGTGGCCGCCGGCGCGCTCATGCCGCCACCGCCTCGGTCTCGAGCCACTGGCGCAGCGCGGCATTGACCGCCTCGGGCGCGGTCAGGCCGACCATGTGGCGGTGCGCGGGCACTACCACCGCCTGCCCCCGCGGGGCCATGGCCGCCATCGCCCGGGTCATTTCGGGGGTCGAATTGGCGTCGCCCTCGCCGGTCAGCACCAGAAGCGGGCAGCGGATCTCGCCGATCCGGTCGGCATAGACCGCATCGCCCTCGGCAAAGGCGCGGTAGGCCACGGCATAGCCGTCCGGGCGCGCCTGCGCGAGCCAGGCGGCAACCTGCGCCCGGATCGCCTCCTCGCCGGGGCCGAACCAGCGCGCCAGCGGCGCCTCGGGCTCGCCCCGGCCGGCGGCGATCGCCTCGGCGCGGGCAAGGACCGCGGCGCGCGCCTCGGGGCTGCGGCGATGGACCGCGCTCAGCACCGCCACCCGGCGCACCTGCCACGGCTGCTCGATCGCCAGACCCGCGGCGATCAGGGCCCCCATCGAATGGCCCGCCACCGAGACCGGCCCCAGACCGAGCGCCGCGACAAGCCGCCCGGCCCATGCGACAAACTCCCGCAGGCGCGGATTGCCCGGCAAGGGGTCGCTTTCGCCGTGGCCCGGCAAGTCGGGCGCGATCACCCGATGGGCCCCGGCCAGCGCGCCGATCTGCGGCCCCCAGGCCTCGGCCCGCAGGCCGACGCCATGCAGAAGAACAAGCGGCGCGCCCTCGCCGGCCTCGGCGAGGCGGACCGCCAGCCCCTCAGACAGCCGCAGGGTTCGCCGGATCATGCCCGAGCTCCCTCAGATCCTGATAGCGGTCGCCGATCCGGTGGTGCGGGCGCCCCCCGGTCGAGGCGGCGAGGGCGACCAGAACCTCGTCGGCGGCCGGCGCATCGGCGATCGCGGTCTGGACGGTCAGGTAATGCGAGCGCCGTCCCTCGTCGTGCTTGTCCATCAGCGGGATCATCACCGGACTGTTGGCCCCGCCGCGAATGTTGGTGAAAGCCAGATAGGTCATTGCCCCCAGCGCCTGGCGATAGTGGTTGCCGAAGCGCAAGGTATGGATCAGCGCGCTGGCGTGCTCGATCTCGCCGTCCAGACCGATCACCGCCGCCTTTCCGTAGCCCTCGACCGCCTCGGGCCCGCCGGCGGCCTCGAGGATCATTTCGGTCAGCAATCGGCCGAGTTCGGGGGCGATCTGGCGGATCTCGGGCCCCAGATCCTCGACGAAACCGCGCCCAGCCCAGGGATTGCGCAGCACCGCCATCGCCGCGATCAGGCGCAGGGGGCGCGCGGTCGGGCGGCCGCCCTCGATCATCGTGGTCTCGATCACGGTGCAGGTTTTTCGAATCAGGCTCGGCATGACGTCCCCCGTCCGAGGATGGCCGTAAGATGGTATACCATAAGACCACCTGTCAACGCTTGTCGCCGTCCCTTGCCGGACCTATCCTGCCGCCATGACCCAAGCGGCCGCGCCGATCCTCAGGCTGGATGTTCAGACCACCACCCTGCGCCAGCTGGCGGTTGACCGGCTGCGCCGGGCGATCATCGCCGGGCATTTCGGCGGCGGCGAGCGCCTGGTCGAGCGCATCCTGTGCGCGCAGCTCGGGGTGTCGCGGTCGGTGGTGCGCGAGGCGATCCGCTATCTCGAGGCCGAGGGGCTGGTCGAGATCCAGCCTCGCGCGGGGCCCGTGGTTGCCCGGCTGGACTGGCCGCGCGCGCGCCAGATCTACGACATCCGCCGCCTGCTGGAAGCCGAGGCGGCGGCGGCCTGCGCGCGGCGCGCCGATGCCGACCTCGGCGACCGCCTGAACGCCGCCTTCGCCCGGATCGGGGCGGCCTTCGATCAGGCCGATGCGGACGAGCTGCTCGAGGCCACGTGGCGTTTCTACGAGGTGATCTTCACCGCCGCCGGCCATGACATCGCCTGGGAAATCGTCCAGCGGCTGAACAGCCGGATCTCGCGGCTGCGGGTGCTGACGCTGTCCACCGTGAACCGCAGTGTCTCCGGGCGCATGCACATGGCCCGGATCTGCGCGGCGATCTGCGCCGGCGACCCCGAGGCCGCACGCAGCGCCGTCGATGCCCATCTGCGCGATGCCGCCGAGATCGCCCAGCGGATCCTCGGCAACTCTGCCTGAACTGGCCGGCCGCCGCCGGCGGACCCGTGGGACGAAGGCGTATCGAGGTCACGCTGCCACACATTCGCGCGAGCGGCGGGACACAAGGCGCTGACCTGCCCCCCCGGAAGTTGCCCGGTTGCGACATAGAGTGGTTCTGTTGCACAACTCTGGCGACGGACGAACCTCCCCTGTCCCGGGACAGACTCATCCTGCGGCGCGAGTGACGGGTATGCCGAGCCCGGCGAACCCAATCAGGACGGCGGCAGACCTGCAGCCCGGCCACCTGACGGTCGAAGTCCCGCGCCATGACGCGCCGACCCGGCAATTTTGCACAACGCATCTTTGTCTCGAGGCGATTTCGGCGGTTTTAACTGCCATCGCGCCACGGCAGCAGTTCGCGGCCCTGCGGCAGGAAGGGCATCACGGGACGGGCCCCGCAGGCGCCATCGCTGGCCAGGCCCACCGGAAGGCCGGTTGCGGCGATCGCCGCCAGCGCCTTGGCGCGGGCGGCCTCAACCATGGTGCCGGCGCGCGGCACCTCGCCGGTGAAGGTGCCGAACCGGTCGGTATCGAGGCCCTCGGGCGCTGTCGGCGCAATACCGAGACGGCCGAAAGGCGGCGCGATGGCCGCCGCCTTGGCCCCTGCATCGTGCCGAGGGCAATTCGGTCCGGCAGGGTCATGCCGCGCGGGCGACGGGGCGGGCGCAGCTTTCCCAGGTCAGGCCCGGCCGGTAGCGGGCGGCGATGCGGCCGTCCTCGAGGGCCAGCAGATGCAGCCAGCCGTTGTCGAAGAGCGCCCGCACGCCGTCATGCCGCGCAAGGATGTCGGTGATCGCCTCGCGCGGCGCCTCGACCATCACCGTCAGGCGCAGGGGGTCGTGCACGCCCTGCGTGCCGTCGTGCAGGGTCTGCCAGGGCAGGCCTGCGCGCAAGGCGCCGCCATTGCCCTGCACCACGCCGATGCCGCCCACGACATTGTGGATCAGCTTGTTGCCGCCGCCGAAAGCCGCGGGCGCGACGGTCGAGCCATAGTATTGCAGGCTGATCCAGCTGGCCACCACCACCGGCGCGGTCAGGATCAGCTCGAGCGTGGCGAACCCGTCGTCCGCCTGCCAGTCGTAGCTGTGCAGGAAGGCCCGGCCCGCCAGATCGCGTCCCGCCGTCACCCGGCGCGGGGCGGCGATGAAGGCGGCGCAGCCCGCCAGCCCCCATTCGGGCCGCACCTCGGCCCAGTCGGCGGCGCGGCGGGCGAGGCTGTCGGCGGTTGCCCCCGTCAGGCGCAGCGCGCGTTCCGCCCGCGCCTGATGCCCGGCGGCGGCGAGCCAGCCCTCGATCCGCGCGAGGTCGGCGGCGTGATCCGGGGCGGGGGTGTCGCGGTAAAGCGTCACCCGGTCCGTCACCGTGTCGTGCAGGCCGGCCACGAACAGCGTGTCCTCGGGCAGGGTCAGCCCCAGCGCGGGCAGGCCCGCCCGCGTCTCGGCGTCGTTCAGGAGTGCGGCCAGAAGGCGCGATGACACCTCGCCCGTCTGCCCCGCGCAGGCGCCGCAGTGATAGGCGCTGTGGTGCGGGTTGTTGCACATCTGCGCGCCGTGGCCGACCAGCAGCACCACCCGGGCATGACCGGTTGTCAGGCTCATCGCGCGCAGCACCGCCGCCGCCGTCTGCGCCTTTTGCGCGGGCGTCAGGCCGCCCTCGATCTGCGGCAGGGGTTCGGGGGCCACCCCCGAGGTGCCCAGACCCAGCGCGTCCTTGACCAGTTTCGCGCCATAGGCCGGCCCCGCCGCCTCGACAAAGGCAAAGGACGACACGGCCGCCTGCCGGAACCGGCCCCAGGCCCGCCGCGCCCGGGCGGCGATGCGCAGGCCTGCCTCGGTCTCCGGATCGGCATGGCCCGAGGAGGTCAGCGCAGGCGTCAGCAGCACGGGCAGATGCGCCTGCGCCTCGTCGGTTCCGGCGGGCCTGTGGGCGACGGGCAGGCCGAAGAAGCCGGCAAAGCCCAGCGTCTCGACGCCCTCATCCTGCGCCTCGAAGGCGCGGCGGATGACCTCGGACCGCACGTCGATGCAAAAGGCCGCCTGCACCGCCGCCCGGCCGCCGGCCGCGACCGGCCCGGTCAGCAGGGCCGCCAGCCGCCGCTGATGCGCGCGCTCGGCCGCGTCTTGCAGGATCGCGTCGAGCACCTGATCCGGGGTGGGTTCCACCGGTGCGGCGTGGGCCGCGACAACCGCCTGCCAGTCCTCGGCCACGGCCGGCACATGCGCCAGCAGCGCCGCATCCCAGACCAGCCGGATCGCCAGCAGGTCGGTCAGGGTGCTGTCGGTCCCGCCCGCCAGTTCCGCCTGCCACAGCAGCCAGCGCGCGTGCTGCGCCCAGCCGCCCAGGTCGACCAGCAGCCGGTGAAAGGCGGTATCCGCCGCCGCCCCGGTCAGCCCCAGCGCCTCGGCCGCGCGCAGGATGGCGCGGTCGGCGGTATCGGGCACCTGCATCACATGGGCGGAAAACCCGGTCAGCCCGGCGATCTCGGGCGTGAGGTCATGCGTCGCCCATTCCCGCCAGGCGGCATAGGCGCCTTGCCCCGGCCGAGGCGTCCAGAGCGCCTGACCCCGGTCGAAATACCCCGCCGCCCAGAGGCCCATGCTGCGCGTCACGATCACCGGCCAGTCGGTGCCGGTGGCCCGGGCCGCGAGGGCGGCGACGGTGGGCAGCGCCTGCGGGGCGGCGGCGGGCCGGTGCATCTGCGCCCTGAGCGCGGCCAGATCGCGCGGCTTGAGGGGCGAGGTTGCGGCGAGCAGCGCCGCCGCGAGGTCGTCATCGGTGATCCGGCCATCGGTCACTTGCGCGACCAGTTCCGCACGCGGCGCGGTCAGGCCCACCCCCGCCACCCGGCCCAGCCGGGCCGCGGCACTGGCCAGATCCGCGCCGGTCTGGCCGAGGAAGGGGTTCACCGCCACCGTGGCATCCAGCGGGAAAGCGGGCGGAATGGCCCGGGCGGCGGCGGTTGCGGCGGCGAGGATCGCCTCGGCCTGCATCGGGTCGGATTGCTGCGTCATGTCGAACATCGTCTTTCTCCTGCCTCAGGATTTCGGGGTGGCCCGGAACCCGCCGATGGCCCGGTCCAGAAGCGCGTTGAGGTAAAGCCCGTTGGCCAGATGCACCCGCAGCCCGGCCGTGGCCGGGTGATGCGCCCAGAGCGGGAACAGCGCCTGCGCAAAGGCCACAAGGCCGAAGGAGGCCACCGCCAGCACGATCAGCGCCCATTCCAGCCGCCCGGCCACCGGCACCGGCGGCAGCGCGGGGCCCCAGACGGCCTGCGCCACCACCTGAAAGGCGAAATAGGCCAGCGCCGCGCCCAGCGAGGCCGCCACCGTCCGCTGCGTCAGCGCGCGGGGCGCGGCATCGGCC